>NZ_JBGGNO010000006.1:0-22362 GCF_041287105.1 Mycobacterium sp. SA01 | reverse complement strand
GTACTCGATCGCGGTCATCTTGAGCTTTGTGGCGTCCCAGTTCACCACCGTGGTGCTGTTCGGCCAGTCCGGTGGCTTGTATGACCACTACTTCAACACGTTTTTGAACCCCATCGACTTGTTGTGGTCCTTCCTGCAAGCGGTCCTGATGGCGATCACGATCCTGTTGATCCACACCTACTTCGGCTACTTCGCCACCGGCGGACCCTCTGGCGTCGGCGTCGCGGTCGGCAACGCGGTACGCACCTCCCTGATCGTGGTCGTCTCCGTCACCCTGCTCATATCGCTGGCCATCTACGGCTCCAACGGCAACTTCAACCTGTCCGGATAGGGAGGAGCGGAGATGAAATCAGGTGCCGCGCGCCCGATCGCCGGTTTGGCGACCGTGGTGGTCATTGCCGCGATCATCGCGCTGGCTGTTGGGCTGTTCCAAGACAGCTTCACCAAAACCGTTCCGGTGACCGTGATCTCGGACCGAGCCGGCCTGGTGATGTACCCCGACGCCAAAGTCAAGCTCAACGGTGCGCAGGTCGGCAAGGTCTCCTCCATCGATTCCCTGCCCGACGGTAAAGCCGCATTGCACCTCGCGATCAATCCCGCGCGGGTGAACGACATCCCGGCCAACGTCAGCGCCGACATCACATCCTCGACGGTGTTCGGCTCGAAGTTCGTCGAGCTGAACCCGCCGACCGATCCGTCGGCGAAGTCCATCCAGGCCGGTCAGGTGATCGACGGCAAGCACGTCACCGTCGAGATCAACACTGTGTTCCAGCAGCTGGTCTCGGTGCTGTCCAAGATCGAGCCGACCAAGCTCAACCAGACGCTCGGGGCGATCTCCAAGTCGCTGGACGGGCGCGGAGACCAGTTCGGCCAGACCTTGGTGGACCTGGACACCGCCCTGGCCAAGATCAATCCCAGCCTGGACACGCTCAACCACGAATTGGCGGTCGCACCACAGGTGTTCGACGCCTACGGTGACGCCTCCGGTGACCTGCTCGACACCGTCAAGAGCTCGGCGAAGATCAGCGACACCATCGTCGACCAGGACCAGAACCTTGACGCTCTGCTGGTCAGCGCCATCGGTCTTGCCGACATCGGGACCGAGGTGCTCGGCGAAAACCGCGAATCACTGACCAACGTCGTTCACCTGTTGGTTCCCACCACCGACCTGCTCAACAAGTACAGCCCGGCGTTGAATTGCGGTATCGGCGGTCTGATCCCGCTGGCCACCGGACCGGGCCTGCCCCTGCCTGGAGCCGTTCTGCTGCAGTCGTTCTTCCTCGGCCGTGAGCGCTACCGGTATCCGGCCAACCTGCCGAAGGTCGCCGCGACCGGTGGACCGCAATGTACCGACCTGCCGAAGGTGCCGTTCGAGACCAGCCCGCCGTTCGTGGTCTCCGACATCGGAGCGAACCCGGCTCAGTACGGCAACCAGGGCATCCTGCTCAACTCCGATGCTCTCAAGCAGGCGCTCTTCGGCCCGCTGGACGGACCGCCGCGTAACTCCGCACAGATCGGACAACCGGGATGACCGCGCTGTGGAAGACCATCGTCAAGGTCGGCGTGTTCGGCGTCGTGATGATCTTGCTGACGGCCGCCCTGTTCGCGATTTTCGGCCAGTATCGGACGGGCTCGGACAACTCCTACTCGGCGCTGTTCGCCGACGCCTCCAGCCTGAAGTCCGGAGATTCGGTGCGGGTGGCCGGTGTTCGCGTCGGCACCGTCACCGATGTTGCGCTGCAACCCGACAACAAGGTGGTCGTCGACTTCGACGCCGACCGCAAGATCGTGCTGACCTCCGCCACCAAGGCGACGGTGCGTTACCTCAACCTGGTCGGTGACCGGTACCTGGAGCTGGTCGACAGCCCGGGGTCGGCGAAGATCCAGCCGCCGGGCAGCCGGATACCACTGGACCGCACCGAGCCTGCGCTGGATCTCGACTTGCTGCTCGGTGGACTCAAACCCGTTGTCCAGGGACTTAATCCGAACGATGTGAACGCGCTGACCAACGCGCTGATCCAGATCCTGCAGGGCCAGGAAGGCAACCTCGACTCGCTGTTCTCCAAGACCCAGTCGTTCACCAGTTCCCTGGCCGACAACGGGCAGACGGTTCAGCAGCTGATCGACAACCTCAATACGGTGATCACCACGATCAGCAAAGACGGTGACAAGTTCTCCGGGGCCGTCGACAAGCTGCAGAACCTGGTGACCCAGCTTGCCAACGACAAGGACCCGATCGGTGAGTCGATCACCGCGCTGGACAACGGCACCGCGTCGCTGACCGATCTGCTGAACCAGGCTCGCTCTCCGCTGGCCGGCACCGTCGACCAGCTCGGTCGTCTGGCGCCGCTGCTGGACCAGGACAAGGAACTGCTCGACATCTCGATCCAGAAGGCGCCGGCCAACTACCGCAAGGTGGTGCGGCTCGGGTCGTACGGCAGCTGGATCAACCAGTACCTGTGTGGCTTGTCGCTGCGTGTCAGCGACCTGCAGGGCCGCACCGCCTACTTCCCCTGGATCATCCAACACACTGGAAGGTGCGCGGAGCCCTAATGCTCAAATATCGTGGGTCCTCGCTGATCAGAGCCGGCTTCATCGGCCTGGCGCTGATCGTGCTCGTCATCACCATCGGGCTACAGCCCGAGCGGCTGGTGTCGCTTGCCACGTCGATCCGGCATCAGGCGCTGTTCACCGAAGCCGGCGGCCTGCAGGCCGGTAACGACGTCAAGGTGTCCGGCGTCAAGGTCGGCACGGTCTCGGATGTGTCGTTGCAGCACGGCAAAGCACTGGTGACCTTCATGGTCAAGGGTTCGGTTCGGCTCGGCGCCGACACAGAAGCCCATATCCGTACCGGAACGCTGCTGGGACAACGGATTCTGACGCTGGAGTCCAACGGCAAGGGATCGCTGCGGGCGAGCGACGTCATTCCCGTGTCGCGCACCGGATCGCCATACTCGCTGTCGCAGTCGCTGGAGGATTTCGCGGGCAACACCGCCGACACCGATACCGCGGCGGTCAACCAGTCGCTGGACACCTTGTCCGATACCCTCGATCGGATCAGCCCGCAGCTGGGCCCGACCTTCGACGGCATCAGCAAGCTGTCGCGGATGATCAACGAGCGCAACGAATCACTGGGCAACCTACTCAAGAGTGCGGCCAACGTGACCGGGATCCTGTCGCAGCGCAGCGCACAGGTGAACACCCTGCTGCTCAACGCCAACGACCTGATCGGCGTGCTGTCGCAACGCCGCTACGCGATAGCGAACCTGCTGGCCTCCACCTCGGCGCTGTCCAAGCAGCTCAGCGGGCTCGTCGCCGACAACGAAAAGGATCTGGCACCGGCTTTGGAGAAACTCAACTCGGTGACCGCGATGCTGGAGAAGAACAATGCCAACATCACGGCGGCCATGAAAGGCCTGGCCAAGTTCCAGCTGACGCAGGCCGAAGCGGTCAACGGCGGGTTCTATTACAACGCCTTCGTCGCCAACCTGAACCCGGCGCAGACCCTGCAGCCCTTCTTCGACTACGCGCTGGGCTTCCGCCGCGGCACCGATGCGGGACAGCCGGCCGACAATGCCGGACCGCGAGCGGAAATCCCGTTCCCGTACAACGGAATACCGCAGCCTAATGAGCGATGGGGGCAGCCATGAAGTCTCGCAGACGGCTGACAGTCGTCGTCTCCGCGGTGTTGGCCGTGTTGATCGTCGGTGGTATCGCGCTGCTGGTCCGCCAGGCGTTCTTCAAGCCCAACACGATCACCGCGTACTTCACCAGCGCCACCGCGATCTACCCCGGTGACGAAGTGCGGGTCGCAGGCGTCAAGGTCGGCAAGATCGACTCCATCGACGCCCAGGGGACCAAAGCCAAATTCGTGTTGGCCGTCGACCGGGACGTGCCGATTCCGGCCAATGCCGAGGCGGTGATCGTCTCGCAGAACCTGGTCGGTGCCCGCTACATTCAGCTCACGCCGCCCTACGACGACAAGGGCCCGAAGATGGCCGACGGAGCGGTGATCGGGTTGGACCGGACCGCGGTTCCGGTCGAGTGGGATGAGATCAAGACACAGTTGATGCGCCTGGCCACCGATCTCGGCCCGAAGGGCGACGGGCAGCCGACATCCATCGGGCGCTTCATCGACAGCGCGGCCAACGCCCTGGACGGCAACGGGGAAAAGCTGCGGGACACCATCAAGCAGTTGTCCGGGGTCAGCAAGGTGCTTGCCGACGGCAGCGGCAACATCGTCGACACCATCAAGAACCTGCAGATCTTCGTGACGGCGTTGCGTGACAGCAACACTCAGATCGTCCAGTTCCAGGACCGGTTGGCGTCGCTGACCAGCGTGGTCGACGGCAGCCGGTCCGACCTCGACGGGGCGCTGACAAATCTGTCCAGCGCGGTGGTCGACGTCCAACGGTTCATCGCGGGTTCGCGCAACCAGACCGCTGAGCAGATTCAGCGGCTGGGCAACGTGACCAAGAACCTCGCCGACAACAAGCTCGTCGTCGAGAATCTGCTGCATGTGGCGCCGAACGCGATCGGCAACGCGTACAACATCTACAACCCCGACTCCCAAAGCGCGATGGGTGGATTCGCGCTGGCGAACTTCTCCAACCCGCTGCAGGTGATCTGCTCGGCCATCGGAGCCGTGCAGAACGCCACCGCCCCGGAGACCGGCAAGCTGTGCGCGCAGTACCTCGGCCCGGCGTTGAGATTGTTGAACTTCAACTACCTGCCGTTCCCGTTCAACGCCTACCTCGGCAAGTCCACCAGCCCGGACAAGCTGATCTACAGCGACCCCGCGCTGGCTCCGGGTGGCACGGGCGGGACCCCGCCGGGTTACGAGATTCCGCCTGCGGTCTCGGCCTTCACCGGCTACAACGGTGACGTCCCCGGCCCCGCCGGCTGGGGTGGACCGCCGAATACCCATCAGGGCGCCTACGCCCCGAACGGTCTGCCCGCCGACCCGTCGCCGGCGCTGTTCCCGGGCGCACCGATCCCGCCCGGTGTACCGGTCGGCCCCGCTGCCCAGCCGCCCTCGGACTTGCAGGGGATGCTGCTGCCCGCTGAAGCGCCGCCGCCTGCTCCGGCTCCGGCCGCCGCTGAAGGGAACCCGCCATCATGATCCGTCGCGGTTCGGTGCAGCGCCTGGTGGTGACCGCCTCGTGCGTCGCGGTCACGGTGACCGGCTGTAGTTTCGGTGGTCTGAATTCCCTGCCGTTGCCGGGAACCGTCGGACATGGCAAGGGCGCGACCACCTATCACATCGAAATCGCCAATGTGGGTCAGCTGGAGTCGAATTCGCCGGTCATGGTCGGTGATGTCGTGGTCGGCAGTGTCGGTGACATGACGGTCACCGACTGGCATGCCGATGTCGAGGTATCGGTCCAGCCCGGCGTCGTGATTCCGGCCAACGCGGTGGCGTCGGTGGGGCAGACCAGCCTGTTGGGCTCGATGCACCTGGCGCTGAACCCCCCGCTGGGGCAAGCACCGACCGGGGTCCTCCAACCCGGCGCAACGCTCGGGCTCAACCGCTCGTCGACCTACCCGTCGACCGAGCAGACCCTCTCGGCGCTGTCGGTGGTCGTCAACGGCGGTGGACTCGGTCAGATCGGCGACATCATCCACGAGTTCAGTACCGCGCTCAACGGCAGGACCGACCAGATCCGCGACTTGCTCACGCGGCTCAACGATTTCGTCGGCCTGCTGGCCACCCAGCGCGACAGCATCAACGAGGCGGTGAACTCGCTGAATCGCCTGGCCGGTACGTTCGCCGCGCAGCAGGGAGTCCTGACCGACGCGCTGAACCGGATCCCGCCTGCACTGGACGTGCTGATCAAGGAACGTCCGCGCATCACGACGGCGCTGGAGAAGTTCCGTGATTTCTCGAACCTGGCCACCGGTCTGGTCAACGACACGAAGGCCGACCTCGTGCGCAACCTGCAGAACCTGGAGCCCACGCTGAAGTCACTGGCCGACGTCGGACCGAAGCTGGACACGGCGCTGGCCTACCTGCCGACGTTCCCCTACACCCAGCAGGTCATCGACCGCGCGATCCGCGGCGACTACCTGAACCAGTTCATCATCTTCGACTTCACCGTGCCGCGGTTGAAGAAGACCTTGATGCTGGGTACTCGCTGGGGTGATGAGAACGCCAAACTCGTTCCCGCGCCTGGTGATCCGTGGTACGCGACCTACACCTACGATCCGCTGCACGCCCCGTTCAGCCCGGCGCCGCCCCCGACGCAGGTGGCGGATCTTCCGCAGCAGTTCGGTCCTGGTCCCGCGCCGGTACCGGGGCAGGCGTCGCTGACCAACGCGACTCTTCCCGCCCCGGCAACGGACGCCATTCCATTGCCCGGTACGGGCTCCGGCCCGCTGCCGGGACCGGCTCCGGAAGCAGCGCCACAGGACGGGGGTAACTGATGCTGACGCGTTTCGTCCGCAATCAGCTGATCATCTTCACGATCGCGTCCGTCGTCGGGATCGCCGTCATGGTCATGGTGTACATGCAGGCGCCCACCTTGCTCGGCATCGGCCGGATCACGGTCAAGCTCGAGCTGCCGAGAACCGGTGGGCTGTATCAGTTCTCGAACGTGACCTACCGCGGCGTACAGCTGGGCAAGGTCACCGAGGTGGTGCCGACCCGCTCCGGGGCGGTGGCCACCCTGTCGCTGGCCAGCAATCCGAAGGTGCCCGCCGATCTCCAGGCCCGGGTGCTCAGCGTGTCGGCGGTCGGTGAGCAGTACGTGGATCTGGTGCCGCACACCGATTCCGGGCCGTTCCTCCAGGACGGGTCGGTCATTCCCGCCAAGAACGCGACCGTCCCGCAGGCAGTCGGCCCGGTCCTCGATCAGACCAACGAGCTGCTCAAGAGCATCCCGACCAACCGCATCGGCAATCTGTTGGACAGCGCGTACCAGGGGCTCAACGGCGCCGGTGATGACCTCACCACGTTGAACGACTCGGCGTCCAAGCTGGCCGCCGATTTCAGCGCGACCGCCGATCAGACGCGCACCCTGGTGGAGGACAGCCGCCCGCTGCTGGACGGTCAGCTTGCCTCCACCGATGCCATCCGCACCTGGGCGCACAGCCTGGCCGGCATCACCGGCCAGCTGAATACCAACGATCCGCAGTGGCGCGGCATCCTGGCCAACGGGCCCGGCGCGGCCGACGAAGCCTCCGCGTTGTTCACCCAGGTGAAGCCGACGCTACCGATCCTGCTGGCCAGCCTGTCGACGCTAGGGCAGGTCGGTGTGACCTACAACAAGAGCCTGGAACAACTTCTGGTGTTGTTGCCGCCCTACATCGGTTCGATCCAGGCGGTCGGCTCGCCGCTCAACAACCCGACGGGTATGACGCTGGGTGACTTCACCCTGACGATCAGCGATCCGCCCGCGTGCACGGTGGGTTTCCTGCCCCCGTCACAGTGGCGTTCACCGGAGGACACGTCCACCATCGACACTCCGGACGGCCTGTACTGCAAGCTGCCGCAGGACTCGCCGATCGCGGTCCGCGGTGCGCGCAACTATCCGTGCCAGGGCGAGCCGGGTAAGCGGGCACCGACGGTGGAGATCTGCGACAGCGACAAGCCTTTCGAACCATTGGCGATGCGTCAGCATGCGACCGGTCCGAACCCGATCGATCCCAACCTGATCGCGCAGGGGATCCCGCCCGACGATCGGACGACGTTCCAGGATCACATCTACGGCCCGCTGCAGGGCACTCCGCTGCCGCCGGGGCCTGTCCCGGCTCCTGCCGGTACGCCGATACCGCCCGTTCCGGACACGTTGGCGCCCAAGGGGGTTCCGGATATCGCGCCGACCGATCAGGGCGGCGGGCCCGCGGTTGCGCCGAGCGCGTTCACACCGAGTGCGGCAGGCGGGCCGTCGGTGGCGATCGCCACCTACGACCCCGCGACCGGGCATTACGTCACGCCCGACGGCCACGTGGGCCAGCAGACCAATCTGGCCGACGTGAAGGGGGAGATGTCGTGGAAGGATCTGCTGCCGACGACATGATCACAGGTGAGGGGAGAGGCCACATGCGAAGGTCACGAACGCTGATCGGCGTCACGGCGCTGACCGCTGCGGTGCTCGGCGGCCTCCTGAATCCGGCCGCCGCGAGCGCCGACGGAAAATGGGCGCTCAACGGCACATTCCAGGCCACGTCCAACGGTGAATGGGCGACCACCAACGACGTGTTCCACGACGAGCGCAGCATCCGCAGTATCTGGACGATCAACTCGACATGCAGTTATCCCACCGAATGCACCGGCACGGTGAGCAGCGACGCCGGGTGGACGGCTCCGATCTATCAGACCGGTGGGGACTGGCGGGTCAAGCGCGTCATCGAGGACTGGATGCCATGTCAGGACGGCACCAGCGCGCCGGGCTTACAGGTGATCCGATTCCACGGGTCCACCCCGGGCGGTGATCAGACCGATCCCACGTCCAACATGCTGGTGGGTCAGGATTCGACCACCGGTCAGCCGGGAGCCTGCGGGCGCAGCCTCGCACTGTTCATCAACATGCCGTTCAAGTTGATCAAGCTGACCTGACGTCGCCGGCCATGTCGAGTGCGGCCACATAGCTGAACAACATCGACGCGCCGATCGGGTTCCCGCCACCGGGATAGGTCATTCCGCTGACCGCTGCCATGGTGTTACCCGCCGCGTACAGGCCGGGGATCGGCCGGCCGGACTCGTCGAGCACCCGCGCCCTGGTATCCGTGCGCAGCCCACCTTTGGTGCCGAGATCGGACAGTCCGAACGCCGCCGCGTGAAACGGGGGTGTGTCGATCGCGACCATGGGTGATTCGCCGCCGGAGAACGCCCGGTCGTACGCCTCGTCGCCGCGGCCGAAGTCGGTGTCGGAACCCGCGGCGACCATGGCGTTGTACCGGGTGACCGTGTCGTCGAGGGCCTCGGCGGGGACCCCGATCAGCTCAGCCAATTCGGCCAAAGTGTCTGCACTGCGCCATAATCCGGCGTCTCGATAGCTCTCGGTGTCGACCATCGAGACGTTGGTCGCCTTCACCGGCGGAACCTCGCCCTCGCGGTTGTCGTAGACCATCCAGAACGGGATGTCGAGGCGGCCGGCCTGCATCTCGGCGATGATCTGCCTGCCGATCCGGTCGTACGCCGCGGACTCGTTGACGAACCGCTGTCCGGCCTGATTGACGAAGATGCCGCCGGTGAACCACAGCGCGAACGCCGAGCGACCGTCCGGGTGGGTCAGGCCCGGTGACCACCACGCCTGATCCATCAGATCGGTCGCCGCGCCGATCCGGATCGCGGCCTGCAATGCCGCACCCGTGCTGCCAGGTCCGCCCATCGTGTCTTTGGCTTCGCCGGGTACCCCGTACGTCCGTCGCAGCTCGGGATTGTGCTCGAATCCGCCTGCGGCCAAGAGCACTCCGCGCCGGGCGCCGATCCGCACCGGGCTCCCGTCGCGCTGCACCACCGCCCCGACCACCCGACCCTCGTCGGTGATCAGATCGGTCAGCTGGGTATCGCGGTACAGCGCCGCGTCGGGGTAGCCGGCCAGCGCGGCGAGGAAGCGGCCGATCAGCGCCCGTCCGCCGAAGAGCTTGTCCGGAGCCGGCGCGCCGAGACGGTCATGGTCCAGTGGCCCGCGCACGGAACCGGCGTAGGGGCCGAGTTTCTCGCCGCGAATGGGGGCCGCCACGATGTGGCGCAAGCCGTCGCTGCGGGAGTCCGGCACCGACCCGTAGTAGTCCGGCCACGGGAGCACGCTGAATACGAAATTCTCGTCGGCTTCCAGGTATTCGACCAGAGCGGGTCCGCGGCGGATATAGGTCTCCTGCAGTTCTCGCGGCGTGCGGTCGCCGATCACGGTGTGGAAGTAATTCAGCGCTTTCTCGATCGTGTCGTCGCTGCCCGCGCGCTGCAGGACCGGATTGCACGGAAACCACATGCCGCCGCCGCCCGAATAGGCGGTGGTGCCGCCGAACTTGTCGGTCGCCTCCACCAGCGCTACCGACAGTCCTTCGCGGGCCGCGGTGTAGGCGCCGGTGATCCCGCCGCCGGAGCCGGCCACGATGACGTCGACGGTTTCGTCGAACGGGGTGTCCTGCGCAGTCATCGGCCTCCTTTGTCGCTGGCACCCACTGTGATCGGTGCCCGAGCGGGAAGCAACAACCACTCCCGGTGAGCGGGGTGGCCGCTCAGAGCGCGATGTGCTCGCGACTGCGGCGGGCGGCACCGGTGTCTGCGTCGAAGAAGTACGTCTGCCCCGGCGGCATCTCCAGGCCGACGCGGGTGCCCGCGGGCAGATCGGTGCCCGCCGGTGCATGGACGATCACCTGCGCGCTGTCCGTGTCCCCGGTATCGACCAGGGCCGTCACCAACACGTGGCTGCCCAGCGGTTCGACGAAATCGACCCGCGCCGGCAGCAGCCCGTCGGTGTAGGCGGCGTGCAGCAGCAGGTGCTCCGGACGAACACCGACCGTCACCGGACCGTCCGGTGTCGACACCGCCGTCACCGCGGCGTCGGCGAGGTGCAGCACCCCCGAGCGGACCTCGCCCGCAATGAGGTTCATCGGGGGACTACCCATGAACGCGGCGACGAAGGTATTGGCCGGGTGGTTGTAGATCTCGTCGGGCGTGCCGATCTGTTGAATCGTGCCGCCGGACATCACACACAGCCGGTCGCCGAGCGTCATCGCCTCGACCTGATCGTGAGTGACGTAGATCGAGGTGACCGGCAGTTCGCGGTGCAATCGCTTCAGATCCCCGCGGACCTGATTGCGCAACTTGGCGTCGAGGTTCGACAGTGGTTCGTCGAGCAGGAACGCCTGCGGCCTGCGGACCAGCGCGCGGCCCATCGCAACCCGCTGGCGCTGGCCGCCGGAAAGCTGGCCCGGCTTGCGGTCCAACAACATGTCGATCTCGAGCAGCGCGGCGGTCTCCCGGACCCGCCGTTCGATCTCGGCGCGCGGTGTCTTGCGCTGCGCAAGCCCGTAGGCCAGATTGCGGTAGACCGACATGTGCGGGTACAGCGCGTAATTCTGGAACACCATGGCGATGTCACGCTCGCCCGGTGCCAGGCCGGTAACGGTCCGGTCGCCGATCCTGATGTCACCGGATGTCGGCTTGTCAAGCCCTGCAAGCAGTCTCAACGCCGTGCTCTTGCCGCACCCGGACGGCCCGACCAGGATCAGGAACTCCCCGTCGGCAATCGTCAGGGTGAAGTCCTTGAGGGCGACCACCCCACCCGCGTACCGCCGTGTGACATCCCGGAATTCGACTTCTGCCATGCTCAGCCCTTCAATCCCTGGCTCGCGACCGATTGCACGAAATAGCGTTGCGCCCCGACGAATACCAGCAGCATCGGCAGCAGGCTCATCACATTGGCCGCCATCAGCAACGGCCATTTGACGTGGTGTGCACCCTGGAAGTAGCTCAGCCCCAACGGGATCGTCATCTGGTCCTGCGATGTGATGACGATCAGCGGCCACAGGAAGTCGTTCCACGACGTGAGCACGGTCAAGGCTGCCAACGTCGACAGCGCGGGCAACGACAGCGGGAGGATGATCTTCACCAGCACGCCGATTCGCGAGGTTCCGTCGACCCGCGCGGCTTCCTCCAGTTCGACGGGGACGGTCATGAAGAACTGACGCAGGAAGAAGATGCCGAACGCCGTCGCCAGGTTCGGCAGCATCAGCGCGCCGATGTGGTCGATGCCCAGACCTGCCCACACGTTGTCGCCGAACCACTTGACGATCAGGAACACCGGGATCATCGTGACCTGGAACGGCACCATCAGCGTCGCCATCAGCGCGACGAAAAGCGCTCCACGACCGAGGAAGCGGATGCGCGCGAACGCATAGCCCGCCAGGCTGCACACCACGAGGTTGCTCACCAACACCACACCGGTGACCGCAGCGCTGTTGAGAAAGAAGTGCCCGAACGGCGCCGCGGCCCATGCCTCGGAATAGTTCGAGAAGCGCGGACTCTCCGGAAACAGCACCGGCGGGAAGCGATTGGCTTCGCCTTCGGTCTCCAACGATGTGACAAGCATCCACAGCAACGGCACCAGCAGGATGAACGTCAACGGGATCAGGACCAGATGCCACGGGCTGAACGGCAGCCGCCATCGCGATGTCGCGCCTGATTCGACCGGGTCGGCCGGGGCGAGACTGCGGGTGCTGAGAAGGCCGGTCATGAGTGCACATACCTTCGGGCCAGCCGGAACTGGACGGCCGTGACGATCAGGATCACGACGAACAGCGCGTAGGCCATGGCGGCGGCGTAGCCCGCGTCGAACTGTACGAAGGCCCGGTCCCACAGGTAGTAGACGATCACCGTGGTGGCCCGCAGCGGACCGCCGCGGGTCGTCACATAGACCTCGTCGAACAGCTGAAGGGCGTTGATCGTCAGCCACACCAGGAGGAAGAGATTCGCCGGGCCGAGCAACGGCACCGTGATGGTGCGGAACCGGGTGAACGCGGATGCGCCGTCGATCGCGGCGGCTTCGTGTAACTCCAGCGGAACACCCTGCAGCGCAGCCAGGTACACGATCACCGAGAAACCTGTCCAGCCCCAGATCGTCATCGCCGCGATCACGTAGAGCGCCTGCGACGGGGAAGCCAGGAACGGCTGCGACGAGACACCGACGGCGTTCAGCGCGGCGTTGACCAGTCCGTAGTCACGGTCGGTCAGCCACAGGAAGATGATGCCCTGCGAGATCGTCGACACCGCCATCGTGATGTAGGCGGCGGTCCGGTACACCGAGATGAACCGCACCGAACGGTTCAGCGCCGCCGCGACGAACAACCCCACCAGCATCGTGCCGGGCACGAACAACGCCGTGTAGATGATGGTGTGCTTGATCGCATCGAGGAAGACGGGGTCGTCGGCCAGCTTCTTGTAGTTGTCGAACCCCACCCAGGGCGTCTCGGCGCTGAGCAGGTCGGACTTCTGGAACGACAACTGCAGCGACATCAGCACCGGGAGCAGTCCGAAGATCCCGATCAGAATCGCGGCCGGGCTGACCAGCGCCCACCCCGACACGGTGTCTGTGCGGCTCAGCCGCCGAAGCAGTGCAGGCATCGACTCCCTACTTCTCGGCCAGCTTCGCGTCGGCGGCCTGGGCGGCGGAGTCCAGTGCGGCCTTGGGCTGTTCCGTGCCGAGCATGACAGACATGACCGCCTGGCCGATAGCTTCCGACACTGCCGGGTACTGCTCAACCTGCGGCCGCACCATGTGCACGTTCTTCAGGTTGTCGACGAACGCCGCGGTGCCCGGGACGTTCTTGTCGAGTTCGGCGAGCACGGACTTGTCGTCACCGACCGAGGCGCGGATCGGCAGATCGCCGGTGCCCAAGGAGAACTTCTTGACCTGTTCGGGTGCCGACAGCCACTTCACGAAGTCGATGGCCGCCTGCTTGCGCTTGTCCCCGTTGTTGAACACCACCCAGTTGTCGGGTCCGGCGATGGTCTGATGTCCGCCGGCGGACCCGGGATAGCTGGGCATCACCTGGACGCCGTAGTCGATGTCCGACAGCGAGGACAGGTCCCACGGGCCGGTGACCAGCATCCCGATCTTGCCGCTGTTCATCAGCTTGGGGCCGTTCTCGTTGGTGGTGTCCAGGTACAGCGACTTGTCGGTCACCGCCATCTGCTGCAGCGTCGTCAGCGCCCGCACACCGGCGTCGGAGTTGAAGACGGCCTTGGTGTTGTCGGCGTTGAGGATGTCGCCGCCGGCTTCCCACAGCATCGGAATGTAGTGCCACACCGTGTCTTCGCTGCCGTCGGCGGGGATCAGCCAACCGAACTGGCCCTTGGCGGGGTCGGTGAGTTTGGCCGCCGCCGCGCGGAAGTCGTCCCAGGTCCACTCCGGGGTCGGCGGTGCCACGCCGGCGTCGGCGAACAGCTTCTTGTTGTAGACGATCGCCAGGTTGTCCACCAGTGCGGGCACGCCGACCACCTTGTCGCCGACGGTCGCCGCCTTGCGTTCGGCCTCGTAGAAGTCGTCCCACTTCCAGTCCGGCTTCTTGACCTCGTCGGCCATGTCGACCAGCGAGGGAATCTTCGCGATGTTGGGCGACCACGAGCCGAACATGTAGGCCACGTCCGGTGCGCTGTTGCCGCGCACGGCGGTCAGAACCTTTTGCAGCACAAGGTCGTTCTTCGAGTACAACTCGGACACCTTGACGTCCGGGTGTTCCTTGTTGTACTGGTCGACCAGGCTCTTGAACACCTCGCCCTCGGTGTCCTGATAACCGTGCCACACCGCGATCTCGGTGGGGCCCGACGAGCCGCCTCCGCCACCGCACCCGGCGAGAACGACGGCGAGGACGGCGACCAGTGCGATGCACAACCTACGTCGAATCACGGTGACACTCCTTAGTTGGCGAGATCTCGGGTGGATTGGGAACGCAGCGGCGGGGGCAGCAGGTCACCGTGCGCGGCGGTCAACTCGTCGCACAGCGCCCAGATCTGATCGACGGTCAGCGTCGCGGCGGTGTTCGGATCGACCATCGCCGCGGCGCGCACCAGCCGCGGGTCGCCGTCGACGGCGGCGCGCACCGTGAGGTCGACGGGGCCGAGGAAACTCCGGTTGAGCGCCGCGCACTGTGGCGGGAGGTCACCCACCTTCATCGGATGCGCCCCGAGGGCGTCCAGCAGCGTCGGCACCTCGACCGCCAGTCCGTCGGGCAGGTTGGTGATCAATCCGTCGTTGATGACGTTGGCGGAGATGACCCGCGGCGTTCCGGTTTCCAGGGAATGGATCACCTGCGGTGCGTACTCCGTGGAGCCGGTGTCGATGGGCAATGTCGGGGAGTCGGCCAATTCGGCTCGCACCCGGGCATATTCGGCGAGGTTGGCCGCACTGATCGCCACGTACTCGCCGACGTTGATGCGCAATCGTTCGATCTCGGCTTCATCGTGCAGGTACCAGCCGACGTATTCGCTGCTGTGCTCGCTCGTCTCGGTGGGGTAGTAGCCCAGCCGCCGGTACATGTCGACCCGGACTCGTCTGCGCAACTCCGGGTCGCTTGCGATCCGTTCATCCAGCAGGGGATAGAGGTTCTGGCCGCCGCGTTCCCACCGCAGCACCCAGGCCTGGTGGTTCACTCCCGCCGACCAGTACGCCACCTCGTCGTAGGGCACGTCGATGAGTTCACACAGCCCGACCATCGTCCAGTACACGGAATGGCACAGCCCAAGCACTTTCAGCTTCGGTGCGACCGCGTGCAGGAACGAGATGTTCATCGCCATCGGGTTGGTGTAGTTCAACAACCAGGCGTCGGGGCACACCTGCGCCATGTCACGCGCGATATCGGCGAGCACCGGGAAGGTGCGCAGGCCGCGAAAGATGCCGCCGACGCCGATGGTGTCACCGATGGTCTGCTTCAGCCCGTAGCGCGCGGGGATCTCGAAGTCCCGCACCGTGGCATCGTGCATCCCGACCTGGATGACGTTGATGACGTAGTCCGCGCCGTCGAGCGCCCGGCGGCGATCCAGGGTGGCCACGATCTCGGGCTCGGCGCCGGCGGCCAGCGCGGTCGCGCGGGCGATCGCCTGCGCCGTCTCGAGCCGCTGCGCGTCGATGTCGTGCAACACCACCCGCGTCGAGCCCAGCTCGGCGAACGACAGGATGTCGCCGAGCAGCTCGCGGGTGAATTCGACGCTGCCCGCGCCGATGATGACGACGGTGGGTTTCATCGCACCGCCTCGGTGGGAGACTCGCCGCGTTTCTCGTCGGCGTACACCATCAGCGTCGAGCCGACGAGGGCCAGCACGATACCGATCGCCCCATACGGCGTCGGCAGGGTCTGGTAGGCGATCAGCGAGATGATCACGGTGAGCGCGGGTGCGAGCGCGTTCGTCGTCGGCGCCACGATCGACGCCTTGCCGCGGGCGAGCGCCATCACGAGGAACAGCGCGCCGATCGCGTTCAGCACCTGGGTCCCGGCTGTCAATGCGGGTGCTTGCCAGGGGAAGTCGGTGGGTATGCCGCCGAGCGAGATCAGCGCCACGGGAATGAGAATCAGGCCGCTGATCGTCATCCACCCGAACGTGGTGGCTTCGTTGATCCCGACGGTCGCGGACTTGCGCATGAAGTACGCCTGCACACCCCACGCCACGCAGATCAGGATCGACAGCAACAGCCACGGGCCGGACGAGCCTTCGGAGTCGCCGCCGGTGACCGTGAACAGCACGATCGCGGCGAGTGCGAAGATCAGACCCACGACGGCCAGCGGTGGGATGCGTTCGCGCAGAAGCACCATCGCCATGATCACCGTGATGGCCGGCGAGATCGACACGATCGGGAAGATCAGATAGGCGGGGCCCATCGTCAGCGCCTGGAACAGGATCAGCTGGCCTCCGGCACCGGTCAGGCCGATCAGCAGGCCGTAGATCGTCGCGGCCGGGCGGCGATCCCACTTCTGTCCGCGGAGTGCGACGGCTGCCGGGATGATCATCGTCAGCGCCCAGATGCTGTAGATCATCTCGTCGGGATAGCCGTACTTCGACGACGGCAGGGCCGAGAATGCGCCCCACACGCCCCAGAACAGGATGAGCAGGGCGGCGTAGAAGATCCAGCCGCGGGTCCGTGGTGCGGTGGTCAAGGTCATGGTGACGTCACCTTGTCGGGTTGTGGTCGGAAAGATGTTGTACGGCAGACGGACTCAGCGGATGGCCGCTGCGCTTGGCGGCGTAGAGCGCACCGCCCACTGCCGGGTCGAGCCGGGGAGTCTGCAGGTCGTACGTGGCCGCAGAGTCCTGCACTGCGGCGATGAACTGGTTCAGGAAGCCGTCGTTGGAGAACATCCCGCCCGAATAGGACACCGGCACGATGTCGGCATCGGTGAATCCGATCAGCGTTCGGGTCGTTTCGATCAGGGCGACCAGCTCGGCGACCGCCGCCGACAGGATGCGGGCAGACGGCTCGTCACCTGCCTCGGCGGCCTCGCAGACCGTCGTCGCCAGGGCGGCGATCTTGCTGCGGTTGCCTTTCCACGTGTCGATGACCAGACTGACGACGTCGAGATCACCGCTGACGTCCAGCCGCTTCTTCATCAGACCATGCAACGGGGCCTTCGGCAGCCTGCCGTCACTCATCCGGGAAAAAGCGTTGAGCCCTTGTGCGGCAATCCAATACGCTGACCCTTCGTCGCCGAAGAGTTCCCCCCAGCCGCCGACGCGGTGGCCGATGCCCGCACGTTCGCCGTAGGTCATCGACCCGGTGCCGCTGATGACGTTGATCCCGTCCGCGCCGGCCAGTGAACCGGCCCAGCCGCAGACCATGTCGTTGTCGCAGCTGTAGCGGTCATGCCCCAGCACGCCGGCGGGTACCGCGTCGAGAGCTTCGATGTCGCCGCTCGCCTCGCCGTAGCCGGGAAGACCGAAGAAGGCGGCGTCGATGTCGGCGGGCGTGATGCCCGCATGGGCGCAGATGTCGGTAACGCCCTGCGCGAGCGACTTTTCGACGATGTCGAAGCCGTCGTTGAAGTAGTAGGACGTCGGAGCCGTTGCGCGGGCGATGATGTGGCCGGTGTCGTCGACGAGCGCCAGCGCGGTCTTCGAACCGCCGCCGTCGACCCCAAGATAGCGTGCCATCGTCTACCGTCCGTTCCTGGTCATGGGATGGATCGTGACGCCGCGAACGACGCGGCTGACCTCGCCGGAGGGGAAAGGATTGTCCGGTGTCTTGCCGTGTTCCAGTGCGGTGAACAGTGCCAGGTATTGCGCGAACACCACGTACGCCAGTGCGACCAGCGCGTCGTCCAGACCGTCGAGGCCTGGCAACACGACAGCCTCGCCGTACTCCTCGGGCAGCGGCTCGGTGCTGAGCACCGCGACCGCGTCGTCGCCGAGTTGGGCCCGAATCTCGGCGATGATGTCGAGGTCGTAGCGGTGGGTGTACGGGTCGGTGGCGGAGTAGACGACGACGAGCGTGTCACCGTCGAGCACGGACTTCGGCCCGTGCCGGAAGCCCAGCGGGGAGTCGAAGTAGGTGTCGACCTCACCGGCGGTCAGCTCCAGCATCTTCAGCGCGGACTCCTGCGCGAGCCCTTCGAGCGGTCCACTGCCCAGGTAGACCAGCCGTTTCTTTTTGGTCCTGGCCAGCGCCGCGATGTCGCTCCGCAGGCTTGCGACATATTCGGCCGCGGCTGCCAGCGCCTCGCCGTTGGCGGCGGTGGCCGGACCGAGCAGCTGCAGACATGTCAACAACATCGAGGTCAGGCTCGAGGTCATGGCAAAACCGGTGTCGTTGGCACGCTCGGGCATACAGACGACGGCGGAGTTCGGCCGGCCGGCGTGCGCCTTCGCGAGCGTGCCGTCGGCGTCGCAGGTGAGGACGAGGTGCCAGATATCGTCGATCAGCTCGTCGGCCAACGCGGTGGTGGCCAGGCTCTCGGGGCTGTTGCCGGAACGGCCGAACGAGACCATCAGCGTCGGGGTGTTGCGTTCGAGGTGATCGAGCGGGTTGCTGACGATGCTCGTGGTGGCGATCGCGTCGACGCGGCGTCCGAGGTGCCGGCGAAGCGCGGCGGCGGCCATGTCGCCGATGAACGCGGAGCTGCCCGCCCCGGTCAGGATGACCCGGATATCCGGCCGTTCGACGATCGCCCGGACGAAGTCGGCGATCGCGGGATCGTTGCGATGGGCGACCTCCCGCCACACTCCGGGCTGCTGCCCGATCTCGAGAATCGTTGCGCCGCCGTCTTCTTGGGCTGGCGTGGGACTGGTCATCGTTGGTCTCCGGTGGTCGTGTTCTCAGTGCGGCAGGCGCGCGCGTAGGGCCGCATGGCATCTCGAATCCTGTCGATCACCAGGGCGTTGGCGGTCAGATCGAGTTCGCCGGCGCGGACGCGCTCGTACTGATGCGGAAGGAATTGACTGACGAGCGGCAGCGGGATGCCGACCCGGTCGAGGTTGTCCAGAAGATGTCGGCGCGCGGCATCGACCTCGTCGTCGGCCCAGTAGTACCGCAACCGGTCGCTGTAGCTGTAGCGGCGGGCCGTCTGCTGGGTCTGCGGATCCCCGTCGTAATAAGCCTGCCAGTACTGGGGATGGGCGAGCATGCGTCGTTCGACGACCTCGATCAGGTCGGACCGCGACTCCTGCAGCAGTTGGTTCTCGATGTGGGCGAGTCCGAAGAGCGCCTCTCTCATCGCAAAGGTCAGTCCGGGGCCGACTTTGAGGACGGCCCAATGGTCTTCGACGAGCTCGCGCAATTGTGCGGGTCGCTGATAGTCGGTGGAATGCGCCTCGAACACCAGATGCGGTTCCGCGTCGAGAACGCGCCGTAGCGCCGCGGTGGCGTTGCGGCGGTAGTCGATGACCTGGAGATGGTCGAATTCCACGCCGGGCTGCACCACCAGAGCCATGACGCGGGGCCACACGTGATCGAGCCCGGACCGGGTGAACGCGGCGCGATGCGCGTCGATGGTCCGCTGCGCACGGTCCGGGGGTGTGGGGGTCAGGACGCCGAGCGTCTCGTGGGCCCCGCCCGGAACCGGCACCTCGGTGCCGATGACGTACATCGGATGGCCGGCGCCGCCGCGCTGCGCGGACTCTTCGGCGACGTGCAGCAGCCGTGCGGTGCGCTGCGCCACGGTCTCGTCATCGAGGACGGCCGGGTCGTCGGCACAGGACATGCTGCAATCGAGGTGAATCTTCGCGTAGCCGGCCTCGACGTACGCGGCGATCAGCGCATCGGCCTTTTCCATTGCGGCGGCGGCGGTTTCGCCCTGCCAACGATTCGGGCCCAGATGGTCGCCGCCGAGCACGACCCGGCTGCGCGGGAATCCGCATCGGTCGGCGATGCCGTGCACGAGGTCGCGGAACTCGGCCGGGCGCATTCCGGTGTAGCCGCCGAACTGGTCGACCTGATTGGACGTGGCTTCGATCAGCACCGGCACGCCATCGGCGGCGGCCTGCACGATCGCCGCCTCGACCACCGTGGGGTGTGCCGAGCAGACCGAATAGACACCGACCGTCTCCCCGGACTTGTGTCTGCGGATCGTGTCGGCGAGCCAGCTGATCCGCTCCCCGGACATTTGCAACATTGCTCGATCATGGGAAGCTCGCTCAGAGTGCGCAATGCAATCACGTCAAGTGATCAGTAAAACTGATCGTTTGGCTGATCGCCCGGCCTGCGCAGCGGAGGAGGCACCGCTATGTCGACCAGACGCACCGATCGGATGCGTGAGGTGCTCTCGCTGCTTCGGGCGCGGGGCGAAGTCGACTCGCAGGTGCTTCGCACCGAGCTGCGGGTGTCGGCGGCGACGTTGCGCCGCGACCTCAGCGAGCTCGAAGACCAGGGACTGCTGGTCCGAACGCACGGCGGGGCACGGGCTCTCGATCCGAGCGGCAGTGAGATTCCGGTCCGGCTGCGTGATCACCGGATGATCGCGATCAAACGGCGGATCGCCCAGCACGCCGCCGCGCTCGTGCCTGCCGGACCTCAGGCGGTGGCCTTGACCGGTGGGGTGACCACCAGTGAGGTCGCGCGATCGCTCAAGGGCCGTCCGCAGATGACGATCGTGACGAACTCCCTGACGATCGCCGCCGAGTGCGCCGTCGACGCGCACATGAAGGTGATCGTGACCGGCGGTTTGGTGCGGGCGAACTCGTTGGAGGCGGTGGGGCCGATGTCTGAGCACGCGTTCCAGGTGATCAACGTCGGCACCGCGGTTCTCGGTGCGGACGGGATGTCAGCCGAGGTGGGGCCCACCACGTTCGACGAGGCGGAAGCACGCACCGCGATGGCCATGGCCGCCAACGCGCAGCAGGTGATCGTCGCCGTCGACGGCTCCAAGATCGGCAAGGTCACTCTCGCAAAGATGGTGACACTCAAGGAGATCGATCACCTCGTGACCGACTCCACCGCCGACCCGGCACAGCTGGAGCGAATCGGTGCGGCGGGGGTGCATGTCCACGTCGTGGAGGTGAGTGACGCCTGAGGCCGCGTGACTAGCCGTTGATCGTGGTGATCAGCGCGGCGACCGCCTCGGCGATCGCTTCGCGTGCGGGCGCGAGGTAACGGCGCGGATCGTTGACGTTCGGGTCCGCGGCCAGGTGGGCGCGGACCGCGGCGGTGAAACGGACGTTGAGCAGCGTGCCCACATTGATCTTGGTGATCCCGGCCTCGACGGCCTTGCGAAGTTCGTTGTCGGCGACTCCCGACGAGCCGTGCAGCACAAGGGGAACCGGTACGGCGGCACGCAATCGCCGGATGAGTTCGAAATCCAGGGCGGCGCTACGGTCGGCCATCGCGTGGGAGCTTCCCACCGCGACCGCCAGGGCATCGACGCCGGTCGCCGCGACGAACTCAGCTGCCTCGCCGGGGTCGGTGCGAACACCGGGTGCGTGTGCACCGTCCTTGCCGCCGACCTCGCCCAGTTCCGCTTCGAGGAACAAACCCTCCCGATGTGCCCATTGCGCAGCGGATTTCGTGGCGGCGATGTTGGCGGCATAGTCCAGAGCGGACGCATCGAACATGACCGACGACGCGCCGGTGCCGACGCAGGCGTGCAGAAGGCGCTCGTCTTCGACGTGGTCGAGATGAACCGCGACGTCGACCTCGGACGCGGCGGCGACTGCGCTCGCCGCGGCTGCGATCGGGTGCAGCCTGTCGTGGTGGAATCTGACGGCGTTCTCGCTGAGCTGCAGAATCACCGGCCTGCCAACATGTTCGGCGCCGGTGACGATGGCCTCGGCATGTTCGAGCATGATCACGTTGCAGGCGAGCACTCCGGACCCCGCGCGGTAGGCGGCGGCGACGAGATCGGCGGTTCGAGCAAGCGGCATCTGCCTGTCCTATCAGCGTGCTGCCGCGGTGTCCAGCACGGGAGATCTCCGTCAGGACAGCTGCCCGAGCTGCGCGGGCCTTTGCTGGCAACGGTGATCGTGGTTAGAAGTCGCGCGCCACAGTAAACGTGTGCGTGCCACCGTCGACTACTCACCGCGTCCGAGATGTCTCCCGCTGACTGGGAAGCAGATGTGGCCGCGAGTACATTGTGCGGTGCACTCAGCCACCGTGATGTCGCACCGTAGCACGACCAGGACAAGCAGCGGTACCACGCCGCCCGGGATCGGTCTTTGCCCAGACGGCGTGGACACCCATGGCTAATCCCACATCAAGTCGTTGGTCGCCGGGCATTGCGTTGAGCAGTGCTGCGGGTCCGATGCAGGCTATTGGTGGCTTGTTTGCAATGTCAGCAGACGCCGTGCGGTTCATCTTTCGGAAGCCGTTTCAGTGGCGGGAGTTTTTGGAGCAGGCGTGGTTTGTGGCGCGGGTGTCGTTGGCGCCGACGTTGTTGGTGGCGATTCCGTTCACGGTGTTGGTGTCGTTCACGCTGAATATTTTGTTGCGGGAGTTG
>NZ_JBGGNO010000004.1:0-27599 GCF_041287105.1 Mycobacterium sp. SA01 | reverse complement strand
CCGGTGTTGAGGTTGCCGGCGTTGCCGAAGCCCCAGTTGTTGTTGCCGGAGTTGAAGAACCCGACATTGCCATCACCGGAGTTGAAGAACCCGACGTTGTTGTTACCCGAGTTGAACAACCCGATGTTCCCGGAACCGGTGTTCCAGCCACCAAACCCGAATTGGTTGTTCCCCGTCAGCCCGATCCCGATATTGCCGGTGCCCGAGTTCCCGAACCCGATATTGCCCGACCCGATATTGCCGAACCCAAAGTTGAAGTCCCCCAAGTTCCCCCAACCAAAGTTCGAGCTACCCAGATTCCCGAACCCGATGTTCGAACTGCCATGATTACCCGACCCGACGTTGTGGTCACCCGAATTACCCGACCCCAGGTTCGAGCCACCGACGTTCCCGTCACCGACATTCGCGCTGCCCTGATTACCCGACCCCAGATTCCAGTCCCCGACATTGCCCAGCCCAACGTTCAACGACCCCACATTGCCGAACCCGAGATTGACCGCCATGCCTTGCAGCGCTCCGGCGAGAGTGGAGCCCACATTGCCGAACCCGGAGATGAACGCGGGGGTGGCCGAACTCAGCGTGCTGGTGTTGAACCAGCCGGACACCGTGTTGCCGAGATTGGCGAAACCGGACGACAGGGAGCCGGTGTTGAGGGCACCGGACAGACCCGAGCCCGCGCCGGTGACCAGGTTGGCCCAGCCGGAGGACAGGGCGCCGAAGTTGAAGAAGCCAGACCCGCCGCCGGTACCGGTGTTGAAGAAGCCTGACGTCGGATTCGTCGTCGAGTTTAAAAAGCCTGGTGCGGGCGCGATCTTGAGGAAGGTGATGGTGTACGGATCAGCTTGTCCGACAATCGAAATGTCGATCGTGGTGGTGGCCGAGCCGATGTTGATCGTGACGCCGGGTGCGGCGAACACGGACGCCGGGATGGTGATCGGCCCGAAGAAGGCTGAGAATCCCGTCACCGAATAGGTGAAGGCGGGGACCGTGACCCCGTTGATGGTGATGTCCTGAGCTTGGAACGCGATCTGTTCGTTGATCGGGATGCTGATCTGGAAGTTGATCGGGATGGCGGGGATACCGATCGACAGATCGACGCCGATGAGGTTCCGGTTGTCGCCGGTGACAAAGAACCCGTTGCTCGAGTTTCCGGAGATGAACGCCCCGGTGTTGAGGTTGCCGGAGTTCGCTAGGCCGGTGTTCGAGTTGCCGGTGTTGGCGAATCCGGTGTTGGTGCTGCCGGCGTTGGCGAATCCGGTGTTGGTACTGCCGATGTTGAAGGCGCCACTGTTCCGGTTGCCTGAGTTGGCGTAGCCGGTGTTGGAGTGCCCGACGTTGACGCCGCCGGTGTTGTAGTTGCCGACGTTGAGCCAGCCGGTGTTCAGGTTGCCGGCGTTGCCGAAACCCCAGTTGTGGTTGCCCGAGTTGAAGAACCCGACGTTGCCGTCACCGGAGTTGAAGAACCCGACGTTGTTGTTACCCGAGTTGAACAGCCCGATGTTCCCGCTGCCGGTGTTCCAGCCACCGAACCCGAATTGGTTGTTCCCGGTCAGCCCGATACCGATGTTGCCGGTACCTGAGTTCCCGAACCCGATATTGCCCGACCCGATATTGCCGAACCCAAAGTTGAAGTCCCCCAAGTTCCCCCAACCAAAATTGGAGTTGCCCAGATTCCCGAACCCGACATTCGAACTGCCGCTGTTGCCCGACCCGACGTTCTGATCCCCCGCGTTTCCGGACCCGAGGTTGGCACTACCGACGTTCCCGTCACCGACATTCGAGCTACCGTGGTTGCCCGAGCCCAGGTTCAGGGCGCCGACGTTGCCGTTGCCGAGGTTGGGCGAGCCGACGTTGCCGAGCCCGACGTTGACGCCGGCGAGGCTCAATGCCGATGTGATCAGCGGGATTCCGAGCGCGGTGCGCAACCGGGATTGGAAGGTGCCGGCGGCCAGCTGGCTGGAGATGGACGCCGCCCAGGCGTTCAGGGCGGCAGCCAACGCCTGATAGCCGCCGGCCAGATCGGCTGCGGCGGCGCGTGACGCGGCGGCCATCACCGGGGCGTCGGTCACCGCTGCGGCGGCCGCGGCGGCAGGGACCTGGACGGCTGCGGCCGTGAACTCGGCGGACGCCGAATCCGTGATCGTCCCGGGACTCGTGCCGGCTATCGGATCGGCGGTCGCTGCCGGCGTGGAGTGGCTCGTGGCAGCGACTTTCGCCGCAGCGGGCGCCGGCCCGCCGGTCGATGCGCCGTCGGTGCCCGAGGTCGACGATCCGCTGTCCGAGGAGCCTGACTCCGCCGGGTGGCGTCCCCGTCCGGACTGTCCGAGCCCAGGGCGGCGCACCGACGTCGTCGCGCCCGGTTCGTCCTGCGTGGTGCCTGCGGTCGCGCCGGCCGGCGGGGTGCCGCCCGGACGTTGCGGTCCGGTCTTCACCGGGGAGGCTGTGCGCGAGGCTTGGTGTCCGGTCGCGCTGTTGCCTGCTGAACCCGCACCCGCAGAGGAACTGGCATTGTCTGCGAAAGCCACGGCGGGGCCGGCAGCAAATGCGGCTCCGAGGGCGACGGTCGCCACCCCCGCCCCTAGCCAGGAGTAGGGCTCGATACGAGGTTGTGGCCGTTTACGGTGCCGACCGGGTCGCGGTTTGGTGCTCTTCTTCGCGTGATGGCAGCCGGCCACGGCGCTAAATTAACACGGCTGCCAGTACTGAAGGCGGCGACTGTTCAAGTTGCCGGCAAAATTTTGCCAACCGTTCTGCGGAGCAGATCAGCAAACTAGCGTGGACTCCGTGACACGGGTGTGCGTGGTGGGCAGCGTGAACGTCGATCAGTTCTTTCGGGTAGCCGCGTTGCCGCGGGCCGGCGAGACGGTTCTGGGCTCGTCGGTGGTGACCGCCCCAGGCGGTAAGGGCGGCAATCAGGCGGTGGCCGCGGCCCGCGCCGGCGCCGACGTGCAGTTCGTCGGAGCGGTCGGCACCGACGCGGAGGGCGATGAATTGCGGACCCATCTGCGCGCGAACGGCGTTCGCCTCGACGGTGTGGAGGCGTTGTCGGTTGTCAGCGGCCGGGCTGTCATCCTGGTCGACGACCACGGCGAGAACATGATCGTGGTGGCGCCCGGAGCCAACGGGCATCTGACGCTCAACGCGGCTGCCCGCGCCGTCATCGCGGACTGCGAGGTGCTGCTCGTTCAGTTGGAGGTGCCGGTCGCGACGGCCGTGGCTGCCGCCCGAGAGGCGCGCTCCGTCGGGGCCACGGTGATGGTCAACGCCTCCCCGGTCAGCGCCGACCCGGAACTGGCCGAGTTGGCTGATGTCACCGACGTCGTCATCGTCAACGAAGCCGAGGAACCGCACTGGCGTTGGCCAACAGAACATCTCGTGGTGACCCGCGGTTCCCGCGGCGCGACGTACCGTGGGCCGCACGGCGCTGTCGACGTCCCCAGTCCCGAGGTCGAGGCGATCGACACCACCGGGGCAGGCGACGTCTTCGCGGGCGTGCTCGCCGCCGGCTGGGCACGCGGCCATGACCGCGCACTACGGCGGGCCTGCGCCGCGGGGTCGCTGGCGACACTGATCGCCGGCGCAGGCGATTGCGCACCGCGCAGCGAGGCGATCGACGACGCCCTCACCCGGTACTGAATTCGTTACGGTTGGGGCGATAGTGTGCACTCGATGACACACAGCGACAGTCCGCGGCCGCCCGAGGGTGACTGGCTCGGCACCCCGTTCCTGAAATTCACCCGGGAGGGCGCGTTCGGGGTGTGCACCCTGGACCGCCCCGAGGCGCGCAACGCCATGACGCCGGCGATGTACTTCGGCATCAAGTACGCGGTCAACCACGTCGCGGCGGACCCGGATCTGGCCGGTCTGCTGATCACCGGCACCGGCGACGTGTTCGCCCCCGGCGGAGACATGGGCGGCGGCGGGGTGGACAACTGGCTCACCTTCGGGGCGGCGCTCGGCATGGACGCGTTACCGTTCGACACGCTGCGGCAGTCCGCCAAGCCGGTGGTGGCCGCCGTCAACGGACTGTGTCAGGGCGGCGGGCTGCAGATCGCACTGTGCGCCGACATGGCGGTGGTCAGTGACCGCGCGACGTTTCGCGTCCCCGAGCTCTACCGCGGGATCGCCGACACCTACTACAGCCAGATGCTGGCCCGGCTGATCGGCCCGGTCCGGACCCGCGACCTGATGTTCACCGGCCGCACGCTGACCGCCGACGAGGCGCTGGATTGGGGCATGGTCGCCCGGGTGGTTCCACACGACGCACTGGCCGAGACGGCACGGGACATCCTCGCCCAGTGCTGCCGCACCGCTCCGGTCGCGCGTTCGGTGGTCAAGTCCAGCATTGACAACTATCTGGGGCTGTACGACCGGATCGGCATGCAGCGCAGTCTCGGATCGCCGGAGTCCATCGAAGGTTTCATGGCGTTCAAGGAACGCCGGTCGCCAGACTGGGTGCATCCGGATCTGCGCATTGACGGCAGGCTGTAGTTCAGCCTGTTCTGAATACATTCCACGCTGTACTGTCGGAGGATGCAGAGCGTCACCCACCGCGATGCCCTCGCCCGGTTCGGTTGTGCATTGTCCGATCCCACTCGGGCCGAGATCCTCCTTCTGCTGCGCGATGGTCCCGGCTACCCGTCGGATCTGGCCGACACGATCGGTGTCTCGCGCCAGATCCTGTCCAACCACCTGGCCTGCTTACGCGGGTGCGGCCTGGTGGTGGCCGAACCCGAGGGACGACGAAGCCGCTACGAACTGGCCGACGCCCGGATCGCCAACGCCCTCGACGATCTGCTCGGGCTGGTGCTGACCGTCGACCCGGCATGCTGCCCGGCCGCGGACGATTGCTGCTGATGGCCGATGCGCTATCCGCAACGCGCCGCGCGCAACTCGGGCGGCGTATCCGGCTGTTGGTGGCGGCCACGATCGCCTACAACCTCGTCGAAGCGGCCATCGCGCTGACCGAGGGCGCCCGCGTCTCGTCGGCGGCGCTGATCGGCTTCGGGTTGGACTCGCTGATCGAGGTGTCCTCGGCGGCAGCGATCGCGTGGCAGTTCGCCGCGAAAGACCCTGAGACACGGGAGAAGACCGCGCTGCGGATCGTCGCGTTCTCGTTCTTCGGGCTGGCGATCTACGTGACCGTGGACGCGCTCCTGGCGCTGGCCGGACGTCAGGAACCCAGACACTCCCCGATCGGGATCGGACTGGCCGCCGTCAGCCTGGCCATCATGCCGCTGCTGTCATGGGCCCAACGCAGGGCAGGCCGGGAACTCGGATCGCGGTCGGCGGTGGCAGACTCCAAACAGACCCTGCTGTGCACCTACCTGTCGGCGGTGCTGCTCGCCGGACTGCTGCTCAACGCGGTCGCCGGGTGGTGGTGGGCCGACCCGATCGCCGCCCTCGTCATCGCCGGTGTGGCGGCACGCGAAGGTCGCGAAGCATGGCGCGGAGACGATTGCTGCCGGTGATCAGTCCTCCGGGATCTCCTGCTCGATTTCGGCAAGCCAGATCCGTGCCGACATGTCCGACGGCGCCCGCCAATCACCGCGCGGCGACAGCGATCCGCCGTGCGACACCTTGGGCCCGTTGGGCAGTGCCGACCGCTTGAACTGACTGAACGAGTAGTAGCGCTGCACGAAGACACTCAACCAATGCCGAATCTCCTTGAGCGAGTACGCCGGACGCTTGCCTTCGGGGAATCCCGGCGGCCAGGCTCCGCCGGCCGGATCGCTCCAGGCGTGCCAGGCCAGGAACGCGATCTTCGACGGCCGGAAGCCGTATCGCAACACCTGAAACAACGAGAAATCCTGCAGCGAGTACGGGCCGACCTTGGCTTCGCTGCTCTGGATCTCCTCGTCCTCACCGGTCGGCACCAGTTCGGGGGTGATCTCGGTGTCGAGGACCGACTGCAGAATCTCGCCGACCTCATCGGAGAACTCTCCGGACGAGATCACCCACCGGATCAGGTGCTGGATAAGGGTTTTCGGCACTCCACCGTTGACATTGTAGTGTGACATCTGATCGCCGACCCCGTAGGTCGACCAGCCCAGGCCGAGTTCGGAGAGGTCGCCGGTACCCAGGACGATCCCGCCGCGCTGATTGGCGATCCGGAACAGGTAGTCGGTGCGCAGCCCTGCCTGGACGTTCTCGAAGGTCACGTCGTACACCTTCTCGCCGCGGGAGAAGGGGTGACCGATCTCCGTCAACATCAGCGTGGCGGTGTCTCGAATGTCCAACTCGGAGAACGTGACTCCCAGCG
This sequence comes from Mycobacterium sp. SA01, assembly GCF_041287105.1. NCBI lineage: Bacteria > Bacillati > Actinomycetota > Actinomycetes > Mycobacteriales > Mycobacteriaceae > Mycobacterium > Mycobacterium sp. SA01. The sequence goes on along the minus strand of NZ_JBGGNO010000004.1, from coordinate 21,337 downwards.
CCTGCGACAGCTTGATCGCATTGCTCTTGGTGCGCTCACCGGTCGCGAACCCCGGCAGGGTGAATGCCAGGATGTCGCTGCGGGGCCGGCCTTCCCGGTCCATGGCCCGGGCGGCCACGATGAGGGCGTGCGTCGAGTCCAGGCCGCCGGACACCCCGATCACGACCTTCGGATAGTTCAGTGCCCGCAGTCGCTGCTCGAGACCGGCGACCTGGATGTTGTAGCCCTCGTAGCAATCCTGCTCCAGGCGAAGCGGATCGCTCGGCACGAACGGAAACCGCTCCACCTCGCGCATCAATCCGATGTCTCCACTCGGCGGGTCGAGGCGGAACCCGATGCGCCGGAACGCCTTCAACCGATCCTGATGGTGGCGACGATTGTCGTCGAAGGTGCCCATCCGGAGCCGCTCAGAGCGCAACAGATCCATGTCGACATCGGCGACCGAGCGTCGCTCCCCTTTCGGAAATCGCTCGGATTCGGCCAGCAGACGGCCGTTCTCGTAGATCATCGTCTGGCCGTCCCACGCCAAATCGGTGCTGGACTCCCCCTCGCCCGCCGCGGCGTAGATGTAGGCAGCCAGGCAGCGCCCCGATGCCGAACGGGCCAGGAGCTTGCGGTCCTCGGCCCGGCCGATCGTGATCGGGCTACCGGATAGGTTCGCCAACACCGTCGCACCCGCCAGAGCTGCCTCGGCGCTCGGCGGAATCGGGACGAACATGTCCTCGCAGATCTCGACATGCAACACCAGCCCGGACACGTCGTCGGCGGCGAACAACAGGTCCGGACCGAACGGCACGTCTACACCACCGATGCGGATCGTGCCCGCCATGTCGTCACCGGCCGCGACCTGACGACGTTCGTAGAACTCGCGGTAGTTCGGCAGATAGGACTTCGGCACCACCCCGAGCACCGCACCGCGGTGGATGACCACTGCGGTGTTGTAGATGCGATGCAGATACCGCAGCGGCGCTCCGACCACCAGCACGCCGAACAGATCGGCCGACGCCGCGACCACCTCGAGCAGGGCGTCTTCAACGGCGTCGAGCAGCGAGTCCTGCAGCAGGATGTCCTCGATCGAGTAGCCCGACAAGGTGAGCTCCGGGAACACCGTCACCGCGACGCTGTCGTCGTGGTTGGCCCGCGCGATCCGCAGCACCGACTCGGCGTTGGCTGCGGGGTCCGCCAGCACCGTGTGGTGTGTGCAGGCAGCGACCCGCACGAACCCGTGCCGGTAGGCGGAGTAGAAATCCATGGCCCCATTGTTGCCCGTCACTCCCGCAGCGGAAACGGGAACCACCCGTTCGAACGTCTCCGACGTGTCGTTCGCCCCTGAGCGGGTAGTCGCCGGGACATGTCCAATACCGCGCTGTTGGTGGTCGACATGCTCAACGCCTACCAACATCCCGACGCCGACATGCTGGCCGGCAACGTCACCGACATCGTCGAACCCCTGGCCGACCCGATCACCGAGGCCAGGGACCGTGACGACGTCGAGTTGATCTACGTCAACGACAACTACGGCGATTTCACCGCCGAGCCCAGTGACCTCGTTCGAAACGCCCTGGACGGGGCCCGGCCGGAGTTGGTCCGCCCCATCGCCCCGCACTCGGGCGCCCGGATCATGACGAAGGTGCGGCACAGCGCCTTCTACGCCACCCCGCTGGACTACCTGTTGACTCGGCTCGACGTCGACAAGGTGATCCTCACGGGCCAAGTCACCGAACAGTGCATCCTCTACAGCGCCCTGGACGCCTACGTCCGCCACTACTCGGTGATGGTGCCCAAAGACGCGGTGGCGCACATCGATTCGGACCTCGGCGCGGCCGCCCTGGCGATGATGGAACGCAACATGAGCGCCGAGATCGTCGCCGCAACCACGTGCCTGCCCTGACCGGCGCAGGTGCCCGTCAGCGCGCCAAACAGGTTGAGCAGAGCCCGTTTCGAGTAGGGCTCTACGCGCTCGATCGGGCCGAACCGGTCGTAGGTTTTCCTCACCGGCCGGAAATCGCCGGCCTGCCAGATCGGGGGATCGAAATGTTGTCTGTTCATGCGCCTATGCACCCGTCGCCGCGAGTCGTCGACACCCGGCCGACCGTCCTGGTCACCGAACACGAGGCGAAACTGCTGACCGCTGCCGCCATCTCTGCGCCCGCCAAGGCGGGCATGGTCTCGCGCTGGATCGCCGCGCACCGGGCGGCTCATGAGGCTCCTGTCAGCCATCGTCGACTTGTCGCCCACTACGACTTCCTAGAGCCCTCCGCCATGGCACGTGCCATGGAACGGCTGTGAACCCTGACGCGCCCGTAACGACCGTCCGCGCCCGCACGATGAGGCAAGCAGCAAGTTCACCTGGGTCGGAGGAAGAGTGCGACGTCGATGGAAAGCCGCCTGCGGCGCCGTGCTCCTTGTCGTCGCCACGCTGATCGGCGAGATCCTGCCGGCTGCCGCCCAGGCCGAACCGGTGGCCGCCAAGGACTTCTCCAACCCGGCAATCGTCGTTCTGGGTTACGGCCTGCTGCCGGACGGCTCGATGCGGATGATCCTGCGGCGCCGGGTGCTGACCGGGCTCGCGGTGGCGCAGATGTACCCGCACTCCCCGATCATCGTCACCGGGGGTAACCCGCAGAACGGCGTGACCGAAGCCGCCCAGATGCGCCGGATGCTGTTGATGCTGAACTTCCCGGACAGCCGGATCATCGTCGAGGACCGGGCCAACAGCACGGTGCAGAACGCCCAGTTCTCGGTGCCGCTGGCCAAGAAGGCCGGCACCTCGGGCATCATCCTGGTGACGTCGTCGACCCATCAGGGTCGTGCTGACGGCGATTTCGTCGACGCCGGCGCCAATCTGCTGGCCACCGTGAGCTATCCGGACGGCAACCCGACGCTGAACATCACGCAGTTCGCTCACGACGTATTGAGCCCACTCACCAACTTCGGCTAGCCCGCCTACTCTGGAGGGCGTGGAAAGCCCCGAACTGGTCTCGTTGTTGGCGGGCCGGCGCGTGGCCGTGCTCACCGGCGCCGGGATCTCCACCGACTCGGGCATTCCCGACTATCGCGGCCCGGATTCGCCGCCGGCAAATCCGATGACGATTCGCCAGTTCACTTCGAGTCAGGCGTTCCGGCAGCGCTACTGGGCCCGCAATCATCTGGGCTGGCGCCACATGGCCCAGACCATGCCCAATGCCGGGCACCGGGCGCTGGCCCATCTGGAGCGCGCCGGCGTGGTCACCGGCATCATCACTCAGAACGTTGACCTGCTGCACACCAAGGCGGGCAGCCGCAATGTCATCAACCTGCACGGCACCTACGCGCAGGTGGTGTGCCTGGACTGCGGGTACACCATGTCGCGCGCGGCGCTGGCCGACGAACTCGAGGCGGCCAACCCGGGATTCGCCGAACGCGCCGAACGGCTCGGCGGTATTGCCGTCGCCCCCGACGCGGACGCCATGGTCACCGACACCGAGTCGTTCCGGTTCATCGACTGCCCGTCGTGCGGCGGGATACTCAAGCCCGACATCGTCTACTTCGGCGAGAGTGTGCACAAAGATGTTGTGGCCCAGGCATATTCACTGGTCGACGAATCCGATGCCTTGCTGGTGGCCGGGTCCTCGCTGACGGTGTTCTCCGGCTACCGGTTCGTGCGCCACGCCGCCGCGCTGGGCATGCCGATCGCGATCATCAACCGCGGCGCCACCCGCGGTGACGCGCTGGCCACCGTCACCGTGGACAGCGGCTGTTCACCGATGCTGGCGCTGCTGGCCGACGAACTGTCCGGCCTGACCTCCGCGACCTAGACGGCCACCAGATCGTCGGCGTGCACTGCGGGACGGCGCATTTCGGCGGGCAGGTCCGAGGTCGAGCGGCCGATCATGGTGGTCAGTTCACCGGCGTCGTAGGCCACCACCCCGCGGGCGACCATCTCACCGTCGGTATCGCGCAGTTCGACCACGTCACCGCCGAAGAACCGGCCCGATACCCCGGTGATGCCCGCGGCCAGCAGCGACCGGCGCTGCTTGACCACCGCACGGACCGCCCCGGGATCGAGCGTCAATGCGCCGGACGCTTCGGCGGCGTAGCGAACCCAGAATTTCCGCGCCGACATCCGGTCGGGCCGCGGCGCGAACACCGTGCCCACCGATGCGTCGGTCAGTGCGGCCGCGGCGTCGACCGACGCGGCCAGCAGAACCGGAACTCCGGCGTCTGCGGCCAGTAGCGCCGAGGACAGCTTCGAGCGCATCCCGCCGGTACCCAGCCGGCTTCCTTCACCGGCCACCACCCCGCCGAGGTCGTCCGGCCCGGTCACTTCCGGGATGAAGCGGGCGTCCGACTTGCGCGGGTCGGCGTCGTAGAGCCCGTCGATGTCGGACAGCAGGATCAGCGCGTCGGCGCCGACCAGGTGAGCCACCAGCGCCGAGAGCCGATCGTTGTCACCGAAGCGAATCTCGTTGGTGGCCACGGTGTCGTTCTCGTTGACGATCGCCACCGCGTGCAGTGAGCGCAGCCGGTTCAGTGTCCGCTGAGCATTGGTGTGCTGCACCCGCATCGAGATGTCGTGTGCGGTCAGCAGCACCTGGCCGACGGTGCGGTCATAACGGGCGAACGCCGCGCTCCATGCGTTGACCAACGCGACCTGACCGACACTGGCGGCGGCCTGCTTGGTCGCCAGATCGGTGGGGCGCCGGTTCAGCCCGAGCGGCTCGATCCCGGCGGCGATCGCACCCGAGGACACGATCACGACGTCGGAGCCGGCCTTCATCCGTGCCTCGATCGCCTCGACCAGCTTCGCCAGCCGGCCGGCGTCGAACAACCCGGATTTCGTGGTCAGTGCCGTGGTGCCGATCTTGACGACGACGCTGCGCGCCGAGCGCACGGCGTCGCGGTACTGGCTCACGCCTCGCCCTCGTGCTCCCGACGCTGGCGGCGCGCCTCCTTGCGCTCGTCGGCACCGATCCGGTCGGTCTGCTCCAGCCGGGCATCGGTGCCACGGCCAGTCGGTACGACGTCAACACCAGCCGGAGTCTGCGGCTCCCAGTCGAACGTCATGTCGCCGATGGTGACCGCGCAGCCCGGTTTGGCGCCGAGTTTGCGCAGTTGATCCTCCACCCCGAGGCGGGCCAGCCGGTCGCCGAGATAGCCGACGGCTTCGTCGTTGTCGAAGTTCGTCTGAGCGATCCACCGTTCGGGCCGCACGCCACGCACCACGAAACCGCCGGAGTTGTGCGGGTCGGCCTCGACGGTGAACCCGGTCTGGTCGACCGGGACCGGCCGGATCACCGGGCGGCGCGGCACCACCTCGGGCTGGGCAGCCTGGTAGGCCGCCACCATGTCCCACAGCGCGAAAGTCAACTCGCGCAAGCCTTCCCGGCTCACCGTCGACACCTCGAAGACCGGCCAGCCGCGCGCCTCGATGTCGGGGCGCACGAAGTCGGCCAGTTCCCTGGCTTCGGGTACGTCGATCTTGTTGAGCACCACCGCCCGCGGCCGGTCGGCCAGATCCCCCAGCGTCGTATCGCCTTGCAGCGTCGGGCGATACGCGGCCAGTTCGGCTTCCAGCGCGTCGATGTCGGAGATCGGATCGCGGCCCGGTTCCAAAGTGGCGCAGTCGACCACATGCACCAACAGGGCGCAGCGTTCGATGTGACGAAGGAAGTCCAGGCCGAGACCGCGGCCTTCTGAGGCACCGGGAATCAACCCGGGGACGTCGGCGACGGTGAACGTGTGGTCACCGGCCGACACGACACCGAGATTGGGCACCAGCGTGGTGAACGGGTAGTCCGCGATCTTGGGTTTGGCCGCCGAGATCACCGACACCAGTGAGGATTTGCCCGCCGACGGGAAGCCGATCAGACCGACGTCGGCGACCGTCTTGAGTTCCAGGGTGAGTTCGCGTTCCTCGCCCTTCTCGCCGAGCAGCGCGAACCCCGGAGCCTTGCGGGCCCGCGACGCCAATGCGGCGTTCCCCAGCCCGCCGCGCCCACCCTCGGCGGCGACGAAACGGGTGCCCGCACCGACCAGGTCGGCCAGCAACCGCCCGTCGGAATCGAGCACGACGGTGCCGTCGGGAACCTTCACCTCGAGATCGGAGCCGTTGGCCCCCTCGCGGTTACTGCCCATTCCCTGCGTGCCGGACTGCGCCGCGACATGCGGGTGGAAGTGGAAGTCGAGCAGGGTGTGCACCTGCGGATCCACGATCAGCACGACGCTGCCGCCGCGACCGCCGTTACCGCCGTCAGGCCCGCCGAGTGGCTTGAACTTCTCCCGGTGAACCGACGCGCAGCCGTTTCCGCCGTTGCCCGCGCGCGCGTGGATCACGACGCGGTCGACGAAACGAGGCATCGGAGCGTCCTTTCAATCGTCGAGTGTGAATCTGATGCGAGTTATGGGTCTGGACCTCGCAGTGGATTCACACTCGCGATCCCAGACCTACTCCGGTCGCGCGGCGCGAACGATGTTGACGGTCTTGCGGCCGCGCTTGACGCCGAACTCCACCAGGCCGGGGGCCGTGGCGAACAGGGTGTCGTCACCGCCGCGACCGACATTCACGCCGGGGTGGAAGTGGGTGCCACGCTGGCGGACGAGGATCTCGCCGGCCTTGACGAGCTGGCCGCCGAAGCGCTTGACGCCGAGGCGCTGGGCGTTGGAGTCGCGACCGTTGCGTGAGCTGGAAGCGCCCTTCTTGTGTGCCATGTCAGATTGCTCCCTGTCGCTACTTGATTCCGGTGACCTTGAGCACGGTCAGCGGCTGACGATGCCCCTGCCGCTTGTGGTAACCGGTCTTGTTCTTGAACTTGTGGATGCGGATCTTCGGGCCCTTGGTGTGCTCGAGCACCTCACCGGTGACCGCGACCTTCTCCAGGGCCTTGGCGTCGGTGGTCACCGTGGCGCCGTCGACCACGAGGGCGACGGGCAGCGAAACGGAAGCGCCGGCCTCGACCTCGAGCTTCTCGACCTTGACGATGTCGCCGACGGCGACCTTGTACTGCTTGCCGCCGGTCTTGACGATTGCGTACGTGACCTTATCGCCTGCCATTGTGGGTCCTTCGCTCTTGCTCTGCGGGCGCGCGCTAACCGAAGCTGCGTGCGCGGGTCTTGGGGTGCGGGATCTTGAGCCCGCTGCCACCGGCGACGGACGCCTGGCGACAACTGGTCAAGGGTACGTGACCAGCACCGGGAGGGTCAAACCGCCACCCTAGGACGTCGGCGGGCCCGCTGGTCGGGCCGCCGACCGGCGCCGCGGCCGGCGCGCCGGGGCCGCAGGTGCCGAGGTCACGACCGGTTGGTAGCCGTCGGAGTCGTCGTCGGAGTCGTCGTCGTCCTCGTCGTCGTCATCCACATCGAGGGTGACCTCGTCGAGGTCCTCGTCGTCTTCGTCCAGGTCGACGTCGATCTCGTCATCGTCGTCGTCGGACTCGTCCTCGTCGTCGGAGTCATCGTCGTCGTCCGAGTCGTCACCGTCGTCCGAGTCGTCACCGTCGTCGTCGTCCGAGTCATCGTCGTCGTCGTCGTCCGAGTCATCATCGAGGTCCTCGTCGGCGACCTGCTCGGCGGTGTCGTCCGATTCCTCGGCCTCGGTCTCCCGCTCGATCTCGTCGGCCAGTTCCTCTTCGGCCTCGTCATCCTCGTGCTTGCCGTTGGCCGCTGCCATCGCCTTGAACATCGGATGCTCGGTGCTGTGCTGGGGCACCTTCGCCACCGGCGCCTCCTCGGCGCGGCCACGCTTGCCCCGCTTGCCGCGCCGTCCACCGCCGCCGCCGCCACCGCCACCGCCATTGCCGGACTCGGACTTACGCCCGGCCGCCTGGGTGGTGTCGACGGGATCGGCATGCAGCACGATGCCGCGGCCGCTGCAGTGCGTACAAGTGGTGGAGAACGCCTCGACCAGCCCGGTACCCAGCCGCTTGCGGGTCAGCTGGACCAGGCCCAGCGACGTCACCTCCGACACCTGATGGCGGGTGCGATCCCGGCCCAGCGCCTCGGTGAGTCGCCGCAACACGAGGTCACGGTTGGACTCCAGCACCATGTCGATGAAGTCGATCACCACGATGCCGCCGATATCGCGCAGCCGCAGCTGGCGCACGATCTCCTCGGCCGCTTCGAGGTTGTTCTTGGTGACGGTCTGCTCGAGGTTGCCGCCCGCCCCGGTGAACTTGCCGGTGTTGACGTCGACGACTGTCATCGCCTCGGTGCGGTCGATTACCAGCGTGCCGCCGGAGGGCAGCCACACCTTGCGGTCCAGCGCCTTGGCCAGCTGCTCGTCGATGCGGTGGACGGCGAACACATCCGGACCGTCGGGCCCGCCCGCGGGCTCGTACTTGGTCAGCTTCGAAACCAGGTCGGGCGCAACGGAACTGACGTAGTCGTTGATGGTCTGCCAGGCGTCGTCACCGGAGACGATCAGCCCGGAGAAGTCTTCGTTGAACAGGTCGCGAATGACCTTGACCAGCACGTCGGGCTCTTCGTAGAGCGCGATCGCAGCACCGGCCTTGTTTCCCTTGACCCGCTCGGCCTCCGCCGCGATCGTGGTCCAGCGTTCCTGCAGCCGGGTGACGTCGCCGCGGATGTCTTCTTCCTTGACGCCTTCCGAGGCGGTCCGGATGATCACGCCGGCGTCGTCGGGCACCACGTCGCGCAGGATTTCCTTGAGCCGCTGACGTTCGGTGTCGGGCAGCTTGCGGCTGATCCCGGTCGACGAGGCACCCGGTACGTAGACGAGGTAGCGCCCGGCCAGTGACACCTGAGTGGTCAGCCTGGCGCCTTTGTGTCCGACTGGATCCTTGCTGACCTGGACGACGACGTAATCGCCGGGCTTGAGGGCCTGTTCGATCTTGCGCTGCGCGCCGCCGAGGCCGGCGGCTTCCCAGTTCACCTCACCGGCGTAGAGCACGCCGTTGCGGCCGCGGCCGATGTCGACGAACGCCGCCTCCATCGAGGGCAGCACGTTCTGCACGATGCCGAGGTAGATGTTGCCGACCAGGGACGCCGAGGCGGCCGAGGTCACGAAGTGCTCGACGACGACGCCGTCTTCCATGACCGCGATCTGGGTGTAGCGGGCGCCCTCGTGCGGCGGTTCGGTGCGGATCTTGTCGCGCACCACCATCACGCGTTCGACGGCCTCCCGGCGGGCCAGGAATTCAGCCTCGGACAGGATCGGTGGGCGCCGGCGACCGGCGTCGCGGCCGTCCCGGCGGCGCTGGCGTTTGGCTTCCAGACGGGTGGAACCGCTGATGCCCTGGATCGCGTCCGGGTCACGCTCGGCCTTGGCACGCGGGGCACGTTCATGGACGACGGTGTTCGGCGGGTCGTCGGACGATCCGTTGTCGGAATCGTCACCGCCGCCGGTCTTGCGGCGTCGCCGCCGACGGCGCCGGCGGGTCGCGCCCTCACCGGTGCTGGTCTCGTCGTCGCTGTCGTCGTCGTCGCTCTCGGACTCGTCGCCGGATTCGGCGCTCTCATCGCCCGCCTCGGAGTCGTCGCCGTTTTCACCATCGGCGCCGCCCTGCTCACCCCGTCCGCGGCCGCGGCCGCGGCGTCCCCGACGGCGGCGGCGGTTGGCGGGACGTTCGGACTGGTCGTCATCGGACTCGGCGGCGGACTCCTCGTCGTCGTCCTCGTCCTCGTCGTCGTCCTCGACCACCACGGCTCGGGGCTTGCGTTCCGCCTCGACCGGCTGCGGGGCGACGAACAGCGGCATATAGGCCGCCTGCTCGACGGTCTCAACCGTCTCGGCGGTCTCGGTCTCGGTCTCGGTCTCGAAGGATGCTGTCTCCAGGATCAGCCGCGACTCCGGCTCCTCGGCCGGGTCGGGCGTCTCGGCGACGTCGGGCATGTCGGGAGCCGCCTCGGGGGTGGTCTCCTCCGCCACGACTGCAGCGGCCTCGACGGGCTCGCCGGCGGTGTCCTCGGGAGCAGCCGCCGCCAGCACGTCGCGCACCCGAACCGCATCGGTGCGGTCGACACTGGAGTGTGGGCTGCGGGTGCGACCGTCGAGCTCGCTGAGGGCGTCGAGCACGCGCCTGCTGGTGGTGCCGAGCACCCGAGCCAGCGAATGCACTCTCAAGCGTTCGGGCAACTCGTCACCCGCGGCTGGTGCCGGGGGTTCCCACTGTGACGAGGTGGGGTTTTCGGGTAGATCCTGATAGAGGTCATCGTTGGCCACGTATTCTCCTCAAGCCCCCGGGCGCGTCAGGTCGACGCGGCCACGCGAGGGCTTCCGCTATGTGCCCGGTAACTTTCCCCGGGCTTGTTTATTGGTCTCGCTCCGAACGGCTCATAACGAACGAATTCGGTGCCTGGCTGAATGACGGCTGTGACGGTCGGCGCCTCACCAGGTGGTGGTCGCGCACGTCGTAAGTCTTCATCCGGATGGGCTTTAGGGGCTCATCCGCAGCCAGTATCCCACACCGCGGGGGCGGTTCGGACGACAGTGGCGTGGGAAGTGTGTTCAGAAGTTGGGAAACCAGAGGTTGATCTCGCGTTCGGCCGACTCCGGGGAGTCCGAGCCGTGCACGAGGTTGAACTGGGTTTCCAGGCCGAAGTCGCCGCGGATGGTGCCGGGCGTGGCTTTCTCGACCGGGTCGGTACCACCGGCGAGCTGCCGGAACGCCGCGATCGCGCGGGGGCCTTCCAGGACGGCCGCGACCACCTTGCCGGAGGTAATGAACTCCAGCAGCGAGTCGAAGAACGGCTTGCCGTCGTGTTCGGCGTAGTGCGCGCGGGCGAGCTCGTCGCTGACCTGCTTGAGCTCCAGGGCAGCCAGGGTGAGGCCTTTGCGTTCGATTCGGCTGATGATCTCCCCGACCACCTGCCGCTGCACGCCGTCGGGCTTGATCAGAACCAGGGTCCGCTCGGTCGTCATCTGGCGCCGTTCCTCCTCATCGCATCGCTGTAGCACCGTCACCGGCGCAGACACGGCGCACAGCGTACCCGTCATTCGGGCGGTTGCTGCTGGCCGGGCAGCAGCCCGCGGCGCTGCCTGCGCAGCACCTCGGCGCGCAGGTAGGCGAGGATCGCCCACACCGCGACGAACAACAGTCCGACCATGCCGACCGCCGGGTAGACGAAGAACCCGGCGACCAGGATCAGCTGCACGGCAAGGTTGCACCAGATGGCCCACGGCCTGCCCTGAATGCCGGCGAGCAGCACCAGGAACACCGCGAACCCCACCAGGTAGGCCATCGACCAGCCGGTCAGCCCGCCGCCGACCATGTTGACCACCGGCAGCGCCAGCAGCACGACGATCGCCTCGAGGATCAGGGTGCCGGCCATGACGCCGCGGAAGCTCTTCCAGGGATCCGGCGGAGCCGCCGGGGTCTCGCTCACTGCGGGTCCTTCCCGAATAGGGTGCGCGCCGCGCCCGCGGTCACCACCGACCCGGTGATGACGATTCCGGCCCCGGACAGCACCTCGTCGGCGGCGGAATCCTCGACCATCGCGGTGGCGATCTCGATGGCGTCGGCCAGCGTGTCGGCCCGCGCCACTCGGTCTGGGCCGAAGATCTCCTCGGCCCGCAGCGCCAGCGCATCCACCTCGAGCGCGCGGGGTGATCCATTGTGGGTGACGACGACCTGGTCGAAGGCCGGCTCCAGCGCGGTGAGGATGCCGGTGACGTCCTTGTCCCCCATCAGCGACAGCACCCCGACCAGGAACCGGAAATCGAATTCGGACGTCAGCGCGTCGGCCAGTGCGGCGGCGCCGGCCGGGTTGTGGGCGGCGTCGAGGAACACCGTCGGGGCGCTGCGCATCCGCTCGAGACGGCCCGGGCTGGCGGCCGCGGCGAACCCGGCTCGCACCGTGTCGACGTCGAGCTGGCGGTCGGCCCCGGCACCGAACAGCGCCTCGACCGCGGCCAGCGCGACCACGGCGTTGTGGGCCTGATGCTCCCCGTGTAGCGGCAGGAAGATGTCGGAGTACACCCCGCCCAGGCCCTGCAGCTGCAGCACCTGTCCACCGACGGCGACCTGGCGGCCCAGGACCGCGAACTCGGAATCCTCCCGCGCGACGGCTGCGTCGGACTTGACCGCTTGAGCCAGAAGCACTTCCATCGCTTCAGGGGCTTGGCGACCGATCACCGCGACGGTGTCGGTCTGCACCAGATCGCCGCGCGGCGCCCCGATGATGCCGGCCTTCTCGGCGGCGATCTCGCCGATGGTGTCGCCGAGGTATTCGGCGTGGTCGATGCCGATCGGGGTGATCACGGCGACCGGTGCATCGACGACGTTGGTGGCATCCCAGCGTCCGCCCATCCCCACCTCAACGACGGCGACGTCGACGGGCGCGTCGGCGAAGGCGGCGAACGCCATCGCGGTCAGCACCTCGAACTTGCTCATCGCGGGGCCACCGTCTTGTTGCGACTGAGCGTCGACGAGGTGCACGAAAGGTTCGATCTCGCGGTAGACCTCGACGTAGCGGGCCGGACTGATCGGCTCGTTGTCGATCGCGATGCGCTCGACCGCCGACTGCAGGTGCGGGCTGGTGGTGCGTCCGGTCCGCCGACTGAACGCGGTCAGCAGCGCGTCAACGATGCGGGCCACCGACGTCTTGCCGTTGGTCCCGGCGATGTGGATGCACGGGTAGCTCAGCTGCGGTGAGCCGAGCATCTCCATCAGCGCCTCGATGCGCGCGGTGCTGGGCTCCAGTTTGGTCTCCGGCCAACGCTGGTCGAGCAGGTGCTCCACCTGCAGCAGTGCGGCGATCTCGTCGGGTGTGGGCGGCGGGGTCTCGTGTCGCCAGTCCAGCGGCTCGGTCATGCCAGCGCAGCCAGCCGGGCGGTGATCCGCTCGACTTCTTCGGTGGCCAGCTGCTGGCGACCACGGATCTTGGCCACCACCTCGTCCGGCGCCTTGGCCAGGAACGCCTCGTTGTCGAGTTTGGCTGTGGTTCCGGCCAATTCCTTGTTGGCGGCGGCCAGGTCCTTTTCCAGCCTGCGGCGTTCGGCGGCCACGTCGACGGTGCCGGAGGTGTCGACCTCCACGTTGACGGTGCCGGCAGACAGCCGCACCTCGATGTGCGCGCTGGCATTGAAGTCCGCACTCGCATCGGTCAGCCATGCCAGCGCGGCGACCGGGGCGACCTGGCCGCCCAGGCCGGTCGCGTCGAGACCTGTCAGCCGGGCGGGGACCCTCTGCCGGTCGGCCAGGCCCTGGTCGCTGCGGAACCGCCGGATCTCGGTCACCAGCTTCTGCACATCGGCGATCCGTTGGGCGGCAACCTGATCCAGGGCCACACCGGAGGCGGTCGGCCACCCGGCGATCACCAGCGATTCCCCACCCGTCAGCGCTTTCCACAACGCTTCGGTGACGAAGGGCATCACCGGGTGCAGCAGCTTGAGCAGGGTGTCCAGCACTGCGGCCAGCACTGCGGTGGTGTCCGAAAGACCCTCGGAGAGCTGCACTTTGGCGAGCTCCAGATACCAGTCACAGAACTCGTCCCAGGCGAAGTGGTAGAGAGATTCGCAGGCCCGGCTGAATTCGTAACCGTCGAGGGCCGAATCCACTTCGGCGCGAACCCCTTCCAGGCGGCCGAGGATCCAGCGGTCGGCGTCGGTGAGCTCGGCGAGGTCGGGCAGCGGTGCCGGGGCCGCGCCGTTCATCAGCGCGAACCGGGTGGCGTTGAACAGCTTGGTGGCGAAGTTGCGCGAGGCGCGGGCCGCGTCCTCGCCGATGGACAGGTCGCCGCCCGGGCTGGCCCCGCGGGCCAGGGTGAATCGCAGCGCGTCGGCGCCGAACAGTTCCACCCAGTCCAGCGGGTCGATCCCGTTGCCGCGGGACTTGCTCATCTTGCGGCCGTGCTCATCGCGGATCAGCCCGTGCAGGAAGACGTTCTCGAACGGCACCTGCGGACCACGCGCACCGTCGAGGGTGATGACCTCGTCGCCCGAGACGAACGTGCCGAACATGACCATGCGGGCGACCCAGAAGAACAGGATGTCGTATCCGGTGACCAGAACGCTTGTCGGGTAGAACTTCTCGATCTCGGCGGTGCGCTCAGGCCAGCCCATCGTGGAGAACGGCCACAGCGCCGAGGAGAACCAGGTGTCCAGGACGTCGGGATCCTGCTCCCAGCCGTCCGGCGGGGTCTCGTCGGGACCGACGCAGACCTTCTGGCCGTCGGGGCCGTGCCAGATGGGGATGCGGTGCCCCCACCACAGCTGGCGCGAGATGCACCAGTCGTGCATGTCATCGACCCAGCCGAACCAACGCGGCTCCAGGCTCTTCGGGTGAATGACGATGTCGCCCTGACGCACCGCGTCACCGGCCGCCTTCGCCATCGAGGCGACCTTCACCCACCACTGCAGACTCAGCCGGGGCTCGATCGGCTCACCGCTGCGTTCAGAATGCCCGACGCTGTGCAGGTACGGCCGCTTCTCGGCGACGATGCGACCCTCTTCGGCGAGTGCCTCACGCACTTTGACCCGGGCTTCGAAGCGGTCGAGGCCGTCGAATTGCGTTCCGGTGTCGGCGATCCGGCCCTTCGTGTCCATGATCGACGGCATCGCCAGGTTGTGCCGCATGCCGATCTCGAAGTCGTTCGGGTCGTGCGCCGGGGTGACTTTGACTGCGCCGGTACCGAATTCGGGGTCGACGTGCGCATCCGCGACGATGATGATCTGCCGGTCCAGGAACGGATGCGGCAAGCTCTGGCCGACGAGGTGCCGGTAGCGCTCGTCGTCGGGATGCACCGCGATCGCGGTGTCGCCGAGCATCGTCTCGATCCGGGTGGTGGCCACCACCAGGTGCGGCTCGTCGTCGTTCATCGATCCGTACCGGAAGGACACCAGCTCGCCCTCGACGTCGGAGTACTTGACCTCGAGATCCGAGATCGCCGTCTCCAGCACCGGCGACCAGTTGACCAGCCGCTCGGCCTGGTAGATCAGCCCGGCGTCGTAGAGCCTCTTGAAGATCGTGCGTACCGCCCGAGACAGGCCCTCGTCCATGGTGAACCGGTCGCGGCTCCAGTCGACGCCGTCGCCGAGGCGGCGCATCTGGGCGCCGATGGTGCCACCGGATTCGTGCTTCCAGTCCCACACCTTCTCGACGAACAGCTCGCGGCCGAAGTCCTCTTTGGTCTTGCCGTCGACGGCGAGCTGCTTTTCCACCACGCTCTGGGTGGCGATGCCGGCATGGTCCATCCCGGGCAGCCACAGCACCTCGTAGCCCTGCATGCGCTTACGCCGGGTCAGCGCGTCCATCAGCGTGTGGTCCAAGGCGTGGCCCATGTGCAGGCTGCCGGTGACGTTGGGCGGCGGCAACACGATCGAATACGCCGGCTTACCGCTCGTGGCGTCGGCCGTGAAATAACCGGCGTCGACCCAGCCCTGATACATCTGCGTCTCTACCGCCCCCGGATCCCACGACTTGGGGAGGGCGTCGGCGCGAGAGTCGTCAGTGGTGGTCACCCGACAATTCTAGGAACGCGCCTCGGGCTGCTTCGTACCGCCCGCAGTGCGACGGAAATCCGCGCTACTTTTTCCCGCCCAGCAGCCCACCGAGGATGTCGCCGATGGCGCCGCCCTGTTTACCGCCCAGCACGTTGCCCAGAATGCTGCCGAGCGGGTTGTTCCCGCCCCCGGCTCCGCCGCCGGCGCCACCGAGGATGCTGCCCAGCACGTCACCGAGCCCGCCGCCGAACGCCCCGGCCTGGCCCGAGCCACCGGCCTGCTTGCCCAGATAGGCCAGCACGATGGGGATGAGGATCGGCAGCAGCTTCTTGATGAGGTCCCCGCCGCCCGCACCGGATCCGGCCAGCGCCGAGGCCACCTGGTTGGTGTCGTTTCCGCCGAAGATCCGCGCGACGAACTGCTCCCCCGCCCCGGTGTCGACCTGGTCGACGTTCACGCCGCCGTCGAGCAGCCCGCTACCGGCCTGCGAGGCGATCGCCGATTCGAGCGTGCTGGAGTCGATGTCGTCGGAGACGACGTTGTGCTGGATGCTGCCGACGAGGGCGGGCACCAGGGTCTGGATCGCCTGGTTCACTTCCCCCTCAGGCGCACCGAGCCTGCTGGCGATATCCGCGACGGGAATCTGGCTGTAGAGATCGTCGAGACCGGCCATGATGTCCACCTTCATTGCTGGATGTGCGGCACGCCCAGCTGACACTAGCCGTCGAGGCGCACCGTCTGCAGGGAAATCCCGGCGGCGGGAAAACGGTCCAGCAGGGCGTCACCCATGGCCGCGGCGGGCGTCAGCACACCCCGCAGATCCGACAACTTGTCACGGTCGAGTGCCAGCGCGAGGCCGCATTCGCCGAGCATCACCGAGGTGGCTTTGTATCCGGGATCGCCCTGCTGGGCGATGGTGGCGCAGTACCGCGCGCCGGTCGTGGTGGTGGTGTACGTCTCGGCGCGGTAGTAGCCGCGGTCGCGGGCCTGCTCGCTGGGTCCGGTGCCGGGCTTGGGGGCGATGCGCTCGACCAACCGGCGCGGCAGGAGCCGGAAGAACCGGCTGCCCAGCGCGACGGCGCCGTTGTTGGCCGCGCTGGCCACCGCCGACACCACCGGCGCTGCGACCGACGAGCCGACGCTCATGTACTCGGCGTAGCGCAGCCGGCGTCCGTAGGCGTACTCCAGAAGCGCGTTACTGCGCCGCACGATCCGCGTGTTGTACATCGCCATCGCGAAGCCCGTGGTCCACACCCCGGCCAGTTCGGGCGCGATCTCGCGGCCGCGCCGCCACGGCAGGTCGGGCTGCGGACCCAGTTCCGGCTCGGCACCGCGGTCCTGGGTGAGGGTGTACGGATCGGAAAGCATGCGCCGGGTATTGGGATCGTTCGACGAGGCGCGGAAGACCTCGATCATCGAGGCGACCGTGCCGCCCGACACTCCTCCCGAGAATCCGCGCAGCACGAAGTCGGTGTCGCCGAGTTCGCCGGTGCCGTCCGTCTGCGCCCGCCGGTACAGCGCGAACACGCTCATATCCGAAGGGATGGAATCGAATCCGCACGCATGCACGATGCGGGCGCCGGTGTCGACGGCCTGCTTGTGGTAGTCGTCGATGCTCTGCCGCACGAACATCGCCTCACCGGTGAGGTCGGCGTAGTCGGTGCCTGCCGCGGCGCACGCCGCGACCAGCGGCAAGCCGTAGCGACTGTAGGGGCCGACGGTGGTGATGACGACGCGCGTGCGCGCGGCCATGTCGGCCAACGATGACGGGGAGGCGGCATCGGCGGTCAAAATCGGCCAGTTCTGCGCCGATTCGCCGAGCGTCTCGCGCACCTTCAGCAGCTTGTCCGGCGATCGACCGGCCAGGGCCACCCGGACGTCACCGCCGGAACGGGCCAGGTATTCGGCGGTGAGCTTGCCGACGAATCCGGTGGCCCCGTAGACGACGATGTCGAATTCCCGCTCCGCTGAGGTCATGGTGGCCAACTTACCGGGGGCGGGTCAGCCCAGCGTTTCGGGGAACTGCGCCTGCTCGCCCAGGACGTGTTCGGCCAGGAACGCGGTGACCACCTGGTACCAGATCTTGGCGTGCTGCGGCGAGAGCACCCAGTGGTTCTCGGACGGGAAGTACAGGAACCGGTGCACCGACGTGCCGTCGTCGGCGGCGGGGAGCCCGGAGGCGGTCAGTAGCTCGTACCACAGCCGCAGCGCCTCGCCGATCGGCACGCGATAGTCCTTGTCGCCGTGAATCACCAACATCGGGGTGGTGATGTGCTCGACGAAGTGGTGTGGCGAATTGTCTTGTGCCATGGCCGGTGTCATCTCGCGGGCCCAGTAGTAGGCGCCGTCGGTGGTGGGGCCGAATTGGTCGAGCGCCCACAGGCTGGCGTGGGTGACGATCGCCGCGAAGCGATCGGTGTGACCGGCCACCCAGTTGGCCATGTAGCCGCCGAACGAGCCACCCATCGCCGCGGTGCGCCCGGCGTCGATGCGCGGGTGCGCCACCGCGGCGTCGACGGCGGCCATCAGATCCTCGTAGGGCGGCCCGCCCCAGGCGCCCCACCCGCGCTGGATGAAGTCCTGCCCGTACCCGGTGGACAGCGCCGGGTCGGGCAGCAACACCGCGTACCCGCGCGCCGCCATCAACCACGGATTCCACCGCCACGACCACACGTTCCAGCTGCCCAGCGGTCCGCCGTGAATCCACAGCAGCAGCGGCACGGGTCCCTGCCCGCCGGACGGCAACACCAGCCAGGACCGCACCGTCGTGCCGTCGGCGGTGGTCGCGACGGTCTCGGTCAATTCGCCGGGCAGCTCAGGCAATTCCACGCACGGCAGCACGCTGAGCGCACCGTGCGAGTCGACGCGTACGGGATGTGGCGGCGCCGCGTAGGAGCTTCGCAGCGCGTAGATGGTGCCGTCACGTGCGGCGGTGACGTTCGAGTAGCTGAAGTCGTCGTCGGTGATCCGGCGGACGTCGCCGTCCAATCCGATCTCGAAGATCGGGCAGCGGCCGTTGTCGTCGGCGGTGACCAGAACCGCGGAACCGTCCTGCGTCCAGGTCACCGATGCCGGCCACCGGTCCCACCCGGCTGCCAGCTGCGTCCACTCTCCCGACCGCAGATCCAAGTGGCACACCGTAATTCGTGGCGCCTGGTGCGGCGTCGAGACGGTCTCACGGGTGAACACCACGGCCGTATCGTCCGGTGATATGGCCGGGTGTTCCAGGTCGGCGGCGGGATCCTCGGCGATCACCGAGCGCTCACCCGTCGCCAGGTCGATGCGCACCAGCATCGATCGCAGGGCGGCGCGCGGCGCGGACACCCGCCAGGTCGCGACCGCGAAGGTGCCGTCCGGGCTGACGGCGAAGTCCGCCTCACCGAGCGCCGGCCCGGGCTCACGGGTCAGGTCGGTGAGCTCGCCGTCTGCTGCCACACGGAACAGATGCGTCTCATCCGGGCCGAGATCGCAGTCCCAGTGCCGCACCGGATACCCGGTGTGCAGGATCGCGCTGATCTTGTTGTCCTTGCGCAGTTTTCGTAACCGGCGCTCGTCGTCGACGGTGTCGGCCGATGGCAACAGCGGCGCACCGACGACGACGGCGGCCGCGTTGCGCGCGGTCCGGACAGCGGTGATCCCGGCAGGCAGCTCGGCCAGCTGGACGGCCTCCCCGCCGGCGGCGGGCAGCAGCCACAGTGCGGCCGGCGGCTTGTCATCATCCTCAGTAGGCCGTACCGAGGTGAACAACAGATCGCCGTCGGCGGTGAACGCCGGCGCGGCTTCGCCCTTGGCGCCGCGCGTCAGCCGGCGGGCCGGCGCCGCACCGGCCGGGTCGAGTTCCCACAACGCGGTGATGTATTCGGTCTTGGCGGCGTTGAGTTCGGCGACGCACGTGACGACACGTGACCCGTCGGCCGACACCGCCAGCCCGGAAACCCGCGGCAGCGCGATGTAGTCGTCGAGATCGTCGAATGGGCCCGAGGTCATGTCCCGTTGGTAGCACACGCCGGTTAGGTTCGGGACATGGCCGAGATCGCAGTTGTCGGGGCGGGCATCGCCGGGCTCGCCACCGCCGCGGCGCTGGCCCGGCGTGGTCATACCGTCTCCGTGATCGAAGAGCGCACCGACACCGGGTCCGGTGCGGGCATCAGTATCTGGCCGAACGCTCTGGCCGCCCTCGACCATCTCGGTCTCGGCGATCAGGTGCGGGCCGCGGGCGGCCGGATCGCCGCGGGGGCCATCCGCTGGAAGGACGGCCGGTGGTTGCGCCGCCCGGCCGGTGAGCGGATCGTCACGGCGCTGGGTGAGCCGCTGGTGGTGCTTCAGCGCGCAGCGCTGCGCGACGTTCTGGCCGGCGCCCTGTCGCCGGGCACCGTCGTCGAGGGGGTGGGGGTTCGCGAGCTCAGCTCGTCCGGTCCCCGGATGCGGCTTCATCTGACGGATTCCACGACCCGCGACGTCGACGCGGTGGTCGGCGCCGACGGCACCGGCTCGGTGGTGGCGCGCCATCTCAACGGTCCGCTGATGCACCGCTACGCCGGATACACGGCGTGGCGCGGTGTCGCCTCGATGTCCATCGACCCCGACCTGGCCGGCGAGACGATGGGCGCGGGGGCTGAGGTCGGCCATGTGCCGATGGGCGGCCAGCGGACGTACTGGTTCGCCACCGAGCGTGCCGCCGAGGGCGAGTCGGCGCCGCAGGGCGAGCTCAGCTACTTGCGCGAAAAGTTCGCATCGTGGGCCGCGCCGATCCCGGCCATGCTGGCCGCCACCGACCCCAGCGCGGTACTGCGCAACGACCTGTACGACCGCAGCACCGCCCGACGCTGGGCGGTGGGCCCGGTGGTGCTGGTCGGCGACGCCGCCCACCCCATGCGACCACACCTGGGTCAGGGCGGGTGCCAGGCGCTCGAGGATGCCGCCGTGCTGGGCGCGTTCGTCGACCTGTCCCCCGACCTGCCGAGGGCGTTCGCCGCGTTCGAATCGTTCCGCCGCCGCCGGGTGCACGGCATCGCCGCTGAATCGCGGCTGATCGGTCGGCTGGTGAACCTGCGCCCCGCGGCGCTGAGCGCACTGGCAAGCAGGGCCACGGTGGTGGTGCCGGAGGTGGTGGTGACCCGCCGCCTGGCGTCGATCGCCGCGCGGTCGGCTTTTCGGCTCCCCACATGCGACGACGCCCGGTCGGCCTGAGCCGGCTGGGCGTCGTCAGCGATAGATCAGCGAAGGCCGAGGGCGTTGGCGATCGCGCGGCCCGGGTCGTGGAAGGCCTGGCACATCTTGTTGAAGTCGATGGACTTGAACGGGCCGCTCATCACGTTGGCGCAGGCCCCACCCTGGGCCGGGGCGGCACCGGTGGAAACGGGGGTGGCGAAGGCGGGCGTTCCGGCGGCCTGGCCGCACGTCGGCCAGGCGCCCATGCCCTGCTTGCGGGCGACGTTCTCGGCGACCCGGATCTGCTCCTCGCGGGAGGCGTGGGCCGCGCTGCCGATGCCGCCGTTGGCCTTCCAGGTGGCGTCGCTGAACTGCAGGCCGCCGGAGAAGCCGTTGCCCGTGTTGGCGCCCCAGTTGCCACCCGACTCGCACTGTGCGACCGCGTCCCAGTTCACACCGCTGTCTGCGCTGGCGTTTCCGATGCTCAGAACGAACCCGGCGAGGCCGAGGGCGGCGGAGATGACTGAGAGGGTGATGATCCTGCGCAGAGTGCTCATTGGTGTTGTCCCTTCCCGACAAAGGGGGCACTGGTGTGCCGCTGTGATGTGAATCGCAGCGCGTGATGCAGTTGTTACGGGCGTGTCGATTGATTTTTCTGAGAATTTTGATAAGGAAGTGGCCCGAGAAATAAGGGTGGCGCCGGGTCATCATGAAGCGCGGCGATTCGGTTCCGGTGAGCCGATCCCAGGCGGATTGCACGGTCGGGAAGTAACCGGTCCAGGTGTTGAGCCCCAGCGCCACGCAGAG
>NZ_JBGGNO010000002.1:0-5469 GCF_041287105.1 Mycobacterium sp. SA01 | reverse complement strand
TAAATTGTGTTCGGCGGTGTCCTACTTTTCCACCCTGTTGGGTAGTATCATCGGCGCTGGTAGGCTTAGCTTCCGGGTTCGGGATGGGACCGGGCGTTTCCCTGCCGCTATGGCCGCCGTAACTTTATTCACTCTTTTTTGAGTGTCCCCCTGTGGGGGGAGGTTTAGTTTTGGTGGTGGGGTGCAGTGGTTTGACTGCTGTGGTGTGGTTGCGGGCGTCTTGGTGTGCTTACTTTGTCCGTGTCAACTGGTTTGTTGTTTTGGTTGTTGTAAGTTTTCGGCCGGTTAGTGCCAGTTCCCTGAACACCTTGCGGTGCGTATAGGTCTGGTCTATCGATCCCGTGGTCTGCGGGGGGCCTTATCCCTCTAAAAGGGTGAGAAACCTGGTCTTGGAGAAGGTTTCCCGCTTAGATGCTTTCAGCGGTTATCCTGTCCGAACGTGGCTATCCAGCGGTGCCCCTGGTGGGACAACTGGTGGACCAGAGGTTCGTCCGTCCCGGTCCTCTCGTACTAGGGACAGGTTTCCTCAAGTTTCTGACGCGCGCGGCGGATAGAGACCGAACTGTCTCACGACGTTCTAAACCCAGCTCGCGTGCCGCTTTAATGGGCGAACAGCCCAACCCTTGGGACCTGCTCCAGCCCCAGGATGCGACGAGCCGACATCGAGGTGCCAAACCATCCCGTCGATATGGACTCTTGGGGAAGATCAGCCTGTTATCCCCGGGGTACCTTTTATCCGTTGAGCGACACCCCTTCCACTCGGGGGTGCCGGATCACTAGTCCCGACTTTCGTCCCTGCTTGACATGTCCGTCTCGCAGTCAAGCTCCCTTGTGCACTTGCACTCAACACCTGATTGCCGTCCAGGTTGAGGGAACCTTTGGGCGCCTCCGTTACATTTTAGGAGGCAACCGCCCCAGTTAAACTACCCACCAGGCACTGTCCCTGGACCGGATATACGGTCCGAAGTTAGAAGTCCAATACGATCAGAGTGGTATTTCAACAATGACTCCACCCACACTGGCGTGTGAGTTTCACAGTCTCCCACCTATCCTACACAAACCGTATCGAACGCCAATACCAAGCTATAGTGAAGGTCCCGGGGTCTTTTCGTCCTGCCGCGCGTAACGAGCATCTTTACTCGTAGTGCAATTTCGCCGAGTCTATGGTTGAGACAGTTGAGAAGTCGTTACGCCATTCGTGCAGGTCGGAACTTACCCGACAAGGAATTTCGCTACCTTAGGATGGTTATAGTTACCACCGCCGTTTACTGGGGCTTAAATTCTCCGCTTCACCCCGAGGGGTTAACGGGTCCTCTTAACCTTCCAGCACCGGGCAGGCGTCAGTCCGTATACATCGTCTTGCGACTTCGCACGGACCTGTGTTTTTAGTAAACAGTCGCTTCTCACTGGTTTGTGCCACCCCCCACCGCTGCCGGCAGCTAGTGCCATGACAGTAGGAGGTCCCCCTTCTCCCGAAGTTACGGGGGTATTTTGCCGAGTTCCTTAACCATAGTTCACTCGTACGCCTTGGTATTCTCTACCTGACCACCTGTGTTGGTTTGGGGTACGGGCCGTGTGTGCGCTCGCTAGAGGCTTTTCTTGGCAGCAAAGGATCACCGAATTCGCCTCACTCGGCTATGCATCACCTCTCAGGATTAATGCCAGACGGATTTGCCTATCTGACTCCCTACGGGCTTGCCCCAGTATTACCACTGACTGGTACGGCTACCTACCTGCGTCACCCCATCGCTTGACTACTACCCACCCGGGTCTCGCGCAGCCGGTGACCCCCGCTTCCCGAAGGAATTGGTGGGACACCATTTGGGCGATTAGCAGAATGGATTCATCAGGGACGCTCACACACGGGTACGGGAATATCAACCCGTTGTCCATCGACTACGCCTGTCGGCCTCGCCTTAGGTCCCGACTCACCCTGGGCGGACTGGCCTGGCCCAGGAACCCTTGGTCTTTCGGCGGGCAAGGTTCTCACTTGCCTTATCGCTACTCATGCCTGCATTCTCACTCCCACACCCTCCACAGCTCCATTACCAGGCTGCTTCACCGGTGTGCAGGACGCTCCCCTACCCATCGAATAAATTCGATGCCGCGGCTTCGGCGGTGTGCTTGAGCCCCGCTACATTATCGGCGCACAATCACTTGACCAGTGAGCTATTACGCACTCTTTCAAGGGTGGCTGCTTCTAAGCCAACCTCCTGGTTGTCTCTGCGACTGCACATCCTTTTCCACTTAGCACACGCTTAGGGGCCTTAGCCGGCGATCTGGGCTGTTTCCCTCTCGACGTACGGAGCTTATCCCCCGCCGTCTCACTGCCACGCTTTCACTTACCGGCATTCGGAGTTTGGCTGACGTCAGTAACCCTGTGGGGCCCATCGGCCATCCAGTAGCTCTACCTCCGGTAAGAAACACGCAACGCTGCACCTAAATGCATTTCGGGGAGAACCAGCTATCACGGAGTTTGATTGGCCTTTCACCCCTACCCACAACTCATCCCCTCAGTCTTCAACCTAAGTGGGTTCGGGCCTCCACGCGGTCTTACCCGCGCTTCACCCTGGCCATGGGTAGATCACTCCGCTTCGGGTCCAGAACACACCACTACACCACACACTACTGTGTGGATACGCCCTATTCAGACTCGCTTTCGCTACGGCTACCCCACCCGGGTTAACCTCGCGACATGTCCCTGACTCGCAGGCTCATTCTTCAAAAGGCACGCCATCACCCCACTCAAGAGAGGGCTCTGACGGATTGTAAGCGCACGGTTTCAGGTACTATTTCACTCCCCTCCCGGGGTACTTTTCACCATTCCCTCACGGTACTAATCCGCTATCGGTCACTGAGAAGTATTCAGGCTTACCGGGTGGTCCCGGCAGATTCACAGCAGATTCCACGGGCCCGCTGCTACTCGGGAACAGTTCCACAGGAGCCGTGATGTTTTCAGTTACGGGGCTCTCACCCACTACGGCAGACCATCCCAGGCCACTTCACCTAACACCACGGTTTATCACTCCCGCCCCGGCCGGCAGACCGAAGACGAAACGTCCCACAACACCGCACACACAACCCCTGCCGGGTATCACATGCATACGGTTTAGCCATCCTCCGCGTTCGCTCGCCACTACTAACGGAATCACAATTGTTTTCTCTTCCTACGGGTACTGAGATGTTTCACTTCCCCGCGTTCCCCCCCACTACCTATGTATTCAGTAGTGGGTGACACGACATCACTCGTGCCGGGTTTCCCCATTCGGACATCCTCGGATCAACGCTCGGTTGGCAGCTCCCCGAGGCATAACGCAGCCTCCCACGTCCTTCATCGGCTCCCAGTGCCAAGGCATCCACCATGCGCTCTTACACACTTACAACACAAAAAACCAATTCGAAAAAAGAAATTGCACATCAAAAACACACACAAAACCACCAACCCCCCAAAGGAAGCCGGCGCCTCATGCGTGCCAGATGCTCGCAACCACTATCCACAAATCAAACACCACACCCCACCACCAAAGATGGAGCAACAACACGCCTCCCGAACCAACGCCCGGGAACAACGGGCCTGTTGTCTCAAAGCCCAACAGTGTGTTTGGCAGCACCAGACAACCCCCACAAAGGAAGGTCCCCGTCCTGGATGATTGCTTGTCGTGCACCAGACCCCCACCCACTACAGGCAGAAGGCCATCCAACGAATCGATCAGAACTCCCGAACCCCCACACGATGTGGGCGGGCCTGATTCTCGTGGTGCTCCTTAGAAAGGAGGTGATCCAGCCGCACCTTCCGGTACGGCTACCTTGTTACGACTTCGTCCCAATCGCCGATCCCACCTTCGACGGCTCCCTCCCACAAGGGGTTAGGCCACCGGCTTCGGGTGTTACCGACTTTCATGACGTGACGGGCGGTGTGTACAAGGCCCGGGAACGTATTCACCGCAGCGTTGCTGATCTGCGATTACTAGCGACTCCGACTTCACGGGGTCGAGTTGCAGACCCCGATCCGAACTGAGACCGGCTTTGAAAGGATTCGCTCCACCTCACGGCATCGCAGCCCTTTGTACCGGCCATTGTAGCATGTGTGAAGCCCTGGACATAAGGGGCATGATGACTTGACGTCATCCCCACCTTCCTCCGAGTTGACCCCGGCAGTCTCTCACGAGTCCCCACCATAACGTGCTGGCAACATGAGACAAGGGTTGCGCTCGTTGCGGGACTTAACCCAACATCTCACGACACGAGCTGACGACAGCCATGCACCACCTGCACACAGGCCACAAGGGAACCGACATCTCTGCCGGCGTCCTGTGCATGTCAAACCCAGGTAAGGTTCTTCGCGTTGCATCGAATTAATCCACATGCTCCGCCGCTTGTGCGGGCCCCCGTCAATTTCTTTGAGTTTTAGCCTTGCGGCCGTACTCCCCAGGCGGGGTACTTAATGCGTTAGCTACGGCACGGATCCCAAGGAAGGAAACCCACACCTAGTACCCACCGTTTACGGCGTGGACTACCAGGGTATCTAATCCTGTTCGCTCCCCACGCTTTCGCTCCTCAGCGTCAGTTACTGCCCAGAGACCCGCCTTCGCCACCGGTGTTCCTCCTGATATCTGCGCATTCCACCGCTACACCAGGAATTCCAGTCTCCCCTGCAGTACTCAAGTCTGCCCGTATCGCCCGCACGCCCACAGTTGAGCTGTGAGTTTTCACGAACAACGCGACAAACCACCTACGAGCTCTTTACGCCCAGTAATTCCGGACAACGCTCGGACCCTACGTATTACCGCGGCTGCTGGCACGTAGTTGGCCGGTCCTTCTTCTATAGGTACCGTCACTTGCGCTTCGTCCCTACTGAAAGAGGTTTACAACCCGAAGGCCGTCATCCCTCACGCGGCGTCGCTGCATCAGGCTTGCGCCCATTGTGCAATATTCCCCACTGCTGCCTCCCGTAGGAGTCTGGGCCGTATCTCAGTCCCAGTGTGGCCGGTCACCCTCTCAGGCCGGCTACCCGTCGTCGCCTTGGTAGGCCATTACCCCACCAACAAGCTGATAGGCCGCGGGCCCATCCCACACCGCAAAAGCTTTCCACCACAACCCATGCAGGCCATGATCATATTCGGTATTAGACCCAGTTTCCCAGGCTTATCCCAAAGTGCAGGGCAGATCACCCACGTGTTACTCACCCGTTCGCCACTCGAGTACCCCGAAGGGCCTTTCCGTTCGACTTGCATGTGTTAAGCACGCCGCCAGCGTTCGTCCTGAGCCAGAATCAAACTCTCCAAACAAAAACAACCCATCCAAAGACAGGTGGAATTCGAATCAGAACAAGCCTGAAACCAAACAAAAGACACCAAACAAACTGGCATCACAAACAGGCCACACCCCAACACGGGGGTATCAGAATGCAGCCAAAAAACAACAACAAACAAAAACCACCAAACACACTATTGAGTTCTCAAACAACAC
>NZ_JBGGNO010000003.1:0-19624 GCF_041287105.1 Mycobacterium sp. SA01 | reverse complement strand
CCCCCCCCCCCCCCCCCCCCCGCCCAAGTTTCTGGTTACTCGGATTCGCCGAGGATCTGGTAGATCTCGCGACGCGCAGTGTTGACGATGTCGATGATGCGCTGCTGCTGCTCCGGGTTGGCAGCGAAAGCCGCCTGTCGCACGGCGCCGAACAACTGGCCCACGGCGGCACGGATGTTGACCTGGCCGGGGTCGGCACCTTCGGTGATCTCGTCCCAGGGGGCGGTCTCGATCTTGTCGGCGGCGGCGCGACCGTCGTCGGTCAGCTCGAAGAGCTTCTTGCTGCCTTCGGATTCGCTTGCCACCAGCAGACCTTCGTCGACCAGCAGCTGCAGGGTCGGATAGACCGAGCCGGGGCTGGGCTTCCACAGATCCTGGGTGCGCTCGGCGATCTCCTGGATCATCTCGTAGCCGTGCATCGGCCGCTCGGCGAGCAGTTTGAGGATGGCGGCCCGCACGTCACCGCGACGACCTCGGCCGCGGCCATGTCCGCGGCGACCGCCGCGTCCGCCGCCACCGGGACCGAAGCCGCCCGGGCCGAAGCCGGGACCAAAGCCGGGACCAAAGCCGCCGCGCGGGCCGAACGGCGGACCGTCGTGGTGACCGCCGTGCTCGCGGAACTGCTCACGCAGTTGATCGCGGAATTCGCGGCGGCCGTGCCGGCGGCCACGGCCGGCGGGGGCGAAACCGAAACCCGGACCGAAGCCGGGACCAAAGCCGGGCCGGCCCATATCCGGGCCTCCGAACTGGGGAAATGGGGTGTTCATAGAGATTCTCGTTTCTGGTCTGGAAACGCCGAATGCGTTTCCGATACGTTGACGATATATCGGAAACTATCGCGATGCAACGGTTAGTTGGATCGCCGGTCGATCTCCTCGACCACCCAGCGCGCCCAGTCGGCCTCCATGGCCTCTACTCGCAGTCCGAATTCCAAGGCCGCGCGTCCGTAGAACCCGACGTCGGTGTCGCCCCACTCCATGCAGTCGCGCACCTGTTCGTAGCGGGTGAGCTCGGCTTCGGCATGCTCGGCGACCGAGACCATGTAGGCCCGGGCCTGCTCGGGAGTCATCTCGCTGAGCAGGAACACCCGCAGCAACTCGGCGCTGCGGTAGGGCGGGTCATCCTGGGGGTTGGTCATCCAGCGCAGAAGATCCTGACGTCCGGCATCGGTGACGCGGTACTCCTTGCGTCCGCGCGGGCCGACGTCGGTGACCTCGATCAGGCCGGCATCGGCGAGTTTGTTGAGCTCGCCGTAGAGCTGGCTCTGGGTCGCCGGCCACACGTTGGCCATCGACACATCGAAGCGTTTGAGCAGGTCGTACCCGCTGCCGGGCTCCTGGGCGAGGAGGCCCAGTGCCGCGTACCGAAGACTCACGCGACCATCGTAAAGCTCGACATGTCAGTTCTGGAATATCTCACGTACCACTATTGACAGGTCATCAGTGGACTGTCACAGTTAGCGGCATGACGGACACCACGACCGACTCAACCAACTTGCCCGCCGAGGGGCAGTTCTTCCAGCGTGGTAACTACGCGCCGGTGCCGGACGAACTCACCGAATACGCCCTGCCCGTCGAGGGCTCGATTCCGACCGAGCTCGACGGCTGGTATCTGCGCAACGGGCCGAACCCGCGGGAGGCCAACAGCCATTGGTTCACCGGCGACGGGATGATCCACGGCGTCCGCATCGAAGACGGCGCGGCCAAGTGGTACCGCAATCGGTGGGTGCGCACCGACAGCTTCGTCGACCCGTTCCCGCTCTACCGCGAGGACGGGACGCGTGACCTGCGGGCCGCGGTCGCCAACACCCACGTCGTCAACCACGCCGGCAAGACGCTCGCGCTGGTGGAGTCCTCGTTCCCGTACGAGATCACCAACGAACTGGACACGGTGGGCTGCTACGACTTCGACGGCAAGCTGCAGAACTCGATGACCGCACACCCGAAGATCTGCCCGACCACCGGGGAACTGCATTTCTTCGGATACGGCAGCATCTTCGAGCCGTACGTCACGTATCACCGCGCCGACGCCAACGGCGAGCTGACCGTCAACCGTCCACTGGACGTCAAGGCGCACACCATGATGCACGACTTCGCGATGACCGCCGAGCACGTGATCTTCATGGACCTGCCGATCGTGTTCAACCTCGACATCGCGATGCGCGGCGAAGGTGACATGCCCTACCGATGGGACGACGACTACGGCGCCCGACTCGGTGTGCTGCGGCGCGATGATCCGTTCGGTGAGGTTCGCTGGTTCGAGATCGACCCCTGTTACGTCTTCCACGTCGCCAATGCGCACGAGTCCGCTGACGGGAAATCGATTGTGCTGCAGGCGGTTCGCTACGCCGAACTGTGGCGGGACAATGGCGGGTTCGACGCCAATGCGGTGATGTGGAGCTGGACGATCGACCTGCAGAACGGCACGGTCAGCGAGCGCCAGCTCGACGACCGCGCGGTGGAATTCCCGCGGATCGACGACCGGCTGGCCGGCCTGCCCGCCCGCTACTCGGTCTCCGTCGGCGACGCGAGCCTGGTGCGTCACGACCTGACCGACGGCAGCGCCGTCGAGCACCGTTTCAGCACCGGACTGGTGCCGGGTGGGCCGGGGGAGGCGGTCTTCGTCCCGTCGACGTCGGGACCGGCCGACGAAAGCAACGGCTGGTACATCGCCTACGTCTACGACGGCGCACGGGACGGAAGCGATCTGGTGATCCTGGATGCGTCGGACTTCGCGGGTAAGCCGGTGGCCCGAATCCAGCTGCCGCGCCGGGTGCCATACGGCTTCCACGGCAACTGGATTCCCGCGTAGCGGTACTCCGTCACCTGCCCGGCGTCGACCCTGCGACGATATGAGCTCATGGGCGACTTCAGCGCGCTGCCGGGCACGGCCATCGTCGTCGGCGGCACCGGCGGGATCGGCGCCGAGATCGTCCAGATGCTCGTCGCGCGTGGGTCGCGGGTGGTCTTCACCTACCTCGGCAACGCAGGCAAGGCGGCGGAGATCGCGGGGGATGGCGTGACCGCCGAGCAGCTCGACATCACCGACGCCGCGGCGGTACGCAGCGTCGTCGACTCGTTCGCCGGCGAGGGCGGCGTACACACCGTCGTCCACGCCGCAGGCGCGCATGTGCCGATGCGGCACCTCAGCACCGTCGATCCCGACCAGTTCGATCGACAGCTGAACACCGACACCGCAGGCTTCTTCAACGTCGTCACCGCAGCACTGCCACACCTGCGCGCGTCGCAGGGCAGTCTCGTGGCCGTCACCACCGCCGCCACCCGGCGCTTCGCGGTCCGCGACGGGCTCTCGGTCGCGCCGAAGGCCGCCATCGAAGCGCTGATTCGCGGGATTGCCGCCGAGGAGGGCAGATTCGGGGTGCGTGCCAACTGTGTCGGACCGGGGATGCTCGTCGACGGCAACGCGCAGCGACTGATCGCCAACGGTGACCTCGACGAGAAGGCGCTCGACGCCGCCCGGCGCAACACCCCGCTGGGCCGCTTCGGCGATGCCACCGACATCGCGGAGGCGGTGTGCTTCCTGGCCTCGCCGCGAGCCCGGTTCATCACCGGCCAGAAGCTGGACGTGGACGGCGGCTACGGTGTCTGACCGGATGGCCGACGTCCAGGCGATCCGAGATGTGGTCACCCGGTATTGCCGTGGCATCGATCGGCTCGACGTCGAGCTGGTGCGGCAGGCCTACCACGACGACGGCATCGACCACCACACCGGTTTCGACGGAACCGTCGACGAATACGTCTCGTGGGTGCGCAAGGGCCTCGAATACCTGGCCGGAACAATGCATTTCATCGGCAACCACCACATCGACTTCGTCGATCACGACACCGCCATCAGCGAGACCTACGTGATGGCAACGCATTGGGGCCCGCCGGACTCGGGTCAGCGCGCGAATTTCACCACCGGCGCACGCTACGTCGACCTCATGGAGCGCCGTGACGGTCGGTGGGCGATCGCTGAGCGCTGGGCGGTGCGGGAGTGGACCCGTCCGGATGTGTTCGTCGCCCCGGAACAGCCCGGACCTCGCGGTACCCGCGACACTGACGATCCGCTGTCTGTCCTGATGAAACGCTTTGGCCTGTAGGGGTTGCGAGTACCCTCAGCACACCATGGTGGTGAAATGGCTGGACGGCCCGGAAGAGCACGACTATGACGCGGCAGACTATGTGAGCACTCTCACCGACGAGAACACCGCGATCCCGTGCCGGCTGGCGTCGTGGGTGCACTCGGCGTGAGCTTCGGCTTCGCCACCCTGGCGCTGGTCGCGGTCGTCGGCTTGGCAGGCCCGCTTCTGGCGTCGGTTCCGCGGCTGCGGATCCCGGTCGTCATCGGCGAGTTGGCGGTGGGATTACTCATCGGCAGAACGGGTTTCGGCCTCGTCGACCCCGGTGACAAGACGTTCAGCCTGCTGGCCGACATCGGATTCGCGTTGGTGATGTTCGTGGTGGGCACGCATGTGCCGATCCGCGACGTGACCCTGCGATCCTCGATCCCCATGGCGATGGTGCGGGCGGTGCTGGTCGGTGCCGTTGCGACCGGTGTGGCAGTCGGATTGGCCGCGGTGTTCCACACCGGCCACACCGGGGTGTACGCGGTGTTGATGGCGTCGTCGTCGGCGGCACTGGCGCTGCCGGTCATCCAGCAACTCGGCCTCGGCGGGGCCGCGGTGCAGGCGGTCACCACACAGATCGCGATCGCAGACGCGACGTCGATCGTGTTGCTGCCGTTGGTGATCGACCCGGACCGTGCGCTCGCCGCGGCCTCTGGCGCGCTGCTCATCGCATTCTGTGCCGGCCTGGTGTTCCTCGGACTCTGGGTGTCCGACCGGAGAGGTTGGCGCAGGCGGCTACATCACTTCTCCGAGCGCAACAACTTCGCCCTCGAGTTGCGCATCAGTTTGCTCGTGCTCTTCGCGCTTGCCACCCTCGCGATCACCACCCACGTGTCGATCATGTTGGCCGGCTTCGCCCTGGGCCTGGCGGTCAAGGCGGCGGGCGAACCGAGGCGGCTGGCCCGCCAGCTGTTCGGCATCACCGAAGGTCTGTTCAGTCCGCTGTTCTTCGTCTGGCTCGGCGCCTCGCTGCAGGTACGTGAACTCGGCGACCATCCGGCCTACATCCTGCTCGGGGTTGGCCTGGGCATCGGCGCGGTGTTGGCGCACTGCGTCGGACGGCTGACCGGGCAGCCTCTGGCGCTGGCCGCGCTGGCCGCCGCTCAACTCGGAGTGCCGGTCGCCGCGGCCACACTCGGCACCCAGAGCGGTCTGCTGGCCGCGGGCGAACCCTCCGCGTTGATGCTCGGCGCGCTGCTGACCATCGGCGTCACCTCGATAGCCAGCGTGATCGCGGCTCGACGGCACCGGGAACTGCCACCGACGCCGGCTGCGTAGCGCCACGACGTGTGCCGGTTGTCCGGTTGGGGTAGCCGACGTCCATGACCGCTTCGAACGCCACCGAAACCAACCCCGAGAAGGCGCCGCGCGCGCGGCTCTGGACCAACTGGCTGTTGGCGCTGTCCACCCTGGTGGGCGCGGGGGTTGTTCAATTGTTCGCCATGGGCGCGGTGATGGGGACCGCTGCGTGCAGCAATCCCAATTGCCCGAAGCCGAGCGGCTTCGTCTACGGCCTGCTCACCTACGGCGCGCCGGTGATCGCGGTCCTGGCTGTCGTCATCACCATCTTCACGGCGAAACATCCACGCGGCTGGGTGGTTCCCGTCGCCGCGTGGGTGCTGCTGATCGTCGACATCGCCATCCTGTTCGCTACGTTCTCCTAGCCCGGAAGGCCGTGGGGCTCACACCATGGGCCCGTTTGAACGCGGTGCTGAGCGCGAACGGTGTGCCGTAGCCGACGTGGCGTGCGACGGCACCGACGGTGAGCTCGGAGGAGCTCAACAGATCTGCGGCCAGGGCCAGCCGCCATCCGGTCAGGAACGCGATGGGGGATTCTCCGGCCAGCGCGGTGAATCGCTTGGCGAATGACGCGCGTGAACTCCCCACCGCGGCAGCAAGATTCGCAACCGTCCATGGATGAGCCGGGTCGTTGTACATGAGTCGGATCGCCGGACCGACGAGCGTATCGGCCTCGGCGGCCCACCACGGCGGGGCGTTGCCCGGTCGGTTGAACCAGGTTCGCAGGAAGTCGAGCAGGAGTAGATCGAGCAGGCGGTCGAGGAAGGCTTCCTGACCGGGGCCGCCGCGGACGGCCTCGGCGGCCAATGCCTGCGGCAGCGGACTGACCCAGTCGGCCGCCCGCAACACGGCGACGTCCGGCAGCGCGCCGAGTAGTCGGGCGCTCACCGCGCTGTGGCCTTCGTACGCCCCGACGACGGCGCGGGTGGCGCCGGCTGCGCTGTTACCCCATGTGCGGAGCCCCAGCGCCATCGTGAACGTCAGGTCCGCACCGGTCAGCGTCGTGCATCGCTGACCCGGGTGGATGACGATCTGGGCGGGTGTGGTGATGTCGTCGGCGAGCACGTAGTGCTTGGTGCCGCGGGTCAAGGCGACGTCACCGGAATGCAGGCCGATCGCCTCGCCGCCGTCGGGGGAGAGCACCGCGCCCCCGTCGGTCAGGCAGATGACCGTCAGCGGGGCCTCATCCTGGAGTCGCATGGACCACGGCGGGTCGAGCACCATCCGCAGAACGAACGCGCCGTGAGCGCGCACCCCATCCAGCAGGCCCACCAACGCATCCACATCGCCCAGGCTAGAGACTTATGCGTATGGATCAAGCATTCTGAACCATTCTCAGTCTGACCGTCACCTGGTCTGCTGGCACCATGCCGAATTCTCCCGTCGTCGTGCTCGCCACCGTCGCCGCGATCGCCGCTGCCGCAGTTGGCGGTGTGTTTTATGCCTTCTCCACGTTCGTGATGCGCGGCCTGGACCAGACCGGTCCCGACGACGCCGCCACCGCGATGCGCGGTATCAACGCCGAGGCCGGGACGAATGCCCCGTTCTTGACCCTCTTTGTGGGGTCGGCGTTGGTTGCCGTCCTCGTGGGCGTCGCCGCGTTGATGCAGTGGCGGCTTCCGGGCAGCGGCTGGCTGGTCGCCGGGGCCGTGCTGGCGTTGGTGCCGTTCATCGTGACCATCGTGGTGAACGTGCCGCTGAACGACCGGCTGGCCGCGTCGTTGACATGGCAGGACTACTACCGGACCTGGACGGCGTGGAACCACGTGCGGACCGTCGCGGCACTGGCGGGTTCGGCGCTGATACTGACCGGTGTGCGCCTGCGCTAGCTGGGCGGTACGAAACCGTCGGGCGGCGGGGGCGCCGACGGCACGGGCCCCGGCGGCGGGGCGAGCGGATACGACGGCGGCGGCCCGGGTGGATACTGCGGGACAGGTTCCGGCGGTCGGAGCCGGGCCAGCTCGCGGCGGTGCCGCTCGGCGAGCACAGCGGCCAACACGTAGTGCGGCGGCGTGCCCGGTGGCGGCGGCGGCGAGATGCGGCCGACCACGTCGACCGCGATGCGGAACGCCATGTCGTCCCGCACGTAGGGATCCAATTCGGGTGCGCGAGCGAGGAATTGGCGGGCCAGCTCAGCCTGCTCAGGGCCCAGCGCGGACAGTTCCAACGAGGCGGCCCACCACGCCAGCGACGGCGGCATCGCAGGCGGGGGCGGCATCTTCGGGCCGCGTTCACTGATCACGACGGTGCCGGCGAAGACGTCACCGATGCGTTTGCCTCGCGGTGAAACCAGGCTGCAGATCACCGCGGGTCCGCCCATGAACATCCAGATCTCCACGAAACCCGCCAATGCCCGAAACAGGGCCTGGCGAAAGCGTTCCGGGCCGCCGTCGTCGGACACCACTCGAAGGCCCATCGCGATCTTGCCGAGTGTCCTTCCCCGCGTGGCGGTCTCGAAGACGACCGGATAGCCGACCATCACCAGCACCGTGAAGATGATCAGAATCGCGGCGGACAGCGCCTCGTCGAGCTGGGTGATCGTGGTGGCCCACAGCAGCACACCGATGATGTAGCCGACCAGGATGATCGCGATGTCGATGAGTGCGCTGACGGCCCGCACCGGCAATTGGGCGATCTGGACGTCGAGGACGACGGCGTCCCCGGTCACCACCGTCTCGGGCACCATAACGGTCAACGGTACTAGTGTCGGCCGGGTGGACGTCGACGCATTCGTGCTGGCCCACCAGGACACCTGGACTCGGCTCGAGCAGCTGGTCAAGCGGCGCCGTCGCCTGTCCGGGCCGGAAGTGGACGAACTCGTCGAGCTCTACCAGCGGGTCTCGACGCATCTGTCGATGGTGCGTTCGGCCTCGTCGGACTCGGTTCTGGTGGGGCGGCTCTCCAGCCTGGTGGCGCGGGCCCGCGCGGCCGTCACCGGTGCGCACGCCCCGATGTGGCACGAGTTCGCCCGGTTCTGGACGGTGTCGTTCCCGGTGGTGGCCTACCGCGCCTGGCGCTGGTGGCTGGCGACTGCCGTCGCGTTCTTCGCGGTGGCGACGGTCATCGGGATCTGGGTCGGTGGCAGTCCGGAGGTGCAGTCGGCGCTCAGCACGCCGCAGGAGATCGAACATCTGATCAACCACGACTTCGCCTCGTACTACAGCGAGAATCCGGCCGGCTCGTTCGCGTTGCGAGTGTGGGTGAACAACTCCTGGGTTGCCGCGCAGTGCATCGGGTTCGCGATCCTGCTGGGCATCCCGATCCCGTGGGTGATCTTCCAGAACGCGGCCAATCTCGGTGTGATGGGCGGCTTGATGATCCACGCGGGCAAGGCCGATGTGTTGTTCGGGCTGCTCATACCGCACGGGCTGCTCGAACTGACGGCGGTGTTCCTGGCCGGAGCGGTCGGCATGCGGCTGGGATGGACGGTCATCTCGCCGGGTGACCGGCCACGCGGCCAGGCGCTCGCCGAGCAGGGCCGCGCCGTGGTCGCGGCGGCGGTCGGGCTCGCCGGGGTGCTGCTGGTGTCGGGTCTGATCGAGGCGCTGGTGACGCCGTCGCCGCTGCCGACGTTCATCCGCATCGGCATCGGGGTGGCCGCCGAGGCCGGATTCCTGGCGTATGTCGTCTACTTCGGCCGCAAAGCCAGCCGCGCCGGAGAAACCGGCGACGTCGAGAACGCCCCCGACGTGGTGCCGACCGGCTGACCTACAGGCGGCCGGTGGCTTTCATCGACAGGTAGCGGTCGGCCAGGGCCGGCGCGAGATCCTCGGGCGACGCGTCGACCACCTCGACACCGCTGTGCCGCAGCCGGCTTGCGATGCTGCGCCGGTCATTGCGGGCCCGTTCGGCGGCCGCCGCGTCGTAGACCTGGGCGGCGTCGGCGCGGCCGGCAGCCAGCTCGTCGACCCGCGGATCCGACACCGCGGCAACGATCACCTGATGTTTTGCCGACAGTCGCGGGAGCACCGGCAGCAGCCCCTCGTCGAGCGCAGAGGAGTTCAGGTCGGTCAGCAGCACCACCAACGCCCGACGGCGCACCCGGCGCTGGACGGCGGCCACCATCGCGGTCGCATCCGATTCGATCAGCGCCGGCTCCAGCGGCGCCATCGCCTCCACCAGGTGAGCCAGCAGCTCGGAGCGGGAGGCGCCGAAAACCGCTGCGCGGGTGAGCCGGTCGTGGGCCAGGAAGTCGACATGGTCGCCGGCGCGCGATGCCAGCGCACCCAGCAGCAGCGCGGCGTCCATCGACCAGTCCAGCCGAGGCCAGCCGCCGGGGTCCCGGGCGGTGGGATCGACACCGACACGACCCGCCGACGTGCGACCGGTGTCGAGCACGATCACCACACGCCGGTCACGTTCGGGGCGCCAGGTGCGCACTACCACGTCGGCTCGGCGCGCGGTGGCGCGCCAGTCGATCGAGCGGACGTCATCGCCGACGACATATTCGCGGAGTGAATCGAATTCGGTTCCCTGGCCGCGGATCAGCACCGGCAGCAGCCCGTCGATCTCCCGCAGCCGGGCCAGCCGCGACGGCAGATGCTTGCGCGACAGGAACGGCGGCAGAATCCGCATCTGCCCCGCGACCGGATGGGACCGCTGCCGCCCGGCGACACCCAAGGGACCGATCGAGCGGACGGTGACCACCTCCGACCGGAGATCGCCACGGCGGACGGGGCGTAAAACAGTTGTGACAGTGCCGGTTTCGGATGCGCGCAGGAACAGGTCATGCGCGCGAGGTTCGGCACACGCGCTGGGCGGCCAGGCATCCCGCACCGCACCGCGGAACCGGCGACGCCCGGTGTTGTGAATGTGAACCACAGCATCCACCGACTGCCCCAACCGCGCGGAGGTGTCCGGCTCGCGGGTCAGGCGCAGAGCCTGCGGACTTCCGGCCAGCGTTAGGTCGAGGGCCACGATGAGCAGCAGCACCAGCAGCGCGACGACGAATGTCGTTGCCGGCCAGGGCGACAGCGTGATCGGGAGGGCGCCCAGCAGCGCGATCAGGCCGGCGCGTCCGGTGAGGATCACTAGCGCGGCACCGGCACCGCGGCCAGGATGCCGTCCAGCACGCCGTCGGGGGTGGCGCCTTCGAGTTCGGCCTCGGGGCGCAGCGCGATGCGATGGCGCAGCGTCGGCCGGGCCATGGCCTTGACGTCGTCCGGGGTCACGTAACCGCGGCCGGATAACCACGCCCAGGACCGGGCCGTGCCCAACAGTGCGGTCGCTCCGCGCGGTGACACACCCAGCTGCAGCGACGGGGAATTCCGGGTGGCGCCGACGATGTCGACGATGTAGGCCAACACCTCGTCGGCGATCAGCACCCGCTTCACCGCTTCGCGGCCCGCGGCAAGTTCGGCGGTGCCGGCCACCGGGCGGATGGCGCTCAGGTCGCGGGGATCGAATCCGTTCGCATGCCGGGACAGGATCGCGATCTCCTGATCGCGCGGCGGCAGCGGGACGTTCAGCTTCAGCAGGAACCGGTCGAGCTGCGCCTCGGGCAGCTGATAGGTGCCCTCGTACTCGATCGGGTTCTGGGTGGCGGCCACGATGAACGGGTCCGGCAGTGGACGCGGCTCACCGTCGACGCTGACCTGACGCTCCTCCATGGCCTCCAGCAGCGCCGCTTGCGTTTTCGGCGGGGTCCGGTTGATCTCGTCAGCCAGCATGAGGTTGGTGAACACCGGCCCTTCGTGGAACACGAACGCCGCGGTCTTGGCGTCATAGACCAGCGACCCGGTGACGTCGCCCGGCATCAGGTCCGGCGTGAACTGCACGCGCTTGAAGTCCAGTTGCAGCGCGGCCGACATCGCCCGCACCAGCAGTGTCTTCGCCACCCCCGGAACGCCCTCCAGGAGAACGTGTCCGCGGCACAACAGGGCGATCACCAGCCCGCTCACCACGGCGTCCTGCCCGACAACGGCTTTGGCGATCTCACCGCGCAGGGCGAGCAGGGCGCTGCGCGCCGCGTCATGCTCGGCGATGGGTGCGGGAGGCTGGGCAAAATTCGTCACGACGTCGTGACCTGCCTTTCGATGTCGTCGAGTGCATGGGCTAGGTGGAGCAAATCGGTATCGGTCGACGGGGGCGGCCCGAACAGCAGGTGCTGCAGGGTGTTCGGGTCCCCGGCGTAGCGCTGCGCAACCGCGGATGTCACCGCCGCGGGAGAGGCATTGGGGCCCAGGCCGAGTCGCGGCGCCAGTCGCTGCAGCGTTGCGGTACGCAGGGCCTCGGCGGCCTGTCCGCGGGCTCGGCGCGACCGATAGAGCCGGGCGCGACCCTCGACCGTCTCGGAGGCCCGCACCACCACCGGCAGTTTCTCGGCGACCAGCGGCCCCAACCGGCGGCCCTGCCAGACGGCCAGCAGCACCACCACCAGGCACAGCTGCCAGACCAGCCAGTTGACCGCGTCGGGCATCAGATCCGTCAGCGACGATCCTGCTGTCCCTTCACCTTCCGGCTTCTGCGGGGCGTACCAGATGAGCCGGGGTCGGTCACCGGCCAGATTCATCGCCAGCGCGGCGTTGCCCTCGCTGAGCAGGCCGCCGTTGGTCATGAAGTCCGCGCTGCCGACGACGGTGACGGTGCGGCCGCCGTCCTGATAGCGCACCACTGCGCCGCCGTAACAGCGGGTCACGTCGACGTCGCCGGCCTTTTCGTAGGTGTCGGTGGCGCCCAATTGCACGGTTCCGGCGCGGTTCGCCTCGCGCAGATCGCAATCGGGCTCGGAGGTCAGCATGCTGGCACCGCCGAGCCGGACGTCGGCGGCCAATGCCTGCCGCGCTCGCGAGGTGGGTTCCAGCACCAGTCGGTCGCCGGGGACGTCCGCGAGCCGGGTCAGCAGATCCTGGCCGCGGGTGTTGTACGTCTCGGCCGCAAGCAGCAGGGAGTCCGGGCGGGCGGCTTTCTCGACATCCGCGACGCTCTCGGCGACGACGACGTCGACACCGCGGTCGCGCAGCAGGGCGACCAGGGCGTGTGCGCCGTCCGGGCTGGTCGAGTCCGGATCCATCCGGCCGCCCGGTCGCGGTGCGGTGAGGAGCGCGCTGACCGCCGCGATCGCCGAGATCACGATCAGCGCCAAGGCAATCCAGCGTCCGGTGCGCCACCGCTGGCCGAGGGTGGTGCTCACCGCAGCGGAGCCCAGGTGTCGGCGACGACTGGAGCTCCGCCGTCGGAACCGGTCGGGTCGGCATGCCGGTGCAGGGCGTCGTCGAGGGCGGCCACCATCCGGTAGTCCGGTTCGGTTCCGGGCTGTTCCCCGTAGGTGACATCGTTGAACACCGTTGCCGCCCGGCGTAAGTCACCGCCGAAAGCGGGCAGCAGCTCGCCGGCATCCGCGGCGAGTTCGTTGGCGGTACGGCCCGGGACAGCGTTGAGCAGACCGGTCTCCTCCAGGTGGCGGGCCACCGCGCGAAGCCGGTGACGGATGGCCGCAGCCCAGTTACCTTGCGCCGCATACGTCTCAGCAGTTTCGCGGTGTTCGGCCGAGCTGAGTTCGCGCGCGCCGAACAGTCCCGCGTCGCCACCGCGGTTGGTGCGCATTGTCTGCTTGGCGATCCGCACCGCGAGAATGAACGCCACCAGCACCACGATCGCCAGCACCGCGATGGTCAACCACCCGCCCGGAATGGAAGACCCCTTTGCGATCACCCGGTACAGCAGTTCCTGGAACCACTCGTTGAGCCTGTCGGTCAACGATTCCGTCGGGTAGATCGGTTTGGCCAGCTCACGCTGGGCCGCGTCGTGCGCGGTCTCCCGGTCGATGTCGATGACAGGCATGGTGATCCGGAGCGTCAGCGCGGCGGCGTGAGCCATAAATCGTCGGCAGCCGCGGGTTCCGCCGGCGCCGCGGTGGCACCGGTCTGCAGCACCAGATCGAAGGCCTCCGCGCGAATGCGCGTGTCGGTGTACAGCAGCACCGTGACACCTGCGGTGAACGGCGCGACGATGATCTGCGCGATCGCACCCCCGATGGCGGTCAATGTGGTGGCGAGGACGATCGGTCCCGAGGAGTCCGCGCCGAGAAGGAACACCTGCCCGGCGATGCTGAACGGAACCGCGACCGCTCCGGCGATGACACCGGCCACCACCGACGCGAGCAACCGAATACCGAATATGCGCCAGAAGTGGTTGCGTACCAAGCCAAACGAGCGCCGGACGGATGCCATGATCGGCTTGCGCTCGAGTACGACGGCGGCCGGCGCGAACGACAGCGCGGTGTACAGGTAGACCAGCGCAGCGATCAAACCGAGCACCAGCGGAATGCCGACGATCACCGCAGCGGTGCCGTTACCGGCCACCGCAACACCGGCGATGACCGCCACGACCACGCCGACCAACAGCAGGACAGCGAGGACTTCGAGGGCGCTGAAGCCGATCAGTGCCCACAGCCTGCCGCGGAGGCGCTGCCACGCCTGGCCGACAGTGATCTTGGTGCCGAAGACCGCTCGGCCCACGACGACGGTGAGCATGCCCGACAGCAGAATTCCGGCGAGCGCGGTGGTCAGCCCGCTGGTCGCACTGGACGCCACGGAGCCCAGCATCGCCGGCGTAGACAGCTCCTCGCCGCGCTGGGCGCCCACCTTGCCCATCGAGAGCAGCGGACCCAGCTGCAGGACCAGCGCGAGCGCCTGAGTGATCACCACGACGACCGTTGTCAGGCCGAGCGTGGCCTTCGGGTTGGCCCGGATGTAGCCGACTGCGCCGTTGAAGATGTCGCTGAGTGACAGCGGCCGCAGCGGAATGATGCCCGGTTTGGGCGCCATGGGTAGTTGCGTACCGTAGCCGGGCGGCGGGAACCCTGGGGGGCCCGGGGGGCCATAGCCCGGGGGTGGGTAGCCCGGTGGCGGATATCCCGGTGGTGGATAGCCCGGCGGCCCGTAGCCGGGCGGCGGGAACCCTGGCGGGCCGTAGCCCGGCGGCGGGTAAGCCGGCGGGGGATATCCGGACGGCGGGAAGGGCGGTTGACCAGGCCATCCCGGCGGCGGTCCTGGGGGTACCGTCACCGGCGAACCTTCCCGACGTCGTAGCTCATCAGTCCATCCTGTCGAGCGGCGAAGTATTTCTCAACGTCCTCGCAATCCCGGGCGCGTAGCGTTTGCGCCATGGCGGAGCTCAAGGACCGGCTGAGATCGGACCTC
The DNA here is from genome assembly GCF_041287105.1 of Mycobacterium sp. SA01. NCBI lineage: Bacteria > Bacillati > Actinomycetota > Actinomycetes > Mycobacteriales > Mycobacteriaceae > Mycobacterium > Mycobacterium sp. SA01. The sequence goes on along the minus strand of NZ_JBGGNO010000003.1, from coordinate 5,053 downwards.
ACAGAAGCGATGAAGAACCAGGACAAGTTGCGTACCGCGACGCTGCGGTTGCTGCTTGCGGCGATCCAGACCGAGGAGGTCTCCGGCAAGCAAGCCCGGGATCTGTCCGACGAGGAGGTGCTGAAGGTCCTGGCGAGGGAGTCCAAGAAGCGCAGCGAGTCCGCCGAGATCTACACCCAGAACGGACGAGGCGAGCTGGCCGCCGAGGAACACGCCGAGGCCCGGATCATCGACGAGTACCTGCCGACGCCGCTGACCGACGCCGAGGTCGCCGATGTGGCCGACACCGCGATCGCGCAGGTGGCCGAGGAGATCGGTGAGCGACCGTCGACCAAGCAGATGGGCTTGGTGATGAAGGCGGCCAACGCGATCGCCGCGGGTAAGGCCGACGGTTCGCGGCTGTCCGCGGCGGTCAAAGCGCGCCTGTAGTCGTTTCGCTCGCCGGCGTCGGGGTACTCGTCGCGCATGACGCGCTTCGGATACACCCTGATGACCGAGCAAAGCGGGCCCAAAGACCTTGTGCGCTACGCTGTTTCGGCTGAGCAAGCAGGCTTCGACTTCGAAGTGTCCAGTGACCACTTCTCACCGTGGCTCACGTCCCAAGGGCATGCCCCCAATGCCTGGACGACGCTGGGCGCGGTCGCACACGCGACCGAGCGGGTGGCGCTCTACACCTACGTGACGTGCCCGACGATGCGCTACCACCCCGCGGTCGTCGCGCAGCAGGCCGCCACCCTGCAGATCCTCGCCGACGGCCGATTCACCCTGGGTCTGGGGTCAGGCGAAAACCTCAACGAACACGTCGTCGGCAAGGGATGGCCGACGATCCAGCGGCGCCAGGACATGCTCAAAGAGGCGATCGTTGTCATTCGCGAGCTGTTGAGCGGCGAACTCGTCGACCACAAGGGCGACTACTTCGAAGTCGATTCGGCACGGATATGGGATGTCCCCGACGAGCCGGTCTCCATCGGCGTCGCGATGTCGGGCGAGCGTTCCGTGGAGGCCTTCGCGACCCTGAGCGACCACCTGATCGCCGTGGAACCCGACGACAAACTCGTCGACGCCTGGCACGGCGCGCGCCATGCCACCGGCCTGGCCGGCGGCGGCCGGGTCATCGGGCAGATCCCGGTGTGCTGGGACCCTGACCGTGACGCCGCGATCCAGCGGGCACACGACCAGTTCCGCTGGTTCGGCGGCGGCTGGGACGTCAACGCAGACCTGCCCACCCCGGCCGGCTTCGCAGGCGCCACTCAGTTCGTCAGGCCGGAGGACGTCGCCGACAGCATTCCGTGCGGACCCGACCTGGACGCAATCGTCGAATCGGTGAGGGCCTACTGGGAAGCCGGATTCACCGACATCGCACTCGTGCAGATCGGTGACGAGGGGCAGGACGAATTCCTGGCGAAGGCAGCCGAACCGTTGTTGGACAAGCTTCGCAAATCGGCTAACTGATTTCGTAAATCCCTTGTGTTGCTGCCTGTTTGGGCCGGATTCGATGGGGTAACCGAGCCTGACCCAAACAAGTAGGAGGGGTACGGATGTTCATCCACAACAAAGATCTTCAGTTCGACGTCCGGGTCACTCAGCCCGACCCGAGGTTCGCGAAGCTGTTGCAGGAGCAGTTCGGTGGAGCCAACGGCGAACTGGCAGCAGCAATGCAATATTTCACCCAGGCGTTCGTCCTCCGGCGCAAGAACCCCCGGATGTACGACCTGTTCATGGACATCGCGACCGAGGAACTCAGCCATCTCGAGATGGTCGGGTCGATGATCACGATGTTGCTCGACGGTCTCAACGACGACCTCAAGCAGGCCAACGAAATTTGCGATTGGATGCCTGCGGTCGCCAGCGGGGACGGCCGCGACCAAATCATCCACTCGGTGGCGGTGAATCCCTTGCATTTCGCCCTGACCGGAGCCGGACCGGATGTTGGTAATTCAGCGGGCGCACCGTGGACCGGTGCGTATGTGAACTCCAACGGCGATCCGACCGTCGACCTGCGCAGCAACATCGCGGCGGAGTCGCGGGCCAAGGTCGTGTACGAATATCTCAAGCAATTCACGACCGACCCTGGCGTTCAGGACACCCTGAGCTTCCTCATGACTCGCGAAGTCACGCACTTCCAACAATTCACCTCTGCGCTCAACGACCTTCCGGTCAACTTTCCGCCCGGTCAGTTGCCCGGCGACGAGCGGTTCCAGAACGTGGCACTCAACATGTCCGACGGTGAAGGCTCGGTGCGCGGGCCGTGGAACGAAGGCCAGGGTCCGTGGCCCGACGGCATGGAGTGGAAGTACATCGAGAACCCCACGGACTGGGTCGGCAGTTCGGCATGGCAGAACAAGGGGTCGGAACGCAATCCTCAAGGTACGCCGAAGGTGGACAGCGCGAAGCCGTTCACCCACGAGCAGCACAGCCCAACCAGCTGACGGAGCTAAAAGGCCGGTGCCGGAAAGTATTTCCGGCACCGGCCTTGTCGTACGTAGCCCTCTGTCAGCGGCCCTGCGGGTCAGGTGGGTTCTCGCCGGCACGACCGCTCAGTGCGTCCCGGGCATGGTCGACGATCGCCGCGGCCGTACCGATCGTCTTTTGGACGAGCGCGCTTGGCGGAGTGTCGGGGTGGGGACGAGTCGGCGCGACTTTCTTTGCTACCACAAGTCTCTGGCCGAGTTCTTCGAGCTCGGCTTGACCGACAGCTGAGCGCAGCAGCGGCCACACCTGGTCTTGTTCGAACGCGATGTGTTCGCGGCCCGCTTTGATGAACTCCGCCAACGCATCGTGATAGTCGGCTTCGCCCGGATTTCCGTCTTCGAGCCGCTGCAATAGCTTCTTGCCCGCTTGCTCCTGAGCGATCGCTGTGTCGGCCAATTCGTCGCCGTTGGCAACAGCTTTACGTACCAGAGGCCAGAACCACTGCTCTTCGATCGCCTCGTGTTGAGACTCGGCGATCACAAGGTTCGTCACCATCGTTCCGAGGCCGCTTTGGGCGGCACCATTCCCGATCGGCGCGCCGTCGAGCACCTCGAACATGCCCAGCACGCTCTCGTGGTCGGCACGCAGAAAACTCAACGCATCCATGTATTTCCCCTCGTAATCGAACTTGTGGTGGCGTGATACCCCCCACCAATGGGTTGAAACGAAAGGCGCGGGGTAATCCCGGTGGTCATGACCGACCCCACCTCCGATGAGGAAGACCACGCCGACTACACCGACGATCACCAGGACGAGCCGCGCGGCGGCAGGCCCGGCCCCGCGGACAAGGGTGGCCAGGGCGGGATGGCCACCCGAGAAGTGGCCCCCGATGTCGCCGCGTTACCCGACCAAGAGCCGCCGGACTAGGACTCGGCGTCGCGTCCTTCACGGCTGCTGCGGTACGCCTTGGCCCGGACGTTTCGCAACCACTCCGGCCATACCTGCACATCCGGTGCGCTGTGCCGGACCGGGTCGAAGGAAACATCGTGCTCGGCGTGGTCGGCGAGCGGCACAACCTCGGTGAGCCGCAGCGTCGCCATCGGCTCGAATTCGCCGCTACCGGATGCCTGCTCGATGTCGAATTCGAGACCGCCGTCGTCGATGCGTTGGTGCACCGTCTGTAGCGACAAGCCGGGGCCGTCCACGGGTGTGGCCAGACGAGCCCGGATCCACCACAGTTCATCCTCGTATCGCAGCGGCAGCAGGCTCGAGTACATCGCCTCGGACCACGAGGTCACCGCGCGCAACGCGACCCGGTTGGGCACGAAGGCGCTCGACCCAAAGCCCGCCGACACCAGCAAGACGTCCCACGGGGTGGCCGCGAACGGGGCAGGGGGCACCCGCCAGGCCAGGCCCGCGGCGTCTGGAAGAGCACCAGGGGTGCCCACCGCTTTGGAGACGCGGCCGACGATGTCGCCGGATTCGACCGGCAGGCCTTCGCTGGGAGGCGACAACCGCTCGATCGTGCCGTTGGCCAACACTCCGCTCGGATGGAAGAACCGGCGGTGCCGGAGGGCCGCGCCCGCGGCGATGGGTAGGGCAGCAAGATCGGAAGCTTTCACACCGAACACCTTCCCGGTCGGTGGGGTGGGCAAACCAACCAGCGGGTTTAACGCCCCCGTAATGGGGCATGTATCTCGCAGCGCGGTGAGAAAACACGGGCGCGATCGACTGTCGAAAGGCCAATGTTGACCATTCTCTACCCCGACCTTCAAAGTTCGGTTGCTGCTGTTCCTGGTGTGTATGCACCGCAACACGATTCACAATTGCTCATCGAAGCCATGACCCTCACCGGCGCCGTTACCGGCCGCCGTGTCGTCGATCTCTGCACGGGAAGCGGCGTGATCGCGATCACGGCCGCACAATTGGGAGCTCGCAGTGTCACCGCATTCGACATCTGCCCCAAGGCAGTTCGATGTGCGGCCGACAACGCAGACGACGCAGGCGTTGGTGTTGACGCGCAGCTGGGAACCTGGGGCGACGCCGTCGCGGCCGGTCCCTTTGATCTGGTGGTCTCCAATCCGCCTTATGTGCCAACGAGTCCCGACGCACACCTCGAGCAGATCCCTGCCGAAGTGGGCCCGTCGACGGCCTGGAATGCCGGCGTCGACGGCCGCCAGGTGCTGAATCCACTGTGCGATTCGGCTGCCGAGCTGCTCAGCGACAACGGAACGATGCTGATCGTGCAGTCGGAGTTCTCGGACACCGAGCAGTCGCTGAGCCGCCTGCGCGGCGCCGGACTGGACGCGGACGTCCTTCTCCGACAGGTCATTCCGTTCGGCCCCGTGCTCAGCGCCCGGGCGTCGTGGATGGAGAAGATCGGTATGCTCCCTGCCGGCAGGCGGGAGGAGGAAATCGTGGTGATCCGCGCGGACAAGCGGTGAGCGACGACGAACCACGGGTGGTCCGGATAGTCAGCGGCGGCCCCATGATGGTGCAGGGTCCGGTGCGGATCGAGCTGCCCGACAGCTCCGTCGTCGAGTGCGACCGCTTCATGGTCGCGATCTGTATGTGCAAGCGCAGCAAGACTTATCCGCTGTGCGATACCAGTCATCGTCGTCGCCGGCGTACCCGCGACGCC
>NZ_JBGGNO010000019.1:0-663412 GCF_041287105.1 Mycobacterium sp. SA01 | reverse complement strand
CCAACGGCTCGGTCGCGGTGGCCAACGCCCACGGCACCGTCACCGGTGCGGCCGGCGGCGTGCTGCTGCGCCCCTTCGCCCGCCTGATCTCCAAGGCCGGTGACAGCGTCACCACCTACGGCGAACCCTGGAACATGAACTAACTCCTTGGCACGTCACCAAAATGGCCCCCGGCTCGCGCCGGGGGCCATTTTGTTCGCGCGCCGTCAGTCTTTGTCGGCGCTCGTCGTCTCGGCGGTGTCGGGGCTCGGGCCGGTGCCCGGGCCGGTGGTCTTCTTCGGTGCGCCCTCCGATTCGGCCAGCAGGTCGCGAATCTCGGTCAGCAGGCTCAACTCGGTGTCGCCGGCCTGCTCGACCTCGCCCTTCTTCCGAAGCCGGTTGTAGGGCACGACGACGAAGAAGTACACGACCGCCGCCACGAGTACGAAGTTGATCACCGCGGACAGCAGGATGTTCAGGTCGATCGCCTGCCCACCGCCGATCCCGATGCGCAGTAGGCCGTAACTCGTGTCCTTGCCGGCACCGATCCGGCTGATCAGTGGCTGGATGATGCTTTCGGTGAACTTGGTGACCAGCGCGGTGAACGCGGTGCCGATCACCACCGCGACCGACAGGTCGACGATGTTGCCGCGGGAGAGAAACTCCTTGAATCCCTTCAGCACGGTATTGCCCCTTTCACTCTTGGCCCAGAGATCTCGAAGGGTAGTACTGCCAGGCAGCGGAAATGGCGTGCTGTTAGCTTGGCTGCAGAGGTTCTCGGAGGGAAAACCATGTGGATGCGGGCACTGGCGGTCGCGACGTCGTTCGGTGCGCTGGCCGTGGCCGGCGGTGTCGCTGCCGGGGCGCCGAGTCCCGCCCCGGCGCCCGGCCCGGTGAGCAGCTCGTCGTCTGACGAGATCGCCGACATGGTGATGGACGCGATCCAGCAGGCGCCTCCGCCGTCCACCACCCCGCCGCCGGCACCGCCCGCCGGCTAGTTCAGTGGATCGTCAGCGTGACGGTCTGCACCAGCGTCGCCGCCGCCAAGGCGTGCGCGCCCGCCGCGGGCAACGCCACCAACACGACCCGGTCATCGCCCGCGCCTGCCGCCTTCGGCTTGGGTGACACCAGCACGACGACGGCGTTGGTGGCCGCCAGCGTCGGCTTCGCGTCGCCGGCCCCGTCCGCGGCGCCCATGACGTCGACGATGTCGCCGGGCCGGATCATGTCGAGCACCGCCGCGTCGGCGAGGTGCAGCGGCACCACCCGGGCGTCCGGTCCGGCGCTGAGCCCGGTAAGCCGTGAGCCGAGCACCCTGACGTCGGTGAGCACTTCTCCGCGTCGCGCCGGTCCGGCCAGGGTCGCCCCGATCACGTCGTCGGCGCTCACCGTGGCGCCGTCGGGAATCGTTGCGGCAGAACGCTTCTCCACCGTCACATCGTCGGCCGACAGGGGCAGCCCCGGGCTCAGGTCATGGGTTGCGACCACCACGTCGATTCGATGGCGGTCGGGGTCGGGCCGCAGCGCGGCAATGCCGGCAAGAACGACCAGTGCACCGGCGACGACCCGGCGCGCGACGACGGTGCGGGTGAAGTCGGGGCGGAGCAGGTGCCGGATCCGGCTCGGCAGCGTGGGGTTGAGCGACTCGCCCATGGCGCAACCGTAGAGCGCGGGCGGCAACCGTGGTTTCGTCTCGCACCCTGGCTTGTTGACAACTGCCGCTGGCCGCGGAGCATTGTTTGCAGGCGGGCGTCTTTGTGCTTTCTGGACGCCCTAAATGAGGTTTGCCTGTACCGTATCCAGCTGTAATTCGCGCCTGTGCTGGGGAGAGGAGGCGCAGTGGTGAACGCTGATCAGCTTCTCGCGCGCAGACTCTTGGCGGCGCTTGCCGGCGGCGGGGTGGAGCCGTTCTTCCAGCCGATCGTGTCCCTGGACGACGGCCATGTCCTGGGATTCGAAGTTCTCTCCCGATGGAACGATCCGGAGGAGGGCTACATCCCGCCCGATCGGTTCATTCCGATCGCGGACCGGTTCGGGCTGCTCGATCGCATGCTGGATCAGCAGATGCGCACGGCATTTGCGGCCGCGGCGGACTGGCCGCACCATCTGTTCCTCGGCTTCAACGTCTCGCCGACCCAGCTGCGCAACTCCGAGCTGCCGACCAGGATCGCCAAAGCTGCGCTGGATTCGTCATTTCCGTTGAGCCGCGTGCACATTGAAGTCACCGAGTCGGGCTTCATCGACGATCTGACTCAGCCGCGACTCACGCTCGACCGGCTGATCAACCTCGGCTGCATGATTGCCATGGACGATTTCGGCACCGGCTACTCGAGCCTGACGTGGCTCAGTACGCTGCCGTTCTCGAAGCTGAAGATCGATGCCAGTTTCGTGATGGCGATGGAGGAGCACCGGCAGAGCCGCAAGATCGTGCACGCCGTGGTGAGCCTGGGCCACAGTCTGGGCCTGGCTGTCGTCGCTGAAGGGGTCGAGACCCCCGGTCAGGCCGAGCTGTTGCGGACGATGGGGTGCAAGCTGGCGCAGGGATATCTGTTCGGGCGCCCGATGCCGGCCCAGCAGGTGCCGAATGCGTTGGTGGAGTTGGCTTCGGAGAGGTCCACCGAGAATCTGTCGGTGCCGATGTCCCTGGAATTGCGCGCCCACCGGCTCTCCGAGAGTTACGCCCCCGATGCCGCCGTCGCGTTCATGGACCCGGCAGGCACCGTCGTCGCGTCGAGCACCGCCTTCGACACGACGTTGGATTCCAACGGGGGAGAGGTGGCCGGACGTCCCATCTGGGACCTGATCGGTGTCACTCCGGACACCATGGCCGAGCTGCGAGCCGCCGACCTGCTCGACGAGCCGTTCCCGGCGTTCGACGAGAAGGCGGCCGACGGGTCGGTCGAGCGGGTTCGCATCCGCCCGGTCAAGGACGAGAGCAGTGAATTGGTCGGTTATTCGGTCGAATTCGGGGACAACTCGACTTCGGCAGGAATGGCCTCCTGAGCGCGCGGAAAGCCTTGCGCTCCAATTGAACTCGGTGCGCTAGCTCGATGCTGCGGCGGCGGGCGCGGAGGATGTCGACGAACTGGACGAACTCGACGAATCGCTGGAGCTCGACGACTTCTCGGACGTCGACGACGAAGACGATGAGGACGACTCCGACTTGCTGCTGCTCTTGCCTGCTTCACGGCTGTCGGTGCGGTAGAAGCCGCTGCCCTTGAAGACCACGCCGACGGAGTTGAACAGCTTGCGCAGCCGACCGGAGCACTCGGGGCAACTGGTCAGCGCGTCATCAGTGAACGCCTGCACCGCGTCGAAGCGGTTGTCGCACTCGGTACACGCGTAGCTGTAGGTCGGCACATGAACCTCCGGAACGAGACTTGGTCTGTTAGCACTCTACCGTGCCAAGTGCTAGAACCGCCACGTGGCACATATCATTCCCCACGCCGCGCAGCGGGAACGGCGCGAAGAAATGGGGAAAAAACCCTTCGAGGGGGAGGCTGCGGGTGCAAGGTATGCCGAGTGGCCTCACTCGGTGTTGGCCAGCGCGCACAGGCCGTGTTTGGGGGTGAGGACATGGGTCATCCGGATGTCATGAGATTCGCTGGGCAGTTCGTCGACAAGCTCCGAGTCGCGGACCACCGCGACCAGTGTGGCGCCGGGTCGGCACAGCGGCAGCGAGCGATCGTAGAACCCGCCGCCGCGACCCAGCCGCACGCCTCGGCGGTCCACCGCCAGCGCCGGCACGAGGACAACGTCGGCGTCTCCCAAGGCCGAGCTCGGCAACACCGGCTCGGCAGGCTCGAGCAGCCCGTATCGCGCGGCGACCAGCTCGCCGGGCACGTAGACACCCCAGAGCAGGGCCACCGGTACGCCGTCGGCTCCGGTGCGCGTCACCGGCAACAGCACCCGGGCGCACAGTTCGTGCAGCCGGTCCACCAGCTGCGGCGAACCCGGCTCGGTGCCCACCGGCAGGTAGGCGCACACCGTGTCGTCTCGGCCCACGAACTCGTCGAGATGCGCACAGAGCGCCCGCGCCTCGGCCGCCCGCACCTTGTCGGGCACTTCCCGGCGCGCCGCCAACAGGGCAGCCCGCTGCTGGGCTTTAGTACCGGCGAGCACGCTGTCCACCATGTCAGCGCGCGACCGCATTGCGCCAGAGTGAAGGACCACCATGTTGCCGTTAGGGTGTGAACGATGAGGCCGCCAGAGGTCCCGATTCCGCGCACAGCGATCGTCCCCGCGGCCGGCTTGGGAACGCGATTCCTGCCCGCAACCAAGACTGTGCCCAAGGAACTGCTGCCTGTCGTCGACACGCCGGGTATCGAGCTCGTCGCAGAGGAAGCCGCGGAGGCGGGGGCCGAGCGGCTGGTGATCGTGACCTCCGAGGGCAAAGACAGCGTGGTCGCCCACTTCGTCGAGGATCTGGTGCTGGAAGGCACGTTGGAGGCCCGCGGCAAGAAGGCGATGCTCGAGAAGGTGCGCCGGGCTCCGGCGCTGATCAAGGTCGAGTCGGTGGTGCAGCATCAGCCGCTGGGTCTGGGTCACGCGGTCGGCTGTGTGGAACCGGTCTTGTCGCCGGACGAGGACGCGGTCTCGGTGCTGCTGCCCGACGACCTGGTGCTGCCGACCGGTGTGCTCGAGACCATGGCGAAGGTGCGGGCGAAGCGGGGCGGCACGGTGCTGTGCGCCATCGAGGTGTCCGAGGACGAGGTCAGCGCCTACGGCGTGTTCGATGTCGAGCCGGTCCCCGATGCGGCGAATCCGAACGTGCTCAAGGTCAAGGGCATGGTGGAAAAGCCCAAGGCGGAGGACGCGCCTTCGCTGTACGCCGCCGCCGGCCGCTACATCCTGGATCGGGCCATCTTCGACGCGCTGCGCCGCGTCGACCGGGGTGTCGGCGGCGAGATCCAGCTGACCGACGCCATCGAGTTGTTGATCAAAGAGGGGCACCCGGTCCACGTGGTGGTGCACCGCGGCTCTCGACACGACTTGGGAAATCCCGGCGGCTACCTGAAGGCTGCGGTTGACTTTGCGTTGGATCGTGACGACTATGGCCCGGATTTGCGGCGATGGTTGACGGCACGCCTGGGCCTGGCCGACAAGACCGAACAGTAGAGCTGCGGCGGGCCCGCGCGATGCGGAGCTCGAGGCAGAAAGGCGCGCGGTGCGTTCGGTAGAGGAACAGCAGGCCAGAGTGGCGGCCGCGGCGGTGGCACCACGCCCGGTACGCGTGCCGATCGCCGAGTCCCAGGGCCTGATGTGCGCCGAGGAAGTGATCACCGAACATCCCCTGCCCGGTTTCGACCAGGCCGCCATCGACGGCTATGCGGTCCGCAGCGTGGATGTCCAGGGTCTCGGCGGAGATTCCGACGATGAGCAGGGTGGCGAGATCAGTCTGCCGGTGATGGGTGTCATCGAGGCGGGTGCGCGGACCCCCAGCCGGCTGCAGCCCAAGCAGGCCGCCCGGGTGCAGACCGGTGCGCCGATGCCGACATTGGCCGATGCCGTGCTGCCGTTGCGGTGGACCGACGGCGGTCAGGCGCGGGTGCGAGTGTTGCGCGGGGTTCGGTCGGGTGCCTATGTCCGGCGGGCCGGTGACGACGTGCAGCCCGGCGACGTCGCGGTGCGTGCCGGTGCGACGATCGGCGCCGCGCAGGTGGGATTGCTTGCCGCGGTCGGCCGCGAGCGCGTGTTGGTGCATCCGCGTCCCCGGGTGACCGTGATGAGTGTCGGCGGCGAGCTGGTCGACATTTCCCGGACGCCCGGCAATGGCCAGGTGTACGACGTCAACTCGTATGCGATCGCTGCCGCGGCGCGCGATGCCGGCGCCGAGGTGAATCGGGTGGGCATCGTCAGCACCGAGCCGAAGGCGCTGCGCGAGGCCGTCGAGGGTCAGCTCAACCGTGCCGAGCTGGTGGTGATCGCCGGAGCGGTCGGTGGGGCTGCGGCCGAAGGTGTGCGCGCGGTGCTGTCGAAGCTCGGCGAGATGGAAGTCACCAGGATCGCCATGCATCCCGGGTCCGTGCAAGGCTTCGGTCAGCTGGGCCGCGAACGGGTCCCGACGTTCCTGTTGCCGGCGAACCCGGTCAGCGCGCTGGTTGTTTTCGAGGTCATGGTTCGCCCGCTGATTCGGCTCTCGCTGGGCAAGCGCCAGTCGCTTCGGCGTGTCGTGCAGGCCCGGGCGTTGTCGCCGATTTCGTCGGTGCCCGGGCGTAAGGGTTTCCTGCGTGGGCAGCTGATGCGTGACCAGGACACCGGCGAGTATCTGGTGCAGGCACTCGGCGGCGCGCCGGGCGCGTCGTCGCATCTGTTGGCGACGCTGGCCGAGGCGAACTGCTTGGTCGTGGTGCCGACCGAACTGGATCAGGTACGGACCGGCGAGGTCGTCGACGTCGCCTTCCTGGCTCAACGCGGCTGACCCGCGGAGCAGAAGTGAATTTGTGGCGTAACAGTTCCCTGCACCCGGGCTGGCCCGCTTCCGTGGGTCCGCTGCGGGTCGGCGCCGGGGTGATCCGCTTACGCCCGGTGCGAATGCGCGACGCGGCGATGTGGAGCCGCATCCGCTTGGCCGACCGCCGTTTCCTTGAGCCGTGGGAACCGACTGCTGAGGTGGATTGGACTGTGCGGCATGCAGTCTCGTCCTGGCCGCCGGTGTGCTCGGGCCTTCGGGCAGAGGCGCGCAAGGGCCGGATGCTGCCGTATGTGATCGAACTCGACGGGCAGTTCAGCGGTCAGCTGACGATCGGCAACGTGACGCACGGAGCGTTGCGCTCAGCCTGGATCGGCTATTGGGTGTCGAGCGCCGTCACCGGCGCGGGGGTGGCCACGGGTGCGCTTGCGCTGGGTCTCGACCACTGCTTCGGGCCGGTCGGTCTGCATCGGGTGGAGGCGACGGTGCGCCCGGAGAATGCGGCGAGTCGCGCGGTGCTGGCCAAGGTCGGCTTTCGCGAGGAGGGCCTGTTGGAGCGGTACCTCGATGTCGACGGAGCGTGGCGCGACCACCTGCTGGTGGGGATGACCGTGGAAGAGGTCGAGGGCTCCGTGGCGGGTCGACTGGTGCACCGCGGGCTGGCGCACTGGGCGTGATTGCCGAGGCGACTTGTTACTAATGTGACATTTGTGGCTGTTGGTGCTTGTCAAGGGCAAATTACAAGTGTGTAATTGACTCCGGCGCGCCGTCCCGGGTTGCCAAGGTCACGGACCTAGCCTGGACGCGAAAGGAGCAGGCCACCATGCCAAGCATCCCCCAATCATTGCTCTGGATCTCGCTTGTGGTGCTGTGGTTGTTCGTGTTGGTCCCGATGCTCATCAGCAAGCGTGACAACGTCCGCCGGACCAGTGACGTCGCGCTTGCCACCCGGGTGCTCAACGGCGGCGAGAAGTCGCGCCGGTTCAAGCGCAGCGGCCCCTCGGCCGGTCATCGGCACGACCCGGACTGGCAGCCCGAAGCGGACCAGTTCGACGAGCTGGACTCCGACGACGAGACGCCGTCGCGGACCCGCACGGTCGTCGTGGTGGCTGCGGTCACCGAGGAGGTCGAGTCGGATTACCTGGACGTCGACGTGGTCGACGAGGACTCCGGCGCGCTGCCGGTCGGCGGCACCGCGCGTAGCGCCCAGGTCCAGCCGAGCCTGTTCGACGAAGCCCCGGCGCCCGTGGTTTCCGAGCCCGTGGTTTCCGAGCCCGTGGTTGCCGAGCCCGTCGCGGAGGTCGATGAGGCCGGCGACGAGACCCAGGACGATCAGGCCGACAGCGTGCCCGCGAGCGACGACACCGATCAGTTTCAGGCGGTCACCGAGGATCATCCGCAGGACGGCACCGACGACGAATACGAATACGTCGAGGACACTTCGGGTCTGGAGGCCGAGGACGAGCCTGCGACGACCGTGACGCCGCGGGCGAGCCGGCCGCGTCGTTCGGAGTCGACGACGGCCGCGGCGGTCAGCGCACGCAAGTACCGCTTCCGCAAGCGGATGCTGATGGCAATGGCCGCGGTCATGGTCGTCACGGCAACGCTGTCGTTCACCGTCAGCTCCGGCCTGTGGTGGGTCACCGGTGCGGCCGGCGCCGTGACGGTGCTGTACCTGGGCTACCTGCGCCGTCAGACCAGGATCGAGGAGCAGGTGCGCCGGCGTCGCCAGCAGCGGATGGCTCGCTCGCGGCTCGGGGTGGAGAACACCGAGGACCGTGAATTCGACGTCGTGCCGTCCCGGCTGCGTCGTCCCGGTGCCGCGGTGCTGGACATCGACGACGAGGACCCGATCTTCGAGCACCTCGACGAGGTCGCGTTCGCCCGGCACTTCGACCTGCCGCGGGCGGCCGGCCAGTAGGTCGCCGGTTTCAACTAGGCGGGCTGCGACTGGTAGCCTGCTAGCGACCAAGGGGCTATAGCGCAGTTGGTAGCGCGTCTCGTTCGCATCGAGAAGGTCAGGGGTTCGATTCCCCTTAGCTCCACAGTTTTCAACGATCGACGGCACGCCTTCGCCGGCCCAGCCGCGGCCCAAGTCCGCCACATCTCGCGTCCCTGCCGACGTTGGCCGTAGCCTGTTGGGCTGGAGCGCATGCTGGCGACGAATTCTCTGGTGAGGTTCCGCGTTGATTGCCGGAGGGATATGTCATGTCGGACACCGGTGCGCTCGGTGACGAGTATCGGCTGCGGCAGCTCATCGACAAATTGCCGGCCATGGTGGCGTACTGGGACGTCGATCTCCGAAACGTGGTCGCCAATGAGGCCCACCGGCCGTTCTTCGGCAAGACTCCCGCCGAGATCCGCGGCATGCACATCACCGAGTTGCTGGTCGGGGACCTCGGCGAGGCGAGCCTGCCGTACGTGTACGCCGCGATGGCCGGCGAGGATCAGATCTTCGAGAAGACTCTGACCGACCACAACGGCGTCACCCGCCATGTCCAGGCGTCGTACCTGCCGGACCTGGTCGACGGGCAGGTGCGAGGGTTGTACGTGCAGGTGGCTGATGTCACGGCGCGGGTCGAAGCCGAGCGGGCCCGCGATGACGCTCAGCGACTGTTCGAGATCAGTATGGACAACGCGCCGTTCGGGAAGGCCGTGTTCAGCACCGATGGGCGGGCGCTCTACATCAACTCCGCCCTGCGCGAACTGTTCGGGATCGGGCCGCACGACGACGCGGTGATTCACTACTACGACGGCGTCCACCCCGACGATTCCGCTGTGGCGGAACAGGATTGGCGCGAGCTGCTATCCGGCTCGGTGGATCGGATCGTCACCGAGGTTCGCTACGTCCGCAGCGATGGCGCCATCATCTGGGTTCATCGCGCCGCGGTGTTGGCGCCCGGCGCACACGGCGGCGCCGACGTCGTGATCGCCCAGCTTCAGGACATCACCGCCCGCAAGGATGCCGAAGCCGAACTAGCCCATCGCGCTGTGACCGACCCGCTCACCGGCCTGCACAACCGGCACTCGCTCGTCGCTCGGATCGCCGAGCGCCGCACCGCTCACCCCGGCGACTGCGTGGCCGCGTTGTTCATCGACCTCGATGGGTTCAAGAAGGTCAATGATTCGCACGGCCACGCCGCAGGAGATGCCGTTCTGGAAGCCGCCGCGGGGCGGCTTGCCGCAGCGGTGGTGTCGCCCAATGCGGTCTATCGTCTCGGCGGCGACGAGTTCGTCGTTCTGGTCGTCGACGACGTCGGTGAGTCCGCCGTCGAGCAATTGGCGCAGGACGTGTGGGCTGCGGTCAGCGGCGCGTATCCCGTGGAGGGCAGCGAGGTGACACTCACGGCATCGGTGGGGCGTGCATCCAGCCGGACGGCGGACGCCGCCGAACTCATCCGCGAGGCCGATATCGACATGTACCGGCATAAAGCACGGCGGCAACAGGGTGATCAACGCCTCAGCTCAACCGAAATTGTCGCGCGCGACGGCGAGTAGGCTGCGGGTTAGGAAACCGCTACCCGAGGAGGATGCCACGTCCGCCGATCGGCCCAATCTGGGCCAACTCATCATGTACTCGTACGGGTTCCGCCGGCTGCCTGCTTCGATGCGGGAATGGGTCGCGAACGATCTCGCGGGGCCCGGCGCCGTCAAGCGGTTCATGCTCAAAGCGGCGATCCCGCCGTTCTTCCTCCTGGCGCCGTTCTGGCTGCTGCCCGTGGAGAACAACTCGGTGTACGTTCACGCCGAGATGACGGTGCCGCTCTATCTGTGGACGCTGGCGATTTCACTTGCGCTGAACAAGGTTTGGCGGCGCCATCGGCTCGCTGTGCACGGTCTTGACCCGAACCTGGTGGACGTGGTCAAGCGTCAGAAGAACGCCCGTATCGAAGAGGATTACATCGCCCGGTTCGGTCCGCGCCCCCAGGACGCCGAGCATCAGAAGAACAGCAATCCGTTCTTCTGATCAGTCGGCGACGTTGAACGCCGTGATCACCTTCGTCGGGGTCACGCGTACGACCAGCTCACCGGGCACGCCGTTGCGCTTGCCGAATTCTTCGGCGCGCTCGGCTCCCATATAGCGGGCCGCGATGCGGGTCGCGAGGTCGAGCAGTTCATCGGGATCTTCGCCGAGGGACGCGGTGCCCTGAACCTGAACGAACGAGAACGGCGGATCCTGGTCGTCGACGCAGATCGCGACCCGTGGGTCGCGGCTCAGCGCACGGCCTTTGGCGGTCGCCTTTCCGGTGTTGAAGACCAGTTGGCCACCGTCGACGATGAACCACACCGGGGCGACGAGCGGTCTGCCGTCTGCGGCGACATAGGCCAGTTTGGCCGTTCGGGTGCCCTCGGAGAGGAACGCGGCCACGTCGTCGGAGAGTTCGTCCATACCGTCGAGGCTAGGCGCTTGACCCGCGAAGCGTTTCGACCCAGGCCGGCGGTGGCAATACTCGAGTGGCGCGTCGTCGGGTTTGGCAGGCAAGGTTGAAGCAAGACAAAGTCAGGAGTCTCATGTCGCAGACGGTGGAGTCCATGCCCGACGATGGACCGCCCGACGAGGGTGAAACCGGCAATGCGCCTGCCGAGATCACCTACGACGAGCATCTGCACCCTGCCCGACCTCGTACGTTGCGGTTCCGTCCGCGCGTTCGAAACCCGTTCGTGCGCAGGTCGATTGCGCAGGACGGCTCGCCGACGGCGGACAACCAGGCCTACGTGTCGTGGCTGTTGTCACAGTCGATGCTGGCCGACGCCAACGAGATCAGCCAGCAATTCTCCGGCCAGGGTTCGATGTGGCAGAACCCGTACGCCACGCCCAGCCCACGCAGTGCTGTTGACGCTGCGTCGGTGTGGTTCACCGCGTATCCGCTGTCGCTCATCACCCGGCCCGAGGAATCCTTCCTCAAGGCCATGGCCGATGAAGCGATGTGGAAGGCATTCGCAGAGATCGGTATCGAGGGGATCCACACCGGCCCCGTCAAACGCGCCGGTGGCATCGCGGGCTGGCAGCTGACCCCCAGCGTTGACGGCCACTTCGACCGGATCAGCACCCAGATCGACCCGGCGTTCGGCACCGAAGACGAGTTCCGCCAGATGTGCGGCACCGCGAACTGGTACGGCGGCACCATTCTCGACGACATCGTGCCCGGCCACACCGGCAAGGGCGCGGATTTCCGGCTGGCGGAGATGAAGTACGCCGACTATCCCGGCATCTACCACATGATCGACATCGATCCGCTGGACTGGGAGCACCTGCCCGACGTTCCGCACGGCCGGGACTCGGTCAACGTGGACGCCGCGACCGAGGAATGGCTGGACAAGGCCGGCTACATCATCGGGCGGCTGCAACGCGTGATCTTCTACGCCGAGGGCATCAAGGAGACCAACTGGAGTGTCACCCGCCCCGTCGTCGGCATCGACGGTGTCGAGCGGCGGTGGGTGTATCTGCACTACTTCAAGGAGGGGCAGCCCTCGATCAACTGGCTCGACCCGTCCTTCGCCGGGATGCGCCTCGTCATCGGCGACGCACTGCACTCACTGACCGATCTCGGGTCGGGCGGGTTGCGCCTCGACGCCAACGGCTTCCTCGGCGCCGAGAAGACGTCCGGGGACGACGGCGTGGGATGGTCGGAAGGTCACCCGCTGTCGCAGGCCGCCAACCAGTTCATCGGAAGCATGGTGCGCAAACTGGGCGGTTTCACCTTCCAGGAACTGAACCTGACGATCGACGACATCAAGGAGACCAGCGGCACCGGCGCCGACCTGTCCTACGACTTCGTCAACCGGCCCGCCTATCACCATGCGCTGGCGACCGCCGACACGGAGTTTCTGCGCCTGACGCTGCGCACGGCCATCGAACTGGGCGTGGACCCGGCATCACTGGTGCACGCACTGCAGAACCACGACGAGCTGACCTACGAGTTGGTGCACTGGTCGAACGGCCACAAGGACGACATCTACACCTACAAAGGCCATGAGATCACCGGCGAGGCTCTCGGCGAACGTGTTCGCGCCGACCTGACCGAAGCGCTCACCGGACCGGCCGCGCCGTACAACCGCGTCTTCACGACGAACGGAATCGCTTGCACCACAGCGACAGTGATCGCTGCGACGCTGGGATACCGCGACCTCGACGACATCGACGACGACATCGACCGCATCCGCCGGGCACACCTGCTGCTGGCGATGTTCAACGCACTTCAGCCAGGGGTGTTCGCGCTGTCCGGCTGGGACCTGTGCGGCATGCTCACATTACCGTCGGCTGAGGTCGCCGACCTGATGCACGGTGGTGACACCCGCTGGATCCACCGCGCCGCGCACGACCTGATGGGCGTCAACCCGGCAGCGACGAAGTCGAACGCCGGAATGCCGCGTGGCCGAAGCCTGTACGGGTCGATTCCTGAGCAGCTCGCCGACGACACCAGCTTCCTGCGCCAACTGCAGGCGATACTGCGGGTGCGGGCGCACTACGGCATTGCGACCAGCCGGCAGGTCGACATTCCCGAGGTGTCACATCGCGGCATGTTGGTGATGGTGCACCAGCTCGATGCGCCCGAGCAGCATCAGCTGACGGTGCTGAACTTCGCCAACGAAGACATCGCAGGCACTGTCCGATCCAAGACTCTGCCGCCGGGTGCGACCGTGCGCGACATGTTCACCGGGGCGCACATCGCGGTCGTCGACGACCTGCACAGCTTTGCGGTCGAGATGATTCCGCATCACGGGATGGCGCTCCTGGTCGAAGTCGAACCGGCCGACGAGGGCGCGCCGGCCTGAGCCGGCCTGCTCGGCGGGGCACGCGCACTAGACTCCAGCTGCCGGGTGTTGTCTGGGGGAGTCGTCGATGAGTGGATGGCTGGTGAGCACCGTCCCGCCGGGACTGCTCCTCGTCGGTCTGATCGTGGTCATCGCCGGGGGAGCGATGCTGATCGCCAAGGTGATTCGTCGACGGTTCCCCGCGCTCACGCGGGACGAGCACAACGACGTCACCAAATTCACCTACACCTTCATCGGGTTCATCTACGCCTTTCTGATCGGGTTCATGACGTCGTCGATGTGGGGTCAGATCAGCTCCGCCGACGCGAACGCGCGCGCCGAAGGTGCGGCTGCCATCGAAATGGCAAGGGATCTGGTCGCTTTCGACAAGCCCGACGCAGATCGCCTGCGGCGCAGCCTGCTCGACTACGAGAAGTCCGCGATCGCGGAGTGGGAAAGCGGCCCCGGTACCCGCTCACCCGGGACCGACGATGCGCTGGCGCAGTTGACGTCGGCCTACCGGCAGGTCACCGCGACCACCGACAGCCAGAAGACCGTTCTCTCAACGTCATACGCGAACCTCGACAAGATGAGCCAGGCCCGCACCGTCCGCCTGCTCACGGCCCGCGAAGACACCGGGCCGCCGTGGCCGCTGTGGGCGGTGATCTTGTTGACCAGTGCACTGGTCCTGGGCACCGTGGTGATCTACGGGGTCGACAAGCCCGGGCTGCACTACCCGATGGTGGCGATCGTCGGCCTGATCGTGGCGACCAATCTGTTCCTGCTTCTCGAGGCGTCGCACCCGTACATCGGTGGTAT
Organism: Mycobacterium sp. SA01; assembly: GCF_041287105.1. NCBI lineage: Bacteria > Bacillati > Actinomycetota > Actinomycetes > Mycobacteriales > Mycobacteriaceae > Mycobacterium > Mycobacterium sp. SA01. Next base: position 649,446 of record NZ_JBGGNO010000019.1, on the reverse strand, counting down.
ATCGACGACGCCCGACCCGCTTTATGAGGCGGTCTCGGTCATCAGCGGCCAACGGTGACGGGACGGTAGGCCGGCGCCACGAACCGCTCCAGGACCTGCCGTTCCTCGCGAATATCGGCGATGGGTGAGTAGGCGAACGAGACGACAACGCGCACAATCCATTGCGCGGCCTGCGGATCGTCGTCGGTGATGCCGGTGAGCTCGGCAGCCAAGTGGGCGAGCACCGGCGAGGAATGCAAATCCCTCAGATCCGGTGAACTGCCGGTGCTGAACATCAGGCGCCGCAGCCGATCAGATCGGATCTCGCGCAGCGCCACGGTGATTGCGGCGATCACCCGCTCCGCACCGGTGAGGCCGGCCACCGACTGCCGAACCGTGTCGATGATGCCCGCCGCCAGGCGCATGAGCACGGCGTCGCGGATCTGGCCCTTGCCGCCGGCGTGGCGGTACACCGTGGCCCGCGAGCAGTGGACCCGCGCGGCCAGGGTGTCGATATCCAACGCATCCAACCCGTCGCGGATGACGAGCTCGGTCGCTGCCGCATAGATGCGCTCCGCAGCTGCCGCGGCGCGGTCACCGCCCAGCACCCAGTCGTTGCGAGTCATGACGGATATCTTCTCAATGTTGAGACGACGATCTCGCCAGAATGAACTGTTCACCCTGGTGAACGGGCTCGATTGAGACACCGCGACCATCGTGATCGCAGGTTCGGTATCGACTTGTCCGGTCACGATTGACGCAGCGCCCCGCCACCGCTCAGCGTGAAGAGATGACATCGGCGGATACCGGCCTGGGGTTGGCACTCTTCGAGGACCGGTACATCCAGGATCCGCACCCGCTGTACGCGAGCATGCATCAGACCGGCGACGTCCACCGCATCGGGGACTCGGGTTTCTACGCCGTGAGCAGCTGGGGTGCCGTCAACGAGGCGGTCGCCCGCGTCGATGACTTCTCCTCGAACCTGACGGCCACGATGATGTACGAGGCTCCCAACACCGTCACCGCCTTCCCGATCGGCGAACTCGGCGGCGAGATGCAAGCCTTGGCGACAGCGGACGAACCAGTGCATTCGATGCACCGGAAACTCCTGCTGCCCCAACTGGCCGCGAAACGCATCCGCGCCGCCGAACCGTTCATCGCCGACACCGCAGCGGCGATATGGGATGCCAGCGCCGATGATGACGGCATCGAGTGGATGAGCATGATGGCCAATCGGCTGCCGATGATGATCGTCGGCCGGATCATCGGGGTGCCTGACACCGACATCGACAGAATCATCCACTGGGGATACGCGGCCACCCAGGTGGTCGAAGGCTTGGTGACGCCGGCTCAAATGGAATCCGCCGGTGTCGCCGTGATGGAGCTCAGCACATACATCGCTAACCAATTCGGACGGGCGGCGACCGAGCCCCGCGACAACCTGTTGGGTGATCTGGCCTCGGCATGTGCCGCCGGCGACCTCAGCGACATTGCGGCGCTCGCGATGATGATCACTCTGTTCAGCGCCGGAGGCGAATCCACCGCATCGCTGATCGGCTCTGCCGCTTACCTTCTCGCAACTCGGCCCGATGTACAGCACCGACTGCGCGACCGGCCGGACCTGCTCGGGGCGTTCCTGGAGGAGGTACTTCGTTACGAGCCGCCGTTCCGCGGGCACTACCGCCATGTCGTCAACGACACCGAACTGTGCGGCGTCGAACTCGAGGCGGGTTCGCGGTTGCTGCTGTTATGGGGAGCCGCCAACCGGGACCCGGCGCACTTCGACGATCCCGCCGAATTCCGACTGGATCGGCCGGCAGGTAAGGGGCACATCACCTTTGGCAAGGGTGCGCACTTCTGCGTCGGGGCGGCGCTGGCGCGACTGGAGGCGCAGATCGTCATCGGTCAGCTCGTGGAGCGCACCGCGACCCTCGGCGCCGGCGAAGTCGGACGGTGGCTGCCGAGCCTTCTGGTGCGCCGCCTCGAGCGGCTGCGGCTCAGCGTCAGCTGAACGAAATCAGCGGTGACCGCTGCCGCCGACCTCGGCGGGCAATGGCGGCGGCAACGGCGTCGTCGACGTGGGCGTGGTGCTGGTGGGGGCCGACGACGTCGTCGGTGACGTCGACGTGGACGTGGACGTCGCAGCCGATGTCGATGTGGATGTCGATGTCTGGGGACCGTGGAAGTCCACCCACGATTCCTTGCGGACCACCGTCGTGCCGGAGCTGACCACCAGCGCACTTGAAGTCACCGTGTAGGTGATGCCGTCGTTGACCGCACTGTAGGAGCCGTCGCCGGAACTGGACGCCGACAGCACCAGCTTGGCGCCGTCGCGGACTCGCACGCCGCGGTACTCGTATCCGCCGGTCGCCGTCTTGCAGATCGCCACCCGGGAGCTGTCCGTGCTGCCGAAGAGCACCGCGGAGCCTGAACAGCGGGCCGTCGAGTCGAGGTAGCCGTAGGTGTCGAAGTCGGGGGCGGCGGCGGCGTGCGGCAGGGCGGTCATCAGCAGAGCGGCGCATGCCGCGGCCGCCGCAGCGCCTGCGGCGCGGATCGCAGAAGAAGGCATCGACTTCCACGACACCACGCGTACGCCGGGCGGGCGACCGCCGATGCCGACTCTCCATGCGATCGTTAGTTCGCCGAGATCCCGCGCGGTCGCTTGTAGACAGATTTCCGATTGTGTACTGTGACCGGGCGCACAGTCGGTAACCTCTGAGCGCGTATCACTGTCGGGGATCAGATGGAGTTCGGGATGCGAAATCACGTGGGCGTTCGGCATCGAGCATTGACAACACTGGCGACGATAATCTCGGCCGTCGCCTTCTTCGTGATGTCGGCACTGCCCGCCTGGGCTGCCGACTCGATCACCCTGACCTGGGTGCGGCACGGCGAGTCCTACGGCAACGTCGCAGGGGCCGGGATCGACACCAAGGTGCCCGGACCACAGCTCACCGCACTCGGCGAACAGCAGGCCGAAGCCATTGCCCAGCAGCTCAAAGACGGTGGCTACGACAGCATCTACGTCTCCGACATGATCCGCACCCACGAGACGGCCGCCCCGCTCGCGACGGAAACCGGGCTCACCCCGATCCAGGAGGGTGGCTTCCGGGAGATCGGCGCCGGCATCTTCGAGGGATCACCGATCGACAGCGGGCTCGGCCGCATCGGGTACTTCCTGATCCCGGTGGCCTGGACCCTCGGGCTGCGCAGCCTGCCCATCCCGCTCGGCGAGAACGGCAACGGCTTCGAGTCCCGGGTCAACGGTGCCATCGCCTCGGTGATCGCCAACGGTGACACCAAGCCGGTGATCTTCTCGCACGGCGCCACGATCATGGTCTGGACCATGATGAACGTCGACAATCCCGACGTCATGCTCATGCTGACCCATCAGCTGGGTAACACCTCCGTCGTCGTGGTGACCGGCAACCCGGATGATGGCTGGACGCTGCAGAGCTGGGATGGTGTTGCCGTCAGCCAGAATCCGTCGCTCGCAGGCAAGTTGTTCGTCAACACCCGCAGTCTGATCGTGGCGCCGCAGACCGCGGTCTACAACGTCGTGCAGGCCGTCAAAACCGGCGACATCCGCACGGTGGTGGCCGCCGCGCGTGACGGCATCGCCCTCGTCGCCAAGGCCGGTGTCGACTTCGTCAAGAACTCGGTCACCGACATCGCGCAGGCGATCCGCGGTGCGCTGCCCGGCTCGGCAGCTGCCGTCGTCAGTCCGCTTGCCGCCAAGGTGAAGTCGCCCGCCGCGGCGGCGGTCAAGGCGGAGCCGGGCAAGGTCAACGCCGGATCGAGCCGCAAGGCCTCCGCGAAGGCCGATGCGTCCGGTCCGGGGGCGGGCAGTGCCAAGGCGAACGGCGGAGCCAAGAAGGGCACCGGCTCCAGCCGTCGGGCCGCCCACAAAGCGGCTGCCTGACGGGGGCTTGGCTCAGCGGCGATACTGCGACTCGAGCACCAGGTCGGGCACCAGTTTCTGGTACTCCATGTGAGTGCGGTGTTCCACCGTCGTCCAGTTGTTGCCCTCCTGCTCGTGCATGAAGGCGCGGTACTTCGGCGAGCCCGGGAAGCCGACATTGTCGGCGACGACGACGGCCCCGCTGCGTAGCCAGCCCCGCTCGACGATGCTGAGCAAGTCCGCCAGATAAGCGTTCTTGTCGTGGTCGATGAACAGGAAATCGACTGTGCCTGAGTCGAATCCGTGCTCATCATGCAGCGCCTCGAGCGTGCGCCCGCCATCACCGACCGTCCCGACCACGCAGGTGACCCGGTCCGCGACCCCCGCGTGCGCCCAGATCCGCCGGGCCACAGCGGCATTCGCCGATGCGAGTTCGACGGAATACACCCGTGCCGACGGCGCCGCCCGCGCGATCCGCAACGCGCCATACCCGCAGTAGGTGCCCAATTCGAGCGCCAGTCGAGGATCGGCACGGCGCACCGCAGCGTCGAGCAGCGCGCCCTTCTCGTCGCCGATGTTGACCAGAAACGACTTGGCGTAGGCGTACTCGTCGATGGTGGCCAGCACACTGTCGATATCGCCGCGACGGGCGTTGGCCTCGACGTAGTCCGCCGCCGCGGCCTCCCGGCCGTCGCCGATCTGGCCCGTCCTGGTGAAGTTCCGGATCCCGATGCCGGTGCGCAGCACCGACCATCGCAGCAACGGCAAATGCTGGCGAAGATTCATGGACTCACGCTACGTTGTGCTCGCGGGTGCCAGTGACGGGCTTGCGAGAGGTGCGTGTGCGGGCAATAGCGTCATCGCCCGTCGCCAGAAAAGGCGGCGGCCGGACAGTCCTGGCCGTGAGCTACGGCGTCGTTTGTCATGCGTTGTTCATGGTGGCCGTCGGTTCGATGGTCGTCGCGATGTACTTCGGGATGAGCCGCTCGCTCGGCAGGGTGCCTGCCCCGTGGAGCTGGGTCGCCAACGCCGCCCTTCTCCTTCAGTTCCCGGTCATCCACTCCATGCTGCTCACCGGCCGCGGCCGGACACTCCTGGCCGCGCTGGCGCCGCGCGGCACCGGCGCCACCCTTGCGCCGACGACCTATGTCATCGTCGGCTCCCTTCAGCTGATCGCGCTGTTCGCGTTGTGGACGCCTAGCGGAACGATCTGGTGGCAGGCGCGGGGATCGGCGTTGACCGCGGTCGTCGCGCTCTATGCGCTCGCCTGGGTCCTGCTGGGGAAGTCGATGGCCGACGCCGGCCTGTCACTGCAAACCGGCAGCCTGGGCTGGGTCGCGCTGCTGCGCGACCGCAAGCTGGTCTTCCCGAAGATGCCGACGACCGGTCTTTTCCGGCTCACCCGGCAGCCGATCTACGTCGCGTTCGCGCTCACGGTCTGGACGGTGCCGACCTGGACGCCCGATCAGTTGGTTCTGGCCGTGGTCTTCACCACGTACTGCCTGGTAGGGCCGCTGTTCAAAGAGGCCCGCTTCCGTCGCGTGTTCGGTGCCGAGTTCGACAACTATGCGCGGGGAGTGCCCTATTGGTTACCGTGGCCCGGTAGGTTTCGAGGCCGTCCGGGGAGGCGTTGTGAACCTCCTGCTGGTCGCGTACGTATCAGCAGAAGGCAGGGCTGAACCTAAGGACGGACCATTGCTGCGAGCGATTGCCCGGCTAGCTATTGCAGCACCACGTCAGGTGGTCGCCGTAGCGATCCTCGTCATGGTTGCGATCGGCGTTTTCGGCGTACCGGTCGCCAAGAGCCTCTCGCCCAGCGGCTTCGCCGACCCGAACTCGCAGTCGTCGCGCGCCACGCAGCTGCTCACCGACAAGTTCGACCAGGGCGACGTGCAGTTCCTGGTTGTCGTCACCGCGGGCGACCGCTTCGACAGTCCCGCGGCGCGAGCGGCCGCAACTGACGTCATCGACCAGCTGAAACGGTCCGGCCACGTCACCGGCATCTCCTCGGCGTGGACATCGCCACCGCAGGCCGCGGCCGCGCTCGTCAGCCGGGATCAGAAGTCGGGCCTGATCACCGCCGGCATCACCGGAAGTGAAGCCGACCAGCAGACCTACGCCAAAGAGTTGTCCGCGCAGGTCAGCCGGGACCGCGACGGCATCGTGGTACGCACCGGCGGGGCGGCGATGGTCAACCTGCAGGTGACCGAGCAGTCGCAGCACGATCTGCTGCTCATGGAGTCCATCGCGATTCCGCTGAGTTTCCTGGTGCTGGTCTGGGTGTTCGGCGGCGTGTTTGCCGCCGCGCTGCCGGTGGCCGTGGGGCTGGTGGCGATTCTCGGTGCGCTGGCCGTGCTGCGGGTGACGACGTTCTTCACCGACGTCTCGATCTTCGCGCTGAACCTCACCACCGCCATGGGTCTTGCCCTCGCGATCGACTACACGCTGCTGATGATCAGCCGCTATCGCGACGAATTGGCGCACGGGGCGGATCGCGAGACCGCGCTGATGCGAACGATGGAGTCGGCGGGCCGCACCGTGCTGTTCTCCGGAACCACCGTCGCGTTGTCCATGGGCGCCATGGTGCTGTTCCCGATGCACTTCCTGAAGTCATTTGCCTATGCCGGCGTGGCCACCGTCGCGCTCGCCGCCCTGGCCGCCATCGTGATCACACCCGCCGCGATCAGCCTGCTCGGTGATCGGCTCGACTCGCTCGACGTGCGCCGCCTGGTCCGGCGCAGCCTGAGCCGGGCCGAGCCCGTGCCGCGCCCGGTCGAAGAGCAATTCTGGTACCGCGCAACCAAATTCGTGATGAAGCGGGCGGTGCCGATCGGGTTGGCCGGCGTCGTGGTGCTGCTGATACTCGGTGCGCCCTTCCTGGGTGTGCGGCCGGGCTTTCCCGACGATCGGGTGCTGCCCACCTCGGCGTCGGCCCATCAGGTGGGTGACCTGCTGCGCAGTGAGTTCACCAACAACTCCGAGACCGCGATCCCGGTGGTCATCCCGGATGCGTCGGGCCTGTCGGACCCGCAGATCGCCCGCTACGCGGCGGACCTGTCGCGGGTGGCGGACGTACCGTCGGTGTCGGCGCCGATGGGAGCGTTCGTCGGCGGGAATCTCGTCGGCCCGCCGACCGCCGCGACCGGATCGTCGTCTGGCAGCGCACTTCTCACGGTGGAGAGCGCCGCCCCGTTGTTCTCGGACCGTTCCGAGGATCAAGTCACCCGGCTGCACGATGTTCCGACGCCGGGCGACACGACCGTCGAGTTCGCGGGTACCGCGCAGACCAATCGGGACAGCGTGGATGCGATCACCTCGCGGCTACCCGCGGTACTCGGTCTGATCGCGGCGATCATGCTGGTGCTGCTGTTCCTGCTGACCGGCAGCGTGGTGCTACCGCTGAAGGCTCTGGTGCTCAATGCGCTGTCGCTGACGGCGGCGTTCGGGGCGATGGTGTGGATTTTCCAGGACGGCCATCTCGGCGCGCTGGGCACCACCTCGACCGGCACCCTGGTGGCAAACATCCCGGTGCTGCTGTTCTGCATCGCATTCGGCCTCTCGATGGACTACGAGGTGTTCCTCGTGTCGCGAATCCGGGAGTTCTGGCTGGCATCACCGCAGCGCGGCGCCGCGGACAACGACGAGAGCGTTGCTCTTGGTGTGGCCCACACCGGCCGTGTGATCACCGCCGCCGCGTTGATCATGGCAATCTCGTTCGCCGCGCTGACCGCGGCTCATGTGTCGTTCATGCGGATGTTCGGGCTTGGTCTTGCATTGGCTGTACTGGCCGACGCCACCCTGGTTCGGCTGGTCCTGGTTCCGGCGTTCATGCACGTCATGGGCCGGTGGAACTGGTGGGCACCCAAGCCCCTGGCCTGGATGCACCAACGGGTCGGCATTCGCGAAGGAGGCCCGGCGAGGCATACTGGGTGACGTGTCGAACCAGGGGCCGCGGGCAAATATCGGTGAACCGGTGTCGGATGCTCTTCGTGTCAATGACATGCGTCCGATCAGTGTCATCGCCGGAGTGCGCGGGGAGTTGCCCCCGCACCGGTACACCCAAGCCGAGGTCACCGAAGCGTTCCTCACCATCGGCGGCTACGGCGAGTACGAAGAGATCCTTCGCAAGCTGCATCGCAGTGCCAAAGTCGACAACCGGCACTTCGTCCTGCCGCTGGATCAATACCCCGCGCTGAAGGATTTCGGCGAAGCCAACGACCTGTTCATCGAGAACGCCGTCGAACTCGGCTCGGCCGCGGTCGCGGGTGCCCTCGAGGAGGCCGGTCTGCGGCCGGCGGACGTCGATCTCATCGTGTCGACGACCGTGACCGGCGTCGCGGCCCCATCCATCGAGGCCCGGATCGCCGGCCGACTGGGGATGCGGCCCGACGTCCGCCGGGTGCCGATGTTCGGCCTGGGCTGCGTGGCCGGTGCGGCGGGTGTGGCCCGGCTGCACGACTATCTGCGCGGTGATCCCGACGGTGTCGCGGTGCTGGTGTCCGTCGAGTTGTGCTCGATGACCTACACGGCGAACAAGCCCACCTTGCCCGGGCTGGTCGGCAGCGCGTTGTTCGCCGACGGGGCCGCGGCCGTCGTGGCCGTCGGGCAACGCCGGGCGGAGAAGATCAACGCCGGCGGGCCCGATGTGATCGATTCACGCAGCCATTTGTATCCGGATTCGTTGCGCACCATGGGCTGGGACGTCGGAGCGGACGGTCTGGAGCTGGTGCTGTCCGCCGATCTGCCCGATGTCATCGAGCGCTACCTGCCTGACGATGTCACCGAATTCCTTGGCGCGCACGACCTCGAGCTCGACGACATCGGCACCTGGGTCTGTCATCCCGGCGGTCCCAAGATCATCGAGGCGATCGTCAACAGCCTGAAGCTGCCCGACGAGGCGCTCGAGCTCACCTGGCGCTCGCTGGCCGACATCGGCAACATCTCGTCGTCGTCGGTGCTGCACGTGCTGCGCGACACCATCGCCAAGCGTCCGTCAGCAGGTCCGAGTGTGATGATGGCCATGGGTCCCGGGTTCTGCTCGGAACTGGTGCTGCTGCGCTGGCACTGATGACCTGGTATGTGCTGCTGGTCGCAGCTGTGGCGGCCGAACGCCTGGCCGAATTGGTCGTCGCGAAGCGCAATCTCGCCTGGAGCCGCGCGCAGGGCGGAGTCGAGTTCGGGGCCGGTCACTACCCGCTGATGGTGGTGCTGCACACCGGGTTCCTCGCCGGGGCGCTGGTGGAGGTGATCGGCCTGCACCGGCCGTTCCTGCCCGCGCTCGGTTGGCCGATGCTGGCGATAGTTGTTGGGGCACAAGGCTTGCGGTGGTGGTGCATCACCACGCTCGGTAGGCAGTGGAACACCAGGGTCGTCGTCATCCCCGGTGCTACGCGCGTCGACGGCGGCCCATACCGGTTCTTCTCCCACCCCAACTATGTCGCCGTCGTCGCCGAGGGCATCGCGCTGCCGTTGGTGCACACCGGGTGGATCACCGCGTTGGTCTTCACCGTGCTCAACGCGGCCCTGTTGCGCACGCGCATCCGCACCGAAAACGCCGCGCTGGCAAGCCTGTCGTGATCGATCTCCTGGTGGCAGGCGGCGGCCCGGCCGGTCTGGTCACCGCATTGCATGCCGCCCGCGCCGGGCTGAAAGTGACCGTCGTCGAACGCCGGCGCGCACCGATCGACAAGGCCTGCGGCGAGGGAATGATGCCCTACACCGTGGCGCAGCTCGACAAACTCGGAATAGTTCTGCCCGGCAAGCCGTTTCGGGGCATCACCTATTTCGATACCGCGCGACGGGTGGACGCGCCGTTTCGCTCCGGTCCGGGTATGGGCGTGCGCCGAACCGCGTTGCACACCGCGTTGGCGGATGCGGTCCAAGCCGCCGGTGTCGACGTGGTGGACGCTCACATCGGCCCGATCACCCAGGACGCGGACTCGGTGCAGTGCGGGCCTTTTCGTGCTCGCTACCTGGCCGCCGCCGACGGCTTGCATTCGCCGATCCGGCGGTCGCTGGGCCTGTCCCGCCCCAGCGGCGGGTCGCGGCGGTGGGGCCTGCGGCGGCACGTGCACATCGCACCGTGGAGCGACCGTGTCGAGGTGTACTGGGGTGACGGCGCCGAGGCCTATGTCACGCCGGTGGCCGACGACTGTGTGGGCATCGCGATCCTGACCGCGCGGCAGGGTTCGTTCGAGAGCAGGCTGGCCGAATTCGGCGCCCTGCGCGAGCGGGTGAACGGATGTCAGCACGGTCCCGAGCGGGCGGCGGGTCCGCTGCGGCAGCGGGTCGCCGGGCGCCGAGCAGGCCGCGTCCTGCTGGTGGGTGACGCCGCAGGCTACGTCGACGCTCTGACCGGTGAAGGCCTCGGCATCGCCTTCGGGGGCGCCGAGCTGTTGGTGAATTGTGTTCTGGCCGAACGGCCGGGTGACTACGACCGGCAGTGGCGGCGGATGTCGCGGCGCTACCGGCTGCTGACGGCGGGCCTGCTGCAGGCCGTCGAGTTCGGTCCCACCCGCTCGGCGGTGGTGCCTGCGGCGGCGGCGCTGCCGAGCGCGTTCGGCAAGATTGTGAACCTGCTGGCTTACTGACGGCGTAGGCTGCGCCGCTATGAGCAACGGCCCGCATGGTGTCGTACACATCCCGGAGATATCAGACTGGAATCGCCTGCTGGAGGGCCGCGTTGCGGTCGTGACCGGCGGTGGCGACGGTATCGGCGGTGCGATTTCGGCGCTGTTCGCCGCGCACGGCGCCGTCGTCGAGGTCGCCGAGATCGACCCGGTCCGCGCCGACCGCATCAGCCGCGAGGTGACGGCGGCCGGCGGGATGATCCGCAGCCACGTCGTGGACGTGACGGTCGACGACGATGTCGCCCGCCTTGCCGATGCGGTGCTGGGGACACATGGGCGGGTGGACGTCGTGGTCAACAACGTCGGTGACTACCGGCCGCTGGTGGGCTTCGATGAGTCGACACCGCAGACCTGGCAACGGATGTACGACGTCAACCTGCGCCATGTCTTCGCGGTGACCCGTGCCTTCGTCGGGGCGATGATCGAGGCGGGCAGCGGCACCATCGTCAACGTCCACTCGGTGGAAGGGATGCGCGGTTTTCCGCGTGATCCGGTCTACGGTGCGATGAAAGCCGCTGTCGCACATTTCACGACGTGCCTGGCGGTCGATCTGGGCCGCCACGGAATTCGCGTCAACGGCATCGGCACCGATCTCACCCAGACGCCGCAGGTGGACTATCTCACCGGGTATGAGGACGTCGAGCATCTGTGGCAGTCGTGGGCGCCGGTCGGTCGGGTCGGCTGGCCGGACGATCAGGCGCGGGTGGCGCTGTTCCTCGCCTCGGAGCTGTCAGGTTTCGTCACCGGCCACAACATCCCGGTCGACGGCGGGACGAAAGCCGGTGGTGGATGGTTGTTTTCGCCGCGCGCCGGCCGTTTCGTCAACCGATCCAAGCACCTGTAGGTCTCAGCGCGCGGAGTGCCCTGTGGAGCTGTGTCCGGTGGTTCCGCCGGATGCCGTCCGATCGGCGCGCTGCTGAGCGGGCTTGCTGCGGCGTTGTGTGCTCGGTGTGGACGCGGCGGCGGGGCCGGGAGTGGCGCCGGCTGTGGCGGGTTGCCGCTTGCTTGTCGCGACCGCTCTGCGCGGGGTCGGCGTCGCGGCGGTCTGCGCTGCCGGGGCGGATGGTCTGGCCGCGGCGGTGCGTCCGGCGGTCGGGATGCCCAGCGCCCCGGCGATGGTCTTCACCACCGCGTTGATGGCGCTACTCACCAGCTGCACAATGAATTTCGGCACCACGAGTGCCTGATTGATCAGCTGGCGGATGAATACCTGGACGCTCTGCAGGAACGGATTGGCGGGCATGTACGGCGTCACGTCGAAGGGCTCGGCAGTGCCGTCCGCCAGATCGGCGATCAACGCGGCGACGGTCTCGGCTGCCAGTTTGGGGGTCCAGTTGGTCGTGAAGATGCCGAAGTTGGCCTCGTCGTCGAAGGCGCCGGTCGCGGTGTCGCGCGTGGTGTAGATGAACATCGGACCGGCGCCGGTCACCTGCTGCCATGCCACGACGAAGTCGTGGATGTAGGCGGCTTGCTGGGCCTGCGACACCACGCTGGTCGGCAGACCGTATTCGGTGGCCCACAGTTTGAGGTCGGCGTCGCCGTTGGCCGCCATCAATGCGCGGATGGCCGCGACCTGTTCGATGGGTTCACCGGGCATGGTCCCCTTGGAGAACGGGGTGACGTAGTGGTACGGGTGAAAGGACAGCGCGTCGAAAAAGCCATGTGCCCCATCGGCATACATCTGCGTGACGAACTTGACCGCGCTGGTCGACACACCCGGAATGTTGCCGACCGCACCCAGCACACCGCCGATGACGGTGGCGTCCGGGTCGGCGGCCTTGATCGCGGGGTAGGCGGCCTTGAGCAGGTCGGTGTAGGCCTTCGCGCTGACCGGCGACCAGAAGGTCACACCGTTCGGTTCGTTCCAGACTTCGTAGGCCGAGATCTTGCCCTGGTAGCGGGTAGCGACGGCCGAGGCGAACGCGGCGTAGGTGGCGGGGTTGGGATGCCCGTTGAGCGGGAAGCCCGCCCAGGCCGGGGTCCCGCTGATGACACCGAGCACACCCATGTCGCGCTCGGCGATGGCGTTGACCACCATGTCCAGCTTCGACCAGTCATAGCTCTGAGAACTGGTGGGCTGCACGAAGATCCATGGCACCGCGATCCGGACGTCTGTGACGCCGAGCGATTGGAGTTCGTCGAGGGTCGTGTTCAGATCCGCCTCGGACAAGGTGTACAGATTGGAATCGGCGATGCCCAGGGTGGTCGGCGACTCGTCGATCGCGGCCATCAGCACCACCGGCAGGTGGATCGGTCCGTGCGACACCGACCGCCCCGCTGCGGTGGGAGCCGGGGTGAGCGTGGCCGCGATGAGCGCGGCCGCTGTCACCGTCGTCACGGCTCGCTTCGCCGCCGTGACGCGGCAGGATTGAGCAGGCATACGCAGCACCCCCGACATTTGCGCCCTGTGTCAGCAAACACTAGCGCGGGCCGGCGCGGTCGGGGCGGTAGTTGAGCAACCCGACCCGGCGGGTGTTCCGAATCGGTGCGCCGGGTTGCGGAGCCATCGGTAGCCTCGGAGTCGATGGCTAGGGAGGTCGCATGACGACGGAGGGCGGCGAGAGCGGCCTGGCGTCGGCGTTGGGGGCGGCACCGGAGTTGATCACCGTGCGCGCCGAAGGATTGGCGCAGATGGAGGTGTTCGCAGGCTGCCGGCCCGAGCTGCTGCGCCCGCTGGCCGAACGGCTACGACCCTTGCAGGCGCCGCCGGGCCGGGTCCTGATGCGCCAGGGCGAGCAGGCGGTGTCGTTCCTACTCATCGATACCGGCCGGGCCGAGGTGCGCCACGTCGGCGACGAGGGTGAAATCGTCGTGGATTCGGTCTCCGCCGGTGTGATCGTCGGCGAGATCGCACTCCTGCGTGACAAGCCTCGCACCGCGACCGTCACCACCACCGAAGCGCTCACCGGCTACATCGGCGACCATGCGGCGTTCGAGACCATGGCCGAGCTGCCGGGGATCAGCGAGCGGCTGGTTCGCACCGCCCGGCAGCGGCTGGCCGCTTTCGTCACTCCGATCCCGGTGATCCTCAAGGACGGCACCGAGCTGTGGCTGCGTCCGGTGCTGCCCGGTGACAGCGCCCGGACATCGAATGGTCCTGTCGAGTTCTCCTCCGAGACGCTCTATCGCCGGTTCATGTCGATGCGGGCACCGAGTATGGCGCTGATGAACTACCTGTTCCAGGTCGACTACGTCGATCACTTCGTATGGGTACTCGTCGACGGTGCGGACGGCCCGGTGGTCGCCGACGTGCGGTTCGTCCGGGATGAGGCCGATCCGTCGGTCGCCGAGATCGCGTTCATCGTCGGCGACGCGTATCAGGGGCGTGGCATCGGCAACTTCCTGATGGACGCGTTGATCATCGCGGCGCGGGTCGGGGGAGTGAAGCGATTTTCGGCGCGGGTGCTCGGCGACAATCTGCCGATGCGGACGATCCTCGACCGTTTCGGCGCGCACTGGGAGCGTGAAGAGCCCGGTGTGGTGACCACCGAGTTCGATGTCCCGAAAGACAATGGGATACAGATTGATCCGGGGCTGGCCGCCGAGATCCGCAGCATGGCACGACAGGTCCTGCGGGCGATCGGATGACGTGGCCAAGCCTGCGCTGAACAAAGACACCCGGTTGTGCATCTCGCTGGCCGCGCGGCCAAGCAACATCGGCACCCGGTTCCACAACCATCTCTACGAGCAGCTCGGCCTGGATTTCATCTACAAGGCTTTCACCACAACCGATATCGCGGCTGCCATCGGTGGCGTGCGGGCGCTGGGGATTCGCGGCTGTTCGGTGTCGATGCCGTTCAAACAGGATGTACTGGAGCTGGTCGATCATGTGGAGGACTCCGCGCGGGCGATCAACGCGGTGAACACGATCGTCAACGACGACGGTGTGCTGACCGCGGCCAACACCGATTACACCGCTGTGCAGCGGTTGATCGCCGAGCACGGCCTCGACCCCGACTCGGAGGTGCTCATCCGGGGCAGTGGCGGGATGGCGAGCGCGGTGGCAACGGCGTTCCGGGACAGCGGATTCGGCGTCGGCACCATCGTGGCCAGGAACTCCGACAGCGGCCCGGAGTTGGCGCAACGGCTGGGCTACGACTGGCGCAGCGACGTCGGCGACCTGCGCGCGCCGATTATCGTCAACGTAACGCCGATCGGAATGGCCGACGGCCCTGAGGAACGCGAGCCCGCCTACGCCGACGCGGTGATCGCCGCTGCGCGTACAGTTTTCGACGTCGTCGCTGTGCCGTCGGAGACCCCATTGATCGCCGCGGCGCGGGCGGCGGGTAAGCAGGTCATCACCGGTGGCGAGGTGATCGCGCTGCAGGCGGCCGAACAGTTCGAGCGGTACACCGGAGTCCGGCCCACCCCGCAGCAGGTCGCCGAGGCGTCGGCGTTCTCCCGGGGCTAGCCGCCTTCGTCGCTTTTCGGCAGGAAACGCTCAGGGTGGTGGTAGTCGTTGGTGCCGCCGCGCATGGGCACATCGGGTGTTGGGGTCCAGTGAGTCTGGCCGTTGGAGAGTTGGTGGGTGGTCCAGCCGTCGTTTTCGACGAGCAGGTTGTCGCATTTGCAGGCCAGCGTGAGGTCGTCGATGTCGGTGCTGCCGCCGTGTTTCCAGTCCTTGGTGGCGTGGTGGACCTGGCTCTTGTAGCCGTTGACGGTGCAGCCGGGCGCGGTGCAGCCACGGTACTTGGCCAACAACATGATCCGCTGATCGGACGACGCCAGTCGCTTGCTGCGTCCGAGCCACAGTGATTGGCCGGTGACGCCGTCGAACACCGCGAGGTAGTGGTGTGCGGGGGTGGCCATTCGGATCAGGTCGGTGATCGGCAGCAGGGTGCCACCGGCGGTGACGGCGTGCCCGGCCCCGGCCTGCAATTCCTGCAGGGTTGTCGACACGATCACGGTGACGGGAAGACCGTTGTGTTGGCCGAGTGTGGGGTCACCGAGGCGGCCGCGCACCAACTCGGCGAGCGCGTCGTGTTGGCGTTGGGCGTGGCTGCGCAGGTCGTCGGGTTTGGGTGCGGCGAATTTCGCCAGCCACGCATCGAGCATCGACCGCAACTCGGGATCGGCGATCAGTTTCCCGACACTCATGCCGTCGGGGCGTTGACCACCGCACCACACGAAGCCACGCTTGCGGGCTCGGTCTTCTTCGGAATACTGGCCGTCGGGGTTGAGGTGGACGGCCAGGCGGTCGGCCACCTTCTCCAGCTGATCGGGCCGCATGGTCTGGGCGTGTTCGGCCAGGGTGAGTTCGGCCTTCGCGATCTCGACCGGCCCGACGTGATCGGGTAGATCGCGGAAGAACTTCTGGATCACCCGCACATGCTCACCGTCGAGAAAGCCCGCCTCCCAGGCCTTACCTGTGGCCGGCAATAGGGGCGCCAAGGGTTCCCCGGTCAACGTGATCCGCGGGGCCAGTTGCTCGGCATCACGGACCCGGCGCTTGGCCGCGGAGCGGCTGATCCGCAACACGTCGGCCACCACGATCGGGATGGGCGGGCAGCCTTCGTAGCGCTCGAGATGGGTGAGCTGATCATGGGAGACCGCGACTTGGCGGCGTAGCGCGGTCTCGAGCCGTTCCAGAGCGGTAAAGCGTTGCGGGGCGGGCAGTTCCTCGATATCGGCGGCACCTAGGAGTTCGACCGCCGCGTCCAGCGCATCCAACGCCTCGCTGATCGAACTCATGATTAGAACACTAGTTCGAACCACCGACAAAAACCGACGCCCAAAATGATCTGTGGACGAAAGCGGAACTGGGGACAACCCCGATTACTTCAGCTGGCTCGCCGCATATTCGTCGGGCCGATTCTTCTTCATCCACAATCGAATTGGCGCCAACCCCCAATCGCAAAAACGGCTGCCGGCGCGCGATTCACGCACCGACAGCCGCCTCGCGACACCGATCAGGGAGTGATCGTCGTCTTCTCGTCGATGATGTTGGTGGCGTCCATCAGGGGACCCTCCTGGCCGTCCAACGCGTCGGCGTTCATCTGCAGGACGTACAGGCCGTCCTTGCCGGGAATCACGACCGTCTTCTGGGCGATGATCCGCTTCTTGCCGTCTTTGGTGTAGTTGCCACCGAGCTGAACGGCGTCGAAGCCGCTGAGCGTGCTCTTGTTGGCGCCATCGCCGAGCGGCGTCCACCCCGGCAGGTTCTGCAGTTCACCCGGCGCGAATTCGAGAACCTTCGCGGGGTCGACGTTGCCGGTCAACTTGGAGACGATCGCGATGATGCTCGGCGGATCGTTCTTGTCCTGCGGGCTGTCGAAGACGATCGCACCGTACGCCCAGTCCGGGGTCTGCTGGCCGGCGTCCGACCACCCCGGCGGCATCGCCAGATCGATGTTGGGGGAACCGGGATCGCCACGCTTGACCGGCGTCTCGGTGATCTGGTTCTCCTTCAGGTAATCCTGAATGGTCTTGTTCGTACCCGCCGCCGGCGCCGGACTTGCCGACGTCTCAGTGGATTTCGAGGTGGACGTCTCCGTGGAGGTCGACGTCGACGTGGATGTGGACGTCGTGCTGTCGTTCTTGCTGTCAGAACCGCAGCCGACGAGCGCGAAACTCAAGGAAACGGCGGCCAGGCCCGCCGTGGCTACCGCCGTCATCTTGTTCATCGAACGAGTTCTCCTTTTGTTGTGGCGCGCCGTTGCCAGCGATCAACCGAATTCGATTGAGCAGCTTAGTGCCCTTCACAGCGAAACCACATGAATCTCTGTGAAACCGCTTTTGCCACGGCACTGGAGAAACAGGCGCACCATGGACTGAGGCCGCGAGATTGCAATGGCGCAGCGTGGTCGCGGTGGTGGGTCGGGTGAAGCCATCATGGGCGTTGCGCCTGGCGTGTGGGGGGCGCCGTGGGCACCGTTTTGCGCTTGCTGTGCCTGGCCGTGTCGGGCGTCGTCGCCGCGGCGATGCTGACCGTCACCGTTCAGCTGGCGGCCACCACCGCCCTGATAATGGGCGGCACGGGACACCCTCTGGTCGGCGACTCCCCGGGTTTCGCCGAGCAGTACACCCGGGGAGCGCTCGATCTCTTCATCGCCCCCACCGGCGCGGTGCGGGCCGATTCATCCGATCCCGGCACCTATCACCGGGTCGCCGTCGGCACCCCCGAACAGTTCTGGCCGCTGGTCGGCGCGAGCCGATTCGACGCGTCCGTCACGGCCGGTGCCGACAATCTGGGTAACTGCCTGCAGGGTCGGACTTCCTGCGCGGCAAGGCATTTCGGCGCTGACAGCCCTGCATCGGAATACGTCGTCTTCGGGTACTCGCAGAGCGCGAGGATCGCGTCGATCGTCAAGCGTGACCTCATCGCGCAGTACCGCGACTCCATCGGCACGACGCCGGCAGTCTCGTTCGTGGTCGTCAGCAATCCGAACCGGCCGAACGGAGGCTTTCTCGAACGCTTCGCGGGCCTGTACATCCCCATCCTGGGAGTGACGTTCGACGGTGCGACCCCCACAGACAGCTGCGATACCGGCGGCACCAGCTGCCGATTCCTGACCGCCGACATCGCGCAGCAGTACGACGGCTGGGCCGACTTCCCGTTGCGTCCGCTGAACCTGCTGGCCGACCTCAATGCGTTGGCGGGAATCGTCTACCTGCACGAGAACTACACCGTGTCCGTCACCGGCGCGATCAATCAGGGCACCACCGGTGACACCACGTACTACCTGCTGCCCACCAAGCGCCTGCCGCTGCTCATGCCGCTCGCCCAGCTCGGAGTGCCGGGACCGATCCTCGACGTCCTCGATGCACCGCTGCGGGTGATCGTCGAATGGGCCTACGACCGGACCAGCAACCCGGGTGAGCCGACCCCGGCGACGCTGGTGAATCCGACAAACCCGGCGACCATGGTCCGAGACCTCCTCGCGGCCATCCCCGTCGGACTGGACGACGGCCTGCAGGAGGCGGGGTTGGGGCGCCCACTCGGTACGACGCCTGCGGGACCGTTCGGAGTCAGCGGCGCAACGCTTCCCGCCGGATCGCCCCCGAGCGGTCCGGCGCCCGCCACCCGGCGCGCCATCGCGCGACCACCCCGCGCCGCGGGCCTCAAGCCCCGCACGCCGCCGGCCCGATCCGCGCGACCCCAACCCGGAAACGCCACACCGGCGCACTCCGGCGTCGGTCGCCATCGGGCCCGGTTCTGACCACTATGTGACGGCCGGTGAACGCGTGCGTTTGCAGATCTTGCGCATGGGTAAGTTGGCGCCATGGGAAAGTC
The DNA here is from genome assembly GCF_041287105.1 of Mycobacterium sp. SA01. NCBI lineage: Bacteria > Bacillati > Actinomycetota > Actinomycetes > Mycobacteriales > Mycobacteriaceae > Mycobacterium > Mycobacterium sp. SA01. The sequence goes on along the minus strand of NZ_JBGGNO010000019.1, from coordinate 630,704 downwards.
CATCGTCGCAACCTCATTGGCCACCGCCGCGGCCGCCGTGACCGGCAGCATCGCCAGCCGCAGCGGTGTCGAGACCTGGTATCCCCGGATTCGGAAACCTCGCTACGTTCCGCCGAACGCCGTGTTCCCGGTGGCGTGGACGACGCTGTATGCCGATATCGCCGTCACGTCGGCGGCGACGATCGACAAGCTCAGGGCCAACGGCGAGGACGCCAAGGCCCGCAGCTACATCGGCGCGCTCGGCGTGAACCTGGTGCTGAATGCGGGTTGGAGCTGGCTGTTCTTCAAGTCCCACAAGCTCGGACCGTCGGCGGTGGCGGCCGGCGCGCTTGCCGTCAGCAGCGCCGATCTGGCACGCCGGTCCGCCGCCGCGGACCCGAAGTTCGGCGCGGCACTCGCGCCCTACCCGTTGTGGTGTTCGTTCGCGACGCTGATGTCGACCGACATCTGGCGCCTCAACCGTTAGAACGCCATCTCACGCGGCGCGAAGCGGTCGGTGATGTCGCCGATCAGCGATTCGTCGTAGGGGTCGACGGCTACCGGCGTGTCGTCGAGCTTCAACCGGTCCATGTCGACCCACACGACGTTGGGGCTGGTGGTCAACTCGAAGAAGTACATCCGGTTGGTCAGGTCGGTCACCGTTCGGTATTCGGTGTTGTAGACGCCGAAGTCGCCATAGGGCGCCCCGAATGGAACCGACACGTTGCGCATGATCGCCATCACGCTCGCGATCGCCTCGCGCTGTGAACCCGGGGTGGGCAGCAGGGCGCTGTAGTAGGCGGCGCGCTGGAACCGATCGACCGGGTTGACGTTCCCGGGCAACGGCATCTCCCGGCTCGGATGGGAAAAGTCCTGCAGGGAAAGCAGATTCAGCTGCTCGTCGTAGGTTGGATCGTTGGTCATCAACGTGAACTGGCGGCCGTGGTGGACCACCGCCTGGCCCTGGGCGAATTCGATGATCGCCGAGTCGCCACCGGCGTCCTCAAGGGCGACATGCAGGTTGGCGTCGCGTCCGTGGGCCGACACCTTCACCAGCTGGATCTCGTCCATCAGCCGCAGCGCCTCGGCCACCGTGTCCGCCTGATCCAGCAGATACTGCAACCACAATCCGGCCTGCACCCCGGGTTTCGCCGGGTCGCGCGGGCCGAAGTCCGTCTCGTTCAGGTACAGCCCGTGGCCGGCCAGGCCCGCCTCGTTGAGGCCGTCCACGGTGCCCAGCCCGTAGACGGTCGTCACCAGGCTGGCGTAGCGGCTGGTCCAGCGCAGCGGGTTCGGGTCGGCGACGATTCCGGTCGGCCGGCTGCCGTCGCGGTCCCGGCCGCGGGCAAACCCGACGATCAACGGTTGCGTCGACTCCGGCCAGTCCATCGAGCGACCGGTGAGGACCGCGAGGTCATTGGTGTTCCACAGCACCCGAGTACACATGGCTGACAGGTTAGCCCGCGAGGCACGCGCATCAGCCCAACGATCAGTGGTATCAAAGCCCCGTGCGGCGGCTGATCGTCTGCCTGACGACGACATTGTGCCTGGGGACGGGCCTCGGTCTGGCGGCGTGCGCAAAGCCCACCCCGGCGCCGCCGCCGTCGTCGTCCACATCGACGTCGGCGCCCGGCGCGGGCGTGATCAACCCGGCCAACATCAAACGCATCCGATCGTCGCTGCCGGCCGGGTACGAGATCGCCGACCTGGCGGGCCCGGTGAGCGCTGCGGGCATGTGGGGCTTCGGATCCGGGTGGACGGCAGCCCCGGCGCAGTGCGCGGCGCTGGCGGACCCGGCGCCCGCCGATCCCGGCGCCCGTGGCTACTCGGCGTCGGGGCCGGGCGGGACCGTCTACGTCGTCGTCGCGGTGCCCGCCCAGCCGGCGCCGGATGACGCGGTGATCGGTGACTGCGCCCGGTGGACGATGACGTTCGCGCACACGACCGGTGACGTGACCCTGGCGCCGGCGTCCGAAGCGCCCAGCATCGACGGTGTCCGGACCGTCGCGATGACCGTCATCACCCGCACCGTCGTCGAGTCCGGCACCGAGACCGACGGGCAGGCCGTCACCGCGCAGGCCTATGCCGACGGCCACGTCGTCTATGTCACCCTGGTCACCGATCCCGGATCACCGCATCCGGCACTGGATTCGGATTCCGTCGGCGATCTTCTGGTCGCGACGGTCACTGCTCTACGCGGCTGAGGCAGGTACATTGACCACGATGGTGAAACCCGGCGCGGTCGTCGCAGTGCTGTGCGCCGGACTGGTGGTGGCGTGTTCATCGGGCGCACCGGCCGAACCGAAGGCCGATATCGCCAAGGTGACGACGCTGAAGTCGAGCTTCGGTCCGGACTTCACGGTTTCCGAGGTCGCCAAGACCGGAATCGACCCGCAGGTGCTGGCCGGCCAGAAACTGCCCGACGGCCTGACCTTCGATCCGCCGTCCTGTGCGAAGTACGCCACCGGGCAACTCGTACCGCAGGGCACCCAGGGCAACATGGCCGCGGTGTCGGCCGAGGGTCAGGGCAACCGCTTCATCGTGATCGCCGTCGAAACCGACTCGGCGGTGCCGGTGACCGAACCCGGGCCGGACTGCCGCAAGGTCACCTTCACCGGTAGCGCGCTGCGCGGGTTGGTCGAGTCGGTCGAGACGCCCACGATCGACGGCGCCAAGACGCTGGGCGTCCATCGGGTGCTGCAGGCGGTGGTCAACAACCAGGCGCGCACCGGCGAGACGTACAACTACTCCGCCCATTTCGGGGTCTATCAGGTGATCGTGAGCGCCAACCCGCTGGTCCTGCCCGACAAGCCGGTCGTGCCGGTGAACACCGGGCGGGCCCGCGATCTCCTGGTCGCCGCCGTCAACGCGATCCGGGGCTGACCTCAGCGCACGTCGCGCGGCCGGAACTGGATGCTGATCCGCGGTCCTTTCGGCAGCGCGGTCTTGGGAACGGCGTGCTCCCAGGTGCGCTGGCATGAACCGCCCATCACCAGAAGGTCGCCGTGGTGCTGGGGAAGCCGCAGCGACTGACCGCCGCCGCGGGGTCGCAGCGCGAACACCCGGGTGGCGCCGAGGCTGACGATCGCCACCATGGTGTCCTCGGTGCTGCTGCGGCCGATCGTGTCGCCGTGCCAGGCCACGCTGTCGGCGCCGTCGCGGTACAGGCACAGCCCGGCACTGGTGAACGGCTCGCCCAATTCGCCGGCGTAGACGTCGTTGAGGCGACGGCGCAGCTTCGTGATGGCGGGGTTCGGCGGCGGTTCGGTCAGCAGGTCGTGGAAGCTCACCAGGCGCGGAACGTCGAGGACCCGGTCATACATCTGCCGCCGTTCGGCACGCCAGGCGACGTCGTCGAGCAGGGCGTCGAACAACGCGTCGGCATCGTCGACCCAGGCCGAGCGCATGTCGATCCACGCGCCGGCACCGAGCTCGCGGCGCTCGCTGTGCTCGAACAGCGCGCCCTGAACCGGGACAGACACGAGCTCGAGGATATCGCACGTTTGTTCGATGCTGAAGCGTCGAAGCTAGAGTTTCGCCGCCCCGGGGCCGTGTCCGGCGAGGACGTCTTCGGGGTTGGACAGCGCACAGCTGCGCAGGCTCAGGCAACCGCAACCGATGCAGTCGGCGAGGTTGTCGCGCAACCGCTGCAGATGGCCGATCCGCTCATCGAGGTCGTCGCGCCAGCCCGCCGACAGCCGCGCCCAGTCCCGGCTGGTGGGAACCCGGTCGGTCGGCAGGGTGGCCAGGGCTTCGCGGACCCGGGCCAGCGGGATGCCGAGGCGCTGCGACATCCGGATGAAGGCCACCCGCCGCAGCGTGTCGCGGGGGTAACGCCGCTGGTTGCCCGACGTTCGGCGGCTGCTGATCAGGCCCTCGCGCTCGTAGAAGTGCAGTGCCGAGATCGCCACTCCGGCTCGCGCCGCGAGCTCGCCGGGCCCCAGTTCGTGCTCGGTCACTCCTCGACGATAGATGAGCTGGCTGAGGTGTTGTTACGGTGCTATTCGTGACTGCCGCCGTACTTGGCTCCAACTCCGAGGTCGGGACGCTGCGAGTCGTCATCCTGCACCGCCCCGGTGCCGAACTGCAGCGGTTGACCCCACGCAACAACGACAAACTGCTGTTCGACGGTCTGCCGTGGGTGGCGCGGGCACAGCAGGAGCACGACGCGTTCGCCGACCTGCTGCGGTCGCGGGGCGTGGAAGTGCTGTTGCTGTCCGAACTGCTGACCGAGGCGCTGGGCAGCGGGGCGGCCAGGATGCAGGGCATCGCCGCTGCCGTCGATGCGCGCCGCCTGGGATTGCCTCTGGCGCAGGAACTTTCAGCCTACCTGCGCAGCCTGGAGCCGGCCGCGCTTGCGCATGTGCTGATGGCGGGCATGACTTTCACCGAATTACCCTCGGGCGCAACGTCGGACATGTCGCTGGTCCGGCTGATGCATCACGGCGGCGACTTCGTCATCGAGCCGCTACCGAACCTGTTGTTCACCCGCGACTCGTCGTTCTGGATAGGTCCTCGGGTGGCGATCACCTCGCTGGCCCTGCCCGCGCGGATGCGCGAAACCTCACTCACCGACCTCATCTACGCCCATCACCCACGTTTCCTCGGTGTGCGCCGCGCCTACGAATCGCACACGGCGCCGGTGGAAGGCGGTGACGTGTTGCTGCTCTCGCCCGGCGTGGTGGCCGTCGGAGTCGGGGAGCGCACCACCCCGGCGGGCGCGGAAGCATTGGCGCGCAGCCTGTTCGACGACGGGTTGGCCCACACGGTGCTGGCCGTCCCGATCGCCCAGGAGCGAGCGCAGATGCACCTGGACACCGTCTGCACGATGGTGGACGTCGATGCGGTGGTGATGTACCCGGCGATCAGTGACTCGCTGTCGGCGTTCACCATCAAACGCACACCCGACGGGGTGAAGATCCTGGACGAGGTGCCGTTCGTAAAGGCGGCCGCCGACGCGATGGGAACTGCGCTGCGGGTCATCGACACCGGGCTGGACCCGGTGACCGCCGAACGCGAGCAGTGGGACGACGGCAACAACACCCTCGCGGTGGCCCCCGGCGTCGTCGTCGCCTATGAACGCAACACCGAAACCAATGCCCGGTTGCAGGATTCGGGTATCGAAGTGCTGCCGATCGCGGCCTCCGAGCTCGGCACCGGGCGCGGGGGTCCGCGCTGCATGTCATGTCCGGTGGCCCGGGACCCGCTGTGACCGATCTGCTGATCGACGGGAAGCTGGTCCCCGGCGGGGCGGGCACGTTCAGCACCGTCAATCCGGCCACCGAGGAGCAGATCGGGCCGGCGGCCGACGCCGACAACGCGGACATGGACCGCGCGATCGCCGCCGCGCGCGCCGCGTTCGACCACAGCGACTGGACCCGCGACGTGGCGCTGCGGGTGCATTGCCTGCGCCAGTTGCGTGCGGCACTGATCGCCGAGATCGAGGAACTGCGTTCGATCACCGTCGCCGAGGTGGGCGCCCCGGTGACTTTCACGTACGGCTCACACCTCGAAGGCCCGGTCAACGATCTGGCGTTCCCCGCCGACACCGCCGAAAGTTATTCGTGGAAAACCGATCTCGGGGTGGCATCCCCGATGGGTATCGCGACGCAGCGCTGGCTGGTCCGTGAGCCGTACGGGGTCGTCGGCGCGATCACGCCGTTCAACTTCCCGCATCAGATCAACCTCGCCAAGCTGGGGCCGGCCTTGGCGGCAGGCAATACCGTGGTCCTCAAGCCCGCTCCCGAGACCCCGTGGTGCGCCGCCCACATCGGCCGGATCATCGCCGAGCACACCGACTTCCCGCCGGGTGTGGTCAATGTCGTGACCGCCGCCGATCCCGGTCTGGGTGCGCAGCTGTGCCGCGACGCCCGGGTGGACGTGGTGTCGTTCACCGGGTCGACGGCCACCGGCGCCGCGGTGACGGCCGCCGCGGCCGACAACATCACCAAGGTCTTCCTCGAACTCGGCGGCAAGTCGGCGTTCATCGTGCTCGACGACGCCGACCTGGGCCGGGCGTGCGGCGCGGCGGCTGTCGCGGTGTCCCGGCACGCCGGCCAGGGCTGTGCGTTCACCACCCGTCTGCTGGTGCCGCGCAACCGATACGACGAGGCCGTGGGCGCGGCCGCCGATGCGATGGGCGGTATCGCGGTCGGCGACCCGACCGATCCCGCGACGGTGAGCGGCCCGCTGATCTCGGCGCGTCAGCGTGACCGTGTGCAGGGCTATCTGGATCTGGCGTTGGACGAGGGCGGCTCGTTCGCCTGCGGCGGAGGCCGTCCTGGCGCACTGGACCGCGGCTACTTCATCGCCCCCACGGTGATTCGGGGCCTCGACAATTCGGCCCGGGTGGCGCGTGAGGAGATCTTCGGCCCGGTATTGGTGGTGCTGGCCCATGACGGTGACGACGACGCGGTCGCCATCGCCAACGACTCGCCCTACGGGCTGTCCGCGGCGGTGTGGAGTTCGGACCCGCAGCGGGCGACCTCGGTGGCGGCGCGGCTGCGGACCGGAACGGTCAGTGTCAATGGGGGAGTGTGGTATTCGGCCGACACCCCGTTCGGCGGCTACAAGCAGTCGGGCAACGGCCGTGAGATGGGGGTGGCCGGCTTCTCCGAGTACCTCGAGACCAAAGTGATCGCCACCGCGGTGGGGACGACGTGACCGGGCTGCCGTTCGATCCCGACGCGCTGCGCGCCCGTTATGCCCGGGAGCGCGAGATCCGGTTGCGCCCCGACGGTATCGGGCAGTACGTCGAGGTGGCCGGTGACTTCGCCGGCTTCGCCTCCGACCCGTGGTCCGGTGCGCCCGAACCCCGCGAGCCGGTCAGCGACGAGGTCGATGTCGCGATCATCGGCGCCGGGTTCGGCGGTCTGCTGACCGGTGCCCGGTTGCGGGAACTCGGCGTCGCCGACATCCGGCTGATCGACAAGGCGGCCGACGTCGGCGGCACCTGGTACTGGAACCGATACCCCGGCATCGCCTGCGATGTCGAGTCCTACGTCTACATGCCGCTGTTGGAGGAGGTCGGCTATCTGCCGACCGAGAAGTACGCCAAGGGCCCGGAGATCTTCGAGCACTGCCGGCGCATCGCCGAGCATTACGACCTCTATCGCGATGCCCTGTTGCACACCGAGGTCCGGCAGATCCGCTGGGACGAGCGCAGCGAGCGGTGGATCGTGGAAACCGATCGCGGTGATGCGATCCGCGCCCGGTTCGTCTCGATGGCGAACGGCTACCTGCAGAAGCCGAAACTTCCCGGCATCCCGGGCATCGCGTCGTTCGCGGGGCACACCTTCCACACCAGCCGGTGGGACTACGAGTACACCGGGCGGGACCTGGAACTGCTGGCCGACAAGCGGATCGGGATCATCGGTACGGGTGCCACGGCCGTGCAGTGCGTTCCGCACCTGGCGCGCGCCGCCGGTCATCTCTCGGTGTTCCAGCGCACACCGTCATCGGTCGACGTCCGCGCCAACCGGCCCACCGACGCACAATGGGCCGCCACACTGACACCCGGCTGGCAGCGGCGTCGCATCGAGAACTTCCAGCAGCTCACCGCCGGCGGCGACGCCGACGAAGACCTGGTGGCCGACGCCTGGACCAGCATCGTCAAGACGCTGCTGGTGATGCGGGACGGCGAGCTGGCCGACTTCGCGAAGATGGAGGAGGTCCGCGCGCGTGTCGACGCGACCGTCACCGATCCGGCCACCGCCGAGGCGCTCAAACCGTGGTACGGGTACTTCTGCAAACGCCCGTGCTTCCACGACGACTACCTGGCAACGTTCAACCGCCCCAACGTGACTCTGGTCGACACCCACGGCCGCGGCGTCGAGCGCATCACCGAACGCGGTGTCGTGGTCGACGCTGTCGAGCACGAAGTCGATTGCCTGATCTTCGCGACCGGATTCGAGGTGGGCACCGAGTACGCGCGGCGCACCGGGTTCGAGGTGCTCGGCCGGGACGGGATCACGCTGACCGACAAGTGGCGTGACGGCGTCCGGACGCTGCACGGTATGATGGTGGCCGGCTTTCCCAACCTCTTCGTCGAAAGCATCGCGCAGTCCGGCTTCACGGTGAACTTCCCCTACCTGCTCGACGTCCAGGCCACCCATGTCGGATGGATCATCGCCGAGAGCCTGGCGCGCACCGTGACCCGCGTCGAATCGACGGCGGCCGCCGAGGACAACTGGGTGGACATCGTGGTGGGCAGATCCGCGGGGACCGCTGACCGCGCCAGGAACTGCACCCCGGGGTACTACAACCGGGAGGGCATGGCCAACGCCACCACTCGGCAGGGCAGCTTCTTCTACGGCACCCCAACCGAATACGCCGACATCCTGGCTGCGTGGCGGCAGGACGGCACGCTCGACGGACTCGAGATCGCTCGAGGTGGTCTCTGATGACAGCTCGATACCTGACGGGCCGACTGCGGGCAGCGGTGCGGCACCGGTCACCGCGGGTGGCGATCATCGGCGCCGGGTTCGGCGGCCTGGCCGCCGCAGTCGCGTTGCGGCGCATCGGCGTCGACGACATCGCGATCATCGAACGTTGCGACGGAGTCGGTGGCACCTGGCGGCTGAACACCTATCCCGGTGCGGCGTGCGACATCCAGAGCCACCTCTACTCGCTGTCGTTCGCACCCAACCGGAACTGGAGCCGCACCTACGCCCGGCAGCCCGAGATCCTGGCCTACCTGGAGTCGGTGGCCAGGGACTTCGATCTGGAACGGCACCTGCTGACCGGCACCGCGGTGCGGAGCATGCGCTGGAACGAACGAGCGCAACAGTGGCATCTCGACCTCGAATCGGTCGGTACCGGAAGCGGATTCGCGTTCTCGGCCGACGTGGTGATCAGTGCTGTCGGCCTGTTCGGCGAGCCCAAGCTGCCCGACATCGACGGGCTGACCGACTTCGGCGGGGCGATCATGCACACCGCGCGATGGGATCCGCGCGCCGACGTCACCGGCTGCCGGGTGGCGGTCATCGGCACCGGAGCCAGTGCGGTGCAGGTCGTTCCGGAACTGGCCAGGGACGCCGCCGAGCTGACGGTCTTCCAGCGCACACCGCCGTGGATGGTGCCCAAGGACGATCGCGCGTTCACCGCCGGCGAGCTCGACCGCTTCCGGCATATCCCCTGGGCCGGGCGCCGCGAACGGTGGCGGCTGTGGAAGGAGCAGCACGACAACACCGCGCTGCGACTCGACGACCCCCGGGTGGCTGGGCGGCAGTGTATTGCCGAAGAGTTCCTGCGCCGCAACGTCACCGACGAACAGCTCCGCGAGGCGCTCACCCCGGACTACCCGTTCCGCTGCAAGCGGGTGCTGCTCGGTGGCGACTACTACGCCGCGCTGCAGCAGGACAACGTGTCTTTGGTGACCGAACCCGTCGAGAAGGTCACCGAGGACGCGGTGTGCACCGCCTCGTCGACCACCGAGGCCGACGTCATCGTGCTCGCCACCGGATTCCAGACCAGCCGTTACCTGGCCGGCATCGAGGTCGTCGGCGTCGGAGGGCAGTCGCTGCACGACCGTTGGGGCGAAGACCCCAGCGCCTACCTCGGTGTCGCGGTCAGCGGTTTCCCGAATTTCCTGATGCTGTACGGGCCCAACACCAATCAGGGCGGCAACTCGATCGTGTACATCCTGGAGGCGGGGGCCCGGCTGGCCGCCGACGCGGTGGCGCGGCTACGCCGCACAGGCGGCACGCTGGAGGTGGACCCGGAAGCCGAGCGGCGATTCAACGACGAGATCTCCGCCGAACTCGAACAGACGGTGTGGACGCAGTGCGGCAGCTATTTTCGCTCAGCCGGTGGTCGCATCGTCACGCAATGGCCATACACCGAAATCGAATACGCCCGTCGCACGTGGCGGTTGAAGCCCGGCGACTGGATTCACCGGACGGGCGGTCACAGTCCCAGCGGCCAGGACCCGATCACGTCGTCGGCCGCCAGGCGAGCCAGGTCCTGATCCGTCAATCCCAGTGCACCGCCGAGGATGTCAGCATTGTGCTGTCCCAGCAGCGGAGCCGCCGCAGCGACGAAGTGCCCGGTGACCGGCGGCCGCGGGTAGGGCAGTGGTCCGCACAGCGGGTGTGACGCCGTCTGGAAGAACCCACGTGCCTGCAGCGAGGGGTTGTCGATCACATCGGGCGGCTGCAGAACGGGCGCCGCGGGTATCCCGGCGGCAAGCAATGCTGCGACGGCCTCGTCTCGGGGTCGGGTCGCAAGCCACTCGGCGAGATGGCCGTCGATGAGGTCGCCCGCATCGGCGGTGTAACTCACGCCGTGCGCCCAGTTCGGTTGGCCGAGAAGCGCTGTGAGCGCGGCCCAGTCGGCGTCGTGGCGGATGCTGACCGCCGCCCACTGGTCATGCCCGGCGCAGGCGTAGACGTTTTGCACGGCGAACTCGTGCCCGCGGTTGCCCCGGCGGGTCAGCAGCACACCCGCGGCGTCGCGCTCGATCACCTGCAGCGCACTGGCATTGAGCACCACGTCGATCATCGGCACCTCGATCAGTTGCCCCTGACCGGTGCGCCTGCGGTGCTCCAGGGCGGCGAGGGTGAGGAACGCGGCGTGCACTCCGGCCAGCGGGTCGCACGCACCGCGCGGGGCGGTCGGCAGGCCGTCGGGATACCCGGTGATCCAGGCCAGCCCCGCAAGCTGCTCCATCGTCATCGCGAAGCCCACCCGGTCGCGCCACGGGCCGTCGAGCCCGAACCCGGGCATGCGAACCTCGATGATCTGCTCGTTGAACCGGCGCAGCGCCTCGTACCCCAGCCCGAAGTTCTCCATCACCCGGGGGGTGAAATTCTCGATCACCACGTCGGCCTCGGCGACCATCCGACCGAAAAGTGCTCTGCCTTCCTCGGATTCCAGATCCAGGGTCACCGAGCGCTTGCCGGAGTTGACGCCGTGAAAGACCCAGCTGTACTCCCACCACCGCTCGACGTCCGCACGGAACCCGCCGGCGAAGCGCATCCCGTCCGGGCGCTGTACCGACTCGACCTTGACCACGTCGGCACCCAGCATCGCCAGCAGGTGAGTGGCGGCCGGTCCGGCCCAGAACGCGGTCAGGTCCACGATCCGGACACCGTCGAGCGGCAGGCCCGCGCGGTCCGGCTTGTCCCGTGGCGTCCAGTCGGCCACGGTGTCACCGACAGCGGGAGGCAACGCCGGCGGCAGTGGCGGCGTGCGACTCATCCGCCACGGCGGCCCCGGCGCGCGGAACCCGGCGGGATGATCGACGAACGACTTCCGCGCGACGAAATGATCCATCCCGGACAGTGTTTCACCGTTGCCGATGGCCGCCATCGGGATGCGGAACAACTCGGCCAGCTCGACGATCTCCGCGACGGTGTGCGTGGCGAACCAGTCGCCGATGCGGGCCCGGATGAGGCCGCGCTGTTCCCAGCGGCCCACCTGGAAACGCAACTCGGGAACGTCGGCCAGGTCGGGGCATTCGACCATCGCGCAGAAGTCCTGCCACTGCTGACCGGTGGCCATCGAGATTCCGACGTAACCGTCTTTGGCGCGCTCCACCGACGGCACCTCGGTCGAGCGGCCGACGACCTCGAGAAGCATCAATTCTTTACGCAGCCAGGAGAACACCTGCATCGACGTGGTCATCGCTTCCAGCACCGACATGTCGAAGCCGCCGCCAGAGCGGTGCGCGGCGAGCGCGAAGAATGCGGCGTAACTACCGGCGATGAACTCACCCAGGTCGCCGCCGACGGCGATCGGCGGCCGGTCCGGCTCTCCCCGTGACCCGGTCGAGCCACACCAGGCTTGCATGGTGAACTCGGTGGCCGGCAGTTCTGCCCACGGGCCTTCCCAGCCGAAGTTCGACACCGTGACCACCGGTGTTGTGCAGCAGGTGATCTCGTCCGCGCTCAGGCCCAGCGTGGCGGCCTGCTGCGGGGTGGCGCCCAGGATGACGATGTCGGCGGAATCCAGCAGCGCGGCGGTGACCGACGGTACGGCGATGCTGTGTTTGCCGCCGGCCAGGAACGAGAAGAACGGGCTGTCGCCCTCGGACGGTGCGACACCGACAGGTCGGTACCGCCGCAGTCGGTGGCCGGTGGGGGGTTCGACCATCACCACCTCGGCGCCGGCGTCGCGCAGCAGCTTGCCGCAGTAGGCGGTGGCGATCCGGTCGCCGATCTCGAGCACCCGGATACCCGACAGGGGAGATGTCACGGGCGCGCTCAAGCGATCCCGAAGTCGATGACGCCGCGAATCAACCGGCCCTGCATCAGGTCGTCGAAGGCGTCGTTGATGTCGTCGAGGCGGTAGCGGGTGGTGATCATCTCGTCGAGGCGCAGCTGGCCCGCGCTGTACATGCTTGCCAGCAGCGGGATTTCGGAACGCGGATTGCACGAGCCGAACACGGTTCCGCACAGGGTCTTGTTCATCAAGACCAGGTCTTGGATGTCCAGGTGGACCGGCAGCGGGCCGGACGGGGCCATACCGGTCAGCACACAGGTGCCGCCCTTGCGGGTGAGCGCCAGCGCGTCGCGCACATCGTCACCGGTGATGTCCGACGGCGCGACAACCACGCAGTCCGCCATCACCCCGCGCGTCAGGTCCCGAACCAGGTCTTTCGCATCGGCCGCCCAGACCGCGGTGTGGGTTGCGCCGAAGTCGATGGCCGACTTGCGTTTGTTCTCAAGGGGATCGACCGCCACGATCGTCGTCGCACCGTTGATCCGGGCGCCCTGGATGGCGGCGGTGCCGATGCCGCCGGCGCCGACCACCACGACGGTGTCTCCGCCGCGCACATTGCCGCGGCGGGCCGCCGAGCCGTACCCGGTCGGGACCGCACACGCCAGCAGAGCGGCGGGCACGAGCGGGATGTCCGGGTCGATCTTCACCAGCGAATCCGCGGCGACGACAGTGTGTTCGGCGAAGGCGCCGATCTTGGAGGTGTGGCCGACGTCGTGCCCGTCGAGGGTGTGGTGGCGAAAGGTGCCGTCGGTCGGCATGCCCGGCGTCAGCACCCCGGCGCCCTTGTCGCACAGGTACTCCATGCCCGACGCGCACCAGCGGCAATGCCCGCACACCGCGACGAAGGAGGTCACGACATGGTCGCCGGGAGCCAGCTCGGTGACGCCGGGGCCGACCTCCACGACCACCCCCGAACCCTCGTGACCGCCGATGGTCGGGGGACGCGAGGTCGGGGCATCCCTTGGTCCGGAGGGCGGTGACATGAAGCCGTTGCGGATGTGGTCGTCGGAATGGCACAGCCCGGCGGCGGCCATCTGCACCAGCACCTCGCCGGAGCGCGGGGGGTCGAGTTCGAAATCCTCGACCGACCAGGTGCCGCCGACCTCGCGGACGATCGCTGCGCGGCTTTTCATGGCCCTGACCTTACGGCGCGGTCTATTCCCGGGTTCGCGGAGAGTGAAACGGGGCGCACGCTCCGCTTAGTCGGGGTTAGGTTCACAGACGTGGCAATCAAACTTGGACTTCAGATCCCGAACTTCTCCTACGGCACCGGCGTCGCCGAGCTGTTTCCGACCGTGATCGCGCAGGCCGAAGAGGCCGAGGCCACCGGGTTCGACTCGGTTTTCCTTATGGACCACCTCTATCAGCTGCCCGGGCTCGGTGCGCCCGAGGAGCCGATGCTGGAGGCCTATACCGCGCTGGGTGCGCTGGCGACGGCGACCAGCCGGGTTCAGCTCGGCACGCTGGTCACCGGCAACACCTACCGCAACCCGGCCCTGCTGGCCAAGGAGATCACCACCCTCGATGTGATCAGCCAGGGCCGGGCGGTCCTGGGCATCGGCACCGGCTGGTTCGAACTCGAACACGACTCACTGGGCTACGAGTTCGGCACCTTCACCGACCGGTTCAACAAGCTGCACGAAGCGTTGGACATCATCCTGCCGATGCTCAAGGGCGAGCGGGTGACAGTGGACGGCAAGCACTACCAAACCAAAGAGGCGTTCGCCAATCCCCGCTTCCGCGACCACATTCCGCTGATGATCGGCGGCAGCGGCGAGAAGAAGACAATTCCGTTGGCCGCCAAGCACTTCGATCACCTGAACATCATCGCCGGCTTCGACGAGCTGCCGCGCAAGGTCCAGGTGGTCGCCGACGCGTGCGAGAAGATCGGCCGCGACCCCGCCACCTTGGAGACCAGTGTGCTCGCGATCGCGCTCATCGACGAGAACATCACCGCCGACATGATCCCGGACGACTTCAAGCAGCAGGCCGTCTTCGGCAACCCGGAGCAGATCGCCGACCAGATCAAGACCAAGGTGCTCGACGCGGGTGTCGACGGCGTCATCCTGTCCGCAGCGACGATCAACGGGTACACCCCGGGTGGGGTCGCCGCGGTCGGTGAACTGCTGAAGCCGATGCTGGGGCTCTAACGCCTCGGCGAGATCGACACCATGGCTGTGGACCAGCCGGATTCGCGACCCTCATGCAGATCTCGCCAGTGCGAGTCGCCGGCGGGTGAAAGCGTCGTGCACTCGCTGAAGGATGTAGGCCCGGCTGTGTTCCTTCACCACACGGATGATCAGCCAGCCCATGGCTTCGAGCATGTCGTAGCGGCCGATGTCCCGGACGTGTTGGCTGCGATCGGCCTGGTGATGCGCACCCTCGTACTCCAGCCCGATCTTCGGCTCGTCCCATCCGAGGTCGATGAACGCCGTCGTGTAGCCGTCCGAGACGGGAACCTGAGTCGCGGGACGAGGGTATCCGGCGTCGATCAACAGCAACCGCAGCCAGGATTCCCGCGGCGACTGGGCGCCCGCGTCGGTCAGCGGCAGGACGGATCGCGCTCGCTGGATTCCTCGCGCGCCGGGGTAGTGGTCGCCAAGCGCGAGTACGTCGGCGGATTCGACGCCGGTGGCCGCGGCGAGTGCGTCGAGGTGGGCGACGGCCTCGCCTCTCGCCAGGTGGCGAGCGAGGTCGAGCGCGGTGCGTTCGGGCGTCGTGACGACCACGTCGTCCACCAGCATGAATTCGCCTGAGCCGATGCGTTCCTCGCGCACGACGACGCCGGGCTGGTGGCGGCGGGCACGCCCGATGAGCTCGATCGGGGTGGCCGCGGCGACCCACGACGCCCCGTGCAAAGCGGCCGCCGCACGCCCGGCGATGATGCCGTCCGGCACCCACAGTGCCGCTGCCCGGGTGCGGACGTCGAGGGTGCGTTCGGATCCGTTGGGGATGTACACGTCGGGATGTATTGCGGTGTAGTTCCAGCGCAACTGGCCGCGCGTGAGTAGCCCGCTGGCGATTGCGGCACTTCCGATGAACGGCGACGACATGCCCGAATGCTGCGGCGCGGGATCAGAACCGACTAGTCAGCACCGCGAAAACGACCTCAGGGCTGTGGAATTCTCGAAATCACGACCGTGGTGTCGATCTCGCCCTGTGGATAGCTCTTAGCGCCAGCTGGGCAGCCAGATCTCCATGTTCCACGTCGCCTGTGAGATCGGTACTCCGGTCAGCACCGGGTACAGCCAGGCGAAGTTGGTGATCACCAGCGCGATGTAGCAGCTCACCGCGATCAGCCCGAGCGTTCGTCGTTCGGCATTCTGGTTTCGCGCATGCAGGATGTCGCCGAGTATCAGCGCGATCGCCATCACCAGGAACGGCGCCATCGGCACCGCGTAGAAGAAGTACATCTGCCGGTCGATGTCGGCGAACCAGGGCAGGAACCCGGCGCCGTAACCGGTGAGGACGACGGCGTAGCGCCAGTCGCGACGGACGAACGCGCGCCACACCGCGTAGAACAGGACCGGCACCGCCAGCCACCACATCGCGGGGGTGCCGACCAGCATCACGGCCTTCACGCAGGAGGCGCTGCCGCAGCCCGGGACGTTCTGGTTGTCGATCGCATACAGCACCGGCCGCAACGACATCGGCCACGTCCACGGTTTGGACTCCCACGGGTGGTGGTTGCCGTTCGCGTTCGTCAGCGTCGCATGGAAGTGAAACGCCTTGTACGTGTAGTGCCACAGCGACCGGATCGCATCCGGCGGCTGATACCACTGCCGCTCGCCGATCGACTGGCCCACCTCGTACCGGTTGACCGCGGTCTCGGAGGAGAACCACCACGCGTACGACGCGAGGTACACCGCGAACGGAATCGCCAGAAACACATAGGCCGTCGGTCCGACGTCGCGGCGGATCGTGCCGAACCACGGCCGCGGCACCCGGTATGCGCGCCGGGCGGCGATGTCGAACGCCAGCGTCATCGCGCCGAAGAACACGATGTAGTACAAACCCGACCACTTGGTCGCCGTCGCCACGCCCAGCAGCACGCCCGCGCCGAAGCGCCACCACCGAACCCCGAGACGGGGACCCCACGGCGTCTCGGCGATGCGGCCCTCGAGCAGCGCGTTGTGCATTCGCTCGCGGACCTGGTCGCGGTCGACGATCAGCGCCCCGAACGCCGCGACGACGAAGAAGGTCTGGATGCCGTCGAGCAGCGCGGTGCGCGCCGCGACGAAGCTCACCCCGTCGGCGATCAGCAGCAGCCCGGCCATCGACCCGACCAGCGTGGAGCGACTGATCCGCCGCACGATCCGAACCACCAGCAGGACCAGCAGCACGCCCAACACGGCGCTGGTGAACCGCCAGCCCACCCCGTTGTAGCCGAAGATCGCCTCGCCCAACGCGATCATCTGCTTGCCCACCGGCGGGTGCACCACCAGCCCGAAGCCGGGGTTGTCCTCGACGCCGTAGTTCGACAGCATCTGCCAGGCCTGCGGCGCGTAGTGCTTCTCGTCGAAGATCGGGGTGCCCGCGTCGGTGGGCGAACCCAGGTTCATCAACCGGGTCAGCGCGGCCAGCGCGGTGATGATCGCGGTGGCCACCCAGCCCTCGATGCGGTCGATCGGGCCGAAGTCGGCGACCGGCACCAACGGTCCCGGGCTGATGACGGGCACGTGGCGTTCGTGCACGGCGAGGTCATCGGCTGTCGTGGACATCGCCTGCGATCGTAGGCTGTCGGGCGTGACGACTGGGCGACTGATCCTCGGTGCCACGCCGCTGGGTCAGCCGGGGGACGCGTCGAAACGACTGGTCGACGCCCTCGCGACCGCCGACGTGGTGGCCGCCGAGGACACCCGGAGGGTGCGCTCGCTGGCCCAATCACTGGACGTGCGGATCGCCGGGCGGATGGTCAGCCTGTTCGACCAGAACGAGGCGGCCCGGGTGCCGGCGCTGCTCGACGACATCAAGGCGGGCGCCACCGTGTTGGTGGTCAGTGACGCCGGGATGCCGCTGATCAACGATCCCGGCTATCGGATGGTGACCGCGTGTATCGAGGCTGACCTAACCGTCAGTTGTCTGCCCGGCCCGTCGGCGGTCACCACCGCACTGGCGGTCTCCGGCCTGCCGTCGGACCGGTTCTGCTTCGAGGGGTTCGCGCCTCGCAAGCAGTCCGCGCGACGGACCTGGCTGGCCGGCCTGGCCGCTGAGCAACGCACCTGCGTGTTCTTCGAATCACCCCGCCGGCTGGCCGACTGCCTGCGCGACGCGGTCGACGAACTCGGCCCGGACCGGCGGGTGGTGGTGTGCCGTGAGCTGACGAAGGTGCACGAGGAGATCCTTCGCGGCTCGCTGGCCGAGCTCGCGCAGTGGGCGGACGACAAGGTGCTCGGCGAGATCACCGTGGTGCTCGCCCCCGCGGTTCTGACCACCGACCTGCCGACGCTGGTCGCCGAGGTCGAACTGCTGGTCGCCGACGGCATGCGGGTCAAGGACGCCTGTACCCAGGTGGTCGACACCCATCCGGGTGCACCGGCGAAACGGGAGCTCTATGACGCGGTGCTGCGAGCCCGGGACGCGTAGAGAACCGGCGCGGCCTTATCGAGGCATTCCTGCCATTCGGCCATCGCATCGGAGTCGGCCGTGATGCCGCCGCCGACGCCGAGCACCGCCCCGCCGGCCGCATCGAACTCGACGGTGCGGATTGCCACGTTCAGTTCGGTGCCCGCGATCGGGGAGGCCATTCCCAACGTCCCGCAGTACACGCCGCGACGCCGTGGTTCCCACTGTGAAAGCAGTTGCCGAGCACGGGTTTTCGGAGTTCCGGTCACCGAAGCCGGGGGGAAGGTCGCGGCCAGCAGTGCGCCGTTGGGGATCTCGGGGCGAACTTTGGCCGCCACCGTCGACACCAGGTGCCACACCCCGGGTGCGGCCCGGACCGTGAGCAGTTCGGCGACGGTGACGGTGCCGGTGTCGGCGGCCCGGCCGAGATCGTTGCGCACCAGATCCACGATCATGATGTTCTCGGCGACGTCCTTGACCGACGCCCGCAGTTCGTCCGGCGACCGGTGCAAGGGCAGCGTCCCCTTGATCGGACTGGACGCCACGTCGTCGCCGGTGCGTCGCAGGAACAGTTCAGGTGACAGCGATGCCACCGCGCCCCAATCGCCGGCCAGGTAGGCGGCCCGCGCCGGTGTGGTCCGGGTGACGGCGTCGGCGAAGAACTCCAGCGACGAGCCGCGCAGCGTGCCGGTGAACTGTGTGCACACGCAGGCCTGATACACCTCGCCGGCCTCGATCGCCGCCAGGCAGGCCAGCACGCCGTCTTGGTGGCGCGCGAAATCGGGCTTGTCCCAGTCGATGTCGTAAGTCAGCGGCGGGGCCGGGGACGACAAGGCGTCGGCCACCCATCCCGCGATCGGCGCGGCGGAGAGGCTTTCGTGCCACCAGCAGCCGTCGCGGTCCAATCGCAGCACATTGTCGGTCCAGCCGCCGGCCGCCTCGGGGATTCGCGGCGGCGCGCCGTCGGCCGTTGCGTCGGGATAGGACAGGTAGCCGATCCAGCCGCCACCGACCGCGTCACCGCGGTGACCAGGCGGCACCGGGAACACCGCTGTGGGCTCGACCGCCCGCACCGAGAGGGTGGGGGCGATCACCGCGCCGGCGCCGAACCAGTCACCGGCCAGAGCGGCGGGTGGCGCCAGTCCGCGCAGACGCGCGCCGGCGGCCACGGCGCGCAGGACCTCGGCGGCGGTGCCGAGGTCCCCGAGCCGGTCGATGCGCATCGCCATAGCCTGACGCCTGCGGTCGGCAGACGCAAAGGATCAGCGGCTGATCTCCCTGCGCACGGTGACGGCGGCCAGCTTGTCCGGGTTGCGCATCGCGTAGAAGTTGGTGATCGTCCCCTCGGTGATCTCCACCAGCATCACCGACTCGGCCTGCTCACCGCGGAAGACGACGATCGCGGGCGCCCCGTTGTAGTTCGCCCCCTCGATCCGGTACTCCGGCGTCGCCTGGCGGAACAGCCCGATGATGAGCCTGGCGACCTTGGCCGGCCCCAGCACCGGCCGGCGGGCGGCGCTGACCTTGCCGTCACTGTCGGAGGTGAACACCACGTCGGGCGCCAGCATGCTCATCAGCCCCTCCAGGTCACCGGTCGCCGCCGCCATCAGGAATTGCGTGGTGATCTGCTCGGACTGTTGCGGGTCCAATGGGGAAAACCGGCGCCGCCTCGAGTGCACATGCTCGCGGGCGCGATGCGCCATCTGCCGCACCGCGGCCGTGGATTTTCCTATCGCATCGGCGATTTCGTCGTGGCTGAAGCCGAACACCTCACGCAGCACGAAGACCGCACGCTCATCGGGAGTCAGCGTCTCGAGCACCACGAGCATCGCCATCGACACCGACTCGGCCAGCACCACGTCGGCGGCCCCGTCGTGCTCGTCGAGCAGCAGCGGTTCAGGCAGCCACGGGCCGACATAGTCCTCCCGGCGGCGGGACTGCGAGCGCAGCGTGTTCAGCGCCTGCCGGGTGACCAGCTGGGCCAGGTACGCCTTGGTGTCTCGAACCTCAGCCAAATCTACTGTCGCCCAACGTAAATAGCTGTCCTGCAACACGTCGTCGGCCTCGGTGGCCGACCCGGTGATCTCGTAGGCGATGGTGAACAGCAGCGGCCGCAGCAGGGTGAACCGGTCGGCGTGCTCCTCGGCCGCTGTCACCGGGTCGCCACAGGCTCGGGAGCGGGGCGCTTGCCGCCGCCCTTGATCCAGAAATAGGAGCCCGGCTTGCGGGCTTCGCGGCGCAGGAAGCCGATGGTGCCCTTGCACACCGCCTCCTTGATCGTCGCGGCCGCGCGGCCGCCGATGTAGAGCGGCAGCGGAACGTCGTTGGTGCGGGCGATCTGAATGGTCGCGCCACCGCGGCCGAGGCTGATGCACTGACCGGTGAACGCCTGGCTGATCGCAGCGGGCTGATCCCCGGCGAGCCGGGCCAGCACGGTGTTGGCGGCCTGGGCGCCCAGCGGGATCGCGGCCTGGCAGCTCATCCGCAGCGGCTGACCTGACGGGGCGGCGGCATCGCCGGCCGCCACGATCCGGTTGCTGTCCACACTGGTCAGGGTCTCGTCGGTGAGCAGTCGTCCGATCGCGTCGGTACGCAGGCCGGAGCGTGTCGCGAGATCGGGGACCCCGAACCCCGCGGTCCAGATCGTCACCGCGCTCGCCAGCCTGCGCCCGTCGGCCAGGGTGACCGCATCCGCGGCCACCGCGGTCACCACGGCCTGCGGTCCGTCGACGATCTCGACGCCGAGCTTGCGCAGCTGCTTGGCCACCGACCGGCGCCCAGGCGTGCTCAGGTAGGGCCCGAGGACCGGACCGCACACCAGCGTGACCGTGCGGCCCTGCTCGGCCAGTTCGGCAGCGGTCTCGATGCCGGTCGGGCCGGCGCCGACCACACACACCGGGGCACGAGAGTGCAGGTCGGCCAGCGCGGTGGTCAGCCGCTGCGCTTCTTCGAGATCGGCGATGGGATAGGCAAATTCGTCCGCACCCGGCACCGCCGGCCGCGCCGAGCCGCTGCCCACCGCGTAGATCAGGTAGTCATACGGCACAGGGGGGCCGCTGAAC
This sequence comes from Mycobacterium sp. SA01, assembly GCF_041287105.1. NCBI lineage: Bacteria > Bacillati > Actinomycetota > Actinomycetes > Mycobacteriales > Mycobacteriaceae > Mycobacterium > Mycobacterium sp. SA01. The sequence continues at coordinate 609,876 of NZ_JBGGNO010000019.1, read as the reverse complement.
AGTTCGACCTGCCGCGTCTCGGTGTCGATGCGGGTGGCGGCGTCGACCACCAACTCGATACCGGGGCCGAGGATCTCGGCGTAGTCGACGACTCCATCGTCGGAACCGGTGATCACCTGGTGCAGCCGGATCCGCTCGACGAAATCGGGCCGCGGGTTCAGCAGGGTGATCTCGACATCGGGTCGCTGCCGCAGATGGTTGGCCGCGATCACTCCGGCGTAGCCGCCACCGATCACCACAACTCGGGCGCGTTGCTCGGTCATCACATCTCTCCTTTGAGGTCGCTTGAGCGTGCTGACCTCGAGACACCAGGGGGCCGGTGGATGTGACGCTACGTGATGCAGCTCACAGCGTCGGATTTGTTCGCTTCGTTCCCGTCTCTCGCTGCGCTCGTTCCACTCACTCAGCTCACAGCGTCACTCGGTCGGCTGATACCTCGGGAAGACGCCAGCCGGTGCCGGCAGTTCGGTGCCGGGTGCGATGCGTACCGCGACGGCGCCGAAGTCGCGGGCCGACGCCTCCTGCCCGAGCAGATCGAGCAGGGTGGCCGCCGATGTGGGGACGACGGGCTGCATCAGCAGCGCGGCGATCCGCACCACCTCCAGCGTCACGTAGAGCACCGTGCGGAACCGCTCCTGATCGGCCGCCGCCTCCGACTTGCGCAGCACCCAGGGTTCTTGAGCGGAGAAGTACCGGTTGGCGGCGCCGAGCATCGCCCAGATGGCCTCCAGGGCAAGGTGCATGGCCGGCACGTCGAAGTGCGCGCGCACCGTGGGGAGCAGTTCGTCGGCGAGCGCCAGCAGCTCCCGGTCGGCGTCGGTGAACTCACCGGGCTCCGGCACCCGCGCGTCGAGGTTCTTGTTGACCATCGACAGCGAGCGCTGCGCCAGGTTGCCGAACTCGTTGGCCAGGTCGGCGTTGATCCGGCCGATGATGGCGTCCTCGCTGTAGCTGCCGTCCTGCCCGAACGGCACCTCGCGCAGCAGGAAGTAGCGCACCTGATCGAGGCCGAAGGCGTCGACGAGCGCGAACGGGTCGACGACATTGCCGACCGACTTACTCATCTTCTCGCCGCTGTTGAGTAGAAAGCCGTGCACGAAAACCCTTCTGGGCAGCTCGATTCCGGCCGACATCAGGAACGCGGGCCAGTACACGGTGTGGAAGCGGATGATGTCCTTGCCGATCATGTGCAGATCGGCGGGCCAGTACTTGCGGAACGACTCGGAGTCGGTGTCGGGGAAGCCGGCGCCGGTCAGGTAGTTGGTCAGCGCGTCGACCCACACGTACATCACGTGGTCCGGGTGGCCCGGGACGGGAACCCCCCAGTCGAAGGTGGTCCGCGAGATCGACAAGTCGCGAAGGCCGCCCGAGACGAAGCTGACGACCTCATTGCGGCGGACATCGGGACCGATGAACTCCGGGTGCGCCTCGTAATGGGCCAGCAGTCGCTGCGCGTAGTTCGACAACCGGAAAAAGTAGGTCTGCTCCTCGGTCCACGTCACGGGCGTGCCGGTCTCGATGGAGTACTTGTTGCCGTCGGCGCGGGTTTCGAGTTCGTCCTCGGTGTAGAAGCGTTCGTCGCGCACCGAATACCAGCCGGAGTACGAGTCGAGATAGATGTCGCCTGCGGCATCCATCCGCTTCCAGATCTCGATCGACGCGTCGACATGGTCGGCGTCGGTGGTCCTGATGAAACGGTCGAACGACGCCCCGAGCTTTTCCTGCATCGCCTGGAAGGCGTCGGAGTTGCGCCGCGCCAGCTCGGCGGTCGGGATGCCCTCGGCGGCGGCCGTCTGCGCCATCTTCAGCCCGTGCTCGTCGGTGCCGGTCAGGTAGCGCACGTCGAAACCGTCGAGCCGCTTGAAGCGGGCGATCGCGTCGGTCGCAATGTATTCGTAGGCGTGGCCGATGTGCGGCGCCCCGTTGGGGTAGGCGATCGCGGTGGTCAGGTAGTACGGCGGCTTACTCATTTGGGGTTCACCCTAAAGTGTGGGCGTGGGTTCCCAGGACAAGAGGCGCGAGCCGCCGCCGCTGCCAGAGCCCTTGACGCCGCTGATCGACGCGCACACCCACCTGGACGCGTGCGGCGCCCGCACTGCGGACGACGTCCGCGCGATCATGGACCGCGCCGGCGAAGCGGGCGTGCTGGCCGCGGTGACGATCGCCGACGATCTCGATGCCGCCCGCTGGGCCGCCGAGGCGGCCACCTGGGACCCGCGCGTCTACGCCGCGGTGGCGCTGCATCCGACCCGCGCGAATGCGCTGACCGACGACGCCCGCGCGGAGCTGGAACAACTGGCCACCCACGAGCGGGTGGTGGCGGTCGGGGAGACCGGCATGGACCTGTACTGGCCCGGCAAGCTCGACGGCTGCGCCGACCCTTCGGCTCAGCGTGAGTCCTTCGCCTGGCACATCGACCTGGCCAAGCGCACGGGTAAGCCGCTGATGATCCACAACCGCGACGCCGACGCCGAGGTGCTCGACGTGCTGCGTGCCGAGGGCGCCCCCGAGGCGGTCATCTTCCACTGCTTCTCCTCCGGGCCCGAGATGGCCAAGACCTGCGTCGCGGCGGGGTGGGTGCTCAGCCTGTCCGGCACGGTCAGCTTCCGCAACGCCCGTGACCTGCGCGAGGCGGCGGCGCTGATCCCGCCCGGGCAGCTGCTGGTCGAGACCGACGCCCCGTTCCTGACCCCACACCCCTTCCGCGGGGCACCCAACGAGCCGTATTGCCTGCCCTACACGGTGCGCGCCCTGGCCGAGGTCGTCGGGCGCCCGGCGGAGTTGCTGGCTGAGCAGTCATCGGACACCGCGCGGCGGGTCTACGGTCTCTAAGGGTCTGTTGAGAGCGGCGGGCCCGGGTTGCTCCGGGCCGGGATGGTTCGTTACCGTCTTGTGATCAAAGGGGAGCCACATTGGCGCCCCTGTTGCTTTTTTAGTACTTAGGCAGGACCGAAACTCTTGAATGCGTTGACCAAGCTGCATCAGTCGCCGTCACCGATCCTTCGTCTCGTCGTCGCCGCAGTGCTGCTGACACTGGCCGGTGCCGGGGCGTTCGCGGTGAGCTCCCACAAGACCGTGACGCTCAACGTCGACGGTGCCCAGCTGAAGGTCAGCACGATGAAGTCGCGGGTCATCGACGTCGTCCAGGAGAACGGCTACTCCGTCGGCGAGCGCGACGACCTGTTCCCCGGCGCCAATCAGCCCGTCACAGAAGCCGAGACGATCGTGCTGCGCCGCAGCCGGCCCCTGCAGATCTCGCTGGACGGCAAGGACGCCAAGCAGGTGTGGACCACGGCGTCGACCGTGGACGAGGCGCTGGCCCAGCTGCGGATGACCGACACCGCGCCGGCGGCGGCTTCGCGTGGCAGCCGGTTGCCGCTGGAGGGCATGGCGCTTCCCGTGGTGAGCGCCAAGACGGTCCAGATCAACGACGGCGGAGTGGTGAAGACCGTGCATCTGGCCGCGCCGAATGTGGCGGGTCTGCTGGCGGCCGCGGGCGTGCCGCTGGAGCAGGCCGACTCGGTGGTGCCCGCGCCGTCCTCGCCGGTGATCGCCGGTATGCAGATCCAGGTCACCCGGATTCGCGTCGAGAAGGTCACTCAGCAGATGCCGCTGGCACCGAACGCCCAGCGGATCGAGGACCCGACGCTGAACATGAGCCGCCAGGTCGTGGAAGATCCCGGGACGCCCGGCTTGCAAGACGTAACTTTTGCTGTCGCCAAGGTCAACGGAGTGGAAACGGGCCGGCTTCCCGTTGCCAACATTGTCGTTGTGCCGGCGCGTGATTCGGTTTTGCGGGTCGGTGCGAAGCCCGGCACCGAGGTGCCTCAGGTGCTCAACGGACCCATTTGGGATGCCATTGCCAGGTGCGAAGCGGGCGGCAACTGGGCGATCAATACCGGTAACGGTTACTTCGGCGGTGTGCAATTTGATCAAAACACCTGGGAAAGAAACGGCGGACTGCGCTATGCTGAGCGAGCCGATTTGGCAACCAGAGAAGAACAAATTGCGATTGCTGAAGTAACAAGATCGCGACAAGGCTGGGGAGCGTGGCCCGTGTGTGGTAGGGGTGCATCGTGACAATTCGTTTACTCGGGCGGACAGAGATCAGAAATCTGGCCAAAGAACTCGACTTCAAGCCGCGTAAATCTCTGGGACAGAATTTCGTACACGACGCAAATACCGTGCGTCGTATTGTCTCCGCTTCCGGGATAAACAAGCACGACCATGTCCTGGAAGTCGGCCCCGGCCTCGGCTCCCTGACGCTGGCGTTGCTGGACCGCGGCGCGACGGTGAGCGCGATCGAAATCGACCCGGTGCTGGCCCAGCGTCTGCCCAAGACGGTTGCGGAGCATTCGCACAGCGAGATCCACCGGCTGACCGTGCTCAACCGCGACATCCTCGGCATCGAGCGCTCCGACCTCGTCGAGCCGCCGACCGCCGTGGTGGCCAACCTCCCGTACAACATCGCCGTGCCGGCGCTGCTGCATCTGCTGGCCGAATTCCCCTCGATCCGGACCGTGATGGTGATGGTCCAGGCCGAGGTGGCCGAGCGCCTGGCCGCCGAGCCCGGCGGCAAGGATTACGGCGTGCCCAGCGTCAAGGTCCGGTTCTTCGGCAAGGTCCGCCGCTACGGCATGGTGTCGCCGACGGTGTTCTGGCCGATTCCGCGGGTCTACTCCGGTCTGGTGCGCATCGACCGCCACGAGACCTCGCCGTGGCCGACCGAGGACGACTTCCGCGAGAGCGTGTTCGATCTGATCGACATCGCCTTCGCGCAGCGCCGCAAGACAGCCCGCAACGCCTTCCTGGAGTGGGCCGGCTCCGGCAACGAGTCCGCCGAACGTCTGCTGGCCGCCAGCATCGATCCCGCCCGCCGCGGGGAGACGCTGACGGTCGCCGACTTCGTGCGGCTGCTGCAGCGATCGGCAGACTTCACTCCTTCGACGGACTCCTCCGAAGGCCCGTCGCGGCCGGCTCAGGTGTTCTGAGCGCTTCGCACCGCTTCGGTGAGGTGATGCACCAACTCGGTGCATGACGGGTATCGCCGGTCTGGGTCCTTCGCGATCGCCCTGGCCAGCACCAGGTCGAACGACCTCGTCAGCCACGGGATCCGTGTCGACACCTCCGGCGGCGGACTGTGCACGTGTGCGTCGACCAGCGCCAGCGGATTGTCGCACGCGAACGGCGGTGCGCCGGTGAGCAATTCCAACGCGGTGCAAGCCAGCGCGTACTCGTCGGTCGCTGCTTGGGGGAGGCGGCCCTGCAGCAGTTCGGGTGCGGCGTAGGGCAGCGAGGTCACCACCTGCGCGGGCCGGTGCCAGACGTCCTCGGCGAGGATGTGCGCGACGCCGAAGTCGATGAGAACCGCGCCGAATTCGGAAAAGTTCTGGTGCACAAGAATATTCGTGGGTTTGACGTCACTGTGCACGATGCCGTCGTGGTGGGCGTGGTCGAGGGCCGCGGCGATCTGGGCGAGCGCCGCCAGCCGGGTCGCCGGCGAGCTCAGCCCGCTGGCGTCGCCGCCGTCGACGTACTGCATGGCCATCCAGTGCCGGCCATGGTCGTAGACGGTCACGATGTGGCGGTGGCGCAGCCGGTCGGCGATGCGGTATTCGCGGGCCAGGCGGGCGATGCTCGCCGGGGTGCGGTGGTCGTCGTCGAGCACCTTCAGCGCGACCAGTTCCGGTGTCCGGTCGGCCCCGCGGGCCAGGTAGACCACCGCCTCGCCGCCGCGGCCCAGCTCCCTGTCGACGACGTAGCCCGCGAACGACTGCCCGGGGTTCGTCACGGTTCGACCCTAGAGCGCGGGTCGGTGACGGCCAGGCGAATTGCGCACGGCGCGATAGTCTCGTGGGCGTGCCCTCGTCCAACGGTTCTATCGCTGCCGAATGGGTGCCGACCGGATCGGTGACCGTGCGCGTGCCGGGCAAGGTGAATCTGTACCTGGAGGTCGGTGACCGCCGCGCCGACGGCTATCACGAGCTCGCCACGGTCTTCCACGCCGTGTCTCTGGTCGACGAGGTGACGGTGCGCAACGCCGACCTCTTGTCCCTGCGGGTGGTCGGGGAGGGCGCCGATCAGCTGCCCGTCGACGAGACCAACATCGCCTGGCAGGCCGCCGAGCTGATGGCCGACCACATCGGGCGCGCGCCGGACGTGGAGATCACCATCGACAAGTCGATACCGGTGGCCGGTGGGATGGCCGGCGGCAGCGCCGACGCGGCGGCGGTTCTGGTCGCGATGAACAATCTGTGGGAGCTGGGCGTGCCGCGCCGCGACCTGCATGCGCTGGCCGCCGAGCTGGGAAGCGACGTCCCGTTCGCTCTGCACGGCGGCACGGCGCTGGGCACCGGTCGGGGCGAAGAGCTGGCGACGGTGTTGGCCCGCAACACATTTCACTGGGTGCTGGCCTTCGGTCAGGACGGACTGTCCACGGCGGAGGTCTATCGCGAGATCGACCGGCTCCGCGAAGCGGGTGATCCGCCGCGGCTGACCGATCCCGAGCCGCTGCTGGGAGCACTGGCCGGCGGCAACCCGCGCGAGCTGGCCCCCTTGCTGGGCAACGATCTGCAGGCCGCGGCGCTGAGCCTGAACCCGGGGCTGCGCCGGACCCTGCGCGCAGGTGCCGAAGCGGGTGCCCTGGCCGGCATCGTCTCGGGATCCGGGCCGACGTGTGCGTTCCTGTGTGAGTCGGCGTCCGCCGCGGTCGACGTGGGCACCGAACTGGCCGGCGCCGACGTGTGCCGCACCGTCCGGGTGGCCAGTGGGCCGGTCCAAGGCGCCCGGATCGTGCCCGGCCAGCCGGCCTAGCCAGATCGTCCCTGGTCGCCGACCTCCCGCCTTCCGGCGGGTGTGACGCGCTTCTCATTAGTGCGTAAAACTTGGCGGTAACTTAAGGGGAGTTTAAGATGATCGACGGTGACAACTAGCGGCTCGGTACTGCACACAGACGAATCGCCCACCCCGGTCCGGGGCGGGCGGTGGCCGGGCGGTACCGGCGCATCATCACCATTTCGATATCGAACCGCTCCCCAGTCGTACTGGCGTGCCTCCTATGCAGGGCGTTCTGGCCGGTGGAGCATGAAATACAGGGCGTTCGCTTCATCCCCAACGTCGCTGATCAGCCAGCTCCGGATGCCGAGGAGGTCGTCGTGAGCCGTTTCACCGACAAGATGTTCCACAGTGCCTTGACCAGCAGTAAGGGCATGGTCACCGGGGAACCGCAGGAGCCGGTTCGGCACACGTGGCGTGAGGTGCACGAGCGGGCCCGTCGCATCGCGGGCGGCCTGGCGCAGGCCGGTATCGGCCTCGGCGACGCAGTCGGTGTGTTGGCCGGCGCCCCGGTGGAGATCGCGCCGACCGCCCAGGCGCTCTGGATGCGCGGCGCCAGCCTGACCATGCTGCACCAGCCCACTCCGCGTACCGACCTGGAGCAGTGGGCCAAGGACACCGCGACCGTCATCGACATGATCGAGGCCAAGGCCGTCATCGTCTCCGACCCGTTCCTCGTCGCGGTGCCGGTACTCGAAGAGCGCGGCGTCACGGTGCTCACGGTGGAGGCCCTGCTGGCCGCCGAGCCCGTCGACCCGGTCGAGACCTCCGAAGACGACGTCGCGCTGATGCAGTTGACGAGCGGCTCGACTGGGTCTCCCAAGGCCGTCATCATCACCCACCGCAACATCCACTCCAATGCCGAGGCGATGTTCATCGGGGCCAAGTACGACATCGAGAAAGATGTCATGGTCAGCTGGCTGCCCTGCTTCCACGACATGGGCATGGTCGGGTTCCTGACCATCCCGATGTACTTCGGTGCCGAGCTGGTCAAGGTCACGCCGATGGACTTCCTGCGCGACACCCTGCTGTGGGCCAAGCTGATCGATAAGTACAAGGGCACCATGACCGCGGCGCCGAACTTCGCGTACGCGTTGTTCGCCAAGCGCCTGCGCCGCCAGGCCAAGCCCGGCGAGTTCGACCTGTCCACGCTGCGCTTCGCCCTGTCCGGTGCCGAGCCCGTGGACCCGGCCGATGTCGAGGACCTGCTGGACGCCGGTAAGCCGTTCGGCCTCCAGCCCGAGGCGATCCTGCCGGCCTACGGCATGGCCGAGACCACACTGGCGGTCTCGTTCTCCGAGTGTGGCGCCGGGCTGGTCGTCGACGAGGTCGACGCCGATCTGCTGGCCGCACTGCGCCGCGCCGTTCCCGCCGCGAAGGGCAACACCCGCCGGCTTGCCACGCTCGGCCCGCTGCTCAAGGACCTCGAGGCGCGCATCGTCGACGAGGACGGCAACGTGTTGCCGGCCCGGGGTGTGGGCATCATTGAGCTGCGCGGTGAGTCGTTGACCCCCGGCTACATCACCATGGGCGGCTTCGTGCCCGCGCAGGACGAATGCGGCTGGTACGACACCGGTGACCTCGGCTACCTGCTCGAGAACGGTCACGTCGTGGTGTGCGGCCGGGTCAAGGACGTTATCATCATGGCCGGCCGCAACATCTACCCGACCGACATCGAGCGGGCCGCCGGACGTGTGGAAGGGGTGCGCCCCGGTTGTGCGGTCGCGGTGCGCCTGGATGCCGGGCACTCCCGCGAGACCTTCGCGGTCGCCGTCGAATCGAACGCCTGGCAGGATCCCGTCGCGGTGCGGCGCATCGAGCACGAGGTGGCACACGAAGTGGTCGCCGAGGTTGACGTGCGCCCGCGCAATGTCGTTGTGCTCGGGCCGGGCACCATTCCGAAGACGCCGTCGGGCAAGCTGCGTCGCGCCAACTCGGTCGCGCTGGTCACCTAGCCCGTCAGACCCGGCAGCTGATCTCCATCGCATCGGAGTCGCGCACCGGGAAGCTCACGCCGACAAAACCATTCGCCGGGTCGCGGATGTACTCGACGTACGGCTGCGCATCGGCGAGCCCGGTGTTGTCGGCGACCACCAGCGCTCCGCCGCTCAGCCGCGGCGCCAGCACCTCAACGACCGGGACGTACAGGTCCTTCCAGCCGTCCAGCAGGACGAACCCCACAGTCTCGTCGATGGCGGCGAGCGTCTGCGTGGCGTCGCCGGCCAGCACGGTGATGAGATCGTCCAGACCGACCTCGGCGAAGGTCTTCCTGGCGGCGTCGACCTTGGCGGCGCTGAGCTCGGTGGTCACCACCCGCCCGGTGCCGTTGTCCCGCACCGCGCTGGCCAGATGAATTGTGGAGAGCCCCAACGACGTTCCGAACTCCACCACAAGAGCGGGCCGGGTCGCACGGACGAGGGTGTAGAGCAGCAGGCCCGACTCGGGGGTCACCGGAAGATAGAAGTCGCTGAACGCGTCGGCGCGCTCCTGTGCGGTCTTCGCCGCCCGCAATTGGGCGCCGCGCGCGTGGAGTTGAGCCATCTGCCCGCTTGCTTCGGCATACATACGGTCGATGGCCGCCGCCACCTTCGGATCGCGCAGGGTGTTCACCGCGCCGAGGCTACTCCGGCTTCCTGACGAATCGGGGGCCGCTCCGGCTCCCGGTCGCCCGACGGCTGGGGGACCAGGAGGACCGGAATGGTGGTGTGGGACAGAACCGCCGCCGCGACGCTGCCCTGCAGGTGTCCGAACAGACCGCTGCGACGGTGCGGACCGAGCACGATCAGGCCGGCGTCGTGCTGATCGGCGGCGTCGACGATGCCCTTCCAGGTCGGTGCCGCCTCGATCGCCAAGCTGCACGCCTCGAATCCGGCTGCACGCGCCAGGGTGGCGCCGTGCGCGGCGGTCTGTTCGGCGGCCCGGCGTACCTCGCCGGCGCAGTCGGCGTCGAATGGCCGGTTGTCGCTCGGCGTGAAGCCCACGTCGACCGGCTGCCAGACGCAGACCACCACGGCATCTCGATATGGTGAAAGCTGTTGCGCCGCTTTAGTGATCGCATACCTGGCCAGATCGGAACCGTCGTAGGCGAACAGTACCGGGCCTGCCGCGTGCGACGGGTGACGATGCGCGACGGGCGGTGCCGAAGGCTGCGTGGCGATGGCCGGGGGTGCGGGAGGAAGGCCACGCAGACGCGCGAGCAGCGGGGGTGAGTACCACGCGGGGGAGTCACCGTCGAGGAACTCGTCGAGATCCGGTGTCTGCGGGCGGGCGCCGCTGAGCGCGTAGACGGCGACGCCGAACACCGCGCCGCCGATCGCGAGTGCGAAGCCGACCCACAGCGCGACGTTGGTGCCTTCCAGGATGTCACCGGAGTAGCGCGTCGCGAGGTGCGCGAAGATCGGGGCCACCATGAATGCTGCGACGGCGCGCAGCAATTCGATGATCGCGAACACGCGCTGCAGGCTGTTGGACCGCAGCGAGAACCCGGCGACGAACAGCGCGGGCGCGACGGTGGCGCCCAATGCCAAACCTGTCAATGCCGAACCGACCAGTGCCAGCGGCACATTCGCCGGTAGCGACGCCCGGAACACCGCGATGCCCGCGGCCAACAGGCCCATGCCGACCAGCGGCAGGAAGTGCATGGCACGGCGAGTGATGACGACACCGAACACCACCGCCATGACGATCGCGCCGCCCAGCTCCGGCAGGTAGATCAAACCCACCTGAACCGGGCTGAAGTGCTGCATGAACACGGCCGCCGTCAGCGTGGTCGCGGCGATCGAGGCGGCTGCGGCGAACAGTGCGACGCCGACGCCCGCCACCGGGATCGCACTGGTCAACATCGTGCGGATGGTCAGCAGCGGCCGGTGCGCGCGGAACTGGTAGACGATCAGCGCCACGATCAGCGCCAGGCCGCCGAACATCGGTGCGGTGACGGCGAAGTCGGAGAGCTCGTGAGTGCTCAGCTGAGCCGCGCCGACGAACGCGGCCGTGCAGCCGACGGTCGCCAGCCCGATCGCCTTCAGATCGCGCGGCGCCTCCGGGTCGGCAGGCGGTGCGTCGTCGAACGTCAGCGCCGCCAGGACCAGAGCCGCCAGTGCGACGGCGGCGACGATCCAGAACAGTGGCCGCCAGGCGTGCGCCTCGGCCTGCACACCCCCGAGGAACGGTCCGAGCGCGACGGCGCCGAACACGCACATGTTCATGATGACCGCGGTGTTGCGGAGCTTGTCTCGCGGAAATCCGATCGTCAGCGGCGGAGCGGCGGCGATCAGCAGCATGCTGGTCGCCAGTCCCTGCAGGACGTGGCCGGCGATGAACGCGGCGGCATTTGGTGCGGCCGCGGCGATGACCGATCCGATGACGAGGACCACGGCGTAGGCGAGCAGCATTCGGCGCTGTGGAAGATGTTGCGCGAACTGCACGGCGAGCACCGTGCCCACGGCGTAGGCCGCGTTGCCCAGACCCGAACTCAGCGCCATCGTCTGTGTCGTCATGTGCAACTGCTCGGAAATGATCGGCACGAGCGGATCCAGCGCGGCCGACAGCGCCAGGTAGGGGATCAGGGCGAGGGTGACCATGGCGGCCACGGCCGGGTAGCGCCCCGCGAGCGGGCCCTGGCGCATCAGCGCTGTCCTCCAGTCGCGGCTACGTGAGCGCGATGCGTGGCCGACACGGGATGCGGGGACGCGGGGAGACGGGGCATGGCGTGAAACAACTTTACATAGGTAACAAATATTCCGCGCGACGGCGTGCGCCACATCACGTGATAGCTAGGTATGTAGTACTATACCTAGCTATGCGTCCTCAACTCTCCGATCATCCGACCGTGCGGGCGGTGCGGGCCAAGCAGCGCACCACGCCGGCACCGGTGATCGACGCCGAATGGCTCCGCGGGATCTGCCTGGCCGCGGGCGCCGACGATGTGGCATTTGCCGCCGTCGACAACCCGGACCTGACGAGCGAACGCGAACACGTCGAGGCCGCACTGCCAGGCACGCGGAGCTACATCTCGCTGGTGGTCCGGATGAATCGGGACAATGTGCGCTCGGTCGCGCGAAGTGTGGCCAATCAGGAATTCCACCGCAGCGGGGAGATCATCAACGAGGCCGCGCACCGGATCACCCGGGCCCTCGAGGACGCCGGCCACCGGGCGTTGAACCCGTCGGCCACCTTCCCGATGGAGATGGACCGGTACCCGGGCCGGATCTGGGTGGTCGCCCACAAGCCCGTCGCGGTGGCCGCCGGACTCGGGGTGATGGGCATCCACCGCAACGTCATCCATCCCAAGTTCGGGAACTTCGTCCTGTTGGCCACGATTCTCGTTGACGCACCGGTCAGCAGTTACGGTTCACCACTGGACTATTCACCCTGCCTGGAGTGCAAGCTCTGTGTCGCGGCCTGCCCGGTGGGCGCGATCAAGAAAGACGGCGAGTTCGACTTCATGGCCTGCTCGGTGCACAACTACCGCGAGTTCATGGGCGGGTTCACCGACTGGGCGCAGACCATCGCCGACAGCGAGGACGCGGCCGACTTTCGTTCGCGGGTAACCGATTCGGAGAACGCCTCGATGTGGCAGAGCCTGTCGTTCAAGGCGAACTACAAAGCGGCCTACTGCCTGGCCGTCTGCCCGGCCGGCGAGGATGTCATCGAACCCTATCTGGACGACCGCAAGGGCTTCATGGACCTGGTGTTGCGGCCGTTGCAGGAGAAGGTGGAAACCCTTTATGTGCTGCCCAATTCAGCAGCGAAGGCACATGCCGAGCGACGCTATCCGCACAAGCCGGTCAAAGTCGTCGACTCCGGGGTGCGGGGCCGCGCGTAGGCTGGTCCGATGGAGCGGGCGCTCGGCTGGATGGGTGTGTTCGGTTCCGCGTTCGCGATCGTCGCGGTGCTCGCTCTCGACGCCACACTGGGCGGGCAACACACTCGCGGCAGACAATTGCGTGCCGCCACCATCTCCGAGTACGTCTACACCTCGGGCAGTGCGGCTTTCGTCGCGGCCGTGCTGATCCTGGCGGTCGCGTCAGCGGCATTGCTGCACGGTCTGATCCGTGCCGGACGGGTTCGGCTGCGCTCGGCAGGATCGGTGCTGATGATGCTGTGGGTGGTCGGCCTGCTGGGCGTCGTGGCGTTCCCCAAGCACAATTGGGTCACCGGTCCGAGTGCGTCGGGCACCGTACACCGGGTCGCGACGCTCCTCGCATTCGTCGCGTTGCCACTGGCGGTGTTGCTGATCGCTCGTGGCAGGGACGTCACCGCTCGAGCCGCCAGATGGCTTACTGGTGTCGGAATCGGTTGGCTGGCAGTGCTGTTCGGGGCGATCGTGGTCGGTGTGGCGACTGATCGGCCGTGGTGGAGGCTGATCCCGCTCGGCGTGGTGGAACGAGGCATCGCCGGGTTCGAGGTGGCTGCGCTGATTGCGCTGGGGCTGTGGCTGGTGCGTGGTGAGCGCGCCGATCCTCCTCCCGAGCGGCAGGCGTCATCGAGTCGAGAACGTCATAGACACCCCACCAGCGGGCCTCGTGTTCCAGCGGGGAGATCCGGCCCTCCGCCAGATCCAGGTCCGCATGATCCAGGGCCCGCGCCATGACGCGCAGCTGTTCATACCGTTGCTCGGTCTCGTCGTGGTGCACGCCTGCGACCCTGATGGCCCACAGGGTGCGCACCCGCATCCGCGTCTCACCCGCCAGCGCGAATGTGATTGCCCCGCCGGCGATATAGATCATCGTCCCGGCGACCAGCGCGGTCGCGGACATACCGACGGCCTCGCCGCCGATCTGCAGGATCAGCCACAGTGCGGCTCCCCACAGCGGCCAGGTGCGCCACGCCCGCACCATGCGTCGTTCCCACGCGGTGATACCGGGTGGGAACACCACCAGCCGATAGCGGGCGACACCGTAGCGCGCCGGGTAGGCGTCGAAAGAACCCCAGACAGAAGTGGTCACGCACTCAGGTCTACGCCCGCGCGCTATCCCCGTCGTCGGTCTATACGGAATCCTGACGCCCGCCCGCCGAACCCTTACGGATTCACCAGGCGTGCACCTGATTCTGGGCTGTCTCCAGCCCGGCCTCGATCAGCAACTCGGTCGCGTCGGCGGCCTGCTCGCAGATCGCCGGGACCTCCGTGCGCTCGGCCGCGGTGAACGGCTCCAGGACGTACGCCGCCGGATCCTTGCGTCCCGGCGGCCGGCCGACCCCGATGCGGACCCGGTGAAAGTTCTTGGTCCCCAACGCGTTGGCCACAGACCGCAAGCCGTTGTGGCCGCCTTCGCCGCCGCCCAGTTTCAGGCGGATCCGGCCGAAGTCGATGTCGAGCTCATCGTGGATGACGATGATGTCGGCCGGCATGACCGAGTAGAACTTCGCCAACGGACCGACCTGGCGCCCCGACTCGTTCATGTAGGTGCGCGGCTTGGCCAGCACCACGGGACGATGCGCCAGCCGGCCGGTCACGACCTCCGCGCCGGAGCGCTTGTGCACCTTGAACTGTGCGCCGATGCGCCCGGCCAGCACGTCGGCCACCATGAACCCGAGGTTGTGTCGGGTCTTGGCGTACTGCGGGCCCGGGTTGCCCAGGCCGACAACCAGCAGGGGTTCGGCCACCGGGCAGTCTTACTCGGCCTCGGCCGACTCGCCCTCGGCGGCTTCGGCTGCCTCGGCGGCGTCGGCGGCCTGCTCCTCGATCGACTCGCCGCCACCCTCGGACTCGAGCTCCTCGGCGGTCGGGGCGGTCACGATGTTGACGACCAGCAGTTCGGGATCGCTGATCAGCGTCACGCCCTCGGGCAGCTCGACCTGGCCTGCGGTGATCTGGGTGCCTTCCTCGGCGCCCTCGATCGACACGACCAGCTGCTGCGGGATCGACATGGCGTCGGCCTCGATCTCGATGGTGTTGGCGTCCTGGGTGACCAGGGCGCCCGGGGCGGCGTCGCCCTCGAGGGTGATGTTGACCTCGACGGTCACCTTCTCGCCGCGGCGAACCACGATGAGATCGGCGTGCTGGATGCTCCGCCGGATCGGGTGCACGGAGAGGGCCTTGGTCAGCGCCAGCTGTTCCTTGCCCTCGACGTCGAGGGTCAGCACCGCGTTGGTGCCGTGCTTGCGCAGGACGGCGGCGAAGTCGTGGGCGTTGAGCTCGAGGTGCTGGGGCTCGGTGCCGTGGCCGTAGAGCACGACGGGAACCTTGCCGTCGCGGCGGGCCTGGCGCGAGGCGCCCTTGCCGGTCTTGTCCCGCACGGCGGCGGTGAGGTTGTTGGTGGCGTTCTTGGCCATGAGGGGTGCTCCTGTTGCCTGTCGTGGGTCATCCGCACGGCTAAGGCAGGCACCGATAAAAGGAAGCCTCGTCGATAACGGTGGCTGGACCACCCTCGCCGTGACGCGGCCCCCAGGGTAGCCGATCAGGGGTTCAGAGCGGAAATTCGATGCCGGTGAGCTGCTCGGACAGCCGCCAGAGCCCGGCGGCGGTGGTCTGGTTGCGGGCCAGCGGGCTGCGCGGTGACTGGCCGGTCGGTCCGCGCATGGCGAACCTGGGCCCGATGAAGCTGTTGCCGGGCAGGTTCTCGGCAGCCGCGTACAGGGTCTGGCGGGCGCCGAAGTCGGCGCTGGTGGCGAACACGGCGTTGCCGGCGTCCCAGATCCGGGTGCCCATCCGGTTGCCGGTGTGGCCTTGCAGGTTGGTCGCCGAGTAGCCGGGGTGGGCGGCGTGCGACTTCAGCGGGGACCCGGCGGCGTCGAGGCGCTTCTGCAGCTCACTGGTGAACAGCAGATTGGCGAGCTTGGACTGGCCGTAGGCCAGCCACGCGGAATACGGCCGGGCCTTCCAGTTCAGGTCCTTCAGGCTGATCTTGCCCAGCAGGTGCATGAACGACGAGACCGTGACGACCCGGTCGGTCACTTTGGGCAGCAGGAGGTTGGTCAGCGCGAAGTGGCCCAGATGGTTGGTGCCGATCTGGCTCTCGAATCCGTCCTTGGTGACGGCGTAGGGGACAGCCATGATCCCGGCGTTGTTGATCAGGACGTCGACGCTCTGGACGCCTGCGGCGAAGTCGCTGATCGAGCTCAGGTCCTGGAGGTCGAGGCCGCGCACCTCGACGTCGCCGGTCATGGTGGCGGCGGCTTCCGCACCCTTGGCCGCGTTGCGGCAGGCCAGAATGGTGTGTGCGCCGACGCGCGCCATCTCGCGCGCGGTGATCAGCCCCAACCCGCTGTTGGCTCCGGTGACGATGACGGTGCGCCCGGCGAACGACGGCAAATCTGCGGCGGTCCAACTCATGGGAGTCACTCTAGGGGGACCCGGCTCAGCGGGCTGACGCTACTTCTTGAGGGCGACGTTGAACCCGGAGATGATCGCCTCGACATCGGTGGACGCCGCCGCGGCCTGATCGGCCAGCGTCGTCACCGTCAGCTGCACCAGGTAGCGCTGGAAGGCGGGCGCCGGAGTCACCGGGATCACCACGCGGTTGTAGGAGTGCAGTCGCTTGCCGTTGAGGTCGTAGCTGCCCTCGATCATCGAGGACGGGAAACCCCTGAAGTCAGCGGAGGATGCGTTGAGTTTGGTGAAGTTCTGACTCATCTCGGCATCGGCGCTGGCGTGCTTGAGCGCCTCGCCCACGTCGAAGTTGCCGGTCAGCTTGAACACGATCACCATCGCCGTCGGATAGGTGTTGTTCTTCGCGATGACTTCGGTGCCCGGCGAGAAGTTCGAGTTGTCGTACTTGGTCCAGCCCGGCGGCCGCGGCAGCGTGACGGTGATGTCGGTGAGCTTGTCCAGCGGAATCTGCTCGCCGATCACGCCGACGCCGTAGAGGTATTCGGCGATCGGCTGCGGTTTGCCCGAGGTGGTCGGAGCAGCCGTGGTGGTGGTCGCCGGTGTGCTCCAGATCGAGGAGTAGTCCGGCGGCGTCGACCCGCACGCCGCCACGGTCGTGGCCAGCGCGATGCACAGGACTGCGCTACCGGCCCTCACAGAATGTCGTGCACCGATTCGATCGGCCGGGCCAACCGGGTGCCTTTGTCGGTCACCACGAACGGGCGCTCGATGAGGATCGGGTTGGCCGCCATGGCATCCAGCAACTCGTCATCGCTGGCGTCGGCGAGATTTAGTTCGCTGTATAGGGATTCACGCTTGCGTACGGCGGCGCGAACGCCGATGCCGGCGTCGGCGATCAGCTTCGCGATCTCGGCGCGCGACGGCGGTGTCTTCAGATACTCGACGATCTCCGGCGCAAGTCCGTTGTCGCGCAGCAGATCCAGGGTCTTGCGGGAGGTGCTGCAGCGGGGATTGTGATAGATGGTGCTTGACAACTATGCGTCCCCATCGAAAAGGCCTGTCACCGAACCATTTTCGAAGACCGCGCGGATGGTGCTGGCCAGCAGTGGGGCGATCGAGAGCACCGTCAGCTGCGGGAATCGCTTGGACTCGTCGATCGGCAGCGTGTTGGTGACGATCACTTCGCGGGCACCGCTGTCGGCCAGTCGCTCGCGGGCCGGGTCGGACAGCACGCCATGGGTGGCGGCGATGATGACGTCCTTGGCGCCGTCGTCGTGCAGCAGCTTGACCGCGCCGGCGATGGTGCCGCCGGTGTCGATCATGTCGTCGGTGAGCACACAGGTCTTGCCGGCCACGTCACCGACGACCCGGTTGGACTTCACCTGGTTGGGCACCTTCGGGTCGCGGGTCTTGTGGATGAACGCCAGCGGTGTGCCGCCCAAGGCGTCGGCCCACTTCTCGGCCACCCGCACGCGGCCCGAGTCCGGCGAGACCACGACAACGTTCTCGCAGTTGTAGTTGTCCCGGATGTAGCCGGTCAGCAGCGGCTGGGCTCGCATGTGATCGACCGGTCCGTCGAAGAAGCCCTGGATCTGGTCGGTGTGCAGGTCCACGGTGACGATGCGGTCGGCGCCCGCCGTCTTGTAGAGGTCGGCGACCAGCCGGGCGGAGATGGGTTCACGGCCGCGGTGCTTCTTGTCCTGGCGGGCGTAGGGATAGAACGGCAGGATCGCGGTGATTCGCTTGGCGCTGCCGCGCTTGAGCGCGTCGATCATGATCAGCTGTTCCATCAGCCACTTGTTCAGCGGCGCGGGATGGGACTGCAGGACGAAAGCGTCGCAGCCACGAACCGATTCGTCGAAGCGGACGAAGATCTCACCGTTGGCGAAATCGCGTGCGGTCTGCGCGGTGACCTGGACGTCGAGCTCTTTGGCGACCTGATCCGCCAGCTCCGGGTGCGCGCGACCCGAGAAGAGCATCAGATTTTTGCGGTTGTCGGTCCAGTCCGTGCCCACTGTGTGCTGCCCTTGCCGGTCGGGGATCGATACGGGCCAATCGTACGGTGCTACCTCCCCGGGTTACCAAAAAGGCAACATCTGGCGACGCCGATCAGTCGGTTGCGTTGCCCGACTCGGACTCTTGCGCCTTCGCCGCGGCCTGCGCCGAGGGGCTACCGGGCCGTTTGCGCAGCACCCAGTTCTCGATGTTGCGCTGTGGCCCGGCCGACACCGCCAGCGCGCCCGGGGGCACGTCGTCGCGCAGCACCGTGCCCGCCCCGGTGTAGGCGCCGTCGCCGACGGTGACGGGCGCGACGAACATCGTGTCCGAGCCGGTGCGCACGTGCGAACCGATGGTGGTGCGGCTCTTGTTCTCGCCGTCATAGTTCACGAACACGCTGGATGCGCCGATATTGCTGTTCTCGCCGATGTCGGCGTCGCCCACGTAGGTCAGGTGCGGCACTTTGGTGCCCGCGCCGATGACCGCGTTCTTGGTCTCGACGAAGGTGCCGAGCTTGCCGCGGGCGCCCAGCTCGGTGCCCGGCCGCAGGAAGGTGAACGGTCCGACCGTCGCCCCGTCGCCGATCACCGATTCGCTGCCGTGGGTGCGCACCACCGAGGCCTCATCGCCGACGCTCACCTGGGTCAACGTGGTGTCCGGACCGATCTCGCAACGCGCGCCGATCCGGGTGGCGCCCAGCAGCTGGGTGCCCGGCCGGAGCACGGTGTCGCGGCCGATGGTGACGTCGACGTCGATCCAGGTGCTGAGGGGGTCGATGACCGTGACGCCGGCCCGCTGATGGGCGGCCACCACGCGCCGGTTGAGCTCCCGCGCCAGGTCGGCGAGCTGTACCCGGTCGTTGACCCCGGCGACCAGCGCGGCATCGTCGACGTGCTTGGCGTGCACCACCCGGTGGTCGGCGCGCAGGATCGAGATCACGTCGGTCAGATAGAGCTCGTGCTGGGCGTTGTCGGACGACAGTCGGCTGAGTGCGGAACGCAGTTCGGCGATGTCGAACGCGTACACACCGGCGTTGACCTCGCGGATGGCCCGCTGCTGCGGGGTGGCGTCGGTTTCCTCGACGATCGCGATGACCTCGCCGTCCTGGGTGCGCAAGATCCGGCCGTAGCCGCTTCCGTTCGGCAGGGTCGTGGTCACGACGGTCGCCGCCGCACGCTTGCCGCGGTGGACCGCGATCAGCTCGGCCAGCGTCTCGGCGTCCAGCAGCGGAACGTCGCCCGAGGTCACGACGACGGTGCCGGCGAAATCGTCGGGCAGCCCGGACAGTCCGCACAGCACGGCGTGGCCGGTGCCGAGTTGCTGCTCCTGCACGGCCACCTCGATGGTGCGGCCCAGCTCCTGCGCGAGCCCGGCCACCACCGGGCCGATGCGCTCGCGGTCCTTGCCGAGCACGGCGACCAGGTGCTGGGGAGCAACCTTGGCGACTGCGTACAGGGCGTGCGAGAGCATGCTGCGCCCGCCGAGGGTGTGCAACACCTTGGGGGTATCGGAGCGCATGCGGGTTCCGGCCCCGGCTGCCAGCACCAGGACGGCGGCATCGGTCTGCGTGGTCACCTGGACCTCCATCAATATGCTCCGTCGCCAGGACTCGAACCTGAACTATCTGAACCAAAATCAGAGGTGCTGCCGATTACACCACGACGGACTGGCCGAAATGTCCGCCTGAGACTCTAATGCAGACGGCTACGCTCACCTCGGAGGGCAGGAGCGCAGCGACCCGGGAAAGGTCCACCGGAGGGCAGGAGCGCAGCGATCCGGGAAAGGCCCACCGGAGGGCAGGAGCGCAGCGACCCGGGAAAGGTACAGCGTGGCAGCACCGGAGAAGGAGCCGCGGGCACCGCGCGCCCGGATGACCGGCACCGAACGTCGGCGCCAGCTCATCGACGTGGCGCGGACCCTGTTCGCCGAGCGCGGATACGAGGGCACCTCGATCGAGGAGATCGCCCAACGCGCGAACGTCTCCAAGCCCGTCGTCTACGAGCACTTCGGTGGCAAGGAAGGCTTGTACGCGGTGGTCGTCGACCGCGAGATGTCGGCCCTGCTCGACGGGATCTCGTCGTCGCTGACCAACAACCGGTCCCGGGTCCGGGTCGAACGGGTGGCGCTTGCCCTGCTGACCTACGTCGAGGAGCGGACCGACGGTTTCCGCATCCTGATCCGTGACTCACCCGCAGCGATCAGCACCGGCACCTACTCCAGCCTGCTCAACGACGCCGTCAGCCAGGTGTCCTCGATCCTGGCCGGTGATTTCGCCCGCCGCGGACTGGACCCCGTGCTGGCCCCGCTGTACGCGCAGGCCCTGGTCGGTTCGGTGTCGATGACCGCCCAATGGTGGCTCGACACCCGTGAGCCGAAGAAAGAAGTGGTCGCCGCGCACCTGGTGAACCTGATGTGGAACGGCCTGACCCATCTGGAGGCCGATCCGCAACTGGAAGGTGAGTGAACGCGACCTGCGTCACAGCGCGCGAGCGAATCGCGGCCCGCCGCAACGGCTTCGGTCCCGCCGCCTAGGATGGATACATCATGACCGCACCGGGGCAGGAGTATGTTCACACCCCGATCGCCGGGCTGGTGGACTTGGCGCTGACCGCGCCGGAATTCGTCGAACTCGCGCAGCGGGCCGCCGAGCGTCCCGAAGAACTCGCGCTGGTCGGGCCGGCCAGCTCACAGCTGTACGCCGCCTGTGCGGTCGCCCGCAAGGGCCCGCTGCTGGTGGTCACCGCGACGGGCCGCGACGCCGACGACCTCACCGCCGAGCTGCGAGGCGTGTTCGGCAACTCGGCGGCGATGTTCCCGTCCTGGGAGACCCTGCCGCACGAGCGGCTCTCGCCCGGGGTGGACACCGTGGGCGCCCGGCTGATGCTGCTGCGCCGGCTGGCCCACCCCGACGACGAGCGCCTCGGCCCGCCGCTGTGCGTGGTGGTCACCACGGTGCGTTCCCTGCTGCAGCCGATGGCTCCCGACGTCGGAACCGTCGAACCGGTGACACTCGCTGCGGGGGCCGAATTCGATTTCGACGCCTTGATCGCGCGCCTGGTCGAGCTGGCGTACACCCGCGTCGACATGGTCGGCAAGCGCGGCGAATTTGCGGTCCGCGGCGGCATTTTGGACCTTTTCCCGCCGACGGCCGAGCATCCGGTGCGGGTGGAGTTCTGGGGCGACGAGGTCAGCGAGATGCGGATGTTCTCGGTCGCCGATCAGCGGTCCATCCCCGAGATCGACGTGGACAGCGTGGTCGCGGTCCCGTGCCGCGAGCTGTTGCTCACCGACGAGGTGCGGGCGCATGCCGCCAGGCTGCTCGCCGACCGGCCGCGCGGTGACGGCAACCAGGTCAGCGGCAGCGTCGACGACATGCTGGCCAAGCTGGCCGAGGGCATCCCGGTCGACGGGATGGAGGCGCTGCAGCCGGTGCTGCGACCCGACGACCTGACCCTGCTCATCGACCACCTGCCGGAGGGCACCCCGGTTCTGGTGTGCGATCCGGAAAAGGTGCGCACCCGCGCGGCCGACCTGATCAAGACCGGCCGGGAATTCCTCGAAGCGTCCTGGTCGGTGGCCGCTCTCGGCGGCGACGCCCCGATCGACATCGAAGAACTCGGTGGGTCCGGGTTCCGCGAGCTCGAGGAGGTGCGGGCCGCGGCGCGCGGGTCCGGCCACCCGTGGTGGACGGTGAGCCAGTTGGCCGCCGAGGACGCCACCGAACTCGACGTGCGGGCCGCCCCGTCGGTCCGCGGCCAGCAGAGCAACGTCGACGAGATCTTCGCGATGCTGCGCGCCCATGTGCTGACCGGAGGATTCGCCGCCGTCGTCGCGCCGGGCACCGGCACCGCACATCGGGTCGTCGAGCAACTCGGCGAGCGCGACACCCCGGCCGCGATGCTGGAATCCGGCGCAGCCCCGAAGGCCGGTGTGGTCGGTGTGCTCAAAGGCCCGCTGCACGACGGCATCATCGTGCCCGGCGCCAACCTGGTGGTGATCACCGAAACCGACCTGACCGGCAACCGGGTGACCGGCACCGAGGGCAAGCGGCTGGCGGCCAAGCGCCGCAACACCGTTGACCCGCTGGCGCTGACCGCGGGCGACCTGGTGGTGCACGACCAGCACGGCATCGGGCGGTTCGTCGAGATGGTCGAGCGGACCGTCGGCGGCGCGCGGCGCGAGTACCTGGTGCTGGAGTACGCGTCCAGCAAGCGGGGGCAGTCTGCCGACAAACTGTTCGTGCCGATGGATTCCCTGGACCAGCTGTCCCGTTACGTCGGTGGCCAGGAGCCCAGCCTGAGCCGCCTGGGCGGGAGTGACTGGACCAACACAAAGACCAAGGCGCGCAAGGCTGTTCGGGAGATAGCCAGCGAATTGGTGGCGCTCTACGCCAAGCGGCAGGCCGCGCCCGGCCACGCGTTCGGCCCGGACACCCCGTGGCAGGCCGAGATGGAGGACGCGTTCGGCTTCACCGAGACGATCGACCAGTTGACCGCCATCCAGGAGGTCAAGTCCGACATGGAGAAGCCGGTCCCGATGGACCGGGTCATCTGTGGCGATGTCGGTTACGGCAAGACCGAGATCGCGGTGCGCGCGGCGTTCAAGGCCGTGCAGGACGGCAAGCAGGTCGCGGTGCTGGTCCCGACCACGCTGCTGGCCGATCAGCATCTGCAGACGTTCAGTGCGCGGATGGCCGGCTTCCCGGTGACCGTGAAGGGCCTGTCGCGGTTCACCGACCCGGCCGAGTCGCGCGCCGTGCTCGAGGGAATGGCCGACGGCAGCGTCGACGTGGTGATCGGCACGCACCGGCTGCTGCAGACCGCCGTGCGGTGGAAAGACCTCGGTTTGGTGATCGTCGACGAGGAACAGCGCTTCGGCGTCGAGCACAAAGAGCACATCAAGAGCCTGCGCACGCACGTCGACGTCCTGACGATGAGCGCCACCCCGATCCCGCGCACGCTGGAGATGAGCCTGGCCGGTATCCGGGAGATGTCGACCATTCTGACCCCGCCGGAGGAGCGTTACCCGGTGCTGACCTATGTCGGCGGCCACGACGACAAGCAGGTCGCCGCGGCGCTGCGGCGCGAGTTGCTGCGTGACGGGCAGGTTTTCTACATCCACAACCGGGTCAGCAGCATCGACGCCGCGGCCGCCCGGGTCCGGCAGCTGGTGCCTGAGGCGCGGGTGGTGGTCGCGCACGGCCAGATGCCCGAAGAGCTGTTGGAGCGCACGGTCGAGGGCTTCTGGAACCGCGAGTACGACATCCTGGTCTGCACGACGATCGTCGAGACGGGGCTGGACATTTCGAACGCCAACACCCTGATCGTCGAGCGCGCCGACACCTTCGGCCTGTCCCAGCTGCATCAGCTGCGCGGTCGGGTTGGACGCAGCCGCGAGCGCGGCTACGCCTACTTCCTGTACCCGAAGGAGATGCCGCTCACCGAGACCGCCTACGACCGGCTGGCCACGATCGCGCAGAACAACGAACTCGGCGCGGGCATGGCAGTTGCGATGAAGGACTTGGAGATTCGCGGCGCGGGCAATGTGCTGGGTGCCGAACAGTCCGGCCACGTCGCCGGGGTGGGATTCGACCTCTACGTCCGGCTGGTGGGCGAGGCCGTCGAGGCATACCGGGCCGCGGCCGACGGCAAGACGGTCACCACATCCGAGGAACCCAAGGATGTGCGGATCGATCTGCCGGTCGACGCCAACCTGCCGCCGGACTACATCGAGAGTGACCGGCTTCGGTTGGAGGCCTATCGCCGGCTGGCCGGCGCCGGCGACGACGCGGGCATCGTCTCGGTGGTCGAGGAACTCACCGACCGCTACGGCCCGCTGCCCGAACCCGCGCAGCGGCTGGTCGCGATGGCCCGGTTGCGGCTGGTGTGCCGCGGGTACGGGGTGACAGAGGTCGCCGCGACCGGAAGTGGTTCGGCCACAACGATTCGTGTCTCGCCGCTGACGCTGCCCGACTCGGCGCAGCTGCGGCTGAAGCGGGTCTATCCCGGCGCGAACTATCGGGCGACGACCTCGACGGTGATGGTGCCGATTCCGCGGGCGGGCAGCGGTGTCGGCGCCCCCCGGATCCGTGACCTTGAACTGGTGCAGATGGTTGCCGATCTGCTTCGCGCACTTGACGGACAACCGCACGGCGAGCTTGATATAACGACGTTCACACCGGCAGGCTCGGCGAGGGGAGAGCGGTGACCGTCATCCTGGTCGATCCGCGCCGTCCGTCGCTCGTCCCCGTCGACGCCGTGGAGCTGCTGGGCGGTGACGTGCAGTACACCGAGGAGATGCCGGTCAAGGTGCCGTGGTCGCTGCCGTCGGCGCGACCGGTGTTCACCGGTGCCGACGCGCCGGTGCTCCTCTCCTCCGATCGGCAGCACCCCGGGGTGCGGGCCCGGCTGTCCGCCGGTGAGCGGCTGATCGCCGCACCCGCCCCGCAGTCCGGCGAGCGGCTGGTCGACGCGGTGGCGATCATGGACAAGCTGCGCACGGCCGGGCCGTGGGAGAGCGAACAGACCCACGACTCGCTGCGGCGCTACCTCCTGGAGGAAACCTACGAGCTCTTCGACGCGGTCCGCGGCGGCAACGCCGACGAGCTGCGCGAGGAACTCGGAGACGTGTTGCTGCAGGTGCTCTTTCACGCCCGGATCGCCGAGGAGGCGTTGCACGGATTCACCATCGACGACGTCGCCGACGCGCTGGTGCGCAAGCTCGGCAACCGGGTGCCCGCGGTGCTGGCCGGGGAGTCGATCTCGCTGGAAGACCAACTGGCCCAGTGGGAACAGCGCAAGGCCGCGGAGAATCTCGGGAAGAGTAACCGGGTCTCCTGTGTCGACGACGTGCCGACCGCTCAGCCGGCGCTGGCGCTGGCGCAGAAGGTGATTGCCCGGGTGACGACCGCCGGGCTGCCGCCGGAGCTGATCCCGGCATCGATCGTCACGGTGACGGTCTCGGCGGAGCGCGATGCCGAGAACGAGTTGCGCACCGACGTACTGGAATTCATGGACACCGTACGAGCCGTCGAGCGCGCGATCGCGGCGAATCGGCGCGATACCGACGCCGCAACGGAACTCGACGCCGCCGCGGCGTTGGGCGCGGTCAGCGCCGCCGAGTGGCGCAGGCACTGGCCGGCACCGGAAGTCGAGCCGCTGGAGCTACCGTCGGTGCCCGAGGTGGTC
The DNA here is from genome assembly GCF_041287105.1 of Mycobacterium sp. SA01. NCBI lineage: Bacteria > Bacillati > Actinomycetota > Actinomycetes > Mycobacteriales > Mycobacteriaceae > Mycobacterium > Mycobacterium sp. SA01. Next base: position 584,586 of record NZ_JBGGNO010000019.1, on the reverse strand, counting down.
ACCGACGACGACGTGCTCGACGATGTCGACTTCCTGCGGGTCGACGACGATCTGGACCTGCCCGAGCTGGCCGACGACCTCGCGGGCAGTGAGCTGCGCGACGTCGATCAGCCCAGCAGCGTCGAGCCCCAGTAGTCGCCGTCGCGCAGGCCCGGCGGGATCGCGAAGATCGCGCTGCCGGTGTGGGTGATGTACTCGTTGAGCAGATCGCGGCGGGCCAGCTCCATCTGCATCGGGATGAATTGGGTCGCCGGGTTGCGCACGAATGCGATGAAGAACAGTCCGGCGTCCAGGTGCCCGAATCCGTCGGAGCCGTCGGTGAAGTTGTAACCGCGGCGCAGGATCTGGATACCGTTCAGGTGCTGCTGGGATGCCAGCCGCACGTGGGCGTCACGGTCGATCAACGGCTCGTTCTTGTTGTCGACAATGTCGAAGTTCAGCTCCTCGAACTCCTGCTTGAGTCCGTTGGGCGCACCGCTGCCCTTCTGCCTGCCGATCACCCGCTCCTGCTCGAGGAGCGTTGTGCGGTCCCATGATTCGATCCGCATTCGAATGCGACGGCTGATCATATAGCTGCCGCCGGTCATCCAGTCCGGTCCGTCGCCCTTGGCCACCCACACCTGCTGGTTCAGCGTGTCGGTGTCTTCGGCCTTGATGTTGGCGGTTCCGTCTTTGAACCCGAACAGATTTCGCGGTGTGGACTGTTCCCGGGTGGTCGAGGAGGTACGGCCGAACCCCAGCTGGGAATACCGCACCGCGACGGTGCCGAAGCCGACCCGGGCCAGATTGCGGATCGCGTGCACCGCGACCTGGGGGTCGTTGGCGCAGGCCTGTACCACGATGTCCCCGCCGCAGCGGGCCGGGTCCATGGTCTCGTTGGGGAACTTGGGCAGGTTCTCCAGCAGTTGCGGCTTCTGGCCGGCCAACCCGAAGCGGTCCTTGCCGTCCTTGAGGAAGAGCGACGGACCGAACCCGATGGTCAACGTCAGCTGCGACGGCGTCAGCCCCAGCGCCTCACCCGTATCTGCCGGTGGGGCATAGGGATTGAGGCCGACAGCACCGTCGTGGACGGCTTCCTGGCCGGCGGTCATCCGCTCGGCCATGCCGGTCCACTCCTTGAGCATCGCGACGAGATCAGCCCTGGACTCGGTCGTCACGTCGAACGTGGCGAAGTGCATCCGATCCTGGGCGGGGGTGACGATCCCGGCCTGGTGCTCGCCGCGGAACGGTACCGGCTTGTCCAGCCCGCCGGTGACCGAGCTTGCTGCGGACGCCCGGCCGGCCAGCGCCCCGGCGCCCGCCGCACCGACCACCGCGGCGGTGACGCCTGCCGCGCCGAACAGCTTGCGCCGCGACATTCCCGACGGTGCCGGCTCGGGGGAGGCCACCATCGGCTTGTCCTCGTTACTGGGGAGCGATGACACCCTGCACCTGGCTTACCTCTTTGCTCAGCGCGTCGATCGCACGCGAGAGTTCCTGTCGCTGGGGCTCGGTCACGGTGTCGTAGAGCACGAAGCCGTCACCCTTGCGGTACTTGGCCAGCAGCGCCTCGACATCGGCGAAGCCCTTGTCGACCCGCTTGCCCAGATCGGCGTTGCGGCTGTCGAGGATCGGGCGGACCGAGGCCACCGCGGTCTGGCTGCCCTGGACGTTGGCGTTGAAGTCCCACAGGTCGGTGTGGCTGAAGATGTCCTCTTCGCCGCTGATCTTGCTCGCCGCGATCTCGTCGAGCAGACCCTGTGCGCCACCGGCGATCTGGGTGGAGTCGATGGTCCAGCCGGGTGCCTTCACGCCGTCGTTGAGCTCCTTGACGTCGGCCATCAGCTGGTCGCCCAGCGCGCCGGCGTCGGGCTGCAGACCGGTGACCCACAGCTGCTTCTCGAGCGCGTGGAAGCCGGTCCATTTCTGGCCGGGTTCGAGGTCGGCCTCGCGAAGGTCGATGCGCGGGTCCAGATCGTTGGGGAACGACTCGGCCACCGGCTCGATGCGCTCGTAGTACGTGCGCGCGACCGGGTACTGGGCCTTGGCCGCCGCGACGTCACCCTTCTTGATCGCGTCGACGAACAGCTGGGTGGCCGGGATCAGGGCGTCGGTCTGGCTGTTGACGTAGCGCTTGTAGCTCTCGGCGGCTTCCTTGAATTCGCCCTGGGTGTCCACCGCGACGGCGTTGCCGGTGACGGTGAAGTCGGCGCGGATACCGTCGCCGATCATCCCCGGCTTGCACGCGGTCTGGTACGTGCCCGGCTCGGCGAGCTGAACAACAAGCTTGCGCTGCAGGCCGGGGGAGATGTTCTCGACCTCACCCATCACCCGCTCGCCCTCGCCGTACACGTAGAACTCGGTCACCTTGGTCCCGTTGTTGGTGACCACGAACGTGCTCGGCCCGGTGGCGGCCTGGGTGCCCGACAGCTTGCAGTCGGTGTCCGTGGCGTTCACGGTGATCTCCGAGGCTGCCTTGCTGCTCGAGTCCGCCGACTTCGTTTCCTTGGCGGTACATCCGGCCATGGAAACTCCGGCGAGTATCGCGGCGACGGCGGCGGTGGAAGTCTTGATGCCGTGGGGCAGCGTCACTTATGGGACCTTTCGGTAAGGGGAGAGCGCTCCGAGTCCTCGGAGGCGGTGTCGGGGGCGACGTCGGTGGCCGGAGCGGGCTTCGGCGCGGCGTGGGTGGGCCGCAGGAACAGGGCGAGCACGATGACGATGTAGGCCAGCCAGCAGATGAGCTGCAGCACCGTCGGGGTGGGGGTGATGTTGAAGACGCCCTGGACGATCTCGCCGTACCAGGCCGACCAGTGTTCGGAGCTGATGTCGAAGGCCTTCGAGCCCAGGCCGGGCAGCCAGCCCACGGTCTGCAGCGCGCCGATGCCGTAGGACAGGACGCCCGCGGCCACCAGGATCAGGAACACGCCGGTGTAGGAGAAGAACTTTGCCAGGTTGATCCGTACCGCCCCGGCGTACATGCCCCAGGCGATGGCGGCGGCCACCAGGACGCCGATCAGCAACCCGAGCAGCGGCCAGGCGGTCTCGGCTTCGGCGAAGCCGACCATGAACAGTGCGGTTTCGACGCCCTCCCGGCCCACGGCCAGGAACGCCAGGGCGAAGACGGCGAACGCGCCGGTCTCGAGTGCCTTCGACATCCCGGCTCGCAGCTCGCCGGACATGCTGGCCGAGGCCTTGCGCATCCACAGCACCATCGATGTGACGATCACGACGGCCACCAGGGAGGCGACCCCGGCGATGGCTTCGGCGGCCAGCCCGGTGATCGTGTAGGTGCCGTACTGGATCGTCAGAAACACGACGACGGTCATCAGCACCGCGGCGCCCACGCCCAGCCAGACCCACTTCAGGGCGTCGCGGCGATCGGATTTCACCAGGAAAGCGATCAGGACCATGACGATGATCCCGGCTTCCAGACCCTCGCGGACGCCGATCAGGCCGCTGCCGAACAGCTGCGCGCTGACATTGGGGGCGGCCGCGCTGAATGTCGTCTGGATGCCGCTCGAGACGTCCGCCAGGTGGGTCATCGCGCGTCCTAACTAACTTCAGACAATGCCGGTCAAGCAAGGCTTACCAAATGAAGGATCGGCTCACCTTAACAGACGGTAGGTAACGAAGTTACCGGCCGTTCGGGCCCGCCGGTAGGGACTAACGACCCGGGAGCCGTGGGACGATGAACATGTTTGGTTGGGCCCGAGGAGTGCTGTGTCGTCAACGCGCTGGCTGCGTGCTGCCGCCGTCATTGCGGCGGCGGCGATGTTGCTGGCGGCCAGTTGTTCCTGGCAGCTGGGCACGCCGATTCCGGATGGGGTTCCGCCGCCGCCGGGGGATCCGGTGCCCGCCGTCGATACCCACGCCAAGGGCCGGCCGGCCGATCAGCTGCACGACTGGGCGGCGCAGCGGGCGCCGGCACTCGGCATCCCGATCACCGCGCTGGAGGCCTACGCGTACGCCGCGCGGGTGGCGGAGGTGGAGAACCCCAACTGCCATCTGGCCTGGACGACGCTGGCCGGGATCGGCATGGTCGAGAGCCACCACGGCACCTACCGCGACGCTGTCGTCGCGCCGAACGGGGACGTCAGCCCGCCGATCCGCGGCGTCCATCTCGACGGCACCAACGGCAACCTCGAGATCATCGACGACGAGAAAACGGTGAGCAGCGACGAGCCGATCTACGTGCGGGCGATGGGACCGATGCAGTTCATCCCGGAGACCTGGCGGCTCTACGGCGTCGACGCCAACAACGACGGGGTGATCAGTCCGGACAACATCGACGACGCGGCGCTGTCCGCGGCGGGCTATCTGTGCTTCCGGGGTAAGGATCTGGCCTCGCCGCGCGGGTGGATGAACGCACTGCACGCCTACAACCATTCCGACCAGTACGCCCGCACCGTGCGGGACTGGGCGACGGCATATGCGCAAGGGCACGCGCTCTAACAGCGCTCCCGGCAGATCGACCATCTAGGCTGTTCGTCGCAGACCACGACGCAAGGAGAGAGCCAGTGCCCATCATCGAGCAGGTCGCGGCCCGCGAGATCCTCGACTCCCGCGGCAACCCGACGGTCGAGGTCGAGGTGGCCCTGATCGACGGCACCTTCGCCCGCGCCGCCGTCCCATCCGGCGCGTCGACCGGCGAGCACGAGGCCGTCGAACTCCGCGACGGCGCGGCCCGGTACGGCGGCAAGGGCGTCGAGAAGGCCGTCGAGGCCGTGCTCGACGAGATCGCCCCGGCCGTCATCGGCCTGTCGGCCGACGATCAGCGTCTGGTCGACCAGGCCCTGCTGGACCTGGACGGAACCCCCGACAAGTCGCGGCTCGGCGCCAACGCCATCCTCGGCGTCTCCCTGGCCGTGGCCAAGGCCGCCGCCGACAGTGCCGGTCTGCCGCTGTTCCGCTACCTCGGTGGCCCGAACGCGCACATCCTTCCGGTGCCGATGATGAACATCCTCAACGGCGGCGCGCACGCCGACACCGGCGTCGACGTCCAGGAGTTCATGGTCGCCCCGATCGGCGCGCCGAGTTTCAAAGAGGCGCTGCGCTGGGGCGCCGAGGTCTACCACTCGCTGAAGTCGGTGCTCAAGAAGCAGGGTCTGTCCACCGGGCTCGGTGACGAAGGCGGTTTCGCGCCGGACGTCGCGGGCACCAAGGCGGCGCTCGATCTGATCGGCACGGCGATCGAGGCGGCCGGCTTCACCCTCGGCACCGATGTCGCGCTGGCACTCGACGTGGCGGCGACCGAATTCTTCACCGCCGGCAAGGGTTACGCCTTCGAGAAAGAGGTGCGTACCGCCGAGCAGATGGGCCACTTCTACGCCGACCTGCTTGATTCCTACGCGCTGGTGTCGATCGAGGATCCGCTGTCCGAGGACGACTGGGACGGCTGGGTCGAGCTCACCACCGCCATCGGCGACCGGGTGCAGCTGGTCGGTGACGACCTGTTCGTCACCAACCCCGAACGGCTCGAAGACGGTATCGAGCGGGGCGCGGCCAACGCATTGTTGGTGAAGGTCAACCAGATCGGCACGCTCACCGAGACCCTCGACGCGGTCGCGCTGGCGCACAACAGCGGCTACCGGACGATGATGAGCCACCGCAGCGGCGAGACCGAGGACACCACCATCGCGGACCTGGCCGTCGCCGTCAGCAGCGGTCAGATCAAGACCGGAGCGCCTGCCCGCAGCGAGCGCGTCGCCAAGTACAACCAGTTGCTGCGCATCGAGGAAGCACTCGGCGATGCCGCGCGGTACGCCGGCGACCTGGCGTTCCCGCGGTTCGTGGTCGGAGACTAAGTCCCGAAGGGACCGGGAAGAGGCCTGAAAGAGACTGTGGCGGAAAGCAAGCGGCCCGATTCGAAGCGACGCTCACCGGCCTCCCGGCCGGGGGGCTCGGGTCGTGTCCGCGCACGTACGTCGCCGTCGGCCAAGAAAGACCCCCGTCCCACCGAGACCAGGGCCAAACCGGAGGCGGTCGGAGTTGTCGCGCCTGCCGCATCCGAGACCGGGCACACGGTCTCCGAACCGGTCCGCCGGGCCATCGCGGCATCGGCGGAGCGTCAGAGCGAACAGCGGCTGGGCTTCACCGCCCGCCGCGCGGCCATCCTGGCTGCGGTGGTCTGCGTGCTCACGCTGACCATCGCCGGTCCGGTGCGCACCTATTTCGCGCAGCGCACCGAGATGAAGCAGCTCGCCGCGACAGAGGCCGCGCTGCGACAGCAGATCGCCGATCTGGAGTCGCAGAAGGCCAAGCTGGCTGATCCGGTGTACATCGCGGCGCAGGCTCGTGAGCGGCTCGGCTTCGTGATGCCGGGCGACATCCCCTATCAGGTGCAGCTGCCGCCGGGAGCTGTCGTCACACCCGATACCGGGCCGCAGGCCGCGCCGGTGCGCAGTAACGACCCCTGGTACACCTCGTTGTGGCACACCATCGCCGACACCCCGCACGGGCCGCCACCGGTCCCGGCCGCCGATCCCGCGCCGCCACCTGAACCCGGTCCCGCACCACCCCCGGCGCCCGGTGGTTGACCCCGCCGATCTCGACGCGGTGGCGCGGCAGCTCGGGCGCGAGCCGCGCGGCGTACTGGAGATCGCCTATCGCTGCCCCAACGGTGAACCGGCCGTGGTGAAAACCGCGCCCCGGCTGCCCGACGGCACGCCGTTCCCGACGCTGTACTACCTGACCCATCCGGTGCTGACCGCGGCGGCGAGCCGGCTGGAGTCCGACGGGCTGATGCGCGGCATGAGTGAGCGGTTGGCTCAGGACCCGGACCTGGCCGCGGCCTACCGGCGGGCCCACGAGTCGTACCTGGCCGAGCGTGACGCGATCGAGCCGCTGGGCACCACGTTCACCGGGGGTGGCATGCCCGACCGGGTCAAGTGTCTGCACGTGGTGATCGCGCATTCATTGGCAAAAGGCAGGGGCGTCAACCCATTCGGCGACGAGGCGCTGGCCGTGCTGGCCGCCGAGCCGGGGATGGCGGGAATCCTGGACAACGAGGAGTGGACATCATCGTAGAGACGAACCGGGTTGCGGCCATCGACTGCGGCACCAACTCGATCCGGCTACTGATCGCCGACCTGGCCGAGGGGCGCCTGCACGATGTGCACCGGGACATGCGCATCGTGCGGCTCGGTCAAGGTGTGGACGCCACCGGGCAATTCGCCCCTGACGCACTGGCCCGCACGCAGGCCGCGCTGGTCGACTACGCCGCGCTGCTCAAGCAGTTCGATGTCGGCAAGGTGCGGATGGTGGCGACGTCGGCCACTCGGGATGCGGCCAATCGTGACGTGTTCTTCGCGATGACCGCCGAGGTGCTGGACCCGGTGGTGTCCGGCGCGGTCGCCGAGGTGATCACCGGGCACGAGGAAGCGGAGCTGTCGTTCAACGGCGCGGTAGGTGAACTGGACAGTGCCGCAGGGCCGTTCGTGGTTGTCGACCTCGGCGGCGGCTCCACCGAGGTGGTGCTGGGTAACGAGGCAGGCGGCGTGCAGGCCAGCTTCTCCGCCGATATCGGATGCGTGCGGCTCACCGAACGCTGCCTGCACTCCGATCCGCCGACCGCGACCGAGATCGCCGCCGCCCGCGAGGTGGTGCGAGAACGTCTCGGCGAGGCATTGCGCGCGGTACCCGTGGACCAGGCGAAGACCTGGGTGGGGGTGGCGGGCACGTTCACCACGATCGCCGCGCTGGCCCAGCACATGACCACCTACGATCCCGCGGCCATCCATCTGTCGCGGATCGGGGTTCCGGACTTGCTTGCGGTCTGCGAGCAACTCGTCGGGATGACCCGCAAGCAGCGTGCCGCGCTCGGTCCGATGCACGAGGGTCGCGTCGACGTCATCGGCGGCGGTTCGATCGTCGTCGAGGAACTCGCCTACGCGCTGGGTCAGCGGGCGGGGATCGACGCGCTGGTGGTCAGCGAGCACGACATCCTCGACGGGATCGCGCTGTCGCTCGCCTGAGCGTCTCTCACTCGTCCTCGGGCAGCACCAACGGTTCCCCGTCGGCACCGGTCGGTGTCTTGGTGCCGGCGAGCGTGACGCCCAGCAGTGTCATGACCACGCCGATCGCGAGGTGAAGCCAGTTGTCGGCATCGTTGAGCGGCAAGATGTTTCGCGGACCGGAAAGGTCGATGAGCAGACCGTAGACCCAGAGGCCCAAGAAGATCACCCCGCCGCCGATCAGGTATGCCCGCGCTCGGGCGAACGTGCCCGCGAGTGCCAGACCGGCCACGCCGAAGCCCAAGTGCAGCAGGTTGTGCACCACCGACGTCTCGAAGACACCGAACAGCTGCGAGCGTGAACCGTGCGCCCAGTGCAGCTGATCCAGATGTGTGGTCAAACCGGGAATGAAGCCGGCGATCGCGACAGCAAGGAACGCCGCGGCGACCAGCACCGCGGCTCCCTGTACCGCCAGCAGGCCGACCCGTGCCCGCTGGAGCCTGCCGGAACGGGCTGTCTCCATGAGGGTCTGCATACCCGTCAATACAGCCGGTCAACCCGCGAGCGCGGGCACCGTCGGTTAGAGCTTGACCTTGCAGCCGCTGCCGATGTTGTGGCAGTGGTGGCCGCCGTCGCAGGCATTACAACGGCAGGTGCAGCCACCGGTGTGTTTGGGCTGGTTCATGACACATCATCTCCTTCGCCAGGATGGTTCTCACCCTAGTTCGCGGCCGAGCCCCGCGGTCGGGATTCACGAGTCCATCGCGCCCCGCCGACCACAGCCGCCACAGCTGTACCGCGCGGGCCGCCGAGATCGACGCCAGCGAGATGGGCTCTCGAATTTTCCCGCGCTGCCGTCGATTTCGATGAACCGGCCGGGCCACCGTCACTGCTCGAACCGATAGCCCATGCCAGCTTCGGTCAACAGGTGCCGCGGATGCGACGGGTCGTCCTCCAGCTTGCGGCGCAGCTGCGCCAGGTACACCCGCAGATAGTGGGTCTCCTTGGCGTACGCCTGGCCCCACACCTCCTTGAGCAATTCCTCACGGCCCACCAGCTTGCCGCGGTTGCGCACCAGCATTTCGAGCATGCCCCACTCGGTGGGCGTCAGGTGAACCTCGGCACCGTTCTTGATCACCTTCTTGGCGGCCAGATCGACTGTGAATGAATCGGTTTCGATGACCGGCTCGTCGGTCTCCGAGGCGGCTGCCCCGCGGCGCACCGCCGCGCGCAACCGGGCCAGGAATTCGTCCATCCCGAACGGCTTGGTCACGTAGTCGTCGGCGCCGGCATCGAGCGCATCGACCTTCTCCGCGGAGTCGGTGCGGGCGGACAGCACGATCACCGGCGCGGTCAGCCAGCCGCGCAGCCCGCCGAGGACCTCGATGCCGTCCATATCGGGCAGTCCGAGGTCCAGCACGATCACGTCCGGCCGTTGTTCGGCGGCGGCCTTCAGCGCCGCCGCGCCGGTGGCGGCGGTGATCACCTCGTAGCCGCGCACGCTCAGATTGATCCGCAACGCCCGCAGGATCTGCGGCTCGTCGTCGATCACCAACACCTTGATCTTGCTCATTCACCGCCCTCCCGGCGGCGCGGCCAGGTCGACGATCACAGTGAGACCGCCGCCGGGTGTGTCGGTGGCCGATATCGTGCCGCCCATCGCCTCGACGAATCCGCGGGCAACCGAAAGGCCCAGTCCGACACCGTATTTGTTGTTCCGGTCGCCGAGGCGCTGGAACGGCTCGAACAGCTGCTCCTCGGTGCCGCGAGGCACGCCGGGTCCTTCGTCGACGACGTTGATGAGCATCCGATCGCCGACACGGCCCGCGTTGATCCGCACGATCGATTCGGGGGCGTACCGCAGAGCGTTGTCGACCAGGTTCGCCAACACCCGCTCCAGCAGCCCGGCATCGGCCAGCGCCACCGCATCTCCGACGTCGACCTTCACCCGGTCGAGGCCCTTGGCGCCGAATCCGGTGGAGCCGCGGCCGATGCTCAGCAGCGCACGCTGGACCACCTCTTCGAGATACACCCGCTTGAGCTCGGGACGGACCACCCCGGCGGCCAACCGCGACGAATCCAGCAGGTTGTCCACCAGTGCGGTCAGCTGGTCCACCGACTCCTCGACGGTGGCTAGCAGTTCGGCGGTGTCCTCCTCGGAGAAGCCGATGTCGTCGGAACGCAGGCTCGACACAGCAGCTTTGGCGCCGGCCAGCGGTGTGCGCAGGTCGTGGCTGACCGCGGACAGCAATGAGCGGCGAAGTTCGTCGGCCTTCTCGATCGCCTCGGCCTTGCTGGCTTCCTCGGTGAGTTCCCGCTGGCGGACCAGCCCGGCGGCCTGCTTGGCGACGGCGGTGAGTACCCGCCGGTCGCGGGCGGGCAGACTGCGCCCGGACATCAGCATCCAGAACTCGTCGTCGCCGACCTCGATGGCGGTGTCGGCGGAATCGACTGTCACACAAGGGTCCTTGCCGACACAGGCGACGATCTGTTCGTCCTGTCCGCGGACCCGCAGAATGCTCACGGCCCGCTGCGAGTAGGTTTCGCGGACCCGCTCCAGCAGCGTGGCCAGATCCGCGCCGCGCAGCACGGAGCCGGCGAACAAGGTCAGCAGCTCGGCTTCCTGGGAGGCGCGCCGTGCCTCACGTTGGCGGCTGGCCGCACGGTCGACCAGGATCGCGACCGCGACGCCGAGCATCAGCAGGACCAGTTCGGTGACGGCGGCGTCGGGTTCGGCGATGGTGAAGGTATAGCGCGGTGCGGTGAGGAAGTAGTTGAGCAGCAGACCGGACAGCATGGCCGACACCACCGCCGGCGCCACACCGCCGAGCAGCGCGACGATCAGCACGCCGACCACGAACATGGCGCTCTCGCCGCCGATGGACAGGTACTTGTCCAGGAAGAGCGCGGTGAACGCGCAGATGACCGACGGCACGATGACGGCGGCCAGCCAGGAGATCAGCCGGCGTTCGCGGGGCGACGCCGCCCGCACCGAGAAGCCCCGCTTGGCCTCCTCATGGGTCACCATGTGCACGTCGATCTTGCCGGAGTCCTGGACGATCGCCGCGCCGATGCCTTCGTCGAAGACGCGGGCCCACCGGGACCGCCGGGACGTGCCGATCACCAGCTGGGTGGCGTTCATCTCGCGGGCGAAGTCCAACAGCGCCTTGCCCACATCGTCGCCGACGACGGTGTGCACGGTGGCGCCCACGCTGGCGGCCAGCTCGCGGACTTTCCCCATCTGCGGTGCCGAGACCCCGGACAATCCGTCGCCTCGTGCCACGTGGACGATCATCAGCTCGGCGCTGGCCTTCGATGCGATCCGAGATGCCCGGCGCACCAACGTCTCTGACTCGCCGCCACCGGTGACCGCGACGACGACACGCTCGCGGGCTTCCCAGGTCGCGGTGATCTTGTTGTCGGCACGATATTTGGCCAGTGCGGCGTCCACCTGGTCGGCCAGCCACAGCAGCGCGAGTTCCCGAAGCGCGGTCAGGTTGCCCCGGCGGAAGTAGTTCGACAGTGCCGCGTCGACCTTCTCCGGTGCGTAGACATTGCCATGAGAAAGCCTGCGCCGCAGCGCCTCCGGGGTGATATCGACCAACTCGATCTGGGCGGCGCTGCGGACGATCTCGTCGGGCACCGTCTCCTGCTGCTCGATGCCGGTGATCTGTGCGACGACGTCGTTGAGGCTCTCCAAGTGTTGGACGTTGACCGTCGAGATCACCGCGATGCCGGCGTCGAGCAGCTCCTCGACGTCCTGCCAGCGTTTGGGGTTCTTGCTGCCGGGTGTGTTGGTGTGGGCCAGCTCGTCGACGAGCACGACCTGCGGCTTGCGGGCCAGCACGGCAGGCACGTCGAGTTCGGGGAAGCTGGTGCCGCGATAGTCGATGTAGCGGGGTGCGATGACCTCGATGCCACTGAGCAGGTCGGCCGTCTTCTTCCGGCCGTGGGTCTCGACCACGGCGGCCACCAGATCCGTGCCGCGCTCCAGACGGCGATGCGCCTCGCCGAGCATCGCGAACGTCTTGCCCACGCCCGGCGCGGCGCCGAGGTAGATGCGCAACTCGCCTCGCTTCGGCCGGGGGCTCCAGGAGGCGGGCTGCGAATCGCTCTCGGACGACGTGTCCGGCGGCGGGTCGCCGCCGGACGTCACGCGCGGCGGTTGCACGGTGTCCACGTCTCTATTATTCGCAGATCGATCCACCGTGAGATCAGCTCTTGATACCGAACTTCTCGTCCAGCGCGATGTTGAGTTCGAGGACGTTGACACGCGGTTCGCCGAAGACGCCGAGTGTGCGGCCGTCGGTGTGCTCGGCGAGAAGACCCCGAATCTGGTCGGCGCTGACACCGCGGGCCTTGGCGACCCGCGCGATCTGCAGGTCGGCGTAGGCGGGGGAGATGTTCGGGTCGAGGCCGCTGGCGCTGGCGGTCACCGCGTCGGCGGGTACCACCGGTTCACCGGCCGCACCCTTGATCGGGACGATCTGCCCGGCCGTGTAGTCCTCGCCGGACTGGGCGCATTGCACCCGCACACCCTCGTACGTCGCGAGGAACGGGGTCGTGGTGGTCTGGCACGGCTCGTTGACGCTGACGACCTTGGTGGGGGCGGCGACGTTGCCGCGGGCGTCGCGCGGCCCGATCACCGACAACACCGCACCGACACCGTCGCCGGTGCAGAACGGGCGCGTGCCGTCGACGCCGTCGAGGTCGCCGGCCGCCTTGCTGCGGGTGCAGACCTGGGTCAGCAGGCTCGGCTTGTCGGGACTGTCCACGATGCTTTCCGGGCCCAGATTCGACGCGCCGGTGGCCAGCGGGTCGTATCCGTTGCCGGCCGCCGACGGGCGGCTCTGGAAGTACTGCGGCAGCGGGTTGCCCTTATCGTCGGTGAACGATTGGCCGATCAGGCTGGAGCCCAACAGCTTTCCGTTCACCTCGATGATCGAACCGTCGGCCTTGTCCTTGAGCCCGGGGATCTGAGCCACCAGCCAGATGAACAGCGGGTAACCGACTCCGACGATGACGGTGAGGACCAGCAGCGCCCGCAGCGCCGCCCAGTGTTGACGAACGAGACTGGAGAAGTTCATGTCACATCCCTGGCAAGAATTGGACGACGAGGTCGATCAGCTTGATCCCGATGAAGGGGGCGATGATCCCGCCGAGGCCGTATATGTAGAGGTTGCGGCTCAGCAGCTTCGAGGCGCTACTGGGGGTGTACTGAACGCCCCGTAGCGACAACGGAATCAGCGCGATGATGACGAGCGCGTTGAAGATGACCGCGGACAGGATGGCCGATTGCGGGCTGTGCAGCCGCATGATGTTCAGCAGGTCCAGGCCGGGGAACAACGCGACGAACATCGCCGGGATGATCGCGAAGTACTTGGCGATGTCGTTGGCGATCGAGAACGTGGTCAACGCCCCGCGGGTGATCAGCAGCTGCTTGCCGATCTCGACGATCTCGATGAGCTTGGTCGGGTCGGAGTCCAAATCGACCATGTTGCCGGCCTCTTTGGCCGCCGAGGTGCCGGTGTTCATCGCCACCCCCACGTCGGCTTGGGCGAGGGCGGGCGCGTCGTTGGTGCCGTCACCGGTCATCGCGACGAGCTTGCCGCCGTCCTGCTCCTGCTTGATCAGCGCGAGCTTGTCCTCCGGGGTGGCCTCGGCAAGAAAGTCGTCCACCCCGGCTTCATCGGCGATCGCCTTGGCGGTCAAGGGGTTGTCGCCGGTGATCATCACCGTGCGGATGCCCATCTTGCGCATCTCGTCGAAGCGCTCCCGCATACCCTGCTTGACCACATCCTTGAGATGGATGACGCCCAGGACTTCGGCCTTCTCGTCGACCACCTGGCCGACGACCAGCGGTGTGCCGCCGGCCGCGGAGATGCCGTCGACGATGTCGCCGAGCTGCGCCGGCACGGCACCGCCCTGGTCGCGTACCCACTGTGCGACGGTACTGGCCGCGCCCTTGCGCAGCAGGTGCCCGTTCTCGAGGTCGACGCCGGACATCCTTGTGGCGGCGGAGAATTCGACCCAGTTCGCATTGACGAGCTCGCCGGGTGTGCGGGCGCGCAGGCCGAAGTTCGACTTGGCGAACACCACGATGGAACGGCCTTCGGGAGTCTCGTCGGCCAGGCTGGACAACTGCGCCGCGTCGGCAAGTTGCCCCGGTGAGACACCCTCGAGCGGAACGAAGTCCGACGCCTGCCGGTTGCCCAGTGTGATCGTGCCGGTCTTGTCCAGCAGCAGCGTGTTGACGTCACCGGCGGCTTCGACCGCGCGGCCGGACATGGCCAGCACGTTGCGTTGCACCAGCCGGTCCATGCCGGCGATACCGATCGCCGACAGCAGCGCGCCGATGGTCGTCGGGATCAGGCACACCAGCAGTGAGACCATGACGATGCCAGAGACGCCATCGGCGGTCAGCGACAGTGAGTCGGGCACACCGGGATTGTTGGCCTTGGCGAAGATCGCCAGCGGCTGCAATGTCGCCACCGCGAAGATGAAGATCAACGTCAGTGCGGCGAGCAGGATGTTCAGCGCGATCTCGTTGGGTGTCTTCTGCCGATTGGCGCCTTCGACGAGGGCGATCATCCGATCGATGAAGCTCTCTCCCGGCTTCTGGGTGATCCGGACCACGATGCGATCGCTCAGGACGGTGGTTCCACCGGTGACCGCCGAGCGGTCGCCGCCGGATTCCCGGATGACCGGGGCCGATTCGCCGGTGATGGCCGACTCGTCCACCGAGGCAATGCCTTCGAGCACGTCACCGTCACCGGGTATCACCTGTCCGGCTTCGACGACGACGGTGTCGCCCTGGTGAAGCAATGGCGCGGCAACTTCTTCTTCGCGCCCGGACTGACCCGGCTCCCAGCCGACGAGTCGGCGAGCCATGGTGTCGGCCTTGGTCTTTCGCAGCGACTCGGCCTGCGCTTTGCCGCGCCCCTCAGCCACCGCCTCGGCCAGGTTGGCGAACACCACGGTCAGCCACAGCCAGAAGACGATCAGCCAGCCGAACCAGTTCGGATCGACAATGGCGAGGACGGTGCTCCAGACCGCGCCGATCTCGACGATCAGCATGACCGGGTTGCGCCACAGCGTGCGCGGGTCGAGCTTGCGCAGTGCGTCGGGCAGCGACGTCAGGAGCATCCTGGGGTCGAGCAGTCCGCCCTGTACCTGTTTCTTCGTGGCGCCCGTCTCGAGACGGGCCTCGACTGCGGTCACGGTCATGGTCAGTGAATTCCTTCAGCAAGGGGCCCGAGCGCGAGCATGGGCAGGAAGGTCAGGGCCACCAGGATGAGAGTCACGCCGGCCACCATGCCGACGAACTGGGGCCGATGCGTGGGCAGCGTGCCGATCGACTCCGGGGTATGGCCCTGTTTGGCCAGGGCCCCGGCGAGGGCGAGCACCAGGATGATCGGCAGGAACCGGCCGAACACCATCGCCAAGCCCAATGCGGTGTTGTACCACTCGGTGTTGACGCTGAGGCCGGCGAACGCCGAGCCGTTGTTGTTGGCCGCAGAAGTAAAGGCGTACAGCACTTCCGATAATCCGTGCGGCCCGGTGTTGAGCATGCCTGCCCGCTGCCCGGGCATGGCCATGGCGATGGCGGTACCGGTCAGCACGATCAGCGGCGTTACCAGGAAATAGCTTGCAGCCAGCTTGATTTCGCGGGGAGTGATCTTCTTGCCCAGGTACTCCGGCGTGCGTCCGACCATCAGGCCGGCGACGAAGACCGTGATGACGGCCAGGATCAGCATGCCGTACAAGCCCGATCCGGTACCACCGGGCGCGACCTCGCCGAGCTGCATGTTGAACAGCGTCATCATGCCGCCGAGGCTGGTGTAGGAGTCGTGGAACGAATCCACCGCACCGGTGGACGTCAGCGTGGTGGCGTCGGCGAACACCGCCGAGTCGGCTATCCCGAACCGTTGCTCCACGCCTTCCATCGCCGATCCGACGGCGGTGGGGACAGTGCCGTGGCCCTGCAACTGGAACCGCAGCATCAGCGTGACGCTGATGAGCGCGAGCACAGCCATCACCGCGGCGATGGCCAATCCTTGTTTGCGGCTGTCGACCATGCGTCCGAAGGTGCGCGGCAGGGAGAAGCTGATCACCAGCAGCAGGAAGATCTCGACCCAGTTGGTCCACGTGGTGGGGTTCTCGAACGGGTGCGAGGAGTTGGCGTTGTAGAACCCACCGCCGTTGGTGCCCAGCTCTTTGATGGCCTCCTGGCTGGCCACCGGTCCGCCGGTGATGGTCTGCTGCGCACCGGCCAGGGTGTTGACCACCTGATCGTGCAGATGGAAGTTCTGGATCGCGCCGCCGGTGATCAGGATGATCGCGGCCACAACCGAGATCGGCAGCAGGATCCGCAGTGCGCCACGAACGAGGTCCACCCAGAAGTTGCCCAGTTCGGTGGCGTTGCGGCGGGCGAACCCCCGCACCAGCGCGACCGCGACGGCCATGCCGACCGCGGCGGAGGCGAAGTTCTGCACCGCAAGGCCGGCCATCTGAACCAGGTGCCCTTGGGTGGATTCACCCGAATACGCCTGCCAGTTGGTGTTGGTGACGAAGCTGACCGCGGTGTTCCACGCCAGCGCGGGCGTCATCGGGGTGCCGGGGTTGTTGAGGTGCAGCGGCAGTGTGCCCTGCACCAGCTGGAAGACGAACAGGAACAGGATGCTGACCGCCGAGAACGCCAGCACACTGCGGGCGTACGCCCCCCAGGTCTGCTCGGCCTTCGGGTCGGCGCCGATCAGTCGGTAGATGACCCGCTCGACCGCAGAGTCTTTCCTGACGGACTTCTCGTCGGAGTACACCCGGTACATGTAGTCGCCCAGCGGCACATGTACGGCGGCCAGCGCGAGGATGAGTAGGACGAGGAACACGATCCCCGCCGATGTGGTGGTCACTAGAACCTCTCCGGAAACAGCAGTGCGGCGGCCACGAACAGGGCCAGTAGCACGGACAAGATCAAGCCGACGACGTTCTCGTAGCTCACAGTCGCTCGACCAGCTTCTGCACCAGGCCGAGCAGGGCGAAGATCGCCACGGTCAGCAGCACGAATATGAGGACACTCATGACGGCGACGCTAGAGCCCGAAAACCCCCGCCAGCACCGGCGTTGACGGTTTCTTTACGCCGGAACGGGCCGTCTTGACGAAAGTCCGGCCACCCGTTGATTCAGCGAGCCCACAGCGGCATCAGAGCGGCCCCGAGGTTTGGGCGCGCACCGTCGATGGGGGAAGGAAAGAGGTGCTGCAGTGACATTGTCGACAAGTTTTCGGTCCTGGGTCCGGGCCTGTCCACCCGTCGAGCATCCGGAGATACGGCGAATGATCTGCTGCCGGGACGCGTGCGCGCCCGCCGAGGTGTCGTTCCCGGCCGGGGCGCTGCACGACGCGCTGGTGGCGCGCTGGGTTCGTGAGCACAGCTGGGCTGTCGATGTCCGCACCGTCGCGGAGTTGCATTCGGCCATCTCGGTCGGCATCCATCCGGTGCGGATGACCGTCCACGCCGACCAGTTGGGTACCGGTGGGATTCGCCGGGCCAGTGCCGCCGGGGTGGGCGGGCTGGTGCTCAGCCGTCGCGAGCAGATCGCGACGTTGCGGGCCAGCCGCACCCACCATGTGCTGGTGCGCATGACCGACGCCGCACTGCGCGGCTCCCACAACGCGGCGGACGCGGTGATCGCTTGCCGGTCAACGATTTTGGTCGGACTGCTGTGTGAGGTCGGTGCGGCCGGCGGCTGTTCGGTCCCGGTCGGCGACACCCTCGCCGAGATGGATCGCATCCGCCGTCGGCACAATATCGTGCTGACACGACTCGTCGTCGGGCTCGGCGACGCCCTCCCGACCACCGGCAGTTCAGTAGTACGCCGTGACCTTGCCGAGGAGATCGGTGAGTCGGTCGACGACGCCTGCGCGGCGTTGCGGTTCCCACGTCCCGTCGTTGTCATGGCGGCGTGATCGGACGTGCACACCCGTTGTCACTGGCCGCGTTCGGCGTAGCCGGCCTCGACCTGTTCTTTGAGTGGACCCCACCACCACTCGTTGGCGCGGTACCACGCGATCGTGCTCGTCAATCCCTCGGTCAGGTCGGTATGCGCCGGCGTCCAGCCGAGTTCGCCGCGCAGCGCGTTGGCGTCGATCGCATAGCGGAGGTCGTGGCCGGCGCGGTCGGGAACATGGTCGAAATCGTCGGCGTCGCGGCCCATCAGCTGCAGGATGAGGCGCAACACCGACAGGTTGTCCCGCTCGCCGTCGGCGCCGATCAGGTAGGTGGATCCGCTCACGCCGTCTTCCAGGATCCGCCACACCGCGCTGTTGTGGTCGTCGACGTGGATCCAGTCGCGCACGTTGGCGCCCGTGCCGTAGAGCTTGGGACGGCGGCCGGTCAGGACGTTGGTGATCTGGCGCGGGATGAACTTCTCGATGTGCTGGTATGGCCCATAGTTGTTGGAGCAGTTGGAGATTGTCGCGCGCAACCCGTAGGACCGCACCCACGCGCGCACCAGCAGGTCGGCCGAAGCCTTGGTCGCCGAATACGGGCTCGACGGGTTGAACGGAGTCTGCGCGGTGAACCGCTCGTCGCCGTGCAGGGGCAGATCGCCGTACACCTCGTCGGTGGAGACATGGTGCAGCCGAACCCCGTGCCGCCGAACGCCTTCCAACACCGAGAACGTGCCGACGACGTTGCTCCGGACGAACGGCGCTGGACCGGCCAGCGCGTTGTCCACGTGGGTTTCGGCGGCGAAATGCACCACCGCGTCGGACTCGGCGACCAACCTGTCGACCAGCGACTCGTCGACGAGGTCGCCCTCGACCAACCGGATGTGATCGTCCACGGAGCGCAGCGACTCGCGGCTGCCTGCATAGGTGAGGGCGTCCAGGACGGTCACCGACACCTCGGGCCGTTCCCGCACGG
The DNA here is from genome assembly GCF_041287105.1 of Mycobacterium sp. SA01. Classification (NCBI taxonomy): domain Bacteria; kingdom Bacillati; phylum Actinomycetota; class Actinomycetes; order Mycobacteriales; family Mycobacteriaceae; genus Mycobacterium; species Mycobacterium sp. SA01. The sequence continues at coordinate 565,727 of NZ_JBGGNO010000019.1, read as the reverse complement.
TGCTGTGGACGAAGTTGGCGCCGATGAAACCGGCGCCGCCGGTCACCAACAGCCGCATGCCGCCACCCTAACGGGCCGGTGGAACGCTCACCCCTTCGCGGTCAGCCCCAGCGGTCCGGCCAGCTCGGTCAGTGTCGGCAGCAGCTTGTCCCAGCCGCCGAGCACCTGGATGGTCACGTGGTCGGCGCCGTTGTCGAGGTGTTCGGCCAGCCGCGCGGCGATGGCGTCGGCCGTTCCGTGGGCGACCACGGCGTCGATCAGCTTGTCGCTGGCCGGCGGTGCGACGTCGGCGTCGGTGAATCCCAGCCGCTTCCAGTTGTTCACATAGTTGCTCAGCCCCAGATAGAAGCCGACGCTGTCGCGGCCGAGTTCGCGGGCCTCGTCGGGATCGGTGGTCAACACCACCTTGTGTTCGGGTGCCAGGAACACCGTCGGGCCGACCAGATTGCGGGCCTGCCCGGTGTGTTCGGGGGTGGTCAGGTAGGGATGCGCACCGGCACTGCGTTGCGCGGCCAGCTGCAGCACCTTCGGGCCGAGGGCGGCGATAACCCGGCGGCTGGTCGGCACATGCTTGTCGTCGAGTTTGTCGAGATAGTTCACCAGCGCCTGGTAGGGCTTGGTGTACTCCTGGGTGTGCTCCGGGTGTCCGACGCCCACCCCGAGCAGAAACCGCCCGGGATAAGCCTTTTCGATCCGGTGATAGGACTCGGCGACCTCGTCGGCCGGGGCGTTCCAGATGTTGACGATTCCGGTGGCGACCGACAGGTTCTCGGTCTCGGCGAGGATCGGCTCGACGAACGACAGATCGGCCGCCGGCGAACCGCCGACCCACACCGCGCCGTAGCCGAGCCGCTCGATCTCGACCGCCTGCTCCGGTGTGACCGGTCCACCGGTCCACACCCCGTAGCGGCCGAGATCTGGTTTGAGCAGCGACGGATTGGTCACGAGTCCCTCTCGTTGGGGTTGGTTGAGTCCCTACGGTTGTTTGAGACCCAGCGGGCCGGCCAGCGCGGCCAGTGCATCCACCAGCTTGTCAGATGAGGTGAGTACCTGGACGGGCACGTGGTCGGCACCCGCCTCGAGATGCTGGGTCAGCCGGGCCGCGATCGCCTCGGGGGTGCCGTAGGCCACGACGGCGTCGACCAGCCGGTCGCTGCCGGGCTTGGCGACGTCGTCGTCGTTGAATCCCAACCGTTTCCAGCTGTTGAGGTAGTTCTGCAGGTTGAGGTAAATGTCGAGGGCTTGCCTGCCGACTGTGCGCGCCTGATCCGCGTCAGTGGTCAGCACCGCCTTGTGCTCGGGCGCCAGGAACGCCTCGGGTCCGATCAGCTGCCGCGCTTCGGCGGTGTGCTCCGGCGTGGTCAGGTAGGGGTGCGCACCGGCCGCCCGAGTGGCCGACAGCTTGAGTACCTGCGGGCCGAGCGCGGCGACCACGCGCCGATTCTTCGGAACCCCGTACTCGTCGAGTTTGTCGAGGTAGCCGCGCAGCGCGTCGATCGGCTTCTGGTATTGCTGATGCGCCTCGGGATGTCCGACGCCGATGCCGAGGATGAACCGGCCGGGGTAGGCCTTCTCGATGCGGTGGAACGACTCGGCCACCGGGCCGGCCGCGGCGGTCCAGATGTTGACGATGCCGGTGGCCACCTTCAGCGTGGTGGTGTTCTCCAGAATCGGCTCCACCCAATCCAATTCGGCAGGAGGCGAACCGCCCACCCACACCGCGCCATAACCGAGGGCCTCGATCTCTTTGGCCTGCTGCGGGGTGACCCCGCGACCGAACGACCCGAACTTGCCCAGATCCGGCTTGTCTGTCATCGATCTTTCCCTTCGGTCAGCTCAGCCCGAGCGGGCCGGCGAGATCGGCCAAGGTGGGTACGACCTTGGCCTGCGACGTGAGCAGTTGGATCGGGACGTGGTCGGCGCCGGCCTCGAGGTGCTCGGTGAGCCGCGACGCGATCGTGTCGGGCGTTCCATGGACGATCAGGGCGTCCACGAGCCGGTCACTGCCGGGGCGGGTGATGTCGTCATCGGTGAAGCCCAGCCGCTTCCAGTTGTTGAGGTAGTTGCTCAGCCCGAGATACATCTCCAGTGTCTTACGGCCGACGGCTCGGGCGTGCTCGACATCGGTGGTGGGGACAACGGGTACCGCGGGCGCCAGGAACGCGTCGGGACCGATGAGTTCGCGCGCCTGCGCGGTGTGCTCGGGCGTGACGAGGACAGGGTGGGCGCCGGCGCTGCGCCGTGCCGACAGTTTCAGGACCTGCGGTCCGAGCGCGGCCAGAACGCGGTGCTCGCGTGGTACGCCGTGTTCGTCCAGCACGTCGAGGTAGGCGTTGAGCGCGGTGATCGGCTTGGTGAACTCGGCGTCGGCCTCGGGATGGCCGACACCGAGGCCCAGCAGGAAGCGGCCAGGGTGCGCGTTCTCGATGCGGTGGAACGAGGCGGCGACCGCCTCGGGTTTGGCGGTCCAGATGTTGACGATGCCGGTGGCCAGTTTCAGGGTGCGGGTCTGCTCGAGAGTTCGGTCCACCCAGTCGAGCTCGGCGGGTGGCGAGCCCGCCACCCACACCGCGCCGTAACCGAGCGCCTCGATTGCCGAGGCGTCCTCAGGCGTGATGCCCATGCCGAAGGACGCGAACTTACCGAGATCGGGCTTGGCGCTCATGGCGGCTATAACCCGGGCCCGAGTGTGAGCTATTCCGCTGCGGTGGAAAGTTCACCCGGAGTTACCGCGACGGGCGCGGACGCCACCAGCGGCAGCAGGATGATGAAGCGGGTGTTGCCCGGTTCGGATTCGACCCGGATATCGCCCTGATGCTTCTCGACGATGATCCGGCGGGCCAGATCCAGGCCGAGGCCGTCGCCCTCACCGAAGGGCTTGGTGGTGAAGAACGCGGTGAAGATCCGGTCGATGATCTCTTCCGGGATGCCGGGGCCGTCGTCGCAGATCTCCACCCGGATCCGGTCGTCGCCCTGGCGGGCGGTCCGGATCGTCAGGGTGCCGCGGCCCTTCATCGCCTGGATGGCGTTGTTGATGATGACGTCCCATACTTCGTTCAAACCGCCTGGGTAACAAGCGATTTCGGGAATAGACTTGTCCCATTCCTTGACCAGTTTGATGGGCTTGTCGGCGCCGACCTTGTCGCCGAACAGCGTCTTGAGCGTGCTGTGCAGCAGCTCGTGGACGTTGGCGACCTGGTATTCGGCGCGGTCCATCTGGGAGTACTTCTTGGCCCCGGCGAGCAGACCCGAGATGCGTTCGCTGGCGTCGGCGATCTCGTTCATCCGCAGCTCGGTGTCGATCGTGTACTTCAGCCAGCCGATCGCGCTCTGCAGCGTCGCCGAACAGTCCACCGAGTCGATCGAGGCCTCGATGCGTTCCAGCCAGTCCACATCGAGACCGGCTTCGACGAACGTGGGGGCGTAATCCCACGCGCTGGCGATGCCGTGGTCCTCGAGCCAATCGCCGACTTGGTCCTCGCGGTCGGAGGTCTCGAGCGCGGACAGTTCCTGCACCTTGGACTTGGCGACCTGTTCGGCCACCTCGTCCTGGATCCGGACCAGCACCCGCAGCGCCTCGGGACTGAATTGCCCGTCGGCGAGCATCGACAGCTTGTAGCGCATCTTGCCGACGCCTTCACGAAGGTCGGCCACGGCGCGCGCGGTAGCTGCCGCCGGGTTGTTCAGCTGGTGGGTCAACCCGGCCGTGATGGTGCCCAGCGCCAGCAGCTTCTGCCGCTGGCCGAGGATCTGGCTCTGCCGCCGCCCGCCGACCATGTGGCCCTCGAGCAGATGCACGGCCATCGGGAACTCCGACTTCATGAACTGCGCGAAGGCTTCGGCGTCGAGCACGAAGAACCGCGACGGCTTCGTGACGCGCACCGAGGCCTGATAGACCTGCTCCTCATTGGGGATGTAGGCCGACCACGCCCCGCAGTACACGCCGCGCTGCGAGGTGCGGGTGGTTTCCACGTCCACACCGCCGGAGCGTTTCGACATCACCAACTCGCCGTCGAGCAGGACGTAGAAGCAGGTGGCCGGTTCGCCTTCGACGACCACCGGGCCGGTTTCGAACGTCGCGATATGCCCGTTGTCGCACAACGTCTGGAGCTGTTCGGTCGACAGCTTTTCGAACAAGAACAGCGTCCTGAGTTCGTCGGGCATGCAGTTCTGGCCCATGTCGTTACGCCCTTTCTAGGCCTCCGCCAAATACCGGTGCACCAGCATCACCGCCATCGACCCTTCGCCGACGGCGGCCGCCACCCGTTTTGCGGACTCGGAGCGCACGTCTCCTGCAACAAACACACCGGGCACACTTGTTTCCAGGTGGTGCGGCGGGCGGTCCAGAGTCCAGCCGGCCACGTTCAGCAGGTCGGGACCGGCGAGGACGAAACCGTGGTCGTCGACGGCGACGACCTCCTTGAGCCAGTCGGTGCGGGGCTCGGCGCCGATGAAGCAGCACATCCGGCTGGCCTCGACGGTTTCGCGCTGGCCGGTCTGCCTGTTCTCCAGGATCAGGCCGGTCAGGTGGTCGTCCTCGCCGAGAGTGTCCACCACTTCGGTGCACGTGCGGACCGAGATCGTCGGGTTCTTCTCGATCTGCTGGATCAGGTAATGCGACATCGACGCCTCGAGCGACGGTCCGCGCACCAGCATGGTGACCGAGCGGGCCTCGCGGGACATGTACATCGCCGCCTGCCCGGCCGAGTTGGCGCCGCCCACGATGTAGACATCCTCGCCGCGGCACTCCGAGGCGTCGGACACCGAGGCGCCGTAGTAAACGCCGCGTCCGACGTAGTTGCATGCGGGATCGTCGGGGTTGTCCCAACAGCCGGTGACCTGCAGCTGGCGGTACGCCACACCGGTGGCCAGGATGACGGCGCGGGCGGCGATGGTGCTGCCGTCCTCGAACTCGATGGTGCGTGCGGTGCCCGCCTCACCGGCGGAGAGCTTGATCGCCTTGCGGGTGGTGATCACCTCGGCGCCGAAGCGCTCGGCCTGCCTGCGGGCCGACGTGGTGAGTTCGGCGCCGGAGACGCCGGTGGGGAAGCCGAGGTAGTTCTCGATGCGGGAGCTGCGGCCGGCCTGACCACCGGTGGTGGTCTCCTCGATCAGCACGGTCTTGAGGCCTTCGGAGGCGCCATAAACCGCGGCCGCCAGCCCGGCCGGGCCGCCGCCGATGACCGCCAGGTCGTACATCTCCAGCGACGGGCTGGTGGACAGTCCCAGCATCGCGGCCAGCTCGGCATCGGTCGGGTCGACCAGGATCTGACCCTGTTCGCTGATCACCACCGGCAGCTGGAACTCGTCAAGGCCGCCCGCGTCCAGCAGCTGCTTGCCCTTGGGCTCGTCGGCGTTGAACGCCCGGAACGAGTGCAGGTTGCGGGCCAGAAACTGGCGCACCTCCCACGAACGTTCGCTCCAGCGGTGCCCGATCACCTTGGTGTGCGGGATGGCCCGGTCGCCGGTGGCGTGCCAGGCCTCCAGCAGCGCGTCGATCACCGGGTAGAGCTTCTCCTCCGGCGGATCCCAGGGCTTGAGCAGGTAGTGGTCGAGGTCGACGACGTTGATCGCGTCGATCGCGGCGTGGGTGTCGGCGTAGGCCGTCAGCAGAACGCGGCGAGCCATCGGGTAGACGTCCATCGCCTCTTCGAGAAACTGGATGCCGCTCATCTGCGGCATCCGGTAGTCGGCGACGAACACCGCGACGGTTTCGCCGCGCAGCTTCAGTTCATTGATCGTTTCCAGCGCGTCGAGCCCGGATTCGGCGCGGACGATCCGATACCGCTCGCCGTAGTGACGGCGGAGGTCACGTGCCACGGCACGTGAGACGGCGGGGTCGTCGTCCACAGTGAGAATCACGGGTTTGCGGGGCTGGGGGGCGGGTCCAGTCATCACCGTCAAGTATGCGCTTGTTGTCCAGTGCTTATTAGGGTGGGCTTTGCGGGCCCGAGGTTGCCGCCGCGTCGCGTTCTCCGGCAGATGAAGCGGAGGTCAGCGCCGCTTCGGCGCGTTTTGGAGTACCGCGCCCGAGCGGGTATCGTTGACCAACGGTGCGGATTCCGCGCCGACTCTTGCGTGCCCTGTCTGAGGAAATCCCGGAATTTCCCGCTCCCGGCTCACGTTTTGCAGTCGGGGCGAATGCTGCCCCAAACCGAGAAAGCAGGATCGAAGAGGACATGGCCAAGAAAGACGGTGCCATCGAGGTCGAGGGCCGCGTGGTCGAGCCCCTGCCCAACGCGATGTTTCGCATTGAGCTGGAGAACGGACACAAGGTACTCGCTCACATCAGCGGCAAGATGCGGCAGCACTACATCCGCATCCTTCCCGAGGACCGGGTGGTGGTGGAGTTGTCTCCCTATGACCTGACCCGCGGGCGCATTGTGTACCGGTACAAGTAAGCCCCACCGACCCGAACCAGCACGCACGAATACAAACCGACCGAACTAGAAGGATCGAACAGCCGTGAAGGTGAACCCGAGCGTCAAGCCGATCTGCGACAAGTGCAGGGTGATCCGCCGGCACGGGCGGGTCATGGTGATCTGCTCTGATCCGCGCCACAAGCAGCGGCAGGGCTAACACCCGGCGCGAGCACTACCCACAACTGAATGCAGACCTCCCAGTACCACTGAGGGCCCGGCATCTTTAGAGATGAAGCGCCTCATCTACGTCCGGCACGGAGGCCGGACCCCGCTGAAAGGCCCATTTCGGGCGGCGGAACGGACTGGGATCAGACCTCCGCAAAGAGAAGGAATCACTGCCTGATGGCACGTCTCATGGGCGTAGATCTCCCGCGCGACAAGCGCATGGAGATCGCGCTGACCTATATCTACGGCATCGGCCGTACCCGTAGCCAGGAAATCCTGGACGGCACCGGCATCGACCGGGACCTGCGCACCAAGGACCTCACCGACGATCAGGTGACCCAGCTGCGCGACTACATCGAAGGCAACCTCAAGGTTGAGGGTGACCTGCGCCGCGAGGTTCAGGCCGACATTCGCCGCAAGATCGAGATCGGCTGCTACCAGGGCCTGCGGCACCGCCGTGGCCTGCCGGTGCGTGGCCAGCGAACCAAGACCAATGCGCGTACCCGCAAGGGCCCCAAGCGCACCATCGCCGGCAAGAAGAAGGCCAGGTAACCCCGGATGGCACAGGCAAAGAAGGGCACCGGCGCCAAGAAGGGTCAGAAGACCCGTCGCAGGGAAAAGAAGAACATCCCGCACGGCGCCGCTCACATCAAGAGCACGTTCAACAACACGATCGTCTCGATCACCGATCCCCAGGGCAACGTCATCGCCTGGGCTTCGTCGGGTCACGTCGGCTTCAAGGGGTCGCGTAAGTCGACTCCGTTCGCCGCGCAGCTCGCCGCCGAGAACGCTGCCCGCAAGGCGCAGGAGCACGGCGTGAAGAAGGTCGACGTCTTCGTGAAGGGCCCGGGTTCGGGCCGCGAAACGGCGATCCGCTCGCTGCAGGCCGCCGGCCTCGAGGTCGGCGCCATCTCCGACGTCACTCCGCAGCCGCACAACGGCTGCCGTCCGCCCAAGCGGCGCCGGGTCTAGGGAGGATAAAGAAAAATGGCTCGTTATACCGGACCCGCTACCCGCAAGTCGCGCCGCCTCGGCGTCGACCTGGTCGGTGGTGATCAGTCGTTCGAGAAGCGCCCCTACCCGCCCGGCCAGCACGGTCGCGCGCGGATCAAGGAGAGCGAATACCGTCAGCAGCTGCAGGAGAAGCAGAAGGCTCGCTTCACCTACGGCGTGATGGAGAAGCAGTTCCGCAAGTACTACGAAGAGGCCAACCGGTCCACCGGCAAGACCGGTGAGAACCTGCTCCAGATCCTGGAGACCCGGCTGGACAACGTCGTGTACCGGGCGGGCCTGGCGCGTACCCGCCGGATGGCTCGACAGCTGGTCAGCCACGGCCACTTCACGGTCAATGGTGTCAAGGTGAACATCCCGAGCTACCGGGTGTCGCAGTACGACATCATCGACATCAAGGACAAGTCGCTGAACACCTTCCCGTTCGAGCTGTCCCGGCAGACCGCCGGTGAGCGCCCGATCCCGTCCTGGCTGCAGGTCGTGGGGGAGCGTCAGCGAATCCTCGTCCACCAGTTGCCGACTCGTGAGCAGATCCAGGTTCCGCTCGCCGAGCAGCTGATCGTCGAGTTCTACTCGAAGTAAAGAAGACGACGCAGTCCTCTGCGGGGCCAACCGGTCCCTGTGGATCACTTAACGGCATCAAATAGCGGTTGCCGAGAAGGAGATAGAAAAAACCATGCTGATTTCTCAGCGCCCCACACTGAGCGAAGAGGTTATCGCCGAGAACCGGTCGCAGTTCGTCATCGAACCGCTGGAGCCGGGATTCGGTTACACCCTTGGCAATTCGCTGCGGCGTACGCTGCTGTCGTCGATCCCCGGCGCGGCCGTCACGAGCATCCGCATCGACGGTGTGCTGCACGAGTTCACCACCGTGCCCGGGGTGAAGGAAGACGTCACCGACATCATCCTGAACCTCAAGGGACTCGTCGTCTCCTCCGAGGAGGACGAGCCGGTCACCATGTATCTGCGCAAGCAGGGCCCGGGTGAGGTCACCGCCGGTGACATCGTCCCGCCGGCCGGCGTGACCGTGCACAACCCGGACATGCACATCGCGACCCTCAACGACAAGGGCAAGCTCGAGGTCGAGCTGGTTGTCGAGCGCGGCCGCGGCTATGTGCCTGCCGTGCAGAACAAGGCCTCGGGCGCCGAAATCGGCCGTATCCCGGTCGATTCCATCTACTCGCCGGTGCTGAAGGTCACCTACAAGGTGGAGGCCACCCGCGTCGAGCAGCGCACCGACTTCGACAAGCTGATCCTCGATGTCGAGACCAAGAACTCGATCAGCCCGCGTGACGCCCTGGCGTCGGCTGGCAAGACCCTGGTCGAATTGTTCGGTCTGGCACGGGAACTCAACGTCGAGGCCGAAGGCATCGAGATCGGCCCGTCGCCTGCCGAGGCCGATCACATCGCGGCGTTCGCGCTGCCGATCGACGATCTGGACCTGACCGTCCGGTCGTACAACTGCCTCAAGCGCGAAGGTGTGCACACCGTCGGCGAGCTGGTCGCTCGCACGGAGTCCGATCTGCTGGACATCCGTAACTTCGGTCAGAAGTCGATCGACGAGGTCAAGATCAAGCTGCACCAGCTGGGTCTGTCGCTCAAGGACAGCCCGGCCAGCTTCGATCCGTCGGAGGTCGCCGGCTACGACGTCGCCACCGGCACCTGGAACAGCGATGCGGGTTACGACCTGGACGCCGAGCAGGACTACACCGAAACCGAAGAGCTCTAAGTACACATCAGTCCCGGTCCTACCTGATACGGGGACCGGCCCCATTTAGGAGAAGTCGCAATGCCCAAGCCCACCAAGGGTCCTCGCCTCGGCGGGTCGTCCTCGCACCAGAAGGCGATTCTGGCCAACCTGGCCACCTCGCTGTTCGAGCACGGCCGGATCAAGACCACCGAGCCCAAGGCGCGGGCGTTGCGGCCCTACGCGGAGAAGCTCATCACCCATGCCAAGAAGGGTGCGCTGCACAACCGGCGTGAGGTGATGAAGAAGATCCGCGACAAGGACGTGGTGCACGCCCTGTTCGCCGAGATCGCGCCGTTCTTCGCCGACCGCAACGGCGGCTACACCCGCATCATCAAGGTCGAGCCGCGCAAGGGCGACAACGCCCCGATGGCGGTCATCGAACTGGTGCGGGAGAAGACGGTGACCTCCGAAGCCAACCGGGCCCGCAAGAGCTCGGCCGCCAAGGCTGCGCCGGTGGCTGCCGCTGCCGACGAGGCCCCCGCGGATGAGCCGATCGAAGCCGTCGAGGCTGAAGACGCCGGCATCGCCGACGCGCAGACCGCCGAGGCTGCCGAGGAGCAGGCCGAAGAATCCGCCGAGGATTCGGACGCTGACAAGTCCTGACGCCGTGAGTACGAACGAGCCCGTCACCGACAGCGGTGACGGGCTCGTTCGTCTACGGCTCGACATCGCCTACGACGGAACCGATTTCACCGGTTGGGCGGCGCAGGAAGGCCACCGCACGGTCGCGGGTGTCCTCGAGGAGGCCTTCTCGACGGTCTTCCGGGAGCCGGTCCGGGTCTTCGGGGCCGGCCGCACCGACACCGGAGTACACGCCACCGGCCAGGTGGCCCACCTCGACGTCCCGGCCGACGCCCTGGCTCACGCGTATCCGCGCCACGCCCGGCCCGGCGAGCCCGAGTTCCTGCCGCTGGTCCGCCGGCTGGCCCGCTTCCTGCCCCAGGACGTCCGAGCACGTGACATCACCCGCGCCCCAGCCGGATTCGATGCCCGCTTCTCGGCGCTGCGTCGGCACTACGAATACCGGCTGTCGCTGGCGCCCTACGGTGTCGAACCGCAGTCCGCGCGGTACGTGACACCGTGGTCGAAGCCGTTGGACGTCGACGCCATGAATTCGGCGTCCCGGCATCTGGTCGGGTTGCACGATTTCGCCGCTTTCTGTCGCCACCGGCCCGGTGCGACGACCATCCGCGACCTGCAGCGCCTGGACTGGGTACGCGACGGCGATGCCGTGACGGCCCACGTCACCGCTGACGCGTTCTGCTGGTCGATGGTGCGATCACTGGTCGGTGCACTCCTCGCGGTCGGGCAGGGGCGGCGCGAACCATCCTGGTGCGCAACGCTGTTGACCGCGGACGCGCGTTCCAGCGACTTCGCCGCGGCGCCGGCTCGGGGCCTGACGCTGGCCGGGGTGGACTACCCGCCGGATGACGAGCTCGCCGCGCGCATCATGATCACCCGCGACCTGCGGACGCTGGACAAGCCCTAGAGTTTGCCCGCCACGAAATCGGCGGCCTGGTCGATCATTCCGGCCTTCTGGTAGGCGGCGGCGAGGTGGTCGGGCCAGTTGGCTTCCCAGGTGTCCGGGTCGGCGGGATTGCAGATCGGATCGGCGCCGTGGCACAGCTCGATGGTCCGGTCCCGATACTCGGGGCTGAAATTCGTGATGGGACCCAACCATTGGGTGCCGTTGCCGAACAAGGCGACTGCCGCGATGTGGCTTCCGGCGTCCGGGGGCAGAAGGGTCTTGAAGCCCAGAATGGGGATCGGAACGGCCAGCACCATGTCGGTGGCCGCCGCGCCCAGCGAGTACCCGCCGAGGACCAGTCGCGTATTCGGGCAATTGTTGATGTTGTAGATGATGCGCTGGCTGATGTCGTTGGCGCCGACGTCGACCTGGTTGTCGGCCGGGTACTTCACCGCGTAGAGGCCGACGTTGCGGTGGACGCGCGAGCGTAGTGCGCTGACGAACTGGTTGCCGATGATTCCCGCGCCGGGGGATTCGAGGCGGCCCCGCGCGAAGATCACCTCCACGTCGGGGCAGCCCGCTGCGGAAGCCTGCGGCGCCGCCACCACGCCACCCCCAGGCAGTGGAGTGGGGCCGAGCACCATCGCCGCGGCCGCGACGACCACCGTGACCGCACGGGTCACTGTCCGGCGAATGCGCATGCGTCAGAGCCTGTCTGCGGTGAATTGGGCGGCCTGGTCAACCAGACCCGAGCCGATATAGGCGTCCTGCAGGTGCGAGTTCCAGTTGTCGGCGAGGGTGCTCGGATCGATGCCGTTGCAGATCGGGTCGTCCACGTTGCACTGGTCGATGGTCTTGGGGCCGTACACCGGACTGTTGGCCGCCGACACCGGCCCGAAGATGCTGCGGGTGCCATTGCCGAACAACACCACCGCCGCGACGTGATCGGCGACGGAGGCGGGCAGCGGTGAGTTGAAGCCGAATTGCGCCGTGTTCGAACCGACTACGACGTCGACCACCGCGGCACCCAGCGAGTAGCCGCCCGGCACCTGGCGGGTGTTGGGGCAGTTGGTCGCCATGTACTGCATGTGCCGGCTCAGATCGTTCGCGCCCGGCACGATGTCCCAGTCGGCGATGTAATTGACCCCGTACACCCCGACGCTCTTCGGGGTTTTACCGCGCAGCGAATCGACGAACGCCTGGCCGATGCGGCCGATGCCTGGCGGCTCGAAGCGTCCGCGCGCGAACATCACCTCCGCGTCGGGGCAGTCCGCGGCGGACGCCACCGCCGTCGGCAACAGTGATGCGGCGACGGACATCACCGCCGCCGCCGCGCTCAGAACCGTTTTCGCGCGCATGCCAGCAATGGTAGACGAGCCTGGGAAAATGCTGGCAGCAAATAAATTCGCGCGGCTACAACAGTCCGGCGAGGAAGCCGGCGGCCTGCGCCGGCGCCGGACCCTGCTCGTAATCGGTGTGTGCGAACGGATTGCGTCCCCGCGAGCAGATCGGGTCGCCGTCGTTGCACAAGTCGACGCCCTTACCGGCGAACGGCCCGCCGGCCGAGGTGATGGGGATGCTGAATTTGGTGGACGGATTACCGAAGACCGCCAGCCCGGCGACGCGGTTGGCCAGGTTGCCCGGCAGCGGTGGCGCCGAGCCGATGTCACCGACCTTGTTGCCCAGCGGCGGAATGCCGACCAACATGTCCACCACCGCGGCGCCCTGCGAGTAGCCGCCCAGGACGAATTTGGTCGCCGGGCAGGCCGCGGCCATGGTGGCGATGTGGTTGGTCGCGTCCGTGGCGCCGTCAGCGGCCCCCAGGAAGTCGTAGGTCGCCGGGTAGTTCACCGCATAGGCGCCTACCGAGCGTCCACCGAGTTGGCCCTGCAGATTGTCGACGAGGGCTTGTCCGACGCGGCCGATGCCCGCCGGCTCGCTGGTCCCGCGGGCGAAGACCACTTCGACGTCCGGGCACGGCTCGGCCTGGGCTGCCGGGGCGACGACGATCGGCGGCAGGATCGCCAGCGCCGCGATCGAGGCAACACCGAGTTTGCGGCGTGGTGTCAGGGTCGGCCTGGCCATGCTGATGAGAACCCCTTCGTCGCGAGCATTCGGCTAATAGTCACACACCCGGCTGGGAGGCCCAAACCGTTTGTGATCTAGAGCAGACCGGCGACGAACGAGGCGGCCTGAGCCGCCGACCCGTCGCTGTTGTAGATGCGGTGGGCCTGGACGTCGTCGCCGCTGCTGCAGATCGGGTCACCGGCATTGCACAGGTCGATGGCCCGGCTGCCGTAGACGGCGCTGCTGGTCAGGGGCAGGCCGACTCGTGTGGTGGGGTTGCCGAAGACGGCCAGCGCGGCGACGTGGTCCGGCACGTTCGGCGGCAACGGGTTGTTGAAGCCGACCGCCGGGAAGGGGACCGAGGTGATGATGTCGATGATCGCCGCGCCCTGCGAATACCCGCCGAGCACCAACCGCGTATTCGGGCAGTCGTTGACCACACCCTGGATGAACGCACTCGCGTCGTTGGCGCCGCCGGCGGCCGCCAGGAAGTCGTAACTGGCGGGATAGTTCACGGCGTAGACGCCCATTGAGCGGTTGCCGATCTTGGGTCGCAGCGCGTTGACGAATGCCTGCCCGACCCGGCCGATACCCGGCGGCTCGTCGGTGCCGCGGGCGAACACCACCTGCACGTCATTGCACGCGGCCGCCGCTGTCGGCACGGCAGCCGGGCTGACCAGCGCGAACATCGCGGTGAGGACGGCAGCGGCGGCGGCCAGGAGGAAACGCTTCGGCGCAGCGGTTGATGTCACATCTGGATGTTACAGATGAGAGCGGAGTTTCATTCCCGACGTTTGCTTGCGCGCCGCGGAAATCAGCTCCGCGCGGCCGCTTCCTCGATCGGTCCCGCATCGGGCCACGTCGCTGCGGTGACAGCGGCGCTGCGGTCACCCTGGCGGGCCAGAGCCAGGCCCAGCAGCACCACCACACCGCCGACGGCCTGCACTGCGGTCACGGCCTCACCCAGCAACACCCACGCCGACAGCACGGCGAACAGCACCTCGCCGAGGCCGACCAGAGAGGCGAAACTCGGGCGCAACCGCGCCACTCCACTGATGCCCAGCGTGTAGGCGATCGCGGTGGCCACCACGGCCAGCATCACCACCGGAACCCACCAGGGCACCGTCAGTCCGGCGACGACCGCGTTGTTGGCGGTGAAGATCAGCGGCATCACGCCGGTCAGGCCGAGCAGCACCACTGCGATCGTGCCGACCACAAGCCCGCCGGCGGCCAGGGTGATCGAGTTCAATCCGCCGCCGTCGGCGCTGACCTCATCGGACATCATGAAGTAGCAGGCTGCGCAGATCGCCGCACCCAAACCCCACAGAACGCCGGCCGTGTTGATGTGCGCACCTTCGAAGACGTTGAGTACCAACATGATTCCGGCAACGGCGAGTGCCACTCCGGCCAGCGTCATGGCGCGGGGGCGGCGCCGGGTGGTTCCCCAGATCCAGCCGACGACGAGGATGGGCGCGGTGTATTCGAGCAGCAGCGCCACACCGACCGACAGATGAGAGACGGCGTTGTAGTAGCAGAGTTGGGCCCCGGCGATCGGGACGAGCCCGTAGGCCACCACGACGCGGGCGTGCGCGCGGGCCTCGCGGACCCAGCCGGGCTTGACGATGGTGGCGAAGATCGCCATCACCAGCGCACCGCCGGCGAGCCGGGCGGTGACCGCGGCGGTCGGCGACCAGCCGGCGCCCATCAGCGATTTGGCGAAGGGGCCGGACATGCCGAACGTGAATGCCGATCCGATGGCGAACATCAGCCCAAGCCGGAAGTGGTCGTGGGTGCGGACCAGCGTCGACATGAGGCACTCCCGGATGTAATGAGTAAAATAGATGTTGGTCATGACACTACGTCCGGAGGAAGTCATGAGTCAAATGCTTTTCAGTCATGACACTGAGCTCACGTTGCGTGCTGCCTGTGCGCTGATCAACACCGACCGCGTCGACGGTGAGCAACTGGGCGACCAGCCCGCCCTCGACCACTATTTGGACAGCCACGGCTGGACCGGACGGCGCGATCGCGACGACGCCGAGGTCTCGGCGGTCCACACGTTGCGGAACCGGCTGGGCCGGATCTGGGCGGCAGCCGCCGACGAGGAACGCGCGGTCGGTCAGATCAATGCGTTGCTGTCCGACACCCGCGCCTCCCCGTGGCTGACCCGTCACCCGGAGATGCCGGAGTGGCACCTGCACCTGGCGTCCATCCACGATCCGCTGGCCCAGCGGATGGGTGCCGAGATGGCGATGTCGCTGGCCGACCTGGTGCGTGCCGGTGAACTGCGCAGGCTCAAGATCTGTGCGGCCCCGGACTGCGATGCGGTGTTGATCGACCTGTCCCGCAACCGCTCCCGGATGTTCTGCGACACCGGCAACTGCGGCAATCGTCAGCACGTCGCCGCCTACCGGGAGCGTCGCTCGAAAGAGGGGGCTGTTGATGAGTGACACCGCCGCCTAAGAGGGTGTTCTAGCGTCACGCAGATGGTCGGCCCCCCACGTCGAGTTCAGCTGAGTGCACAGCGATTCCTCTTGCGCCGCTTGGAGTATGCGGTCCTGGCGCGGCAGATGCCGGCCTGGCACGACCCCCTTCGCGCCCGCAAGCTCTCGCTCCTGGTCGGCTGCGGTGTTGCGGGGGTTGCCGTGGTCCTCGACACGATCCTGGGATCGACGGCCCGCGGTGTCATCCCCGGCGATGCGACGGTGGTGATGGTGCGAGGGTCCGGCGCCCTGTTCGTCAGGATCGACGACCGTCTGCGCCCGGTGGCGAACCTGACGTCGGCCCGCTTGATTCTGGGTTCACCGGCCACACCGCGACTGGTCGACGACGCCGCACTCGGCGATACGGCTACCGGTCCGATCCTGGGGATCCCCGGCGCGCCTGCGTCGTTCGGGCGCGTGATGGCGCCCCGCGACGTGAGATGGGCGGTGTGCGACGACGTCGAGGGGAAGACCACCGTCGCCGTCGGCGACGACGCCATACCGCCCGACCTGGACCGGCGCACCGCCGTCCTCGCCACAGTGGCGCACGGTGACGGATCGGCCTACCTGCTGTACGACGGCACGCGCGCCATGCTCGATCCCGGCGACCCGGCCACCGCGCGCGCCTTGCGGATCACCGAGGCGGCGCTGCGCACGGTGTCCTCGACCGTGCTCAACACGATCCCCGAAGTACCGGCGATCAGTGCACCCCGGATCGCCGGAATGGGACAACCGTCCGGGGTGACCGGAATCGCGGTCGGAACCGTCCTGCGCGTCGCGCGGACCGGGTCACCCGAGTACTACGTCGCGCTGCCGGGTGGCCTTCAGCGCATCGGCCGGCTGGCCGCCGAACTCATCCGGTTCAGGGACCCGGCCGCGCAGGCCGAGATCACCGAGGTGCCGCCGGAGCTGATTGCGCGCAGCCCGCTCGTCGACACCCTGCCGGTCGGTGGGTATCCCGATGAGCCGCCCGCACTGCTCGGTGCCGGCGACGACGTCTGTGCGACATGGATATCCGGACACAGAGGTGTCGCCGTCGCAGCACACCCCGGCGATCGTCCCGGCGCGGTCGACCTGGCCGGATCCGACGGGGACGGACCCGCCGTCGACAGTGTGCGGATGATCCCCGGCGCCAGCGTGGATGTCACCGGTGGGCCGGGAACAGGACGCTACCTCGTCACGAGCGCGGGAGTGCGCTTCCCCGTTGATGATTCGGCGACAGCCGCCCTCGGGCTCAGTGGCGTTCCCGCCACTGCGCCTTGGTCGATCGTCGGCGTGCTTCCCGCCGGTCCGCACTTGGGCCGGGACGCCGCCCTAGTCGGCCGGGACGTCCTCGGTGCGGCGCCGTAGCCGCACCGACGCCGCCACCACGCCGGCCACACACAGCGCCGCCGCACTTCCCACGAGTGCGTAGCGGTGCCTCTTCTCGGGCTGCGTCGGTGGTGGCGCCGAAGACCGCGTTGTCTGGTGCGGCAGCGGCTCGCTGGTGTGATCGCTGAGCGCAGCCAGAGGATCGATGACACCGTTGCCCACCGCGGCGTTCCACCCTTGCGCGGGATGATGCGCGGTGCCTTCGATGCGCGCCATCACCTGGCGGGCCGAGAGCCGCGGAAAGCGGGACCGCACCAGGGCCACCACGCCGGAGACCACTGGCGCGGCGTAGCTCGTGCCCGACATCGACGCCTGTCCCGCCGGCGTCGGTAGGGCGTTGATGACGCCGTCGCCGTCGGGATCCAGCGACACGACATTCTCGCCGGGGGCCGCGACGTCGACCCACGGGCCGTTGAGGCTGAATTCCGATGGCGCGCCGTCGGAGCCCACCGAGCCGACTGTCAGGACATAGTCGTCGTACCACGCCGGGCTCGCGATCACACTGGGCTGTGCCGTGGTGTTCTGGCCGGGGCACTGGCCGTCGCCGCCGACATTTCCCGCAGCGACCACCACCACGGAATCCTTGACATCGACTGCGTACGACAGTGCCGCCCCCAGCGCACGGTCGTCCAGACTCGACTCGGCGCAGGCCACCGACGAGATGTTGATCACCGACGCGCCCATGTCCGCGGCCGTCCGCACCGCCATGGCCAGCGTGCTCACATCGCCGAAGCCGTGCTCACCGGGATCAGCCAATGGCCCGAAATTGTTGCTGGACTGACGAATTCCTATCAGGGTGACCTCCGGAGCGATCCCGGAGAACCCCGTCCCATCAGTCTGATCTGGGGCAGCCGCGATGATGCCCGCGACGACGGTCCCATGTCCGTCGCAGTCCTGTCTGCCGTCGCCGGTCGACACGTAGTCGCCGCCTGCGACGACATCGGGCAACCGGCGATGCGCGGCGATCCCGGTGTCGATCACCGCGACGCGCTGACCTGCTCCCCGGGTGAGCCGCCACATCGCCGCCACGTCGACACCGGCGAACTGCGGCGCCGGTGCGCCGGACTCGGTGGGAAGCGGCACGGTGCAGGGCCGGCGTTGTTCGGTCGGCTGGGGTGGGGCAGCGGGAGCCGCCGGCGGCAGCAGCGAATTGTCGATCGGCGGCGGGATCACCGCGAACGCGATTGGCGCACAGTGCATCACCGTGAGAAGCGCCGCCGCGACGGCGGATGCGATCCGCGCGGTGGGCCTCACCAGGCCGAACCGATCTGAGCGAGCCCACTGAACATGCCTGCTGCCGCGCACGCGCCGGGTACGACCGCGGCGCCGAGCATCAGCTCCACGGTCGAGACCACCCGGCGAACCGCCGGGGCGATGGGGACCGGTCCGCGGTGCGTGACCCATACCGCCCCGGCGGCGATGAGCGCGCAGACCCCGCACAGCCAGGGGATGCTCTGCGGTGCGGCGACGGCGCACAAGACGCCGAGCGCGGTCACGGTGATTGCGGACGAAATGCTGTGCGCGACAATCCGGTATCGGGTGTGCTCTCGGACGGTCCGGAGAATCAGCAGTGTGGCAATGATCGCGAGGAAGATCGCCGCGGGAAGGAGATGCGAGGTGGTCATCGCCGTGACCGCCGCGCCGAGAGCCGTCGCAGCTGCTGCCGTCGCCGCGATCAGCGTCAGCCGGTGATGAGCCCGTCGTGCCAGGGCGTCGAGGTCGGTGTCGGCGAGGCGGGCGCTGGCCAGCCCGGAACTGTGGATCGACAATCGCGCCGACGCCGCCAACGCGGCCACTGACCCACATGCCAGCATCGGCCCGCAGGTGTCAGCCGGCCAGCACCCCGCCACCGCCCCCATCGTCGTCATCGATGCCGCCATCGCAACAGCGGCCAGCGGAAGGAAAACCTCAGTCACACAACCCAACAGGCGCCAGGCCAGCAGCGAGGCCGACGCGATCGCGGCCATCGCGACCACGAACGTCGGCATCGCCGGCGGACCCAGCGGAAGTAGGGCTGCGGTCAGACCCGCGAGGACGACAGCCAGGACGCCGAGGCCCGCCACCGTCACCTGGCCGGTTGTTGTCCGGTGCACGATGACCGCACCGGACATCGCGAGAAGCGCTGCGGCCGCAGCGACTACGGGATGACGGCTTGCAGTCGGGTCCGCGATCGCACGGCCCAGCAACACCAGCAGTGCCACGGCCGACCATCCCAGCACGCCGTGACCGACGCCGCGTCGGATGAGCCGGCACGTCGGTTCCGGCAGCGCCGCAATAGCATCGGCTACGATGCCGCCCACATCGAACCGGGTGATGGGCGCCGGCGGCTCCGCGGTGGTCAGGATCAGAAGTTCACCGTTATGGACGGCGGATTGCACGAGGGTCCTCTCCGGGTCGAGCCGTTGTCCGCACACGCGGATGAGATGCAGATCGGTGCCGCTGAACTCCGCCGCGCCGATCACGTCGACCACGGCGGGTATCAGCTCGGCGATCGGGATGCCGGCGGGCAGGCTGACGTCTGCTTCCCGGTCGGCGATACGGATCGACACCTGGCAGGTCTGGTCGGTGGCAGCCATGACAGCGGACGGTAGTGATCTCGCGGTGGTGTCGAACTCCGCTGTCCACAGGTGAATTGCCGGTCCGCGCCGACGGTGTCTACCGTCCGTACATGAATCGGGCTTGCCGGTCGGCGATCGACTTCCCGACCGACGATGTGGTCATCGGTGAGTTGCCCCGTGTCGAGCAGACGTCGGCCCTGTCGCGGTTCGTGCCGTTGGTCGCGGTCGGTGCGGTGGTCGCCGTCGGTGCCGTGATGTGGGGGTCGGGAGTTGCCTCGCACGGACCGACGACGGTGATGCTGCCGGCCATGATGGTGCTGTCGGCGGTCGGAATGGCGCTGCAGGCCGGGGCCGGGCGATCAGGCCGCGGGGTGGATCACCAACGCAGACGCTATCTGAATCATCTCGACCGGCTCAGCGAGCAGTTGCGGGACACGTCGCAGCGCCAACGCTCTGCACTGCAGCAGCGACATCCGGAGCCGGCCGCGCTGTGGACGCTGGTCGGTAGCCCACAGCTGTGGGAGCGCAGCGATCAGGACCCGGACTTCTGCCACGTCCGTGTCGGTGTCGGCCGACACCGGCTGGCGCGCCGGATGGTCGTTCCGCCGGTCGGCTCGGTGGACGAGCTGGACCCGGTGACCGCCGGTGCGTTGTGGCGCTTCGTGCACCACCACGCGACGGTCGACGATATGCCCGTCACGGTCGTGCTGCCCAAAGTTGGTGTGTTGGTCGTCGAAGGGGATCCGTCGAGTGCGCGTGCCCTGGTGCGTGCGATGCTCTGCCAGCTGGCCGTGTTCCACAGCCCGGCAAACCTGGTGATCACAGCCGATGTCACCGCAGAGCACCGGCAGCAGTGGGACTGGTTGAAGTGGCTGCCGCACAACGATAGTCGCGGACTTTGGGGCGGGTATCGGATCGTCGTCGTCGACGGAGCGGATCACCGAACGCACGCCGGGCCCGGCACCACCGTCATCGCCGTCGCGCAGGTGGAACACGATTCAGAACCGCGGCGCCTGCGGGTCGACGGGGACCGCCTCGCGGTGCGCAGCGGTGCGGGCATCGACGAGTTCGCCACCGCCGACACCATGACGATCATGCAGGCGCGGACGTGTGCCCGCCGATTGGCGCGGTACCGCCACCAGGACAGCGGGTTCGGCGTGAGTTGCCCGGAGTCGGAGGCTCTCTGGCCGCCGCTACCCTCGTCCGAGCAACTCCGGGTTGAGCTCGGTGCGGGGGTGAGCGGCGAAGCGGTCGTTCTCGACATCAAGGAGCCGGCCGACGGTGGCCACGGTCCGCACGGGCTGTGTGTGGGTGCGACGGGTTCGGGAAAATCCGAACTGTTGCGCACGATCGCTGCCGGGATCGTCGCCAGGCACTCGCCGGACGACGTCAACCTCGTGCTCATCGACTTCAAAGGCGGCGCGACGTTTCTCGGTCTGGAGGGTCTGCATCACGTCGCCGCGGTCATCACCAATCTTGCCGACGCCGCGCCGATGGTGGCGCGCGCGAAGGCCGCGCTCGGCGGCGAGGTGCACCGCCGTCAGGAGCTCCTACGGCGGGCAGGCAATGCGGTCAACCTCGCCGCCTACCGGCGGCGTCGAGGCGCAGACCCCGGGCTGCCCGCGCTGCCGACGCTGCTCGTCATCGTCGACGAGTTCGCCGAATTGCTGACTCATCAGCCCGATTTCGTCGATCTTTTCGCGATGATCGGACGGGTCGGACGCTCACTCGGAGTACATCTGTTGCTGGCGAGTCAGCGCCTGGACGAGGGGCGCCTGCGCGGTCTCGAATCGCATCTGTCCTATCGCATCTGTCTCAAGACAGCGACGGCCGCGGAATCGCGGGCGGTACTGGGTGTCACGGACGCTGCCGAGCTGGCGGCCACCCCGGGCGCCGCACTGCTGCGGACCGCCGACGGGCGGCTGGTGCGATTTCAGGCGGCCTATCTCGGGGGCGCGGCCCCGGCGAGTGTCACACCAGCGAAAGTCGCCACCGTGGCGGTGTTCGCCCGGGAATCCGCCTCGCCGCCGGCGACCGTCGAAGCCGCCGGGCCGTATCGAACCGTGTTCGATGCGATCGTCGACCGGTTCAGCGGCACCGGAACGCCGGCGCACCAGATGTGGCTCCCACCGCTCACCAGATCGGTGAACCTCGCTGACCTGCCACCCGGTGCGAGGCCCGATCGTGCGGTGGCGATCGGGGTGATCGACCTGCCGTTCGAGCAGCGACAGGCACCCATGACCGTCGACCTCACCGGTGCCCTCGGCAACGTTGCGGTGGTCGGAACTGCACAAAGCGGAAAGTCCACCACGGTGCGGTCGCTGATCACCGCGATGTCCGCCCGGCACGACGCGCGGAAAGTCCAGTTCTACTGCATCGACTTCGGCGGCGGCACCCTCGATTCACTGCGAGGGTTACCGCACGTGGGATCGGTCGCGGGCCGGGGCGAGACCGAGTTGGTGCACCGGACGATCAGCCACGTCGGCGCCGTCCTGTCCGCTCGCGAGAACCACGACGATGTCGACCCGTACGGTGAGGTCTTCCTCGTCGTGGACGGTTGGTCGAGCGTGCGGGAGGAGTGTCCCGATCTCGAGGCGGCGATCGCCGGCATCGCCTCCCGCGGTCTGTCGTTCGGCATCCACCTGATCCTGACCGCCGGTCGGTGGGCCGACATCCGGCCCGCGCTCAAGGACCAGATCGGTACCAGAATCGAACTGCGGCTGGGGGATCCGATCGACTCCGAGATGGATCGCAAGCAGGCGGCGCTCGTTCCGATCGACGTCCCGGGGCGCGGCATCACCCGCGACGGCAACCACTTCCTGATCGCCGTCCCGGACGGCGCAGACATTCTCTGCGACGGGTCGTGGCAGGCGCCGCCGGTGCGACTGCTGCCCGGACACATCGATCACTCCGCGGTCGTCGAGATGGCACCCGGCGACGTGGATGGTGTTCTGCTCGGCCTGGGTGAAGACCAGTTCGCCCCGGTGGCAGTCGACTTCCGTCGCCTGGCGCACCTGCTGGTCCTCGGCGACCAGGAATGCGGGAAGACCTCGGCACTGCGGACGCTGTGCCGCGAGATACTGCGCG
This sequence comes from Mycobacterium sp. SA01, assembly GCF_041287105.1. Taxonomy (NCBI): domain Bacteria; kingdom Bacillati; phylum Actinomycetota; class Actinomycetes; order Mycobacteriales; family Mycobacteriaceae; genus Mycobacterium; species Mycobacterium sp. SA01. The sequence goes on along the minus strand of NZ_JBGGNO010000019.1, from coordinate 543,345 downwards.
TTGCGACAACGCAACCCGCGCTGCTGTTCGTCGTCGACTACCGCCGTGGACTGCTCGATGTCGCCGATGCCGATCACGTGCTCGACTACGTGTTCTCCGAACACGGCCTCGCGCAACGACTTCCCGGACTGATCGCGTTGCTGCAGAACAGACTGCCCACCGCCGACACCACGATCGAACAGCTCAGGGCGAGATCGTGGTGGACCGGACCGGAGATCTATGTCGTGGTCGACGACTACGACGTGGTCGCCGCCACCTCGCCGGAAGCGCTGAGTCCGCTGGTCGCACTGCTGCCGCACGCCGCTGACATCGGGCTGCGCATGGTCATCGCACGACGCTGCGCCGGATCTGCGCGGGCGATGTTCGAACCCCTGCTGGCGCACGTCCGGGACAGCGGGTGCGGCGCGATGCTGATGAGCGGCAGCTCCGACGAGGGCCCGCTGATCGGCCACCACCGCGCGACCCAGCGCCCGCCCGGACGCGGACTGCTGGTGACCCGGGCCGGCGCCGAGCTGGTCCAGGTCGGCTGGAGCCCACCGTGACAGTGCTGGAAGTCGGTCCCGCAGTGGTCACTCGGCTGACGCCCCACCCGCAGCGCACGGGAGACCCGGAGATGGTGACGGCTGCCCTGGCCGGCATCGACGACACGGTGGTGCTGTTTCGCGAACGGCCGGTCGCCGTTGCCGATCTGTGGCGGACGATCTTCGCCGACTGTGTCGAGGAGCGCTGCGAGACACTGACTGTCGTGCACCCGTCGTGGTGGACACCCCACCGGGTCTCGCGACTCGTCGATGCTGCGGCAGCGGTCGCCACCGAGGTTCTCGCGCAGCCCAGGTCCGCGGTGCTCGCCGAGACGATCGAGGAACCCACTCCCGCGACGGCGGCGCCAGGACCCGTCCCGCGGCGACCGTGGCGGGCAGCGGCGGCTGTGGCGGCCGGCGTGGCGTTGACTCTGTGCGTGGTGGGAGTGGCCGCGGTCGGCACCCCGGCGGTACCGACTCCCAGAGGCATCTACATCGTCGAAGGCCGCGTCACAGTGCGGATCCCACCGGATTGGGTGATCACCCGCGTCACGGCAGGCCCTGGTTCGCGCCGCGTTCAGGCCAGCTCGCCAACCGATTCGAACACGGCCCTGCACGTCACCCAATCCTATTCTCCTGAAGAGACTTTGGATCAGACCGCCGCGACCCTGCGCCAGGCGATCGACGAGCAGCCCCGCGGTGTGTTCGTCGACTTCAACCCCGCGGACCGGCGTGGCGGGCGCCCAGCGGTCACCTACCGGGAAGTCCGCATCGCCCGCGAGATCCGTTGGGCGGTGGTACTCGACGGGTCGACGCGCATCAGCATCGGCTGCGAGTCTGCGCAGGGCCGGCCCGATTCGATCGCCGAGCCCTGCGATGAAGCCGTTGAATCCGCTCATGAATTCGGTGGAACCGCAGACGGCTCATGAGCGTCGAAACCATTGTAAGCCTGCGTAACTCGACCGGAAGGACCACACGTGACGACTTTGAGCACCGACTTCGACCTGATGCGCTCGGTCGCTGCGGCTGCCGACACCCGCAACGACGAGATACGGGTTTTGTTGCACGGCTTCATCACCCGGATGGAATCTGTGCCACCCACAGTGTGGGGTGGATTGGCTGCCGCGCGATTCCAGACTGTCGTCGCGCACTGGAACAACGAGTCCACCAAGCTGTCGCAGGCATTGGCCGGGATCGCGGACACGATCAGAAACAACGAACACCAGCTGCGTGAGGCCGCTCAACTGCATGCCCAGCGCATCGCCGCCGTGACCGCACACCTCTAGACAAGGAGCACCTCCGTGGACCCCGTCCTCTCTTACGATTTCGCCGAGATCGACGCGGCGGTACTCGCCGACATCCAGCGCACGTCGGCGCGACTCGGCGCGGCCTTGGACGATCTGAGTCGTCAGATCGCTCCGCTCCAACAGGTCTGGACCCGGGACGCGGCGGCGGCCTATCAGGCCGAACAGGCCCAGTGGCAGCAATCAGCGTCGGCACTGCGCGACATCCTGGTCCGACTGGGCGTTGCCGTGCGTGACGGTGCAGCGGACGTGGCCGATGCCGACCGTCGCGCCGCCGGGGTGTGGGGCTGACGGCGTCCCTCGATCTCTGTGCGGCCCCCGCGGAGGAGAGCCAACGGGGCCGCACAGTCATCTCGACCCGATCGCATCCGATGCCCACATGCCGGTCGAGATCTGGCGTATCGTGGCCGCACGCGCGCCGGTCTCCGGTGACCGCACGCAGGAGTGTGATCGCCGATGGGCATATCCAGAACGACGCGAACCGGGGCCGGTGGCGCCCGGCCGTCGGCGCTGCTGCGCGCGGTCCACGAGCTGTTCGTCGCCGGTGAGGTCGATGCCAGCTACCTGGAATCGAGCGCGCTGCGACCGATCGTCGCCAAGAGTTGGCAACGCAGCCTGGCCAAGGGCGTCGACCCGGACGGCGCAGCCCAGCCCTCCCCGGTCGGCGAGAAATTGGCCCGGCTGCGCGAGGCGCATCCGCTGGCACCCGCACTGCCGGTGATCCGCCGGCTGCTCGTCGACGATGCCGCCGGGTCCGGGGTGGTCGTCGCCGTGAGCGGTGCCGACGGCACGCTGCTGTGGGTGGAGGGTGACCCCAACGCCTGCCGGCGTGCGGAGGCCATGAACTTTGTGCCCGGGGCGGACTGGAGTGAGCGCGGCGCGGGGACCAACGCGCCCGGTACCGCGCTCGCGGTGGACGCTGAGCTGCAGATTCACGGTTCCGAGCACTTCTCCCGCGTCGTGCAACCGTGGAGCTGCACGGCGGTCCCTGTGCACGACCCCGCCACCGGTGCCCTGCTCGGCGCACTGGACCTGACCGGCGGATCGCGGGTCGCCACGCCGCAGGCCCTGGCGCTGGTGCGCGCCACCGTCGTCGCCGTCGAAACGCACCTGGCGCTGCTGCGGCTGACCGGTGGACCCGTCGAGGCCGCGCAGCCACGGCCGCGGCTGGCCGTGCTCGGTTCCGAACGCCCGCGCTGGCTGGTCACCGACGAGTTCGGGCACCTGCGTGCCACCACGCTGACCGGGAGGCACGCCGACATCCTGGTGCTGCTGAGCCGTCACCCCGAGGGGCTGAGCGCCGACCACCTGGCGATGCTGCTCGACGACAAGGACCTGGACGTCGTGACGGTGCGTGCCGAGATGTCGCGGCTGCGCAAGGTTGTCGGCGCCGATGCCATCGAGTCGCGGCCGTATCGGCTGATGGTGCCGATCACCACCGACATCGGTGAGGTGTATGAGGCGCTCGATGCCGGGGACGTGACCGGCGCGCTCGATCGGTATCCGGGACCGCTTCTGCCGCAGTCCATCTCACCGGCAGTCGGGAGATTGCGCACAGAGTTGGCGATGACGTTGCGGGGCGCTGTGTTGTCCACCGGCGACCCCGCGGTGCTGCGCCGTTGGCTGGACAGCCCGGATGGGCGCGACGACCGCGACGGGTGGCGCGCGTTGCACGACGGGACGCTGCCGGGCTCGGTGCAGCAGGCCCAAGCCCGCGGCAAGCTGGCCGGACTGGACTTCGACCTGGCCTGAGCCGCGCCTGCAACGGTGCGCAACTCAGTGCAACCGTGCTGCAACCCCGCACTGCCTACCTTCAGTGACGACCGACACATTTCGTCGTCTTGACCAGGTAGGAGAACACCATGACCGTATACGCGAGGCCCGGTACAGAGGGCTCGCTGATGTCCTTTGCGGCCCGCTACGAGAACTTCATCGGTGGTGAGTGGACGGCGCCGGTGGGTGGCCAGTACTTCGAGAACCGCACGCCGGTGACCGGTGAGGTGTTCTGCGAGGTGGCGCGGTCCACCGATGCCGATATAGAGAAGGCGTTGGACGCCGCCCACGCCGCCGCACCCGGCTGGGGGAAGACCTCCGCAGCCGAACGGGCCCTGGTCCTGAACAAGATCGCCGACCGCATCGAGGCGAACCTGGAGTCGATCGCGCTGGCCGAGTCATGGGACAACGGCAAGCCGATCCGGGAAACCCTCAACGCCGATATTCCGTTGGCGGTGGACCACTTCCGCTATTACGCCGGGGCGATCCGCGCCCAGGAAGGCTCACTGAGTCAGATCGACGAGGACACCGTCGCCTACCACTTCCACGAGCCGCTCGGTGTGGTCGGGCAGATCATCCCGTGGAACTTCCCGATCCTGATGGCGGTGTGGAAGTTGGCGCCGGCGCTGGCCGCGGGCAACGCGATTGTGCTCAAGCCCGCCGAGCAGACCCCGGCCTCGGTGCTCTATCTCGTCTCGCTCATCAGTGATCTTCTCCCCGCCGGAGTCCTCAACGTAGTCAACGGATTTGGCGTTGAGGCCGGCAAGCCGCTGGCGTCGAGCAACCGGATCGCCAAGATCGCGTTCACCGGCGAGACCACCACCGGCCGGTTGATCATGCAGTACGCCTCCCAGAACCTGATCCCGGTCACCCTCGAACTCGGCGGCAAGAGCCCCAACATCTTCTTCTCCGACGTACTCGCCGCCAACGACGACTACCAGGACAAGGCGTTGGAGGGCTTCACGATGTTTGCCCTCAACCAGGGCGAAGTCTGCACCTGCCCGTCCCGCAGCCTGATCCAAGCCGACATCTACGACGAGTTCCTCGCCATGGCCGCGATCCGCACCAAAGCGGTCCGTCAGGGCGATCCACTGGACACCGAAACCATGATCGGCGCGCAGGCCTCCAACGACCAGCTCGAGAAGATCCTGTCCTACATCGAGATCGGCAAAAGCGAAGGTGCCCAGATCGTCACCGGCGGGGAGCGCGCCGCCCTCGGTGGCGACCTCAACGGCGGCTACTACGTGCAGCCGACGATCTTCACCGGTGACAACGCGATGCGAGTCTTCCAGGAAGAGATCTTCGGACCCGTCGTCGCCGTCACGTCCTTCACCGACTACGACGACGCCATCCGCATCGCCAACGACACCCTCTACGGCCTCGGCGCCGGAGTCTGGAGTCGCAACGGCAACACCGCCTACCGCGCCGGCCGCGACATCAAAGCCGGACGCGTCTGGACCAACTGCTACCACCAATACCCCGCTCACGCGGCGTTCGGCGGCTACAAGCAGTCCGGCATCGGACGGGAAAACCATCTGATGATGCTCGACCACTACCAGCAGACGAAAAACCTCCTCGTCTCCTACTCCAACAAAGCCCAAGGCTTCTTCTGAGCGCTTGCGCGAAGAAGCGAAGACACCGCTGAGAACGCCACCACCCCAAAGGAAATGACCATGACACAGACACTTGGCGCACCCGCCGCATCGACCGACACCGACACCATGCGCGCTGCAGTCGTCACCGAATTCGGTGCACCACTGCACGTCGCCGACCTCGACTTGCCCACTCCCGGCCCCGGGGAAGCGCTGGTCAAACTGGAGACATCCGGGGTCTGCCACACCGATTTGCATGCCGCCCATGGTGATTGGCCGGTCAAACCAGCACCGCCCTTCATCCCGGGCCACGAGGGTTACGGCACGGTCGTCGCGCTCGGCGAAGGCGTCACCGACCTGAAACTCGGTGACAAGGTCGGTAATGCGTGGCTGTGGTCGGCGTGCGGCAGTTGTGAATACTGCCGCACCGGCTGGGAGACGTTGTGCGAGAGCCAGCAGAACGGCGGCTACAGCGTCAACGGCAGCTTCGGTACCTACATGCTGGTGAATGCGGCGTACGCCGCCCGGATTCCGGATGGCATCGACCCGCTCGAGGTGGCACCGATCCTGTGCGCCGGCGTCACGGTCTACAAGGGCCTGAAGGTCACCGACACCCGGCCCGGCCAATGGGTCGCGATCTCCGGTATCGGCGGCCTGGGGCACATCGCTGTGCAGTACGCCCGTGCGATGGGCCTGCGCGTGGTCGCCGTCGATATCGACGACGCGAAACTCGCACTGGCCGAACGCCTCGGGGCCGAGGTGACTGTCAACGCCAGAACCTCCGACGTCGTCGACGAGGTACAGAAGGCCACCGGTGGTGTGCACGGCGTGCTCGTCACTGCAGTGCACCCGCAGGCGTTCGGCCAGGCGATCGGACTGACCCGGCGCGGTGGAACCATCGTCTTCAACGGCCTCCCGCCGGGTGACTTCCCCGCACCGATCTTCGACATCGTGTTGAAGGGCTTGACTATTCGCGGCTCGATCGTCGGCACTCGCCAGGACATGGCCGAGGCGCTCGACTTCTACGCGCGCGGGTTGATCCACCCCACCGTCGAAGCCGCCAAGCTCGACGACATCAACGAGGTGTTCGGCCGGATGGAGCGCGGCCAGATCGACGGCCGCGTCGTCATCGACTACCGCTGAGTCCCCAGCTGCCCGCGAACGGCCTCGATGCCGACCAGACGAATGTCGTCGCGTCGGATCGTGGCCCACCGCCCCGGCGTCATGGCGAAACCCACCATGGTGTCGGGGCGGTCGCGTCGGAGCTCCACGGTTCTGACGGTTTCGACATAGGGCAGCGAACGCGTGACCGCCAGCGACGCGGCGTTGTCATGCCAGGCTCGCGTGATCGCGAGATCGGCGTCGAATCCAGCGAAGATCAGATGCAGAGCCGCCTGGCGGACCTCCTTGCCGAGACCCCGGTCCTGATGAGCCAGGCCCAGCCAGGAGCCGGTGGTCAACCGGCGGTTGCCCGGAAAGTCCTCGGCGTGAACCGAACACATCCCGACCACCGATCCGTCGACCACCACCGCGAGGTCCAGGTTCCACCGTTGGACGGACGCCTCGGCGCGGTTGCGCCAGTAGTACTGCAGGCTGTTGCGCTCCAGCTCCGGCGAGGGCACATCGGTCCACGGCTCGGTGAACGGCATGGTCGCCGGATCGTGAATACCCTTGGCCGCCAACGTTGCCAACGCCGCGCCGAGCTCGTCGTCGATATAGCGCAGCGCGATGCGCGGTGTCACCACCTCGAGGTCGAACAGCGGCCAGATATGCGGCATGCCTGCGATCCGACCACAGGCGGTGTCGGCTCCGAAAGCGAATTACGGCAAGATGCCAGGAAATGAGCACACCTAACGGGCCTCAGTCGGTCTTCTGCGTCGGCAACACCGGAGTCAGTGAGGCCGGCATCTCGCTGGATCAACAGGTGAATTCGACGCTCGTCGACCACCGCGGTCTGCTGGAGATGCCCGCCTACGCGGTGATGGCCGAATCTGTCACCAGCGGCGCCTACTGGTACACGTTCGCCGAGCCGGTCGCCACAGTGCAGTCGTGGCTGGCGCTGACCGCCGGCGCCCGCCCCACGGTGGGGGACCGGCTGCACGCCGTCTCGGCCATGGCTCACCGCGACGACGCCCACGGCACCGCCACCATGACCATCACCAATGGCTCACATGAGGTCGTCTGCTCGGGCGTGGCCCGCGCCGTCCGGGTCGGCCGCAGCACCGAGGCGCTGCGTGCCCTCGACAAGGATGCGATCGCCGAACCCGTCGAGACACTGCCCACCCCGCCCGACATCGACACCGCAGTCTCGGCCATCGACCCGGACTGGGACGGCCGGCGCATCCTGACCGCGATCAGCCGCGGGGACATCGCCCGCGGACCCTTGAGCGAACTGCTCGCCATGACCGTCGAAAGCGCCGACGAGCCGATCCTGGCCATCGACCCGCAGCCATGGATGGCCAACCCGCTCGGCGCCATCCAGGGCGGGGTGATCGCCTCGATCATCGGGCAGGCCTGCTCGCTGGCCGGCCAGGCGCACACCGGCGCGGGCGATAGCTACACCCTGGCTGACCTGTCCGTTTACTACTTCCGGTCGCCGCCCGTCGACGGGCGGTCCCTCACATTGGCCACCACGACCGAGCGGGTCGGGCGCCGAATGGGGACGGTCTCGGCCACCATGACCGACGCTGCGGGTACCCCCTACGTCCGGGCTGTCGCCAACATCGCCTACGAGCGGGCATGAGCGTTTTGACCTGCCCCGATCGTCGCAGGTAAGCTGCCACGTTGGCGTGCGGTACGCCGCGGTTTCGCACCGCGGGTTAAGGCGGGTTCTCGGGTCAGTGTTGGTCGCCGAGGAACAATCCCGACCGTCGCGCTTCGACCGGCACCCGGGTCATACCGGGACTCACACCGGGGTGAAGACCCCAAACGAGAGAGGTAGCGCTGTGCCTACGTACACGCCGAAGGCGGGTGACACCACACGTTCGTGGTACGTCATCGACGCCACCGACGTGGTGCTCGGCCGGCTCGCCGTCGCGGCAGCAAACCTGTTGCGCGGCAAGCACAAGCCGACATTCACGCCGAATGTGGACGGTGGCGATTTCGTCATCGTCATCAACGCCGACAAGATCGCCGTCAGCGGCGACAAGCTCCAGTCCAAGATGGCCTACCGTCACTCGGGTTACCCCGGTGGCCTGCGGGCGCGCACCCTCGGCGACGAGATGGAAAAGCATGCCGATCGCGTGGTCGAGAAGGCCATCGTCGGGATGCTGCCGCACAACAAGCTGAGCCGGCAGATCCAGAAGAAGCTCAAGGTCTACGCGGGCCCGGATCATCCGCACGCCGCCCAGCAGCCGATTCCGTTCGAGATCAAGCAGGTGGCCCAGTGAGCGAAACGACAGACGTGACCGAGGTCGTGGAGACCGAAGTGACCGAGACCGCCGACGCGACCGAGGCCCCCGAGACCTCCGACGCCCCCGAGGCCGCTGCCGAGAGCACGCCGCGTGCTCCGGTGATCATCGACCGTCCCATCCAGACCGTCGGCCGCCGCAAGGAGGCTGTGGTGCGGGTTCGGCTGGTGCCGGGCACCGGCCAGTTCAACCTCGACGGCCGCACCCTGGAGGCGTATTTCCCGAACAAGGTGCACCAGCAGCTGATCAAGGCCCCGCTGGTGACCGTTGACCGGGTGGACAGCTTCGACATCTACGCCCACCTCGACGGCGGCGGCCCCTCGGGTCAGGCCGGTGCGCTTCGCCTCGCGATCGCCCGCGCGCTGATCCTGGTGCAGCCCGAGGACCGTCCGGCGCTGAAGAAGGCCGGCTTCCTCACGCGTGATCCGCGTGCCATCGAGCGCAAGAAGTACGGCCTCAAGAAGGCCCGCAAGGCGCCGCAGTACAGCAAGCGCTGATCTGCCGCGTACATCTACGCAACGGCCCACCGGGCGTCGCCAGTCTTTCGGCTGGAGGCGCCCGGTGCGTCGTTTATGACCTGGGTCACATGTCGTGTTGCCTGCTCAGCGTGCATGTCCAGATCGAGTGCCACGTTCCGGTTTGAGCCGACCGCCCTTCGGCAAGCCTCTGAGAGGCTGGCGGAAACGTCGGCTGCCCGAGGTAGGAGGCGGGACCCTTCGGGGGGTCGGTGTTCTCCTTCGGGGCTGTGAGGTGAGCTGAGTGCTCCCGCAGCTCTGATTCCCTGCCAATCACGCAGAAGAAAAGGAGCGATTATGAACACGTTCACGAAGACGGCCGCTGGTGCGGTTCTTGGCGGCTCGCTGCTCGTCGCGAGTGGTTTCGGACTCGCGAACGCGGCTCCCGAGGCCCCGGCGCCGCAGCCCCAGGCGCCGCAGGCGGGCGACCAGCTCAATGTGGGCCTGACCGTCAACGGTGAGCAACTCGGCACCATTCAGAACGTGTCGGTCAGCAGCGCGCAGACCCTGGCCACCAGTGTGTGCCCGGGCGACGACCTCTCGTCGAAGCTGCCGCAGCTCGCCAGCAAGGAGATCTCGACCGTTCCGGTGTGCGCCAGCAGCGCCACGGGCGTGAGCTACACGTTCACCCAGGCCGGACCGGGTAACTCCGAACTGGCTCCCGGCCAGAACGGACACGCCGACGCCGGTGTCGGCGCGACCGCCGTGCCCGCCGCCCCGGAGCCTGCCGAGGCGCCGATGACCGGCAGCCGGTAATCGCCGGCCAGCTGGATACCAGCAGCGCACTGCCCGCACCCGCACCGGGTGCGGGCAGTGTTCGTTCTCGGTGTCTCGTTGCCATGTCGGTTTGGCGGCGACACGGCCGTTAACCTCGTTGGTTGTGTTCTGAGCGGCTAGTTGTGAGAAATTTGTCCACATGGGTCGACTGTTCGGGACCGATGGTGTCCGCGGCGTCGCCAACCGAGAACTGACTGCCGAGCTGGGCCTGGCGTTGGGCGCGGCGGCGGCGCGCCGGCTCGCGACCACCCGAAGCTCCGGCCGGCGCCTCGCGGTCGTCGGCCGTGATCCGCGCGCCAGCGGCGAGATGCTCGAGGCGGCGGTGATCGCCGGCGTGACCAGTGAGGGTGTGGACGCGCTGCGGGTCGGAGTGTTGCCGACACCGGCGGTCGCCTTTCTGACTGCGGCCTACGGCGCCGATTTCGGTGTGATGATCTCGGCATCGCACAACGCGATGCCGGACAACGGCATCAAGATTTTCGGCCCCGGCGGACACAAGCTCGACGACGACGCCGAGGATCGGATCGAAGAGCTCGTCGCTCAAGGTCCCGGGTTGCGTCCGGTCGGTGCCGAGATCGGGCGTGTGCTCGATGCCCGCGATGCGCTGGAGCGCTACCTGCACCACATCCGCGGGGCGGCACCGGTGCGATTGGACGGGCTGACGGTCGTCGTCGACTGCGCGAACGGCGCCGCGTTCCAGGCCGCGCCGCGCGCTTACCACGCTGCGGGCGCAACCGTGATCGCGATCAACGCCGAACCGGACGGCCTGAACATCAACGACGGCTGCGGCTCGACGCACCTGGAGCAGGTGCAGGCCGCGGTGCTGACCCATGGCGCTGATCTCGGTTTGGCGCACGACGGCGACGCCGATCGCTGCCTGGCGGTGGACGCCGACGGCCGGGTCGTCGACGGCGATGCCATCATGGTGATCCTCGCCCTGGCCTTGCGCGAGGCCGGTGAGCTCGCGTCCGAGACGCTGGTGGCCACCGTGATGAGCAATCTCGGGTTGCATATCGCGATGCGTGAAGCCGGTATCACGGTGCGCACCACCGGTGTTGGTGATCGCTATGTCCTGGAGGAACTGCGCGCCGGGGAGTACTCGCTCGGTGGGGAACAGTCCGGCCACATCGTGATGCCCGCGTTGGGAACGACCGGCGACGGCGTCGCCACCGGTTTGCGGTTGATGGCGCGGATGGCGCAGACCGGCTTGTCGCTTGCCGAGCTGGCAGCGCCGATGCAAACGCTGCCGCAGGTGCTCATCAATGTCACGGTGGCGGACAAGGCGACGGTCGCCGAGGCGCCCGCGGTGCAGAGCGCGGTACGCGAAGCCGAGGCTGAACTCGGTGACACCGGGCGAATTCTGTTGCGCCCATCGGGAACTGAACAGATGGTGCGGGTCATGGTGGAAGCCGCCGACGAAGACACCGCGCGGCTACTGGCGATTCGTGTCGCCGAGTCGGTCAGCGCCGAAGGCTGACGAAGAAACACCGGGAACCGGTCGGGCCCGCCGTGCGTCATACCCGGATATGGGTAACACGCGCGTGGACTGCGCCGGGCTGCGCGCTGCCGCGCAACATTTCGACTCCACCGCCGAGGTGCTCGACGAGGCACTGCGTGGGCAGCTGAGTCGGCTGCGATTCGACGGCGCCGTGGCCGGTCGTGCGCACGTCGCCCACGGGGATGCGGTGCGGGCAGCGCTGGAGCGGCTGACAGCCACAGTGACGCAGTGGTCGCGGGCTGCCGAGGAAACGGCCGTCGCGCTGCGGGCCACCGCCGACCGCTACGGTGATGCCGAACTGCGTGCGGCGGCGCTGTGACACTGGACGTGGCGTCGCGGCTCGCAGTCGGGCGACCCTCGGTGGCCAACACCGCGGCCTACGTGGCAGCCTGCCACGCCGTCGGCTATCAGCATCCGGACCTGACTGCGCACGCCGCGCAGATCTTCGAGTGGTACGGCGGTGACGACGGCTTGGACCTGGCCGCGCTCGAAGCCGACTGCGCAGCGCTACGGGCCGCATCGGCCGCCGCCGACCAGGCGGTGCGCGTTTCGCGCGACGGGCTGGCCGCCATGGCGGTGGCGTGGGACGGTGAATCCGGTTCGGCGGCAGACGAATTCATCCGTCGACACTGTGCGGCGGGCGCGGCGGTGGCCGACTCGTTGCGGGCTGCGGCGCAGAGCTGCGAGGCGCTGCGCGACGGGCTGTCGCGGTCGGTCGACGACAAGGTCCGAGCAGTCGTGTCGATCGATGACCGTCGCGCCGGCGAGCGGCCGGGATGGCTGACCGCGGCGGCCACCGTGACGGGCGGGGGAGCGGCACGCGAGCAGGCCATCGATGTCGTCGCTCACCAGATCACCCCATACGTCGACGCCGACATCCGCACTGATTGGCTCTCCGCCATACGAGCGGCGACCTCATCGGCGACGTCCGCCTACGCGGATGCGGTGCGGCAGTTGGATCACGCTCCGACAACACATTTCGAGGTGCCAGGAGCCTTCGGTGGGCCATCGGCAGGATTCGCTGCTGCTTCACCGCGCACCGCGCCGGCCGCAGCGCCTGTCCTGCCGCCGTCCGTCGCCGAACCCGGGCGAGCTGCCCCGCCCGCGTTCTCACCGCTGGCGGATACCCCGGCAGATCAACCACTTCCGGCGCAACCGCTTCCGGCGCAGCCGCCTGCCGAACCGCCGGCGCTGCCCGCTCTGGCCACCCCTCCCTCGGCCGCGATACCGGCCATGCCCGATGTCGGGGGCGGCTTCTCCGGGCTGGTCGGACAGATCGCCGACGCGCTCGGAGGGCTGTTCGACGGCATGCCGGATAGCGCGGTGGACGACGTGCCTACGGGTCTGGACGATCCCGCGCCCGAGGGCGATCCCGCCGCCGATGGCGAGCCCGAGGATGTCGTCAAACCCGAAGACGCTGTGCCCGAGGATGATCCGACCGTCGAGCAGTCAGAACCCGCGGGTCAGCCGGCCGAGGTACCGCCGCCCAGCCCGGCTGCGGAGGCGGTCGAAACCGAGCCGCCGCCATCCCAACCCGAGGCACCGGCACCGCCGGTCGTCGAGGAGTCCGATGACAAGACACCCTGCGAGATAGCCGCCGACGAACTACCGCAGGTCGGCCAGTGACCGAATACAGCTCCGCGATCAGGGCAGCAGCTGCTGCAACTCCTCGACCCAGCTGATGTATTCGCCTGCGTCAGTGGTGGTCGGCGTGGCCAGCAGTGTGGTCACACCGGCCTCGGCGAAGGCGGCGATGCGTTCCTTGACGAAGCCGCGCGGGCCGATCAGGTTCACGTTTCGTACGAGCTCGTCGGGCACGGCGGCGACCGCCTCGGCCTTGCGGCCGGACAGGAACAGCTCCTGGATGTGATCGGCCACCTCGCCGTACCCGTACCGGGTCGCCAGTTTGTGGTAGAAATTCTGACCCTTCGCGCCCATGCCGCCGATGTACAGCGCAAGGTGCGGCTTGGCCCAATTCAGCCGTTCCTCGACGTCGTCGCCGATGGCCAGTGACACTCCGACCATCACATCGAGATCACCAAGTGCACTGTCGCGCTTAGCTTTTCCGGCGCGCAACGCATCACCCCACACGTCGTCGGCCTTCTCCGGGTAGAAGAACACCGGCTGCCAGCCTTCGGCGATTTCAGCGGTCAACTCGACGTTCTTCGGGCCCAGTGCGGCGATGGTGATCGGAATCCGCTCGCGGACAGGGTGATTGATGAGCTGCAGTGGCTTGCCCAATCCGGTGCCCTGGTCGGCGGGCAACGGGATCTGGTAGCTGCGGCCCTGATGCTGGACCCGCTCGCGGCGCCAGACCTGCCGGCAGATGTCGACGACTTCGCGGGTGCGGCCGAGCGGGGCGTCGAACGGCACCCCGTGAAAGCCCTCCACCACCTGCGGACCGGACGTGCCGATGCCCAGCCGGAAGCGGCCGTCGGACACGAAGTCCAGGCCGGCCGCCGTCATCGCCAGCAGCGACGGCGTCCGGGTGTAGATCGGAAAGACGCCGGATCCCAGCTCGATCGTCGAGGTCTTGGCGGCCAGGTAACCGAGCTGGCTGACAGCGTCATAGGAGTAGGCCTCGGCGACCAGCGCGATGTCGACCCCGGCCTTCTCCAACACCACGATGTGATCGACGGCCTCACGAAAGCCGCCCGAATAGTCCAGAAAGATCCCGGTACGCATCCGGAAAGTAAAACACCAACCAGTTGGTTGGGCGACGGCGGGTTACTTCAGCAGCGCGGCGATCTGGCCCTCAGTCGTCACCGGCGGGGCCTCGGGATCGAGCGCCTCGGTCTTCGGCAGCACCGCTTCCGGGTCGGCGAACTCGCGGTACGCCTTGTCGCCGGTCAGGTGAAACAGCAGGAAGCCGGTCAGCAGGGCGCGCACCGTCTTCTGGGTGCGCTTGTCGGAACCCGGCATGCCGAGGACCTTGGCGAACCGGCGCTTCTCGGCCAGCCCGGACGACTCGGACTTGCTGACGATGTGCAGCACCGAGCCCTTCCATGCGTCGGCCAGGTGCAGGGCGTCGGTGCGCAGCGATTGCGGATCGTCGGGCGCGCTGAGCACCAGACCGGGCACCGTGAGCGATGCCGCCGGTTCCTGGGCGGGGGGACGGGTCACCGACGGAAACAACGCCGCGACCGCCTTGGGTGCGCCCGAGGCCGCACCGGCCAGACCCGCCGCGGCGAACACCGCCGCCGAGCCGCCGAAGCCGTGTCCGGCCAGGCCCAGTTTGGTCGGATGCACGCTGATCTCGCCGGGGCCCAGTCGCACACCGGTGATGATGTCGAGCGTCGTGCCCAGGTCGACCGACAGGTTCAGCACCGACGGGGCGAGCCCGCGCTCGGTGCCGGGGGCGGCCGCCACGATGCCCCAGGACGCGAGGTGCTCGAGGGTTTTCACGTAGTGATCGACATCTGTGAGCCAATCGTGGCCGAAGGCCACACCGGGCAGGTTGAAGCCCGACGCGGGGGTGAAGACGATGCCGGGTAACCCGGCAAAGGCCAGGTCACCGCGTAGAACCTGATGTGGACCGCGGCGCGTCAGCGCCGCGAAGAGCTTGCGTGTCCGGGCCACCCCATGAACCTAGCGGACGGGCGTAATCAGGGTGCTGCACTACCCTGGGTAAACATGTGCGGAATCGTGGCCTACGTCGGGCATCGTCCTGCCCGAGGTGTCGTGGTCGACGCTCTGCGGCGGATGGAGTATCGCGGTTACGACTCATCCGGGGTCGCCCTGCTGGATGGCGACGGCGGCCTGACCGTCCGTCGCCGTGCCGGCCGGCTGGCCAATCTCGAGGAGGCGCTGACCGAAACCGGCGGCGACGCGCTCGCCGGCACCGCTGGAATGGGCCACACCCGGTGGGCCACCCACGGTCGCCCCACCGACCGCAACGCCCACCCACACTGCGACGCCACGGGCAAGTTCGCCGTCGTCCACAACGGGATCATTGAGAACTTCGCCACGCTGCGCTCCGAACTGGAGGCCGAGGGCGTCGAGTTCGCCAGCGACACCGACAGCGAGGTGGCCGTACATCTGGTCGCCCAGGCGTACCGCCGAGGTCCGACCGCGGGTGATTTCGAGGCATCGGTGCTCTCGGTGCTGCGCCGGCTGGAGGGGCACTTCACGCTGGTCTTCGCCCACGCCGACGACCCGGGCACGATCATCGCCGCGCGCCGGTCGACGCCACTGGTGGTCGGCATCGGCGACGGCGAGATGTTCATCGGCTCCGACGTCGCGGCATTCATCGAATTCACCAGGGATGCCGTCGAGTTGGGTCAGGACCAGGCGGTGGTGATCACCGCCGACGGGTACTCGATCACCGATTTCGACGGCGCCGACGACACCGCCAACGCGCGTGTTTTCCACATCGACTGGGACCTGTCCGCCGCGGAAAAAGGCGGCTACGACTACTTCATGCTCAAGGAGATCGCCGAGCAGCCGGCGGCGGTCGCCGACACCCTGCTCGGGCATTTCGTCGACGGCCGCATCGTGCTCGACGAACAGCGGCTCAGTGATCAGGAGCTCCGCGAGGTCGACAAGGTCTTCATCGTCGCCTGCGGCACCGCATTCCATTCCGGGCTGCTCGCGAAATACGCGATCGAACACTGGACCCGTTTGCCGGTGGAAGTGGAGCTGGCCAGCGAGTTTCGCTATCGCGACCCGGTACTGGATCGCGGCACCCTGGTGATCGCGATCTCGCAGTCCGGTGAGACTGCCGACACCCTGGAAGCCGTCCGCCACGCCAAGAGCCAGAAGGCCAAGGTGCTGGCGATCTGCAACACCAACGGCAGCCAGATCCCGCGGGAAGCCGACGCGGTGCTCTACACCCGCGCCGGACCCGAGATCGGGGTGGCGGCCACCAAGACGTTCCTCGCCCAGATCGCGGCCAACTACCTGGTCGGCCTGGCGTTGGCTCAGGCTCGCGGTACCAAGTACCCCGACGAGGTCGAACGCGAGTACCACGAACTGGAGTCGATGCCTGAGCAGGTCACCCGGGTGCTCGAGCACATGGAGCCGATCACGAAATTGGGTCAGCAGTTCGCGTCGTCGCCGACGGTGCTGTTCCTGGGCCGCCACGTCGGCTACCCGGTGGCTCTCGAGGGTGCGCTCAAACTGAAGGAACTGGCCTACATGCACGCCGAGGGCTTTGCCGCCGGTGAGCTCAAGCACGGCCCGATCGCGCTCATCGAGGACGGCCTGCCCGTCATCGTGGTCATGCCGTCACCGAAGAATGCGGCCACGTTGCACGCCAAGCTGCTGAGCAACATCCGCGAGATCCAGGCTCGCGGTGCGGTCACCATCGTCCTCGCCGAGGAGGGCGACGACACGGTGCGGCCCTATGCCGACCACATCTTCGAATTGCCGGCGGTATCAACGCTTTTCCAGCCGTTGCTGTCCACGGTGCCGCTGCAGGTGTTCGCCGCTGCGGTGGCCCGGGCCCGCGGTTTCGACGTGGACAAGCCGCGCAACCTGGCCAAGTCCGTCACGGTCGAGTGACGACGGCGCTCAGCCCAGTTGGGCGACGGCGGCCAGGATCTCCGCAACCTCGGTGCGAGTGGTGTAGTCGGGATGGATGTCGCTCCATGCGATAACGCCGTCACCGTCGACGACCAGGACGGTGGGCATCGGCAACTCGTAGCCGCCGTCAGCATTGGCTTCTCGCAAGTCGATGCCGAGCTGCTGAGTGACCGCGCGTGACGCTTGTGAGGGTGTGACGACGATGCCGAGCGCCGAGGCGATCTGGTTGCCGGGGTCGGAGACCACGTCGAAGGTCAAGGCGTTGGCTTCTGCAGTGGACAGCGACCCGTCGGGCTTCTGGGGGCTGACGGCGATCAGCGGTATGTCGCGCGACGTGAGTTCCGGTACCAACTGGTCCTGGTACGTCTTCAGCGCGAGATTGCAGTATGGGCACCACGCGCCGCGGTAGAAGACCACAACCGCCGGACGGTGCGCGCGCAGCGCACTAATCGTGGTCGATTTCCCGTGCGCATCAACAACTTCAGGATCTGGCAGGGCAGTCCCCGGCTGCGCCGCACCGGGCGGTACGCCGTCCTCGACCATACGTTTCTGGTCTGCGGTGAACACCTCGATGGCGTCGGCGGGCAGGTGACCCGCCATGCCCTGCTGCATGTCTGCGACCTGGGAGGCGATGGTGGCCGGTTCAGTGGTGGACATGGAGACTCCTTTTCATAGGCCTGACGCCGATGGTGTCCGGGAAAAAATGGAGTGTCAACACCAAAAATCAACGCGATCGAGCGGTCCCTGTGGACGTCTCGATCAGGAGCCCGCCGATGTGAGTGATCACGGTGTCCATTGCCGCGGTCAACGCGGCGGTATCCCGGTTGACCTGGCTCAGGAGGAGGCCTCCCTGGGTCGCGGCCAGCAGCGCCAGGGCCAGGCGGTCGGTATCGGTGCCCTCGGCGAATTGACCCGCAGCAGCCATGGCCGCGAGTCCGGTGCGCAGTATCCGCTCCCACTCGGCGAACCAGCGTGCCAGTTGTGCGCGTGCGACGGCGTCGGTCTCTGCCAGATCTGCGGCCAAAGATCCCAGCGGGCAGCCGCCCACACAGTTTTGCGCCGTACGAATACCGACAACCAGATCGCGCCAGCGCCACAGATCGGCCAGGCACGCCACCTTGTCCAGGCCCAGGTGCTGGACGTCGAGAACTCGTTGTCCTTGTAGCTCGATGACCGCTGCCACCAATGCGTCCTTGTCGGCGAAGTAGTGGTACAGCTGCGACGAGCTGATTCCGGCCGCCGCCTGGATGTCCTCCACGGTCGTGCGGGCCACGCCACGCTGCTGCATCAGGTCCGCGGCCACCGCCACGATTCGATCCCGGGTCTGCACGCCTTTACGGGTCAGTCGCCGGCCGTTCACCGCCGCGGCCACTGCGCTGCGCGCTGGATCGTTCACTCCAAAAGTGTAGCGAGCGTCAACCGGTCTTGGCGGTCTGCTGATACAGCACCAGCCGCCACCTGCCGTCGACGCGGTGATACACCGACGACATCGCTCCGACGAACGGTTCGTCGGCTCCGTCGCGATGGGCCGTGCCGACGTACACCAGCGCCGCGGCGTCGGCTCCTGCGGAGATGACGCGCTCATCGGACAACTCGAAGCTCGCCCACGGCGGCGCCTGGCCGAGTGCAGAAGTCACCGCGGAGCGATCCATCACCGAACCGTTCGCCAAGACCATGACCGCGTCGTCGGTCATCAGGTCCCCGTAGAAGCGGTCGCCGGTCGACTCGCACAACGCCTGCCACCCCGCGCGTTCGATCGCCAGGAGTTCATCGAGTAAGAGCTGATTGGTCATGTCAGTGAATACCCACGCGGACTCGGCCGTTATCGGGGGTTCAGCACGTAACCTTGGTGCCGATGCGGCACTACTACACCGCCGACGCGATTCGCGCCGCCGAGGCGCCCTTGCTGGCCGGCCTGCCCGATGGTGTGCTGATGCGTCGTGCCGCCTACGGATTGGCCACCGCGATCGCCCGCGAGCTGCGAACGCGCACCGGCGGCGTTTCCGGCCGCCGGCTCTGCGCGGTGGTCGGCTCCGGCGACAACGGCGGCGATGCGTTGTGGGCGGCTACCCTCCTGCGCCGCCGTGGGGCCGCCGCGACCGCGGTACTGCTCAACCCCGACCGCACTCATGCCAAGGCGCTGGCCGCGTTTCGATCTGCCGGCGGCCGGGTGGTGCCGGCGGTGCCGCCGTCGACCGATCTCGTGATCGACGGGGTGGTCGGCATCTCCGGCAGCGGACCCCTACGCCCGGCAGCCGCCGAGGTGTTCGCCGCCGCCGACGATGCCGAGATTCCGGTGGTGGCCGTCGACATCCCCAGCGGCGTCGACGTACAGACCGGCGCGATCACCGGGCCTGCCGTGCGCGCAGCACTCACCGTCACCTTCGGTGGCCTCAAACCCGTTCACGCCCTGGCTGACTGCGGTCGGGTCGAACTGATCGACATCGGTTTGGACCTCCCGGCCACCGACGTGCTGGGCATGGAAGCCGCTGATGTCAAGGCCCGTTGGCCGCTGCCCGGCGTGCGCGACGACAAGTACACCCAGGGTGTCACCGGCATCCTGGCCGGATCGTCGACGTATCCCGGCGCGGCGATCCTGTGCACCGGGGCCGCGGTGGCGACGACATCGGGTATGAAACGCTACGCCGGGTCCGCTGCAGCCGAGGTGGTGTCGCACTGGCCGGAGGTGGTGGCCGCGCCCAACCCGCACGCCGCCGGGCGAGTGCAGTCCTGGGTGGTCGGACCGGGCCTAGGTACTGATGAAAAGGGTTTCGCCGCTTTACATTTCGCACTCAGTACTGATCTGCCGGTGGTGGTCGACGCCGACGCGCTGACCATCTTGTCCACCCAGCCGGATCTGGTGGCGGGCCGAGCGGCCCCGACGGTACTCACCCCGCACGCGGGCGAGTTCGCGCGACTGGCCGGTGCACCGCCGGGGGAGGACCGGGTGGCCGCCACCCGCCGCCTGGCCGATGCCTTCGGCGCGACCGTGCTGCTCAAGGGCAACGTCACCATCATCGCCGAGCCCTGCGGCGGCGTCGTCTACCTGAACCCCGCAGGTGGTTCCTGGGCGGCGACCGCCGGATCCGGGGACGTGTTATCGGGGATGATCGGTGCGCTGCTGGCCTCGGGTCTGCCGCCGGCCGAGGCGGCCGCGGCGGCCGCATTCGTGCACGCGCGCGCCGCCAACGCCTCGGCCGCCGATCCCGGCCCGGCCCCCGCGCCGACATCGGCCTCGCGCATCCTCGCCCACATTCGTCAAGCCATCGCAGAACTGTAGAAAGGACACCCGTGCCCCACGTCAAATATCGTTCCCCGTCGATCGCACCGGCCTACACCGGACGCCTGTCGACCGACCCGATCCCGTCACTGCGGCTGCCCGATGAGGCGATGGAACCCACTGCGGCATACCGGTTCATCCACGACGAGCTGATGCTCGACGGCAGCTCGCGGCTCAACCTCGCCACGTTCGTCACCACCTGGATGGACCCCGAGGCCGAGAAGTTGATGTCGGAGACATTCGACAAGAACATGATCGACAAGGATGAGTACCCGGCCACGGCTGCCATCGAATCACGTTGTGTGGCAATGGTTGCCGATCTGTTCCATGCCGAGAACCTGCGCGACGACGACGCCTCCACCGCGGTCGGGGTGTCCACGATCGGGTCGTCGGAGGCCGTGATGCTCGGCGGTCTGGCCCTGAAGTGGCGCTGGAAGGCCCGCGTCGGGGACAAGTGGAAGACTCGCACCCCTAACCTGGTGATGGGTTCCAACGTGCAGGTGGTGTGGGAAAAGTTCTGCCGCTACTTCGAAGTCGAGCCGCGCTACCTCCCGATGGCCGAGGACCGCTACGTCATCACCCCCGAACAGGTTCTGGACGCCGTCGACGAGGACACCATCGGCGTGGTGGGCATCCTGGGCACCACCTACACCGGTGAGCTGGAGCCGATCGCCGAGATCTGTGCGGCACTGGACACGTTGCAGGCGGACAAGGGACTCGACATCCCGGTGCATGTCGATGCGGCCAGCGGCGGATTCGTGGTGCCGTTCCTGCACACCGACCTCAAGTGGGATTTCCGGTTGCCGCGAGTGGCGTCGATCAACGTCAGCGGCCACAAGTACGGGCTGACCTATCCGGGTATCGGATTCGTGGTGTGGCGCAACGCCGATTGCCTACCTGAGGAGCTGGTGTTCCGGGTGAACTACCTCGGCGGGGACATGCCGACGTTCACCCTGAACTTTTCCCGCCCGGGCAATCAGGTGGTCGGCCAGTACTACAACTTCCTGCGGCTGGGCCGGGCCGGCTACACCCACGTGATGCAGTGCCTGTCGGCAACGGCCCGCTGGTTCTCCGACCAACTGGAGGCCTGCCAGCACTTCGAGGTGATCTCCGACGGCTCGGCGATACCGGTGGTGGCGTTCCGGCTCAAGGGCGACTTGGGCTACACCGAGTTCGACGTGTCGGCGGCGCTGCGTTCCTACGGCTGGCAGGTGCCGGCGTACACGATGCCCGACGGCGCGGAGAACATCTCGGTGCTGCGGGTTGTTGTGCGAGAAGGGTTCTCGGCCGACCTGGCCCGCTCACTGTGGGCGGACCTCAACGCTGTGCTGGGCCACCTCGACGCGATCCAGCCCGAAGGCCACTTCACTCAGGAGCACTTCGCGCACTAGGCCCGATCAGCTGCTCGGTGCCGCCAATGCGCCGAGCAGCTGATTGAAGGCTTCCGTCATCGACGGGTGCGTATAGATGGTGTCGCGCAACTCGGTGGCGGTGATGCCGTGCCGCATGGCCAGCGCAACGGTGTTGATGACTTCATGCGAGTCGTAGCTGAGAAGCGCTGCGCCCAGGATCTTGTCGGTGCTCGCATCCACGACGACCTTCATGAGTCCTGCCGTCTCGTCGACGATGCGGGCCCGTGGCACCGTCGCCATGGCGGCAACCGGCAGCGTGGCGACCAGGATGTCCATCCCGGCTGCCGCCGCCGCGCTCTCGGTGATGCCCACCCGCGCCAGCGGTGGTGTGGTGAACAGGACGTAGGGGACGGCGGTGCGGGTGGCGGTGCTCCGGGATCCGTCGCCGGCGAGCTGCGAGAGCACCACGCGGTAATCGTCGAGCGAAATGTAGGTGAACTGCGGACCACCGTTGACGTCACCGACCGCGAAGATGTGCGGCTGGCTGGTGCGCAGATACTCGTCGACGACAATCGCACCCGCACTGGTGGTTTCGACACCGGCCTCGGTGAGGCCCAGGTCGTCGGTGACCGGCTCCCGGCCGAGTGCCACCAGGACGGCGTCGCCCTCGGCGGTGTGTTGCATCCGGTCGGCCTGATAGGTCACCGTAACCGCCTGGCCGACTCCGGTCACCGAGGTGACCTCAGCGGAGGTGATGATCTCGACGCCGCTGTCACGAAGAATGTCCTGCAGGCAGGCCGCGACATCGGCGTCCTCGCGACCGAGGATCTGCGGACCGTGTTCCAGCACGGTCACCTCGGAGCCGTACCGGGCGTACATCGCGGCGAACTCCAGGCCGACGTAGCCGCCGCCGAGCACCGTCAGCCGCGCAGGCAGCTCCGGCATGCTGAGCATTTCCGTACTGGTCTGGACCTGGGGCGTGGTCGTCAGCCCGGCGATGTCGGGCAGCACCGGACGTGAGCCGGTACCGACCACGATCGTTTGGGCCACCACGGTGACGGTCGCGCCGTCGACCGTCTCGACCTGCAGCGTGTGCGGATCGGTGAAGCGGGCATGCCCGGTGAGAACCGTGACCGAGTCGAGGTTGTCGAGCATCGCGAAATTCACCGCGCGCAGGTCGGCGGTGAGTTCGGCCGTCGCCCCCACGGCGTGGTGATAAGCGTCCGGGTGGACACCGCCGGCCGCGAGGTGCTCGGCCCGGTACACCATCGACTTCGTCGGCACGCAGCCGATGTTGATACAGGTGCCGCCGTACATCTGCGCCGACTGCTCGATCATCACCACCCGCCGGCCCTGACGGCCCAGCGTGGCGGCCAGCGTCTTACCGCCTTTGCCGAAACCGATGACCGCGAGGTCGGCATCGATGTGATCGACGTTCACCGGCATCTGTCACTCCATCCTCGCGGGTACTCCGACGAATGCTAGCGTCGGAATGCCCTGAGCGATTACCGACCGGAAGAGGTCTGATGGCTGACGCTGACGCTGACTCACTACGCTCTGACCGTGCTGACTGGACGGCACAGCACCTCGCGACATACCTGGAAAGCGGTGGGGCGCAGGGGCACGTCCTCGACCTGAGTGACGTCGGGGGCCGGTCGTTCACCACCCACTGCTTGATCCGCTACACCGGGCGCAAGTCGGGTCGGCAATACATCAAGCCGTTGATCTACGGCAACTCCGGCGGCGAAATCGTGGTCGTCGCGTCCAAGGGCGGCGCCGACAATCATCCCGAGTGGTACCTGAACGTCGAGTCGAGGGCAACGCTCGAAGTGCAGATCGCCACGCAGGCCTTCGAGGCCACGTGGCGCGAACCGCAGGGCGATGAGCGACATCAGGTGTGGGAGTACATGTGCCACCTGTATCCGCCATACATCGCCTATCAGCAGTCCACCAGCCGGCGGATCCCGCTCGTCATGCTGAGCCTGCTGCGCCCGACCGAGACGTTCAGCGCACCCGCTCGTTAGCCGGGTCGTAGATGGCCTTGAGCGACACGGTGATCGGATAGATCTGACCGCCGACGTTGACCGCGTAGGAACCCGAGCGCACCCAGTCGGGTGTGACGACGGTGTCGTCGGTCGAGCGGACGTAACCCAGCCCCACGCACGCACCGGTGGTGGCACCCCATGCCGCCGAGCTGACCTGTCCGGCGACGGCGCCGTCGCGCAGGATCAGTTCGCCGCCCCACAGCATCGGGTCGGGCGAGTCGACGGCGAAGCTGACCACCCGCCTGCGGGGACCGTCGGCCTTGGCCTTCTCCACGGCCGCCCGGCCGAGGAAGTCGACATCGGTGGACAGCTTGCAGGCGAACAGCAGTCCGGCCTGCACCGGACTGTCGTTCGGCGTCAGTTCCCGGCCGAACGCCCGATAGCCCTTCTCCAGCCGCAGCGACTCGATCGCGTAGTAGCCGCCGCGGGCGATCCCGTATTTCTCACCTGCTGCCAGCAGGTCTTCGTAGACGCCGACCGCGAACTCGGTGGGAACGTAAAGCTCCCAACCCAATTCGCCGACATAGGTGATCCGGGTGGCGCGCACGGTGGCGTAGCCCAGCGAGATGACCTGGCTGGTGGCGAACGGGAATGCGGCGTCGGAGAGGTCGGCGTCGGTGAGCTCGCCGAGCAGCTCGCGTGACTTCGGGCCCATCACGCCGAAGACCGCCATCGACGATGTGACGTCGACGAGTTCGGCGTGCGCCCCGGCGGGCAGGTTCTTGCGGATGTGGTCCTTGTCCCGTTCGGTGGTCGCTGCGCTGCTGACGATCAGGAACTCCTGCGGCCCGGTTCGGGTGACCGTGACGTCGGATTCGTAGGTGCCGCGTTCGTTGAGCATCCCGGTGTACACCGATTTGCCCACCGGCACAGCCACATCGGCGGTGCACAGCCATTGCAGACCAGCCTCGGCTCCGGGCCCGGCGAGTACGTATTTGGAGAACGACGTCTGATCGAACACTGTGACAGCGGTGCGGGTGCTGACCTGTTCGGCCGCCGACCACGGCAGCCAGTTCTGCTTACCCCACGAATATTCGATGACCGGCTCGTTGCCCGGAGGTGCGAAGAAGTTCGCCCGCTCCCAGCCCATTCGGCTGCCGAAGTTGGCTCCCGCCGCCGCGAGCAGATGGTGCACCGGGGAACGGCGGAACGGCCGCGCCGTCGCCAGTTCCCGGTTCGGCCAGGGGATTTCGTAGTGCACACCAAGGATCTCGGCGACTCGGTCATGCAACCAGGCCACGTTGCCGTTGAACGGTGCGAAGCGACGGATGTCGACGCCGGTGAGGTCGGTGGTGGGGGAGCCGTTGACGATCCATTCCGCCAGTGCGCGGCCCGCACCGCCGGCGGAGGCGATGCCCACCGAGTTGAATCCCGCGCCGACGAAGAAATTGGCGCACTCGGGAGCCTCGCCGAGGATGAACTGGTTGTCCGGGGTGAAACTCTCCGGGCCGTTGTACAGCTTCTTGAGGCCGGTGTGCTCGAGTGCGGGAATCCGCAACAGCGCGTTGTCCATCAGGATCTCGAAGTGCTCCCAATCCTCGTCGAGCAGCTGGAACTCGAAGGGGTAGGGGATCTTGTCGGGGGCCACCCACGGCTTGGCTTCCGGCTCGAACCCACCGATGACCAGCCCGCCGACCTCCTCCTTGAAGTAGGTGTAGCCGTCGGGATCACGCAGGATCGGCAGATCAGGATGGACGCCGGCAATGGTTTCGGTGACCACGTAGAAGTGTTCGGCGGAATACAGCGGCACGTTGACGCCCGCCAGTGCGCCGATCGCCTTGGCCCACTGGCCTGCGCAGTTGACCACGATTTCGGCTTCGATGTCGCCGGCGTCGGTGCGGACTCCGGTCACGCGGCCGTCCGCGGTGAGCACGTCGAGCACGCGAACGTGTTCCAACACCTTGGCGCCGCGCTGACGTGCACCCTTGGCCAAAGCCATCGTCAGGTCGGTCGGATTGGCCTTTCCGTCGGCGGGCAGCCAGATCGCGCCCACCAAGTCGTCGACCCGCATCACCGGGTAGCGTTCGAAAGCCTCTTCCGGACTGAGCAGTTCGCAGTCGAGCTGATAAGCGGCAGCATTGGCCGCAGTGCGGCGAAGCTGGATCATCCGGTCTTCGCTGCGCGCCACCGTCACCCCGCCGCACTGCTTGTAGCCCGCGCTCAGCCCGGTCTCCGTCTCCAGTTCGGCGTACAGCTGGGTGGAGTACTGGACCAGCCTGGTGCCACTCTCCGATGCGCGCAGCTGACCGACCAAACCCGCTGCATGCCAGGTGGTTCCGCACGACAGCTGGCCCTGTTCGAGCAGCACCACGTCGATGTGACCCAGTTTGGTCAGGTGGTAGGCGACGCTGGTGCCGATGACGCCGCCGCCGATGATGACGACGTGGGCACGGTCGGGCAATGATGGGGTCGACATGTGTTCCTATCGGTCGTCAGTCGGGTGCCTGGGCATCGGCGAGCAGGCGGGGGAAATCTGGCCCGCGGAACTCGGCGACCGCCGACTCATAGCGTTCCATCGCCCATTCCCAGAAGTCGAAATCCAGTGTGCTGGTGGCATTCTGAATGCACCCCCACAATGTCCAGCCGTACTTGCCGACGATCCCCTGCAGGCGGGATCGCGCTGTCTTGTGTCGTAGCCGACGGCCGTAGTACGCGCTGACCAGTTCGTCGAGCTGATCGGTGGACAGTCCGCACTCGGCCCAGATGTTGCCGAGTTCGAAGCAGGGATCGTTGTTGCCGGAGTACTCGTAGTCGATCAGCCAAACCTTGCTGCCGTCGTCCACGAAGTTCCCGGCGAGTAGATCGTTGTTGCACGGAACGGTTGCGTGTTCGCCGATGCCGAGGATGCGCTTCATCGCCTGGAACTCGCGGGTGAAGTACAGATAGTCGGTCGGTATCCGGAACCCGCGCTCCAGAACGACTTTCAAGTAGCCGGGTTGTAGTTCGAACATGTCGAAGCGGTCGCGGAAGCGCGGACCGGCGTGCAGAGTGCGGCATCCCTGCGCGACCCTGGCCAAGACGTCGGGGCGCTGAAAGTCCGCGTTGGTCAGCGTGGCGCCTTCGAGAAAGCCGACCAGCAGAATGCCGAGGTCGGGCCGATAGTCGATCACCGGCGCTCCGACGCCGGCCTTCTCCGCCGCGGCGCTGTTGTAGTACTCGTTGTCCCGGTCGATGCCGAGCAGGTCGGTGGACGTGACGCTGCACCGGGCGACGTAAGTCCCTGCCTGCGTGGTGATCTTGATGTTGCGGTTGGTGAGGCCGCCGTGGAGTTCTTCGATCTGGCGGGGTTGTCCAGCCAGCGCCGGCAGCTGATCCAGCAGCGCATCCAGTTCCGGATCGGAAATGAACGGCATGAGGGCATCCTTGCGGAGAAAGAGTGTCGCGCGTAAAAGACTAGACTATTGACTTGTGGCTGTGCCAGTGTTTGACTCGGCCGTGCCGATCTATCCGGATGCCCGTCTGGCCCGTGAGATAATCACCGGCTGGGCGGTCGGCCCGCAACCCGCGGTGATTTTCGACTTCAACGGCACGTTGTCCGATGACGAGCCGATCCTGTTCCGTATCTTCAGCGAGCTGTTCGGTGAGCACCTGAACTGGGACTTGAGCCAGCAGGACTATGACCGGCACCTGCTGGGCCACAGCGACCGCGAGATCGTCGAGAAGGCTTTGGAGATCACTGGGAAGATCACCGGCGCCGACGGTCACGACGTCGACAGGCTGCTCGAACTGCGCAAGCACCGGTACCGCGACCTCGTCGCCGGTGACAACCCGATTCGGCCCGACACGGTCCGGCTGGTGCAGTTGTTGGCCGAACACGAGGTGCCGATGGCCATCGTCACCGGGGCGCAGCGCGACGATGTTCGGGCAGTACTGTCAACCAGCCCGGTCGGTGAGCTGATCCGGGTGGTCGTCGCCGAGGAGGATGTCACGAGCGGCAAGCCGGATCCAGAGGGGTTTTTGTCCGGTGCTGCCCAACTCGGTTGTGCACCAACACAGATCGTGGTTTTCGAAGATTCGGTACCCGGGGTGCGCGGTGCCCTCGCGGCCGGGATGAGCTGCGTAGCAGTGGCGCCCGAGCCCAGCGACGAACTCGCCGCTGTGGCCCCGGCGATCGTTGCGCGGCTGTCGGTCGACATCGTCGAGCACATCTTGCCGTCGTTGCGCGGTCGCTAATTGTCCGTTGGTGGTGCCTTCGGCTGAAACGGTTGGTACCACTTCCAGCCGGCGCGTTCGCCGGTCGGTCCGGGGCAGGGCGGAACTGTTGGTGGTGGGTGGTTTGGCGGGCGGGCGAGTGACCCTGATGTGAGGAGTTCGCCGTCGCTGTCGAGGACGGTGAGTTGGTGTGCGGGGCCGAAGATGGTGATGTCGCCGTGGTGGTGTGCGCGGTGGTGAAAGGGGCACAGCAGCACCAGGTTGTGGAGTTCGGTGGGGCCGCCGTCTTCCCAGTGCTGGATGTGATGAGCATGCAGTCCGCGGGTGGCGCTGCAGCCGGGGACTGCGCAGGTGGTGTCGCGGTGTTCGAGGGCGCGGCGAAGTCGCCGGTTGATGGTGCGGGTGGTGCGGCCGGCGCCGAGGGGTTGTCCGTCGCGCTCAAACCAGACCTCGCGGGTGGCGTCGCAGGTCAGGTACTGGCGGTCGCCATCGGAGAGCAGCGGACCCAGGTGCAGTTGCCCAGTCCTCTTGTCGACGTCGAGGTGAACCACCACGGTGGCCCGCTGCCCGTGCGGGCGGCGGGCCACGTCGGCGTCCCAGCCGGCCTCGACCAGGCTCAGGAATGCATCGGTGGTGTTGGGTAGCGGTGGCGCGTTGTCGGCACCACCGTTGTCGTGGTCGCGTTTCCAGTCGGCGACCAACGCATCGAGGTGGGACTGCAGTGCGGCGTCGACGGTGGCTGCCTCGCTGTGCGGAAGGGTGATCTTCCAGGTGGTGGATTCGTCGCCGACGGTCTTGCGTATCGAGCGTGGCGGGTCGGGTTGGGGGCCAGGCTTGGGTGGGCGGGGTTCGAGTTTGATGGCGGTGCGCAGCTGGCTGACGGTGGCAACCGTGGCCAGTTGTGCGTAGTGCTCGTCGGAGCCGTCGGCGGCGCGTTCGGCGATGACGCCGACCTGATCCAGCGACAACCGTCCCTCACGCAGCGCTTGTGTGCATCGCGGAAATTCAGAAAGTCGATGCGCGACAGCTGAAATGGTGGTGGCGGTCGACGATGAGGTGCCCAGCTTCCAGGCCACCACGGCGGCGACGGAGCGCGCCCCGGTCATACCGCAGAGGTCGTCGCGATCCAATTCGGCGACCAGCTCCACGATGCGCCCGTCGATCGCATTGCGCTGGCCGGCCAGCTCCGCCAACTCCTCGAACACCACCTCCAGGCGCTCCTTCGGGCTGAGCGCGGTGGTCGAGGACATAACCCGATCATGTCAGCAGGGTCCGACAAAACGGGCTGCGACGTCAGGACGCCGGCGAGGTCTCCACTGCGGCGTCGGGTCCGCGGTCGACGCCGGACTTGACCCGGATCCGGGTGCGGTCGGAGCGGAAGTAGTCGTAGGAGAATTCGACCGGAACATCGTTGCGGTCGTACGCCGTTCGCGTCACCAGAAGCAATGGATCGCCGACCGCAACGCCCAGCAGCCCGGCCGATGACTCGCTGGCCGGCACCGCCTCGATGTGCTCGTCCGCCGAACGCAGCGGGGTGTCGAATTCGTCGGCCATCAGCGTGTACACCGATCCGGTCAGGTCGGCGGACAGCAGTCCGGGAAACCGGGCCGCCGGAAGGTACGTCTCCTCGATCAATACCGGCGTGTTGTTGGCCGAGCGCATCCGGACGATCTTGTGCACCTGGGCGCCCCGCTTGAGGTGCAGGGCCTGGCGCACCACCGCGGTCGCCGGGCGGGTCGCCGCGCCGATCACCCGCGCGCCGGCGGCCATATCCAGCCTGCGCAGCTGCTCGGTGAACCCGGGCAGGCCGATGTGGTCGAACTCCAGCCGCGGCGTCTCGACGAAGTTGCCCCCGAAACGTCCCCGGCTGCGCCGGATGAGTCCCTTGGCTTCGATGGCTGCCAGCGCCTGGCGCAGCGTCATCCGGCTCACGCCGAGCGCCCCGGCGATCTCGACCTCCGCCGGCAACTTGTCGCCGGGCGCCAGCGCACCGGAAACGATCAGTTTCTCCAGCCAGGTCGCGATCCGGGCGTGGGCCGGCTGCTCGGACGGCCCGCTCAGGTCGGGACGTTCGGCCAGGACGGCGTCGTCCATCGACAGCACCCGCATTGGGCCGACTCTACCGCTCCTACCGGCACGAAATGACAGGTCAGCGCCCTATGCGGGCTCCCGAGTCGGTTTCTGGGACAATTGGCGACGGTGACATGACTATGCACACGACTTCGTTGACCCCGTCGACGCACACCCAGGTTTGGCGCCCCGGCGCCGAGGCGATCGTCGATCTGGGGGCGATCGCCCACAATGTGCGCGTTCTGCGTGAGCATGCGGGCTCCGCTCAGGTGATGGCGGTGGTCAAAGCCGACGCCTACGGCCACGGCGCTGTTGCGGCCGGTCGCGCCGCGGTGGACGCCGGTGCCGCCGAGCTGGGAGTGGCCACCATCGACGAGGCGCTGACGCTGCGCCAGGGTGGGATCACGGCGCCGGTCCTGGCGTGGCTGCACCCGCCGGGTACCGACTTCGCCCCGGCGTTGACCGCTGACATCGGAGTCGCCGTGTCATCGGTCCATCAGGTCGGTGCGGTGCTCGACGCCGTCGAACGCACCGGGCGCACGGCAGAGGTCACCGTCAAGGTCGACACCGGGCTCAACCGCAACGGGGTCAGCGCCGCCGACTATCCGGCGCTGCTGGCCGAACTCCAGCGCGCCGCGGCCGCCGACGCCATCCGGCTGCGGGGCATCATGTCGCATCTCGCCAACGGCGATGTCCCCGACGATCCGCTCAACGACCTTCAGGCACAGCGCTTTACCGCGATGATCGCCGAAGCGCGTTCGCGTGGAATCGAATTCGACGTCGCACACCTATCCAACTCGCCTTCGGCGATGACCCGACCGGATCTGGGTTTCGACATGGTCCGCCCCGGCATCGCGGTGTACGGGCTGAGCCCCATCCCCGAGCGTGGCGACATGGGCCTGCGCCCGGCGATGACGCTTCGCTGCACCGTCGCGATGGTCAAGCCGGTCAAGGCCGGCGACGGGGTGTCATACGGCCACACCTGGATCGCCGAGCGGGACACGAATCTGGCCTTGCTGCCCATCGGTTACGCGGACGGCCTGTATCGCACACTCGGCGGCCGTATCGACATTCTGATCAACGGGCGGCTGCGGCGCAGCGTCGGGCGGGTCTGCATGGATCAGTTCGTCGTCGATCTCGGTCCGGGCGATCCCGGGGTTGCGGCCGGCGACGAGGCGATCCTGTTCGGCCCCGGCACATCCGGTGAACAGACCGCGCAGGATTGGGCCGACCTGCTCGGCACCATCCACTACGAGGTGGTCACCAGCCCGCGTGGACGCGTGGTGCGCACGTACCGGGAGCCCAGCGCCGATGGACAGTGACGGCCAGAAGAATCCCAAGCCGCGCGGCATCGATCAGCGGCTGGCCCGCCGTGCCGAGAAGAGCGCGCAGCGGTTGGCGCGCAAGGCAGACCATCCGGGTCTCGGTGTCGGCAAGCGCGCCGGTCTGCTGGCCGGCGTAGCCGGACTCGGTGCGGTCGGCACGGTCGCCGGCGTTTCGGCGGCTCGTTCGTTCGGACAGCGGTCCGGTGTCGAAGATGTGTATCAGCGTGAGGATTTCGGGCTGCTGGACGCCGATCGCGGTTGTGTGGTGACCACCCCGGACGGCATCCCGCTGGTGGTGCGCGAGGTCGGGCCCACCACCGCTCCCGTGACCGTGGTGTTCGCGCACGGCTTCTGCTTGCAGATGGGATCGTTCCATTTCCAGCGCGCGGCACTGGAGTCCCGGTGGGGTGATCAGGTCCGGATGGTCTTCTACGACCAGCGCGGCCACGGCCAGTCCAGCGCCGCGCCCGTCGACACCTATTCGGTGGAACAGCTGGGCAAGGACCTGGAAACCATTCTGCAAGTGATGGTTCCGCGCGGACCGGTGGTACTCGTCGGGCACTCGATGGGCGGCATGACCGTGCTGTCGCACGCCCGCCAGTTCCCCCAGCATTACGGCAGCCGGATCGTCGGCGCGGCGCTGATCTCGTCGGCCGCCGAGGGGCTGTCCCGCTCACCGCTGGGCGAGATTCTGCAAAACCCGGCGCTGGAGGCGGTGCGCTTCGCCGCCCGGTACGCGCCCAAACTAGTCCACCGCACCCGCGGTGCGGCGCGCTCGGTGATCCGCCCCATCCTGCGTGCCGCCTCCTACGGCGACGACCATATGAGCCCGAGTGTGGTCGCCTTCTCCGAGAAGATGATTCACGACACACCGATCGCGACCCTGGTGGAGTTCCTGCATGCCCTGGAAGTCCACGACGAGAGCGCCGCGTTGCCCGTGCTGGCCCGAATCCCGACGTTGATCGCCTGCGGTGATCACGACGTCCTCACGCCGATGGTTCATTCCGATGAGATGGCAGCGGTACTGCCCAACAGTGAATTGCTGATCGTGCCCGGAGCCGGACACCTCGTGCAGTTGGAGCAGCCCGAGCTGATCAACGACGCGCTGGTGCGCCTGGTCGAGCGTGCGACCCCGTCGAAACTGGTGGCCTTCGCCCGACGACTCAAGGACCGCAACCGTGGATAGCACAACGGTGCAGGACGGCACCCGCGAACTGCCCACCGTCGAGGACACCATCGCGCTCGGTGAACAGTTCGGCAGACAACTGCGGGCCGGTGACGTCGTTGTCCTGTCCGGGCCGCTGGGCGCCGGAAAGACCGCATTCACCAAGGGGATTGCGCTCGGCATGGATGTGGAAGGTCCGGTGACCTCACCGACGTTCGTGCTGGCCCGTGTGCATCGGGCGCGCCGACCGGGAACCCCGGAGCTCGTGCATGTCGACGTCTACCGGCTCCTCGAACACACCGGCGCCGATCTGCTGGCCGAGCTCGATTCGCTGGATCTCGACGCTGACCTCGAGGACGCCGTCGTGGTGGTCGAATGGGGCGAAGGTCTGGCCGAGCGGCTGTCGGAGAACCATCTCGACGTCAGGCTGGAGCGCAGCGCCGAGAACGACGTGCGCACCGCGACATGGCGATGGAACCACTGATGATCCGCACCATCCTGGTCATCGACACCGCCACGCCGGCCGTCACCGCCGCGGTGGTGATTCGCGACGGCTCGGGCAGCCCGACAGTGGCCGCCGAGCGGATCACCCTCGACGCCCGCGCCCACGCGGAGACGCTGACCCCCAATGTGGTCGCGGCGATGTCGGACGCCGGGTTGGCCATGTCCGATCTGGATGCCGTCGTGGTGGGTTGCGGCCCAGGCCCGTTCACCGGTCTGCGGGTCGGGATGGCCACCGCCGCCGCCTACGGGCATGCGCTGGATCGGCCGGTGTTCGGGGTGTGCAGCCTGGACGGCATCGGCACGCAGACCACCGGGGCGGCCCTGGTGGTCACCGATGCCCGCCGCCGAGAGGTGTACTGGGCGCAGTACGTCGACGGGATTCGGGTCGAGGGCCCTGACGTCGCCGCTGCCGCCGACGTGCCGGTCGGTGATGCCGCGAGCGTGGCGGGATCGCCGGATCATGCCGCGTTGTTCGGCCTGCGGGTGATCGGGCCGGCCTACCCGACAGCGACGGGACTGGTTGCCGCCGTTGCGGATTGGGATGAGGCGCCAGCGCCGTTGGTTCCGTTGTACCTGCGCCGCCCGGACGCGAAGACGCTCGCCGAACGTGGAGTTCTGCGATGAACGTTCGTTACGGCCCACTGCAGAAGACCGATGCCGCCCGCTGCGCCGAGTTGGAGAACCTGCTCTTCGACGGTGACGATCCGTGGCCGGATTTCGCGTTCGTGCGTGAACTGGCAGCCCCGCACAATCGGTACATCGCGGCCCGGGTGGACGACAAGCTGGTCGGATACGCCGGCATCTCCCGGTTGGGCCGCATTCCGCCGTTCGAATACGAGATCCACACCGTGGGCGTGGATCCCGCCTACCAGGGACAGGGGATAGGTCGGCAGATGATGGTCGAGCTGCTCAGTGAGGTCGGCCCGGAGTCGACGGTGTTCCTGGAGGTGCGCACCGACAACGAGCCGGCGATCGCGCTGTACACCAGCCTCGGCTTCGCACGCGTCGGTGTGCGCAAACGCTACTACCGGGTCAGCGGTGCCGACGCGTACACCATGCGACGGGATCCGCAATGAAAATCTTGGCCATCGAAAGCTCCTGCGACGAAACAGGAGTCGGCATCGCGCGGCTCGATGACGACGGCACCGTCACGCTGCTGGCCGACGAGGTGGCTTCCAGTGTCGACGAGCACGTCCGGTTCGGCGGAGTCGTCCCCGAGATCGCATCCCGGGCCCATCTCGAAGCGCTCGGGCCCACCATGCGCCGGGCAATGCAGACCGCCGGCATCGACAAGCCCGACGTCGTCGCGGCCACGATCGGGCCCGGGCTGGCCGGTGCCCTGCTGGTCGGGGTCGCTGCCGCGAAGGCGTACGCCGCTGCGTGGGGTGTGCCGTTCTATGCCGTCAACCACCTCGGCGGCCATCTCGCAGCCGACGTCTACGACCACGGCCCGCTACCGGAATGTGTTGGGCTGCTGGTATCCGGTGGGCACACCCACCTCCTGCACGTGCGCTCGCTCGGTGAGCCGATCGTCGAGTTGGGCAGCACCGTCGACGATGCGGCGGGGGAGGCCTACGACAAGGTGGCTCGGCTGCTCGGTCTGGGCTATCCCGGTGGCCGACCGCTGGACGAGCTGGCGCGCACCGGCGATCGCACTGCAATCGCCTTCCCGCGCGGCATGACCGGCCCACGCGACGAACCGTTCGCGTTCTCGTTCTCCGGGCTCAAGACCGCCGTGGCCCGTTACGTCGAACACCATCCCGACGCGCCGACCGCCGATGTCGCCGCCGGATTCCAGGAAGCCGTCGCCGATGTGCTCACCGCCAAGGCGGTGCGGGCCGCTACCGAGCTCGGAGTGTCGACATTGCTGATCGCGGGCGGGGTGGCGGCCAACTCGCGGCTACGCGAGCTTGCTGAAGAACGCTGCGCCGCAGCAGGTTTGACGCTTCGTATTCCGCGACCGCGGCTGTGTACCGACAATGGGGCGATGATCGCCTCGTTTGCCGCGCACCTGATCGCCGCCGGTGCGGCTCCCTCGCCGCTGGATGCGCGCAGTGACCCGGGTCTGCCGGTCGTCGCGGGACAGGTCACCGCCGGCCGAGCCGATCGTTGATGCACTACGACGTTCGGCTGCGTCCCGCGCAACCGGCCACCCCGGCGGCCGATGCGTTCATCATCCACCGATGCGAGGTGCCGGCAAGCCCCGGCCGAGACGGGCTGTCGCTGGCCGTTGTCCGTGAGGGGATAGGTGGTTACCCGCTGCTGTTGTTGCACGGCTACCCCGAGACCAAGCGGATCTGGTGGCGCAACATCGCCGCGCTCGCCGACGCCGGCTACGAGGTGATCGCCCCGGACCTTCGCGGGCACGGTGACTCCGACCTCTCGCAGGACGACGTGTATGACATCGCGGCCTACAGCCGAGACGTCCACCTGCTGGTGCACGACGTCCTGGGTCACGAACGGTGCGGGGTCGTCGGCGGCGACGTCGGTGGGGTGGTCGCGGTGGATCTGCTGCATCGCTATCCCGGCTTCGTCGACAAGCTGGTGTTCTTCGACACCGTGCCGCCGCTGGTATTCGACGACTATGTCGCGGCGGGCCTGGACCCGATGAGCATCCTGAGTGACGGTCCGACCGGCGACTACCGCCACCGGCAGGGTGCCACCCCGGACGAACTGGCCGCCGAGCTCGACACCGCAGACAAGCGTCGGCGCTACATCGGCGAGATGTACGGCCACCGGCTGTGGGCCTCGCCGGGCACGTTCAGCGCGGAGGACGTCGACTTCATGACCGAGCCGTTCAGCAGTGAGGAGCGGCTGCGGGCCGGATGGGCCGTCTACCAGTTAGCTCATGGCCGCCCGGTCAGCGAGCCGCCGATCATGGACCGCAAGGTCGATGTGCCGACCCTGATCCTCTACGGCATGGACGACCATGTCGTCGGCCCGGAGTTCGTGCACTTCTGCGAGGTCGCGTTCACCGACCGGAGCGGACCCGTCGTGCTGCCGGGCGCCGGGCACTTCCTGCAGTGGGAGCGAGCCGATCTGTTCAATGCCCTGGTCGGCGCGTTTTTTGGCGACTTACGCGTCCGTCACGAGCTGTCGGACTGAGCCGCGGCGTCCGCTCTGGGCGAATAGGCAGGATGCCACCCTTGAGTGCTAGCACTCGCATGTATAGAGTGCTAGGTGGCTTACGGACATCCCCTGCGCCGGCACCCGCGACGACGACGCGAGGGCACGGACGTATGCCGAACACCTGGTAATTCCGACTGGTCCGGGCGCACTCGCCCCGGCAACAAGTTAACTAAGTGGAGGACTCCATCGTGGCCGTGAACATCAAGCCACTCGAGGACAAGATCCTCGTACAGGCCAATGAGGCCGAGACGACCACCGCGTCGGGTCTGGTCATCCCGGACACCGCCAAGGAGAAGCCGCAGGAAGGCACCGTCGTTGCCGTCGGCCCCGGCCGCTGGGACGAGGACGGCGAGAAGCGGATTCCGCTGGACGTCGCTGAGGGCGACACCGTCATCTACAGCAAGTACGGCGGCACCGAGATCAAGTACAACGGCGAGGAGTACCTGATCCTGTCGGCCCGCGACGTGCTGGCGGTCGTCAACAAGTAGCAACCGTGAACCGCCCCGGAGATCCCCGTATTCATGCGGGTGGTGTCCGGGGCGGAACGCGCTTAAGCGAAATCAGGACTGACATATGAGCAAATTGATTGAGTTCGACGAGACCGCACGCCGGGCCATGGAGATCGGCGTCGACAAGCTCGCCGATGCCGTGAAGGTGACCTTGGGTCCGCGCGGTCGCCATGTGGTGCTCGCCAAGTCGTTCGGCGGCCCCACGGTCACCAACGACGGCGTGACCATCGCGCGTGAGATCGAGCTGGAGGATCCGTTCGAGAATCTCGGTGCGCAGCTGGTGAAGTCGGTGGCCACCAAGACCAACGACGTGGCCGGCGACGGAACGACAACGGCCACCGTTCTGGCCCAGGCCATTATCAAGAACGGCCTGCGCAATGTGGCCGCAGGCGCGAACCCGATCGCCCTTGGCTCGGGCATCGGCCGGGCTGCCGATGCCGTGTCCGAGGCGCTGCTTGCGTCGGCCACGCCGGTGGCCGGTAAGACCGGCATCGCCCAGATTGCCACCGTCTCCTCGCGCGACGAGGAAGTTGGCGAGCTGGTCGGCGAGGCGATGACCAAGGTCGGCACCGACGGTGTGGTCAGTGTCGAGGAGTCCTCGACGATGAACACGGAGCTGGAGATCACCGACGGCGTCGGGTTCGACAAGGGCTTCATCTCGGCCTACTTCGTCACCGATTTCGATTCGCAGGAGGCTGTCCTCGAGGACGCGCTGGTACTGCTGCACCGTGACAAGATCAGCTCCCTGCCCGACCTGCTGCCGCTGCTGGAGAAGGTCGCTCAGGACGGCAAGCCGCTGCTGATCGTCGCCGAGGACGTCGAGGGCGAGGCGCTGTCGACTCTGGTCGTCAACGCAATCCGCAAGACGTTGAAGGCTGTTGCGGTCAAAGCGCCGTTCTTCGGTGACCGCCGCAAGGCGTTCCTCGACGACCTGGCGGTCGTGACCGGTGGCCAGGTGGTCAACCCCGACGTCGGCCTGCTGTTGCGTGAGGTCGGCATTGAGGTGCTGGGCACCGCGCGCCGCGTGGTGGTCAGCAAGGACTCCACCGTCATCGTCGACGGCGGCGGATCTGCCGACGACATCGCGGCCCGCGTCAAGCAACTCAAGAGTGAGATCGAGGCGAGCGAATCCGACTGGGACCGCGAGAAGCTGCAGGAGCGGCTGGCCAAGCTGGCCGGCGGCGTTGCGGTGATCAAGGTCGGTGCCGCCACCGAGACCTCGCTCAAGGAGCGCAAGCACCGGGTCGAGGACGCCGTGTCGGCGGCCAAGGCCGCGGTCGAGGAGGGCATTGTCGCCGGTGGTGGCAGCGCTCTGGTGCAGGCCAACAAGGCGCTCGATTCGCTGCGGGCATCGGTGTCCGGCGACGAGGCACTCGGCGTCGAGGTGTTCGCCTCGTCGCTGTCGGCCCCGCTGTTCTGGATCGCCACCAACGCCGGTTTCGACGGTGCGGTCGTGGTCAACAAGGTCGGCGAGCTGCCCACCGGGCACGGCTTCAATGCCGCGACGCTGACCTACGGCGATCTGATCGCCGACGGTGTGATCGACCCGGTGAAGGTGACCCGCTCCGCGGTGCTCAACGCCGCATCGGTGGCACGCATGGTGCTCACCACCGAGACTGCGATCGTGGAGAAGCCGGTCGATGCCGACGAGCATGCCGGCCACGGTCATCACGGGCACGCGCACTAAGTAGTTGTCTACGAGCAGACGGAAACGCCCCCGACACTCCGAGTGTTTGGGGGCTTTTCCGTCTGTTCGCCTACCCGTCCTGTTCGTATTCGACTGGCCGAGGCTGAACTTCGATCGCCTTCTTCAGATACAGCAGTTCGGCTCGCGCGTGGGCGCGGTCCTTCTCGATGCCGTCAAGCAGCCGCTCGAAGACGAAGGAGGCCGCTCGACCGATGGTTGTCCGGGGAAACTGTGCCCACACCGTCGCGCTGACCGTGCACGCCTGAGCCCCACGCGGCTCGACTCGCCAAGTGACACCCTCCCGGACATGCACTGAGACACCGATCCATCGATAGCGGGCCTCCGCTTCCCAGCTGACCGCCGTCCCTGGCTCGACAGCAGTGATCGTGCCGACCGCTTCGCCGGGGATGCCGCCAATCTTTTCCCGAATCCGCAGCGCGGCACCGACTTCGGTCACCGACCGGGTGTCGAGGTGTTCGAGGGATTGGTGTTCCGGATTGGATTCAAGCCACCAGTCATCGATGTCGCGGAGGACATCCCATGCGTGTGTGGGCGCAGTCGCAACATCTACCGCTTCAGTGAATTCGAACATCGCTCACTCCCTTCGCCAGGTGCCTACCCCAAGATCGCCGAAGTATGCATCGTTGCGCATGTATTTTCGGCCGGTGGCGAGCACCACCAATGTCGCGGCTCGCGTCGAGCAGCTCACCAAGACCACCGGTGACGCGATTCTTCTCACTCAACAGACCGTCGGCGCCTTCGTATCTCGCCCTGCAGGGCTGGCCGACCGAGGCGTCCACGCGCTGAAAGGCAAATCGGCGCCCGCGCGAGTGTTCGGCCTTGATCCGACGGCGAGCGCAATTGTTGAGATCGGTAGCGGCGCCGAGCCCGTGCACTGATCGTGCGCTTCGCCGCAGATGTCAGTCGAAGGAGGAACGATGCGCCGAACGGTTCTGCCCTGGGCTGGGGTCCTCGCCGCTGCCGCCGCCCTCGCGGGTGGCGCACCAGCCACTGCTGATCCGTTGGACCCGATACCGGGTGAGGGTTTCTTCCTCGTCGGCCCTGACATTGCACCTGGCGTCTACAACACCAGCGGGTCGGCGTCGTCTTGGACGATCTACATCAACGATGTGCCGACACAGGACTCGATGTGTGTGTGGTTCACCTACAGCACGCCGGACACAGACAAAGATCACGTAGTAGCCACGAACATGTCCGTCGGCCCCATGAACGCGGCGATCACTTCGACGGTGAAGGCCTTCGAGTCACACAACTGTCAGCCATGGACTCGGGTGAGCTAGACGACGAGTGACGTCGCGATGTCGACTTCGGACGTCAGTGTCTGGTGCACCGGGCAACGCTCGGCGATCATCAAGAGCCGCTCGCGCTGGGTGTCGTCGAGGTCGCCAACCAAGGTGATGGTCCGGTCGATGTGGCTGACCCAGCCTTTCTTGGTTTCGCAGTCGGCGCAGTCTTCGGCGTGAATCCTCTTGTGCTGCAAGGACACCTCTACCCGTTCAAGTGGCCAGCCCTTCTTGTTGGCGTACATCCGCACCGTCATCGACGTGCATGCCCCCAGGCCTGCCAACAACAGGTCATACGGCGTCGGCCCGGCATCGTCGCCAATCGGCAGCGGTTCGTCTGCGAAAAGCTGATGCTTACCGGCGGTGATGGTCTGGGTGTAGGTGCCGGTGCCCGTTTCTGTCACCGTCACGGTGCCCTCGGATGACGCGGCGTCGCCATTGGTGTTCTGTGCCGTCATGGCTGCAATAGAACACCACACCGCACTCGCGGTGTCGGGCAGACTCAGCTGAGCGGATTGCCCGGCGGTGTCGGCTGAATCGACACCAGGCGTAAGACGCCCGGCTGGGCGTCGTCAGGCGTGAACCGGACCACCAGCACATCCGGCGGGAACTGCGTGGCGAGGTCATTCAGCGTCCTGGGCATGAACACTTTGGTCTTCGCATTGGCGTACCAACTGGGATCGAACTGATCGACGCTGAGCTGGCTGACGCTGTCGATGGTGGAGTCCCAGCGTTGCACAGGCTCGGGTGCCGAATCGCCGAACCCGGTCGATTTCAGATACGCATCGCCTTGTCCCGCAAGGGTTATCGCCGCACCGCCACCGACCGGCGCGCCGGTGATGGTGCCGTTGACGGCGTCGGCTGTGACTGACGTCAGCCGCGCGGTGCACTCGTTGCCGACGACGCGGGCCGGGGTGCAGAAATCGGGCAGTGGGTCTGCGTGCGCGGGTGCAGCCGACAATGCCAGGGCGGCCAGCGCCGCACCGGTGGTGATTGCTGCACGGTGGCACTCGGTCGTCATGTCGATCCTCCTGGCGTCACTGATGTAGTCGGCGCATCGGTCGCCGCAATTACATGAGCGGGCAAAAGTCCAGGTCACAATTTTGACGTTCCAGTCAATCGTCCGGCAATTGTGAATATCCTCCTCACCGTGATCAAACCTGTCGCACTGCTCGCGGCGTCGGCGTTCAGCGTCATCGCAGTCGGGGTCTCGGCACCCGCCCACGCGCAACCAAGCGCACCGTTCAAGAACTGCACAGCCGCGAAAGCCGCCGGGTACTGCGATATCCCCACCGACAGCCCGCTGTACACGCCGAGCCAAGACCGCGACAGCGACGGGCTCGCGTGTGAGTGCTGATGAGTCTGTCGGGGCCTAGTCGCGGCCGCCGACCAGTAGGCCCGCAGAGGCGAACTTGAGCCCGGCCCGCAGTTCGTCCAGCGAGATGGGATCGTCAGATTCGATGTAGCGCATGGTCGTTGCGACGGCCATGTTGAAGAACAACCACGCCAAGGCGCTGGTGCTCAGTTCGTCGCGGTAGTGGCTGCGGTAATGCGTCATGTGCAGTCTGGTCATCGCCAGCAGGGTGGCGTTGAGGCCGGAGACGTTCTCGAAAGTCCGGACGTGCTCGGGGCGTTCGTTGAGGTAGCGGATCAGCCGACGGTTGGCGATCGTGAAGTCGATGAGCATGTCGATCGCGGACTCCATGGCGGATTCCGGCTCGTCGAGCGTGTTCGCCCGCAACATCTCCTCGATCGCGGGGGCTTGTTCGGTGGCGAGTTGCTCGACAGCCGCGTTGATCATCTGATCCTTGTTCTCGAAGTACTGGTAGATCGACCCCTTACTGATGCCGGCCTTCTCCGCGATCAGGTTGGTGGTGATCTCCTCCGGCGCATGCCGGTGCAGCAACATCGCCGTGGTCGAGACAATTTTTGCGACCATCTCCCGGGAGCGTGCCTGTTGCGGCGACTTGCGACGCCCTGACCTGGGCTTAGCTGGGCTCACCAAATGCTCCTGACGCGACTTGAATGCGACCTGATAGTCAGGTTAGCGTCTGGCCAACCGACAGGAGGGTCACCGATGACCGCCACACCAGACTGTGATGTCCACCAGGCATTCGCTGACTCCAGGCCCGTCGAACTCGTTCCACCGGACTCGCTGACCGCCGAACACACCGGCCACTGGACGTTTCTCGTCCTCGAAGGCGCGGCGTTCATGATGCAGGCCATGCACCCGGTGATCGCCGAGGTCACCGGGAAGTACTCGGCTGCATTCCACGGCGACCCGGGCGGTCGCGCGATCCGTTCCGTCGACTCCGTCCTGCGCTGGACCTACGGCGGTGCGGAGGCCGCCGCCGAAGGCGACCGGGTGCGCGACCTGCACAAGCCGATCACGATGAAGAGCGCCGAAACCGGTAAGCAGATCA
Source organism: Mycobacterium sp. SA01 (assembly GCF_041287105.1). Lineage (NCBI taxonomy): Bacteria > Bacillati > Actinomycetota > Actinomycetes > Mycobacteriales > Mycobacteriaceae > Mycobacterium > Mycobacterium sp. SA01. The sequence goes on along the minus strand of NZ_JBGGNO010000019.1, from coordinate 501,487 downwards.
GCGCGCTGAATCCCGATGCCTACCAATGGGTGATCGCCACCGGCTACATCGTCAATGCGCAGGCCGGCCGGCTGATGATCGGGCGTGAGTTCACCGACGCGGAAAAGGATGAGCTGCTGCGGGACAATCGGCGACTGGCTCGCCTGCTGCACGTGCCGATGCGTGGTTACCCCGAGACGCAGCGGGAGATGGCCGACTACTACGAGGCGATGATCGACACGCTGCAGGGGACCCCGCAGGCGCTGTCATTGATCGAGGATTTGAAGAACGGCAAAGCCGAAGTGCCGCCGACGATTCCGAAGCCCGTGGCGGCGATCGTGCGTGCGTCGCTCAAGCCGGCGCTGCGGCTGAACTACCTCTCGATCGTCGGACTGCTCGATCCGCGGCTACGCGACAAACTCGGCGTCACCTGGAGTGCCGACGAGGAACGTCAGCTCGCCCGCCGGTACACGGCTATCCGTATCGCCTACCGAGTGCTGCCCGAGCGACTCACCTACTTCCCGTTGGCCTACCACGCCCGCAAGCACCACAAGTGCTTCGAGAAAATGAAGCAGCGTCAACAGAAGTCATTCGCCTACAACCTCCGGCAGTGACCGAGGATGCGCCAGGCGGTGGCGACCACCGGCGATCTACTGTCGAACCATGCGCGCAACCCTGATGTACGAGGCCGGCGACGTTCGCGTCGAGGACGTACCGGATCCTGTCCTGAAAGATCCCACCGACGCCATCGTGCGGGTCACCCGCTCCTGCATCTGCGGCAGCGACCTCTGGCCGTACCAATCCATGCCGCACAAGGAAGGCGGCCGCCGGATGGGCCACGAATTCATCGGGATCGTCGAGGACGTCGGCGCCGACGTCGGGGGTCTTCAGCGTGGTGATCTGGTCGTCGCGCCGTTCGTCTGGGCGGACAACACCTGCGATTTCTGCCGCGAGGGTTTGCAGACGTCATGTCGCCACGGCGGTGGTTGGGGCGCTCGCGGAGTCGACGCCGGGCAGGGCGAGGCGGTGCGCGTTCCCCAGGCGCAAGGCACTCTCGTGAAGCTTCCCGTCGCCGAAGACTCAGCACTGATGCCGTCGCTGCTGACGTTGTCCGACGTGTTCTGCACCGGCCACCACGGCGTTGTCACCGCTCGTGTGCGGCCCGGCTCGTCGGTGACCGTCATCGGCGACGGTGCGGTCGGACTGTGCGCGGTGCTGGCCGCCAAGCGCCTCGGCGCCGAGCAGATCATCCTCAACGGCCGTCACACCAGCCGAACCGATCTGGGCCGCGATTTCGGTGCCACCGATGTCGTGGCCGAACGCGGTGACGAAGCAGTCGAGAAGATTCGGGAACTGACCGGTGGCGACGGTACCCACGCCGTCATCGAATGCGTCGGCACCGAGCAGTCACTCGTCACCGCACTCGGCGCCGTCCGGGCCGGCGGCGCGGTCAGCAGGCTCGGCGTCTCCCAATACCGCAACGTTCCACTGGGATTCGACACCATGATGCGCAACATCACCCTCACCGGTGGTGCCGCACCCGCCCGCGCCTACATCGAGGAACTCATGCCCGACATCCTCGAGGGCGTCATCGAGCCCGGCCGGGTTTTCGACCGGGTGATCGGGCTGGACGAGACGCCCGACGGCTATCGCGCGATGGCCGACCGCGAAGCGCTCAAGGTGCTGATCTCGCCCTGAGCGGCGGTATGCCGGCAGAGTCAGTACCGCCAAGTCGAGGTCGAGTGTCCATTCGTGCCGGTGGTCGCTGACACGCGCTCGCTGGCGAAGGTCGCGTTCCTGGACGCGCCGGTCGCCACGGCACCGACGACGTCCGGCGAGATGCCGGCCGTGGATGGCGTAGGAGGAGGTTCAAACGGCGGGCGACCGATGCCGGTCTGCGCGGCATCGCCTGCGGCTTGTTCTGCCTGTAAGGCGATTTGTCGGCCCAGCTCCGTGTACGCCGCAAACTGTCCCTCATTGAACCATTGGTTCGAGGTCGGATCGTGAGGGAACTGCTCATTGCCCTTCGACGCCGCGAAAGTAAGCAGCCAATACGGGAGTTTCTCCCACAGAACAGTTTTCGCGAAAATCAGAGTGCCGAAGCAGTCCGGTCCCAAATCGGCCGCGGCGGGATATTTGATCCGGCCGACCAAGACCGTCGCCTTCGTCAAACGGGCGTCTAGACAGACGAATTCAGCCTGGTCATCTCGGCCGTCAAGAGATCCCGAACCCGGCGTCAGATCATCGACGGACCACGTGGTGTGGCCTTCACTCGTGGACCCGTTGGCCGAACCGCTGGTTTGCGGGGCTGGCATGACGTCGAGATCGATATCGACACCGAGTTCGAATTTCGCCAGTCGCATCGCGTCGGCGAGCCCGCCGAGTAGCGGGGGAGCGTCACCGCCGGAGTCGATGCAGACGATGAGGCGGCATCGACGCCGAAGCGCTTCAACCAAGCCCAAGTTTTCGTAGTGCCCGCCATCGGTGACCTGAATCAAGCGAGCATCTGCTCGGGTGATGCCGAACAGTTCGCGGTAGAAGTAGGAGATTCCGCGCACGGACGGAAGTCCTTTGGGAAAGTTGCCCGAATTCGCGTGACGGCTGACGTTCTTCACGAAACGCGGGTTCGGTAACCAAGTGCCCAGTCGGGCTCCCGACGCTGCGAGTAGTGTCTGGAACCCATGGTTCTGGCGGCCCATCGCAGAGGCGAATGCGGCACCACTGATCGCGACGGCGGATTGCACCGTGAGGTCGCTGCGGAGCCTGGCTGGGGCGACGTTGATCAGTTCGCTCGTGTTGAGCCAGCCCAGCTCGGGACCGCCGACGTAGTCGGCGCTCATCACGAACGACACGGCATTGAGCCCAGGCGCGGGCTTGTTGTCTCCGGAAACTGCCGCTGCGGCCGCGAATAAGAACTTCGGTGCCCGTTTGCCCAGTGCTTCAGACCGATTCGCCTGGCCGTACTGGTCCAACCATGTCATCTCCGACGGCGGGTACACGTTGGCCTGCTGCGTGTTTCCCACAACGTCCCGGCGGACTGCGAAAACCCGTGACAGGCGTTCCCGATAGAAGGGATACAGGCTCAGTGACGTCACGTCCATGAAGGACAAAACCGCCAGTGCGGCAGCGATGCTGATAATGAGCTGCCAGTAGGGGAACGCGGGACTGCCGGCGTGGGTGACGATTGCGCTGAAGGTCTTGAAGGCTGAGAGCCCCAGGGCGAGTAGCCAAACCACGCCCAGAGTCAGCAGAGTGAGCAGGACGATCCCGAGCTGAATGACTCCAGCCGGAAGAAATGAACGCTTGCCTCGCTCCTCACCGGGCTTGGCTATCGGGCTGTTGTCTTTGTGTTTCCGCGCCATCGCGATGAGCGCTGCAGCGTACTGAACTACCACCAATGCGCTGATCCCGCCCGCGGCGATTTGCTTGTTGGCGCCATCGACCAGGTGGGCGGATAGCCACATCAATGCCGGTAACGCGACAGTGAGACCGCAAATCGCGAGGGCGAAGCACAGGACGGCCGCGGCGAGTTGGCCCGAGAAGTTCTGGATCCGGGTACTGAGCTTGTTTGACGATGAGACCTGGCACACGAGCAACGGGATAGTCAGCACGACGGCCAGCACTGTGGGCACCCCGACGGCCCACCACGCCGCGGCGTGCGGAATAAGTGCCAGCGATCCGATGCCTGGTGAGACTGTCGGATGGTCGAGCAACGGGACAAACGCCGCGATGGCCAGGTGGGCCAGCGCCAATCCGCTGAGCCATCCGACCACAACAGCTGCGGCATAGATCATGAAGAATGCGGCAATCAGGTTTTTCATGACTTCGGCCAGGGCCCGGAGCAATGCGGCCGGGGAATCGGCGATGTAGCTTGCTCGGCGACGGAGATAGTCGAACTCTACCGAGCCGCTCTCAAACCGCTCGGACAGCGCGGGACCTTCAGGATCGGACTCGTCAATTCGCCTCGGACCCAAACCAAGTCGACAGAGAATCCTGCGGAGCGGGAACCGCACCCGAGCATAGATCCGGCGAATGAGACCGCCCTCGTCGGTGGAGGCCGAGACAGATGGGGTACTGCGTCGAATCATCGGGTTTGGTTGGCACGCCAACAGGCGAGCGCCGGCGCTGTAGCCGCCGCCGGAGACCGAGATGACATAGTCGAATTCGTCCATCCACGGTGACTTCGTGGGCGATCCCGGTCGTGGCTGAGAGAGGGTCTGCATGGCACCCATGGCCACGCAGGCCGAGCGAACTCCACCGCCGGACAAGCACAACGCGGTAACCGGTGCACCCTTGCGAGCTGTGATCACATCGTCAGCGCCCGGCACCGAGTATCCGGCGCGCCATCCGGGCTCATTCGTCTTGTCTGCGCCCCAGACTTCGGCTGGCGAGCTTGTTATGGAGACGGATTGGGGCTCGATCTTTCGGTCTTGAGGCATTTTGGGAAGCAACCGATCCCACCACTGCCGGCCCCCCCGCCAGTGGCGGAACTGATACACGTGGGCGCGGACACTTCTTCCGAGTGTGTAGATGGCGGCGGGAATCGCACCCAGGGCGATCAGCAGTGCAGCGCACTTGATGGTCGCCGTCACCGCAATGGGGAGTTGGTATGTCCACGATGTCATCGAGATGTCGATGAGGTGGTTCTCCATAAGATCGGCAGCGACGGCGACCGCCAAGGCGGCGATGCTCGCTTTGGCGAACCGATCTCCCAGACGGGAGAACGCCAATCGACAGAAAATGACCCCACACGTAAGGATGATCAACGTGTAGCCGGCGATGACAAGCCAGTCGGCATCCAGTTCACGGTGAATATACGACCGCAACACATCCTTCGGCCCAATGCGCGGCACATAGCCGTACCACAGTCGGGTCAGGCTCCGCTCGCCGAAGGTATATCGATTGATCGGGCCCTGCGCGTTGTGAAAGTTCCACCATAGCAACAGAATTCCAAGACATATCGATATGGGTGCCAACACCCAGAAGGTGCACCAGGTGACTCGGGTGAGCTTCGGCTTGGTCATTCCACTTCCTTAATGGGAGAGTCAGAATCTGCATGCAATGACGTACACGGGCCCGTAGTCGCTTCCGATCGCTGCGAGCCGGCCGGCCACGTTGTCGACAATTGGATCGAGTGACCACCGTTCTGCCTGGGTAGTGTTCGAAGGCAGGTACGAGTAGATGCGATTCATCCAGTCCCGCTTGTCGTCTGGGTCGCTGATCTGGTCCCTCATCGCACGGCAGGCAGCCTTCTTGACCTGCTTTTCTGCGAAGGTTCCTTCCTCGAGTTCGCCGATGAATTTCGCGAGCTGTCGCTGAGGGAAGGACAGTCCTTGCCCCGGAAGCGGTGGTGGTATGTCCGGGTGCAGCGGTGGTATATCGGTGCCGCCCTTGGGTATTTCGTTCGGCTTGATCGGCGGCAGGGGTATGTCGGGAATCTTGGGAAAGCGCCCTTGCTGAAGTTCGCCGGGCAGGTCAGCCACTTTGTTCAGCACGGCTGGTAGTTGTCGCGACTCGTTGCGAGCCGCAGGTGTGCATCCACCCGCAAGTACTGCGACGGCAATCGCGGCGACGGATAGGCGCCGTTGCGTGGGTCCCATGATGTTCCGCTTTCTCTTCGTCGAGATCGGTACGTACTTCGCAGTGGGTGAACCGAAACTAAGACCGAAGTTGTGCGGGGGATCGAGTAAGCGCCTACTCGATCTCGATTCGAACGGCACGCCGGCGGTGCGTAGTCATCCGCGGGAGCGCTGGAATCGGCGGGGCACCCCGCATGCGCCAAAAATGGGTCGGCGAAGGTTGCCCCATGGCAACACCCGCCGCAGTAAAGTGCTGCTCGTGGTCAACGTGTTCGCCGGTGCAGGGGGTCGCTGGCTGGCGGTCGCGGCTTCGGTGACCGTTGCCGGGGCGATGTTCTATGCCCAAAGCACCGAAACCAAGTGTTGTGTTGCGGCGCCGACGGTTTCGCCCGCCGCCCAGACCGCCGTCGCAGCCGACGTGCCGCGCATCGCGCAGCCCACCGAGGCGGAGCTGCTCGCCGCCAGCGCACCCCTCGCCGCCGGTAACTTCCAAATGGCGATGCCGCGCGGCATCGCCCCCGAACAGGGTCTGCAGATCCACACCATCTGGGTGGCCCGCGCGATCAGCATGATGTTCCTGGAGATCAAGACCATCGGGGGCTACCGGCAGGACCCGTTGAAGTGGCATCCCAACGGATTGGCCATTGACGTCATGATTCCGAACTATCACACCCCGGAAGGGATCGAACTCGGCAACCAGATCGCCGGCTTCGCCCTGGCGAACGCCAAACGATGGGGTGTGCTGCACGTGATCTGGCGGCAAGGCTTCTACCCGGGAATCGGGGCGCCCAGCTGGACCGCCGACTACGGCAATGAAACGGCCAACCACTTCGACCACGTTCACATCGCCACCGACGGCGGCGGCTACCCGACCGGGCGTGAGACGTACTTCCTCGGATCGATGCAATCAGAGCCGGCCTAGCAGGTGCTTACCGCGAAAGCTCGGGTGGCGGCGCTGGCCGTCGTGGGCATCGCCGCGCTGAGCCCGGTCACAGCGTGTGCCGGGCCCAATCCGCGCCAACCGACCGCGCCCGCTCCGTCGGTCAGTTCGGCCGAGGGTGCCGGCGCGCCGATGCCGCAGGACGCACCGGGCCAACCCCCGATGGCCAAGCGAGATGTGGTCAAGACGGCATCGATGTCCATCTCGGTGGCAGACCCGGCGGAGGCCGCGGACAAAGCCGCGGTCATCGTCGAGAACGCGAAGGGTCGCGTCGACAGCCGTTCCGAGGACGCGGGATCCGGTACCGGACGGGCCCGCTCGACGGTGGTCTTACGGGTACCTGCCGCCAAGCTCGACGAGACGCTGCGCGAACTCAAGACGCTGGGCACCGTCGAGCACGTTCAGGTGAGCGCCGACGACGTCACCGCCCAGCGCGTCGACCTCGACGCCCGGATCACGGCATTGCAGACCTCGGTCGACCGGCTGCTCGGCATCATGCGCGACGCCAAGGACCCCGACGCACTGATCAAAGCCGAAAGCGCGTTGTCGGAACGTCAGGCCGACCTCGACAGCCTGCGGGCCCAGCGGCAGGCGCTCGGTGACCAGATCGACTACAGCACCGTCGACGTCACCTTCGTCGCCCAGGAGATCGGCGGGCCTGCCCCCACCGAGTATCGAGGATTCTTCGGTCAGGTCGAACGGGGTTGGGACACACTGGTTTCCGTAGCCGGAAACCTGATCCTGCTGTTCGGTCTGCTGCTGCCCTGGCTGGCGGTGCTGGCGGTCGCCGGTGCGATCGTCTACCTCATCGTGCGCCTCACGAAGGCCCGCCAGCCCGCGCCGCAACCCGGGCAACCTCCGCTACCCGCCACGGTCGGCGCTCCCGATGAGGATGAGGCGCCCCCCAGCTGACATGGCACCCCGATACGACCGGCCCTGGCGACGCCCCGGCGCAGCGGCTTACGCCCGCCGTCGGATCCGGACCTTCCTGCATCCTCCGGTGACCGTCGTGCCCGCGCCGGACGACCTGCTCAAGGACCACGACGTGGCTGTCCGGATGCGCGACGGAGTCACGTTGCGCGTCAACGTCTATCGCCCACCCGGCCGGGGCCCCTTCCCGATCATCCTCTCGGTGCACCCCTACGGCAAGGATGCCCTGCCGCGCCGAACGCGCCGGGGGTGGCGGCTCAACTTCCAATTCCGGATCATGAATCAGCCGTCGCCCTTTCAGATTTCGAGTGAAACCGGGTGGGAGGCGCCGGACCCGGTGGCATGGGTCGCGCGGGGCTATGTCGTGATCAACGCCGATGCGCGGGGCGCGGGCACCTCCGATGGGACCGGCACGCTGTTGTCCGACGACGAGGCCCGCGACACCTACGACCTGATCGAGTGGGCCGGAACGCAGCCCTGGTCCAACGGCCGGGTGGGAATGCTGGGTGTCTCGTATCTTGCTCTCTCGCAATATAAGTCGGCAGCCTTGCAGCCGCCGCATCTCGCGGCGATCTGTCCATGGGAGGGATTCACCGACGCCTACCGCGATTTCATGACACCGGGCGGCGTCCCCGAGCGCGGTTTCTCGGTGATCTGGCAGGCCCTGACCCGCCGGGTCGCCCGCCTGTCGGTCGACATCGGCGAACAGCGGCGTCGGCATCCGCTGCGTGACGAGTGGTGGCAGTCCATCACGCCCGACCTCGCGCACATCGAGGTGCCAATCTTGGCCTGCGCCAGCTTCTCCGACCACAACCTGCACAGCCAGGGTTCCTGGCGACTGATCGAACAGGCGGGCTCGGCCGAACGCAGCGCATACACGCACCGCGGCGGGAAGTGGGCCGTGTTCTACAGCGACGAGGCCCAACGCGCCCAGACGGTCTTCTTCGACCGTCACCTGCGCAGCCTCGACGTGCCCGCGCTGCCGCGGGTCCGGCTGGAAGTCCGCGAGCGCCGGGACGCCGTGGTCGGCGTGCGCACCGAAAATGAGTGGCCATTGGACCGGACACGCTGGACCGCACTGCATCTCGGCGACAACGGAACGCTGGCCGAGCTGGCATCGGCGGCCGCCGGGACCGCGACGTTTCGGCTGCGCAGGCAAGCGATCGCGTTCTCGCACCGCTTCGATCGCGATGTCGAGCTCACCGGCCCGATGAGCCTGCGGCTGCGTATCGCGCTGGACGGCGCCGACGACGCACACCTGTTCGTCGGCGTCGAAAAGTGGAGCGACGGGCAGTACGTACCGTTCGAGGGGTCCTACGGCTACGGCCGGGACCGGATCGCCGATGGGCGGCTGCGGCTGGCGCTGCGAGACTCCCTGGACGCCCTCACGCCGCTGCATCCGGGAGAGGTTGTCGACGCCGACATCGCGCTGAGCGCCTCCTCGACGTTGTTTCGGGCCGGCGACGAGTTGCGGTTGCTGATCGCCGGGCGCTACCTCGAACCGTTCAACCCTCTGTTCGGCCACCTGCCCGCGCGGTACGCACCGAGCCGGCGGGGGAGTGCGGTCGTGCACTGGGGGCCGGGCGCCTCGGCGCTCACGATCCCGGTGATACCGGGATGAGAATGCGAACACGGCGGCGTTCGACCCAACAGGTATCCGTTCTCGACACTGGAGGTCTTACATGCGTATCGCGGTAGCAGGCGCAACCGGCAACATCGGTGCTCGCACCGCCGCGGCTCTCGAACGCGACGGGCACGAGGTCGTGCGGATCAGCCGGTCGGAAGGTGTCGACCTGATCACCGGCGCGGGCCTGGACGCGGCGCTGAACGGGGTGGACGCGGTGGTCGACGCCATCAGCGCGCCACCCATGGGCGTGGACGAGACCCGTGAGTATTTCGCAACCACGACGACAAACCTGCTCGCAGCCGAGCAACGCGCCGGCGTGCGTCATCACGTGCTTCTCTCGATCGTGGGGATCCACCGGCAAGAAGCCGGAACCGCCCATCACGTGGGCAAGGTGGCGCAAGAACAGTTGGTCGAGGCCGGCCCGGTTCCCTGGACGATCGTCCCGGCGACCCAGTTCCACGACTTCGCGGCGATGGTCGCCGGCTGGAGCGAGCAGGACGGCGTCGCGCTCATCCCGCCGCTGCTCGTGCAGCCCATCGCACCGGACGATATCGCCGCGGTGCTCGCCGAGATCGCGGTCGGCGCGCCCCAGGGCCGACATGTCGACGTCGCGGGACCGGAAACTCAGGATCTGGTGGATATGGCGCGACGGACCCATGCCGTGCGCGGCAAGTCGGTGAAGCTGGTTCCGACCTGGGAGGGTCCGCAGGGGGTCGAGTTCGCCGGCAATGTCCTTCTGCCTGGCGAGGGCGCGCGGATCGCCCGGACGACGTTCGAACAGTGGCTGGCGGCGGGCGCTCAGTGAGAAAGAGGCCCACCCCGGAAGTGGGTGGGCCTCTTCGCACGTTTGCTGGAAATCAGGCGGTCCGGCGAATTCCGCGCTTGAGCAACAACTCGCGTTCCGCTTCGCTCAAGCCTCCCCAGATGCCATACGGCTCCGCGACAGCCAGCGCATGCGAACGGCATTGGGCAATCACCGGGCAACTCCGGCACATTTCCTTGGCGCGCATCTCACGCTGGGCGCGGGCGCGGCCACGTTCCCCGTCGGGGTGGAAGAACATCGACGAATCGACACCTCGACAGACGCCCTGCATCTGCCAATCCCAGATGTCTGCGTTCGGGCCAGGTAGCTGCTGCGGCTGTGGCATTGGAAAACCCCTCTCTCCGCACATCTTTCAATATGCGTGAGTTGTGGAACCGATCTGAGCACTGTCGCCGGTGACTACTCGTGATCACAAATTAGGGGCGCGTTGCAAAGCGCGTCAATAGCCATGCGATGTGCGCAATCACATAATCGCAGCTCGAGAATTTACATCACGTTCATCATTGCGACCCACCGTCGCCGGGCGGCGTGCTATCCGATGCACGTCGATCGTGATGGTTTCGTGATTTGCGCAGTACGGCGCCCTCCGTATCGGCAGCTGAATTCCTGGCGCTCAATAGGCAGTAAACACAGCCGTAACACAGCGACCATGAACTGTTAACTGAGATCTTCTTCGTCGGCGGTTGATAGCGTGCCGGGTCAGATGGACGTCTCCGCACTGACCGCCGCCGCCTTCGGCGACCACCCCGACTGCTGGCCGCTGCCCGCCGGGGACACACCCGAACAGCTCTGGCATCGGGCGGTCGCCGCCGCCGGCCAGGGCCGCTACAGCACTGCGCGCGTGGATCTCGCCGAACTGCGCCGTCGGGACGCCGCCGGGGCGTTCGCATCGCTGGCGTCGAGTACCGAGGCGTCGTTGCTGCGCCAACTCGGCGGGCACCGGTCGGCGGCGGGCTGGGATGGCCGCGCGCTGGCGCTGGCGCAGACCGCCGGGGATCATCCGATGGCCGCGCAGGCCTGTGCCGACGCGATCGTCGGTTTGGCCGCCGACGCTCTGGGAGTGGGCAGGCTTGCGACCTCGGCACGGCTACTCGAGCGGGCCGGCGAGCTGACGGGTGGGTCCGGGGTGCCGCGGCTGGCTGTTCGCCTGCAGTGGGTGCGCGCTGAACTGGCGATGGCCGAAGGAAGTGGCGAGGAGGCTGTGCGGCACGCCCGGCGCGGGATCGAGATTGCCGAGCAGGCGTCGCCCGCCCTGCGACGGCATCGGGTCAAAAGCGATGTGGTGCTCGCCGCGGCGCTGTGCTGTGCCGGGGCGCTGGAGCCCGCCCGTACGGTGGCGGATGCGGCGTTGCGCGACACCGAGACCTACGGTCTGGTTCCGCTGCGGTGGGCGCTGGCGTGTCTGCTCATCGATATCGGTAGTGCATCGCTTACGTCACAGCAGGTCTCGGCCATCCGAGACGACTGTGCTGGCCTTATCACGCGGCGCGGCGGCCGATGGAGCCGCGGCTAACGCCCGATCGACAGGCCGGGCCGATATTGTCTAGCTGAATGGCTGCCGGGAAGCGTCCCGAACGTAACGTTGGAGATATCGCCGTCGATGACAATTCCAGGAGAACGTCTCGACGCCGCCGTTGCTGAGGCAGTGGCCGGCAGCCGGGATGCCCTCCGGGAAGTTGTGGAGACCATCCGCCCCATCGTGGTTCGTTATGTCCGGGCTCGCCTCGGGGCCACGGAGCGGGTCGGTCTCTCCGCCGACGACGTCGCTCAGGAGGTTTGCTTGGCCGCCATCCAGGCGCTGCCGCGCTACCAGGATCAGGGTCGCCCCTTCCTGGCCTTCGTGTACGGCATCGCTGCCCATAAGGTCGCCGACGCGCATCGCGCCGCGGCCCGTAACCGATCCGATCCCACCGAGGTGGTGCCGGAGCGGTTCTCGCTCGACGCAGGGCCCGAGCAGATGGCGATGCAGTCGGATTCCGCCGCGCGGATGACCAAGTTGCTGGAGATCCTGCCCGAGAAGCAGCGTGAGATCCTCATGCTGCGCATCGTGGTCGGGTTGTCCGCCGAGGAGACCGCCGACGCTGTCGGCAGCACACCCGGGGCGGTGCGCGTCGCCCAGCACCGCGCATTGGCCAAGCTCAAGAACGAGATCACCGCGGCAGGTAACGGCTATGCCTGACTTCGGACGTTCTTCCCGCAACGACGACCCGTCGCTGGACGCCATTCTGGCCAGCGAGCGGTTCATCGACGCTTTGGCGTCGGGGCATCCGGTGGCGCCGCAAGATCGGGCCGACGCCGAACTCGCCGATCTGCTGGGTGGGTGGCGCGACGAGATGCGCTGGCCGCCGGCGACCGGCTTGATCACCGAGCGTGACGCCGTCACCGCACTGCGCGCCGGGCTGGCGGAGAAGCAGAGCAGCGGACGCAGCCGGCGCGGGCTGAGCATCGTCGGTGCGGCAGCCGCAGGCGTGCTGGCCCTCGGCGGTTTCGGCGCGGTCGTGGCCGGTGCCGGACCGGGTGACGCGCTGTACGGACTGCGGTCGTGGCTGTTCGGTGCGCCCACCCAGGTGCGCGACGACCAGGTGGCTCTGGCTTCGGCCAAGGAGCAGCTCCAGCAGGTGCAGCAGTTGGTCGCACAGGGCGACTGGCAGCAGGCCCAGGCCAAGCTGGTCGAGGTCAACAGCCAGGTGAGCGCAGTGGCCGACCAGCCGGAGAAGCAGCAGGTCCTCGAGCAGTGGAATCAGCTGTCGGCGAAGGTCGTGCAGAAGGATCCGGAGGCGACGGTGCCGCCGGGTATCACCTACACCGTTCCGGCGTCGGCGCCCGAGCTCGTTCCGGCCGTGATCACCCCGACCGATGGGCCCGAGGTGCCGCCGACCAGCGTTCCGGGTCTGCCGTCGATCACGATCTCGACGACACCCGACGGGACCGGCACGTTCGGCCCGTCGACGTCGGAGACCCCGACCTCGTCGGTCGAGCAGACTGATCCGTCGACCAGCACGACGGCTCCGTCGACGACGACCGTCGCGCCGACCACGACGACACAGCCGACCACAACGGCACCCACGACGGCGCCCACTACGCCGACGAGCGCGACGACGACAACGACCAGGTTGCCGACGACGACCACAACCACCACCACGCTGGCCGGTACGACGTCGAGCCCCAGTTCGGCTGCCCAGTCGCCGGCCGCGGCGACAACGACCCCGGCGGCCCCGCAATCCCCGGCCGCGGCGGCGACATCGTCGGCCGTGGTGGAGCAGTCCTCGGCGTCGGTCGCACCGTCCGTAGCGGCGACCGCGACGGCCACGGCGACGGTGCCTCAGACCATTGCGTCGATTCCGTCGACGGCCATTCAGGCCCCGCGGATGCAGTCGCCGGGAGGTGTGATGACCACCACGATGATGTTCCCGATGCCGCAGGCGCCTGCGTTACCGCAATTGCCGAAGCTGCCCAGCTTCGGCGGGTAGCTCAGCGGAAGCCGTCGTAGTCCGATGTCGCCTCGTTGAGTGAGGCGTCGGCATATCCGCGGCAGTAATCCCACGTGACGTAGGCGTCCGGCTCGGGATCGTATGCGGGCTCGTGCGGCCGGACCGTTCCGTCGACCAGCAACTGAAGTAGGTTGGCGCGCAACATATCCCAGTCGTGGTAGTGGTCTTGCTGGCATTCGTCGCAGCAGACGACCAGGCCGCGGATGCCGCGGTGCGCCAGCAGGGCCTCGTAGACAGCCAGATCTGCCAGATCGGCCTCGACCGCAGCGCGCTCCTGGGGATCCAGGGGTTGACCCGGTTCCAGCGCATCCAACGCGGCCGACGGGTCGGCGGGGTCGTCGGCGAACGGATCTGGTGGCAGGCCTGGTGGGAGGTGGTCGCGCACGGCTCCACACTACGTAACGCGGCGGGTATCGCGCCAGGGAACGTGACCGTGAGCCGATAGGATGGTGTCCACATTCCGCCACTGATGGGGGCCTCACCGATGACCATTGCCGAAGGCAGCACCGGCCGCATCGACGGCTTGACCGCGCATCTGAATGCCCTGCTGGGGGAATCGGTTCCCACCGGCGGCGACGACCCCAACAAGATCGCGATGCTGGGTCTGACGTTCGACGATGTGCTGCTGCTGCCCGCCGCCTCCGACGTGGTGCCGGCCACCGCCGACACGTCGAGCCAGCTGACCAAGAAGATCCGGCTCAAGGTGCCGCTGGTCAGCTCCGCGATGGACACCGTGACCGAGGCCCGGATGGCGATCGCGATGGCCCGCCAGGGTGGCATGGGCGTACTACACCGCAACCTGTCCATCACCGAGCAGGCCGGACAGGTGGAGATGGTCAAGCGGTCCGAGGCCGGCATGGTGACCGACCCGGTGACGTGCTCGCCGGACAACACGCTGGCCGAAGTCGATGCGATGTGCGCCCGGTTCCGTATCTCGGGTCTGCCGGTCGTTGACTCGAAGGGCTCACTTGTTGGCATCATCACCAACCGCGACATGCGCTTCGAAGTCGACATGAACAAGCCGGTCGCCGAAGTGATGACCAAGGCTCCGCTGATCACCGCCCAAGAGGGCGTGACCGCCGACGCCGCACTGGGTCTGTTGCGGCGCAACAAGATTGAGAAGCTGCCCATCGTCGACGGGCATGGCCGGCTCACCGGTCTGATCACCGTCAAGGACTTCGTCAAGACCGAGCAGCACCCGCTGGCCACCAAGGACAGCGATGGCCGACTGCTGGTCGGCGCGGCCGTCGGCGTCGGTGACGACGCGTGGGACCGGGCGATGGCCCTGGTCGACGCCGGTGTGGACGTGCTGATCGTCGACACCGCGCACGCCCATAACCGCCGGGTGCTCGACACCGTCGGCAAGCTCAAGGCCGAGGTGGGGCATCGGGTCGAGATCGTCGGTGGCAACGTCGCGACCCGCAGCGGCGCCGCGGCGCTGGTCGAGGCCGGCGCCGACGCGGTCAAGGTCGGTGTGGGTCCGGGATCGATCTGCACCACCCGGGTGGTGGCCGGCGTCGGGGCGCCACAGATCACGGCGATCCTGGAGGCCACCGCGGTGTGCAGGCCGGCCGGTGTGCCGGTGATCGCCGACGGTGGTCTGCAGTATTCGGGTGACATCGCCAAAGCGCTGGCGGCGGGCGCGTCGACGGCGATGCTGGGCTCCCTGCTGGCCGGCACCGCCGAGGCCCCCGGCGATCTGATCTTCGTCAACGGCAAGCAGTTCAAGAGCTACCGCGGCATGGGGTCGCTGGGCGCGATGCAGGGCCGGGGTGCGGCCGGATCCACCGGGCGGAGCTACTCCAAGGACCGCTACTTCCAGGACGACGTGTTGAGCGAGGACAAGCTGGTGCCGGAGGGCATCGAGGGGCGGGTGCCGTTCCGCGGTCCGCTGGCCACCGTCATCCACCAGCTGACCGGCGGCCTGCGCGCCGCCATGGGTTACACCGGCGCCTCCGGCATCGAGGGACTGCAGCAGGCGCAGTTCGTCCGGATCACCGCCGCAGGTCTCAAGGAGAGCCACCCGCACGACGTCACCATGACGGTCGAAGCCCCCAACTACTACGCCCGCTAGGGGTCAAGCTGTGCGCGACATGGTTGAAATCGGCATGGGCAGAACTGCCCGCCGCACGTACGAACTCGACGAGATCAACATCGTTCCGTCCCGGCGGACCCGGTCGTCGAAGGACGTCTCCACGGCGTGGCAGCTGGATGCCTACCGGTTCGAGATCCCCGTCGTGGCCCATCCCACCGATGCGCTGGTGTCGGTGGAATTCGCCATCGAACTCGGCCGCCTCGGCGGGCTCGGGGTGCTCAACGGGGAAGGCCTGATCGGCCGCCATGCCGACGTCGAGGCCAAGATCAGGGAGGTTATCGAGGCCGCCGATAAGGAGCCCGAGCCGTCCGCGGCGATCCGCCTGCTGCAGCAGCTGCACGCCGCGCCGCTGGACCCCGAGCTGCTCGGTGCGGCGGTGTCCCGGATCCGCGACGCCGGCGTCACCACCGCGGTCCGGGTGAGCCCGCAGAACGCACAAGCACTGACGCCCGCACTCGTGCAGGCCGGCATCGACCTCCTGGTGATCCAGGGCACGATCATTTCCGCCGAGCGGGTGGCCTCCGACGGCGAACCGCTGAACCTGAAGACGTTCATCTCCGAGCTCGACATTCCCGTCGTGGCCGGCGGGGTACTGGATCACCGCACCGCGTTGCACCTGATGCGTACCGGCGCCGCCGGCGTGATCGTGGGCTACGGCTCGACGTTCGGGGTGACCACCAGCGACGAGGTGCTGGGCATCAGCGTGCCGATGGCGACGGCCATCGCCGACGCGGCCGCGGCTCGGCGGGAGTACCTCGACGAAACTGGCGGGCGCTACGTCCACGTCCTGGCCGACGGCGACATCCACACCTCGGGTGACCTCGCCAAGGCCATCGCCTGCGGCGCCGACGCGGTCGTGCTCGGCACCCCGTTGGCCGAATCCGCCGAGGCCCTCGGCGACGGCTGGTTCTGGCCGGTGGCGGCGGCGCACCCGTCGCTGCCGCGCGGCGCCCTGCTGCAGATCGCCGCGGGGGAGCGGCCGTCGCTGGACCGGGTGCTCAACGGACCCTCCGACGACCCGTTCGGTTCGCTCAACCTGGTCGGTGGCCTGCGCCGGTCGATGGCCAAGGCCGGGTATTGCGACCTCAAGGAGTTCCAGAAGGTCGGCCTGACCGTCGGCCGCTGAGGCTTGTCGCGCCGAGCAGACACAAACTTGTACTTTTTCGCGCGCAATCGCCTGAGTTTGTGTCTGCTGGCGGTTACGCGGCGAGGTGGAACGCGATGCGATTGGCGAGTCGGGCAGGTTGCTGGCGAACGTCGGCACTGACGATCGGGATCATGACCCAGCCGAGTTCCTGAATCCCAGCGAACCGCGCTCTGTCTCTGAGCATTTCATCGCGCCCCGCATGCCATTCAACGCTGTCGTATTCGGCCGCCACCCGTGCGTCCGGCCACGCGAAGTCAACTCGCCAGCGTTGGCTGTCGCGGCCCTCTATCTCGTACTGCAGTTCTGGCGCAGGCAATCCGTGGTCAAGCATCACCAAGCGCGCTTCGCTTTCCATTGCCGACTCGGACCGGCCGTCGGCGACCTCGAGAAGCTCGCGTACCTTCACGATTCCGCGCCGGCCTCGTTGTTCATCTACGACGCGAGCCAGGTCGGTCGGGGTGCACCACGACGAATGCAAGGCCGCGTCAAGCGTCGCCAAAGCGCGAGGTCGTGACAGCTGCCTCGCGACCTCGACAGCTGTCCATGCTGGTGTGGTCGCCAGCCGACCCGCGATCCTCCGGATGGGTGCTCCGGTGCGCTGATGCACCATGAGGCCGACGGTTGGACGCATCCTGGTGCCGTCGTCGAGTATGTGCACCGCGCTGGTCGCTTCCGTATCGAAGCCGTACAGTGCCGCGGCGGTGCCCAGGCATGCGACGGCCTCGTGCCTCATCAGGAGATCCAGGGCAGCGAGCCGATCCCTGGTCGTCGGTTCGTGGGTCGCATAGACGCCTGACCACACGCGGATGAGCTTGCCCCGCTGTATCTGCGTGTCGAGTTGCTGCCTGCTCATCACGCTGAGCAACTGCGCCGTTGTAGCCAGGCTGGCAGGTGGAACCATATGGCGGACGTCGGGCATGGTCGGCATCGTGGTGCGCGAAGCGCAGCTGAGGCAGTCACGCGTTCGTTGGCCTGGGGATAACCCGCCCCTGTACGCGCGAGCAGACACAAACTCTGGCATCTCGCCTCGAAATCGCCCGAGTTTGTGTCTGTTCGCTGACTTAGGCGCACCTCGCTAGCTTGTTACCCGCCGGTAAGTTCATACTGGTTTGTATGGCGCCGGATTTCGACATTCTCATCATCGGCTCGGGTTTTGGCGGCAGCGTCAGCGCGCTGCGCCTCACCGAGAAGGGCTACAAGGTCGGCGTTCTGGAAGCGGGCCGCCGCTACGCCGACCATGAGTTCGCCAAGACCTCCTGGCGACTGCGGGAATTCCTGTGGGCGCCGCGGCTGGGTTGCTACGGCATCCAACGCATCCACCTGTTGCGCAACGTGATGATCCTGGCCGGCGCGGGCGTCGGCGGCGGATCGCTCAACTACGCCAACACCCTGTACGTGCCGCCGGACCCGTTCTTCAACGACCCGCAGTGGAAGCACATCACCGACTGGCGCGCCGAATTGATGCCGCACTACGACCAGGCGCAGCGGATGCTGGGCGTCGTCAAGAACCCGACCTTCACCGACGCCGACCGCATCATGAAGGAAGTGGCCGACGAGATGGGGGTCGGCGACACGTTCACCCCCACCCCGGTCGGGGTGTTCTTCGGGGTCGACGGCGAGAAGACCCCCGGCAAGACTGTGCCCGACCCGTACTTCGGTGGTGTTGGGCCGGCGCGCACCGGGTGCATCGAATGCGGCGAATGCATGACCGGCTGCCGCCACGGCGCCAAGAACACTCTGGTCAAGAATTACCTCGGGTTGGCGGAAAAGGCTGGCGCCCAGGTCTTCCCGATGACTACCGTGACCGGATTCGCTCAGCGGCCCGACGGGGTTTGGGAGATCAAGACCGTGCGTACCGGGCGGGTGGCGCGCAAGGGCCGCCGCACGTTCACCGCCAACCAGGTCATCCTGGCGGCTGGCACCTGGGGGACCCAGAAGCTGCTGTTCAAGATGCGCGACACCGGCACGCTGCCCAAGCTGTCGGACAAGCTCGGGGTGCTGACCCGGACCAACTCCGAATCGATCGTCGGCGCAGGACGTTTGGAGGCCCGGCCCGACCTCGACCTCACTCACGGGGTGGCGATCACGTCCTCGATCCATCCCAGCCCGGACACCCACGTCGAGCCATGCCGATACGGCAAGGGCTCCAATGCGATGGGCCTGCTGCAGACCTTGATGACCGACGGGCCGGGACCCGAGGGCAGCGACGTGCCGCGCTGGAAGCAGTTGCTCGACAACGCCGCCGAGGACCCGAAGGGCATGATCCGGATGCTCAGCCCGCGCCGCTGGAGTGAGCGCACCATGATCTCGTTGGTCATGCAGCACCTGGACAATTCGATCACCACCTACACCAAGCGCGGTGCGTTCGGCAGACGGCGGATGACCAGCAAGCAGGGTCACGGCGAACCCAACCCGACCTGGATTCCGGTGGGCAACAAGGTGACTCGCCGTGTCGCGGAGAAGATCGACGGAGTGGCCGGCGGCACCTGGGGCGAATTGTTCAACATTCCGCTGACTGCACACTTCCTCGGCGGTGCGGCAATCAGCGAGAGCCCCGAGAACGGCGTTATCGACCCCTATCAGCGGGTGTACAACTACCCGACTCTGCACGTCATGGACGGCGCCTCGGTGTCGGCCAACCTCGGCGTCAATCCGTCGCTGTCCATCACCGCCCAGGCCGAGCGGGCAACGTCGTTGTGGCCCAACAAGGGTGAAGAGGATCTGCGCCCCGCGCAGGGACAGCCCTATCGGCGCCTCGCGCCGATCGCGCCCAAGAATCCGGTGGTGCCGACCCACGCGCCCGGCGGTCTGCGCAACCTGCCGATCGAGCCGATCAACACCGGGGCGTAGCGGCTCACTCCGCAATGTGCCGGCGCGGCGCCCGGCCCGGCGGTTGCTCGGGAGTGGGAAGCAGGGCGCGACGGGTCCGCAGCGGCACGGTGGTCGTGTTGCGGGTGTTCAACGTCAGCTCGTCGCCGGCGTGCCGGATGGTGAGCTGCCCGTCGGGCCCGTCGCGCAGCGTGTAGGTGACCTCGTCGTGGCTGACATCGGCGGTGAGCCGGTACTTGCGCCAGTGCAACCCGAACTTCAGTCGGGAGATCTCCTCGGGCAGTGCAGGATCCAGCGACAAGATGTGTTCGTCGTCGCGAAGACCGCCGAATCCGGCGACCAGCGCCGTCCAGGTTCCGGCCAGTGAGGCCATATGCAGACCGTCGCGGGTGTTGCGGTGCAGATCGCGAAGATCGATCAGCGCCGCTTCCTGCGTGTAATCGTGGGCCAGCTCCAGGTGCCCGACATCGGCGCACATGACGGCTTGGGTGCTGGCCGACAGTGACGAGTCGCGCACCGTGCGCCGCTCGTAATAGTCGACATTGCGGGCCTTCTGCGCATCGGTGAACGCATGGCTCTGCCACTGCATGGCCAGCACGAGGTCGGCCTGCTTGATCACCTGGGAGGGGTAGAGCCGGACGTACGGTTGATGCAGCAGCAGCGGATAGACGGTGTCGTCGGTGAAGTTCCATTCCCGCAGCCGAGTGAAACCCTCGCATTGCTGGTGTACGCCGAGCTGGTCGTCGTACGGGATATGGGCGTTGTCGGCGGCATTGCGCCATGCCGCCGTCTCCTCGGTGCTGACGCCCATTTCGTATGCGGTTTCGGCATTGCGGTTGCAGGCGTCGGCGGCGGTCCGAAGGTTATGTGCGGCCATGAGATTGGTGAACACGTTGTCGCGCACCACGGCGGTGTACTCATCGGGTCCGGTCACGCCGTCGAGATGCCAGACACCGTCGCGATCGTGGTGTCCCAGCGACATCCACAAGCGGGCGGTCTCGACGAGAACCGCCAGTCCACAATCCTTTTCCAGGGAGTGGTCCCCGGTGACCGTCCGATACCGTTCGAACGCCATGGCGATGTCGGCGTTCACGTGCCACGCTGCGGTACCCGCCGGCCAGTAGGCCGAACACTCCTCCCCGCGAATCGTCCGCCACGGGAACGCCGCGCCCCGAAGGTCGAGCTGCTCGGCACGCTTCTTGGCCAGACCCAGGATCGAGGAACGCCAGCGCAGCGCGTCGGCGGCCGCCTCCGGCTTGGTGTAGGTCAGCACGGGGAGCACGAAACCTTCCGTGTCCCAGAACGCGTGGCCGTCGTAGCCCGGTCCGGTCAGACCCTTGCCAGGGATCGCCCGTCGTTCGGCACGGGCGCTGGCCTGGATCACATGGAACAGACCGAACCGCACCGCCTGCTGAACGTCCGGATCGCCCTCGACCTCGACGTCGGCGCAGTCCCAGAACTCGTCGAGATACTCCCGCTGCGTCTGCACCAGACCCTCCCAGCCGGTGTAGCGCGCTCCGGCCAGTGCGCCGGCCACCTGGTCGCGCAGCGCGGGGCGAGACCGCAGACTCGACCAGCCGTAGGCCAGGAACTTCACGATCCGTAACTTCTGGCCGGGCCGGAGCCCGCAGATGACGGTGGTGCGGGCGATGTCCTGGTGCGCGATGGCGTCGATCTCCACCCGGCCGGGGACCTCGACCAGATGATCCATCGCGGCAGCCATCATCAGCTTGCTCGCTTTGGTGCGGTGCACCAGCAGCGACCCCTCTTCGGAGACCTCGTGCTGGATCGCCTCCAACGGATGCTTCAGTACCGCCGACACCCGCGGATCGCCGGATTGCTCCGGTTGGTCCTCGTTGGCCACCAGCTCGGATTGCACAGTGACACGGGTGAATTCGTCGAGCGCCTCGACCACGTACTCGATCGCCGCCACCGAGCGCTGGACCAGCGACACCAGTCGCGTCGACACGATTCGGATCTGCTTGCCCGCCGGTGATCGCCACAGCACGCGGCGAGTCAGCGTTCCCGCGCGCAGATCGAGGATTCGCTCGTGCTCGTCGAGGTCGCCGTATCGGACATCGAGGGGCTCGTCGTCGACGAGGAGTCGCAGAATCTTGCCGTTGGTGACGTCGACGATCGTCTGGCCGTCCTCGGGGTAACCGAAGCCGGATTCGGCGTAAGGCAGCGGCCGGGTCTCGTAGAAGGAGTTCAGATAGGTCCCCGGGATCCCGAATGGTTCACCTTCGTCGAGATTGCCGCGAAAGCCGATGTGCCCGTTCGACAATGCGAACAGTGACTCCGATTGTGCCAATTGGTCGAGATCCAGATGGGTTTCCCGGACCTGCCAGGGCTCGATGGGGAACGCTTCGCCACTGATCATTTGGAGTCGAGCAACTCTGCGAGATCGGTGACGACGATGTCGGCGCCGTTGCGCCGCAACGCATCAGCCTGCCCCAGGCGATCGACGCCGACGACGAACCCGAAGTTCCCGGCCCGGCCGGCCGCGACACCGGCCTGGGCGTCCTCGAACACCGCAGCGTTCGCCGGCTTGACGTCGAGAAGCTCGGCGCCGCGCAGGAACGAATCGGGCGCGGGCTTGCCGCGCAGGTTCTCGTCACGGATCGTGACTCCGTCGACCCGCTGCTGGACAAAACGGTCCAGACCGGTGATCCGGAGGACCTGTTCGGTGTTGGCGCTGGAGGACACCACCGCCGCGGGAATGCCCGCGGCATGCACGGCCTCGAGGTAGCGCCGCGAGCCGTCGAACACCTCCACACCCTGCTTCTGCAGGATCTGCTGGAACAACGCGTTCTTGCGGTTGCCCAGCCCGTTGACCGTCTCGGCGGTGGACGGGTCGGACTCGTCGCCGTCGGGCAGATCGATGTTGCGACTCGCCAAGAATGAGCGCACACCGTCCTGGCGTTTCTTGCCGTCGATGTAGGTGCGGTAGTCCTGCGCAGGGTCGAATGGCACGAACGCGGTGTGAGCGCGTTGCGCGCGTCGTTCGAGGTAGCTGTCGAACATTGACTTCCAGGCGCGGGTGTGCACCCGGGCTGTGTTGGTCAAGACGCCGTCGAGGTCGAACAAGCAAGCATGTACCTCGTCTGGCAGTCCCAGCACCCGCGGTCTCCTTTGTCGATCCCCCCGCTGTCCATTCCCGTTCTTACCCGAGAACATTCCTGGTCCGGCGCAAAGCTGCTAGAAGTGGCGCCGACGGTGCTGGGCCCGGTTGCCGCGGCGCCGACCCGGCCGGGCGGCCCCAGTGGTCCTGTGACCTGGGCCCTCGCCGGCCGAACGCCACCTGCGCCTGCCGGGGGGTCGGGCCGTCCGGCGCACTAGACTCTATGCGTGACATCCCCCTCGCCTCGTCCTGTGTTGGTGATCGATTTCGGCGCGCAGTACGCCCAACTGATCGCCCGTCGGGTCCGGGAAGCCCGGGTCTTCTCCGAGGTCATCCCGCACACCACGACCGTCGAAGAGATCAAGGCCAAGGATCCACAGGCCATCGTGCTCTCCGGCGGACCGGCCAGCGTGTATGCCGACGGCGCCCCGCAGCTCGATCCCGCTGTCTTCGACCTCGATGTGCCGGTGTTCGGGATCTGCTACGGCTTTCAGGCCATGGCCCAGGTGCTCGGCGGCACCGTCGCTCACACCGGCACCAGTGAGTACGGCCGCACCGAAATGGAAGTGCTTGGCGGGGAGCTGCATTCGGGTCTGCCCGGTTCACAGCCGGTGTGGATGAGCCACGGCGACGCCGTCACCTCGGCGCCGGAGGGGTTCGAGGTGGTGGCCGCCAGCTCCGGTGCCCCCGTCGCCGCCTTCGAGGACCGTGCCCGTCGGCTGGCCGGGGTGCAATACCACCCGGAAGTCATGCACACTCCGCACGGGCAGCAGGTGCTCAGCCGGTTCCTGCATGAGTTCGCCGGCATCGGTGCGAGCTGGACTCCGGCCAACATCGCCGAGAGCTTGATCGAGCAGGTGCGCGAGCAGATCGGCGACGGCAAGGCCATCTGCGGGCTGTCCGGCGGTGTCGATTCCGCGGTGGCCGCCGCACTGGTGCAACGCGCCATCGGCGACCGGCTGACGTGCGTGTTCGTCGACCATGGATTGCTGCGTTCCGGTGAACGCGAGCAGGTGCAAAGGGATTTCGTGGCCGCCACCGGCGCCCGCCTGGTGACCGTGGATGCCGAGGGACGGTTCCTGCAGGCGTTGTCGGGTGTGCATGACCCGGAAGGCAAGCGCAAGATCATCGGCCGGGAGTTCATCCGAGCGTTCGAGGGTTCGGTGCGAGACCTGCTCGCCGAGAACGACTCCGACGGTCATCCGGTGGAATTCCTGGTGCAGGGCACGCTGTATCCCGACGTCGTCGAGTCCGGTGGCGGAACGGGAACGGCAAACATCAAGAGCCACCACAATGTTGGCGGCCTGCCCGCCGACCTGAAGTTCAAGCTCGTCGAGCCGTTGCGGCTGCTGTTCAAGGACGAGGTGCGGGCGGTGGGGCGCGAGCTCGGCCTGCCGGAGGACATCGTTGGCCGCCAACCCTTCCCGGGTCCCGGGCTGGGTATCCGGATCGTCGGTGAGGTGACGGCGTCCCGGCTGGACACCCTGCGCCGGGCCGACCTGATCGCCCGCGAGGAGCTGACGTCGGCCGGTCTGGACCACCAGATCTGGCAGTGTCCGGTGGTGCTGCTGGCCGATGTCCACTCGGTCGGCGTGCAGGGCGACGGACGTACCTACGGTCATCCGATCGTCCTGCGGCCGGTGTCCAGCGAGGACGCGATGACCGCGGACTGGACGCGGGTGCCCTATGAGGTGCTCGAACGCATCTCGACGCGCATCACCAACGAGGTGCCTGAGGTGAACCGGGTGGTGCTCGATGTGACGAGCAAGCCTCCCGGCACCATCGAATGGGAGTGATTCAGCCGCGGCATCGCCGCATTTCATGACCCGACAGTGAAATAGCGCCGAGTGCGATCTTCGGCCGGGGCCGTCGCTCTCAGCGCTATCTCAACGTGAAATCTAAGTCGCTGAGGCGGCGGCGATTTCGGCGATCGCCTCATCCAGGGTCTTGTCGAATTCGTCGTCGCTCTGCTGTGCGGTCAGCCCCTCGGTCAGCGCCCGGGAGAAGCTGGCGATGACACCGTGGTTGCGGGCCAGGCGCTCGCAGGCATCGGTGCGGTTGTAGCCGCCGGACAGTGCGACAACCCGCATCACCTTGGGGTGCTCGACCAGCTCGTGGTAGAGATCGTCGGTGTCGGGCAGGGTGAGCTTGAGCATCACCTGCTGATCGTCACCGAGGGCACCGAGGTGGCTGATGATCGCGGACTTGAGCTGCTTTTCGGCCGCAGCCTTTTCCGGGCTGTGGATGTCGACCTCGGGTTCGATGATCGGCACGAGTCCGGCGCCGAGGATCTGGTGAGCGATCGCGAACTGCTGCTCGACCACGGCGTCCAGGCCACCGCCGGGCAGCTTGATGACCGAGCGCATCTTGGTGCCGAAGATGCCCTTGTCCTTCGCCCGGGAGAGCAGCGCGTCCAGGCCGTCGATGGGCTTCATCACCTGAGCACCGTCTTCTTCGGCGGCCAGACCCTTGTCGACCTTGAGGATCGGTACGACGTTTTTGACGTTCCACAGATAGTCGGCGGTGGGGCGGCCGTCGACCTCGCGGTCCATCGTCATCTCGAACAGGATGGCCGCGATGATCCGGTCGCCGTTGAAGCTCGGGCTGGTGATGATCCGGGTGCGCATCTCGTGCACGAGGTCGAACATCTGCTCGTCACCGGAGTAGGCGTCTTCGGCGATGCCATAGAGCTTGAGCGCCTTGGGGGTGCTACCGCCGCTCTGGTCGAGCGCGGCGATGAAGCCGGCTCCGTTGGCCACCTTGTCGGCTTGTTCGCGGTTGATCGTCATGCCCTGCATCGTGCCAGGTGCGATTTCGGCCGCGTCACCACCGTCGGCTTGGGTGCACAGCCGGGAGATTTCCGCCTTGACGCTGTCGGTGGGTAGGTGTTTACTCGGACTATCGAACATACATTCGAACACAGTGAATCGGGATTGCGGTTGGAGGTGGCCGATGACGGCGGCGATTGCCCTGGATAAACGTCAGCTCAACCGTGCTGAGCAGCTAGAACAACTGCGACGCAAGATGGCGGCGGTATCCGGGAAGGTGGGCGTCACCCGACCTGTTACGGATGTGGCGGATGAGGTCATTCCTACCTCTGAAAGTTTGCTGCCGGTCCCCGAATCGCTGGCCGAACAGCTGCCGGCGGGGTTGCCGCGCGGCGCTGTCGCAGTGGCGTCGGGAGCGCTCTCGCTTCCGGTGAGTATGGCAGCGGCGGTCACGGCAGGCGGGGGACATGTGGCCGTCGTCGGACTGCCGGATTTCGGTCTGCTGGCCGCGGTGGAGATGGGTGCGGATCTGAGCAGGCTGGCGATGATCCCGGACCCCGGCACCGACCCCGTCGAGGTGGCCGCGGTGTTGATGGACGGGATGGATCTGGTTGTGCTCGGGCTGGCCGGCCGGACGGTGACCGCCACCCGGGCGCGGGCGGTGGTGGCCCGGGCGCGCCAGAAAGGTTGCACCCTGCTGGTTGCCCGGGGGGACTGGCAAGGCGCGACGATGCGTCTTGACGCGCGGGTGCGCGGTTATGAGATCACCGCGGGTCGTGGCGATGCCCCGGTGTCAGGCTGTGGCCGTATCAGTCGGGTACGGCTGTCGGTCAGGGCGCACGGTCGCGCCGCCCGGTCCAGGGTGAGCTGACATGACCGGCCGGGTGCTGGCGATCTGGTGCATGGATTGGCCGGCGGTCGCCGCGGCCGCGGCGGCCGGACTGCCGGCGACGGCCCCGGTCGCGGTCACCCTGGCCAACCGGGTCATCGCCTGCTCGGCCGCCGCCCGCGCCGCCGGGGTGCGTCGCACCTTGCGCCGGCGCGAGGCGCAAGCCCGCTGCCCGCAGCTGCACGTGGTCACCGCCGACCCGGCCCGCGACGCCCGCTACTTCGAAGGGGTGACGGCGGCGGTCGACGAGGTGGTACCCCGCGCCGAGGTGCTGCGGCCGGGACTGCTGGTGTTGGGAGTTCGCGGCGCGGCCCGCTACTTCGGCTCCGAACCCGCTGCCGCCGAGCGCTTGGTCGACGCCGTTGCCGCGGCCGGTGCCGAATGTCAGGTGGGGATCGCCGATCAGCTTCCGACGGCGGTCTTCGCGGCCCGCGCAGGTAGGGTGCTCGAGCCCGGCGGGGATGCCAGATTCCTCTCGGCGCTGTCCATCCGTCAGCTGTCCGGCGAGCCCAGCCTGTCCGGTCCCGGCCGGGAGGAACTGGCTGACCTGTTGTGGCGCATGGGTATTCGCAACCTCGGTCAGTTCGCGGAATTGTCGCGCAGCGATGTCGCTTCCCGGTTCGGGGCCGACGGGGTGGCCGCGCACCGCTTCGCCCGCGGAGAACCGGTACGCGGGCCGTCCGGCCGTGAGCCGGCTGCCGACCTGGATGCGGTACTGAATTGCGACCCGCCGGTCGACCGGGTTGACGCAGCGGCATTCGCCGGGCGAACGCTGGCCGGCGCCCTGCATCGCAGCCTGGAGGCGGCCGGTGTGGGATGCACCAGGCTGGCCATCCATGCCGTCACGGCGAATGGCGGTGAGCTGACCCGGGTATGGCGCTGCGCCGAGCCGCTGACCGAGGATGCCACCGCCGATCGGGTGCGCTGGCAGCTCGACGGCTGGCTCAACAAGCGCAGACCCGACGATCGCCCGAACTCGCCGGTGACGATGCTGCGGCTGCAGCCGGTGGAAGTTGTTTCCGCGGAAGCGCTTCAGTTGCCGCTGTGGGGCGGCGTTGGAGAAGAGGATCGGCTGCGGGCACGCCGGGCGCTGGTGCGGGTGCAGGGCTTACTGGGGCAGGAAGCCGTTCAACTCCCGGTGTTGTCCGGTGGCCGTGGTCCCGCCGAGCGCATCACGTTGACCCCGCTCGGTGACGAGCTGGTGCCCAGGGCCGCCCCCGACCGGCCGTGGCCCGGCCGGCTCCCCGAGCCCGCGCCGGTGGTGATCCTGGATGATCCGGTGGAATTGCTTGATGCCCAGGGCAATCCGGTCCGGGTCACCGGCCGCGGGATGTTCACGGCCGAGCCCGCGCGATTGGACGGTGCGGGCCACCACTACCAGGGTGCACTGAGCTGGTGGACCGGGCCGTGGTCGGTGGACGAACGGTGGTGGGACAACAGCCACCAGTCCAGGGCCGGCCGCACGGCACGCGCTCAGGTGCTGGTGGACGGCCAACCCGGTGTCGCGCTGCTGCTGTGTTACCGGCAGCGCCGGTGGTATCTGGAGGGCGTCTACGAATGAGTCAGCCGGCGCGCGAACGGGCCCACCCGCTCGATGAACCGGTCGAAGAACGCCTCGGGATCGACCCCGACGCCGACGTGCGCGTTGGGTTCCCTGCCCCACCGCCGGCTCCAGTCCGCGATCGTCATGCCGCGGGTCAGCGTTCCGGTGAGCTCTACATCCACGGTCGTCGCGCGGGTTTGGATCAGCCCGGGATCGAGTGCCACCGCCGCCGCCAGTGGGTCGTGCAGATGCGCCAGATAGCCCTCGCCCTGGTCGAAGTGGAACTCGAAATAGAACCGCATCGCATCCTCGAGCGCGCGGATCACGTGGTTCTCGGCCGTCGACCGGGTGCCCCGCGCGTCAAGCACGCTCATCGCGGTGGTGGCGGTGTCCGCCGCGGCGGCAAGGCGGCTCAGGATCTTCGGTGTCAGCGCGATGTTCTCGGTCAGGTTCAACCCGCACACGATCGGAAGCTGATGCGGGGCAATCGTATTGGCATCCGCGGCCCGCCCCCAGGCATCGAACACCTCGGCCGCGGCCTCCGGGTCGACGCTGATGTTCCACTCGGCAACCGGCGTGGTGTTGCCGCGGTAGTCGAACGACCCGCCCATGATCACCAGCCGGCGCAACAGCGACGGAAGGTTCGGTTCATCACGTACCGCCAGTGCGAGGTTGGTCATCGGCCCGGTGACCAGACCGATGAGCTCCCCGGGTAGGGCGTGGGCGGCGCGGACCCAGGCTTCGGCCGAGTCATAGCTGGTGAGTTCGCGTTGATGCGGGGGCAATTCGGCATAGCCCAACCCGGCTGGGCCATGAGTGTCCTCGGCGGTGCGCAGCTCGGTGCTCAGCGGTTGGTCCGCGCCCCGGGACACCGGGATCTCGGGTGCTCCGCACAGCTCGAGTAACCCGAGGTTGTTGCGGCACACCTGATCCACGTCGACATTGCCACCGGTGGAGGCGATCCCGACGAGGTCGGCATCGGCGCTTGCCAGCAGGTACACCAGTGCCATCGCGTCGTCGACGCCGGTGTCCACATCGGCGAAAACAGGCAGGGCCGTAGGCTGGTCATCCCCGACGCTCACCGCGGTAACGATACCTGCCCGGGCATCAACTCAGCGGATCGCGCGTACCGCGTGGTCGGATGATGGCGGCCAGCCCATCACGATCGGACACACCGAGTTTCAGGCATGCCCGGTACACGTGTCCCTCCACGGTGCGCACCGAAACTGACAGCCGCTTGGCGATTTCGCGGTTCGACAGCCCGGCCGCAACCAACTCGGCGACCTCGAGTTCACGCGCGGTCACCGGCAGCGGCCGCGCCGCGGCCCGAATCGCGGGTGATGAGGCGCCACCGCACAGGGCGACCAAACGCATTGCCCGCGTTACAGATTCGATCTCCCTGCGGCGGTCATGGCGCTGCTTATGGCTCGCGGCCGCCAGCGCGGCGGCGTCGGCGGCCGACAGCAGCAGTCCGGCGCGTTCGAACTCGACGCTCACCGCGTCCAGCGCGTCGCCGTCGGAGTCCGCCACCGCCGCGGCGTGACGGGCATACAGCTGCGGCAGTGGACCATCGACACCCGCCACCAGCGACTGCAGCCGATTCGCGAGCCTGCGGTCGCCGAAACGGGCCGCGTCGTGCAATGCCTCGGCCTCCACGGCGAGCTGCCCGCTGCGGTGTGCGGCGTCGGCGGCCGCGCGGGCCAGTTCGACGGCGCGCCGCCCCCCGCCCCGGGCCGCGGCGATCCACGCCTTGGTGACCATCACCTGAGGGTCGAACAGTGCGACCGAGGGGCCGACGTGCTCGGCGGCCTCGGCCAGCACCCGCTCGGCGTCATCGGCGCTGCCCAGGCCGGCATAGGCGCGGGCCAGCAACAGCCGGCCGGGCAACCGCCACGGCAGCGAGTTCTCCGCGTTGAACGCCGCCATCGCCTGCTCGAGCGTCGGAATCGCGTCGGCGAACCGGCCCCGGTAGGTCGCCACCAAACCGGACATCGTCTTGGCGATCGCCCAGCCGAGAAACTCTCCTGACGAGGAGAACTCGGCGTAGTTCGCGGCCTGTGTTTCGGCTTTGTCGAGTTCGCCGGTGTGCACCAGCGCCAGCACCTCGCCATATCGGGCGAGCATCCGGATCAGACCATCGGTCGACTTCTGGGTGTCGAAGCAGCGCGCCATGATCGCGGTGAACTCATCGCCGCGTCCGGCCAGCGGCATCGCCATCCCGGCCGCGAAGGCGGCGGTCTCGACCGCCTGTTCGGGAGCCACCGGATCGGACAACACCGCCTCGGCTTTGGCCAGACCTTCGGGCAGCTTGTTCTCGAAGATCGTGAACGCGGCGTCGGCCGCGTCGACCATCGGCCGCAGGACCGGATGGGTGACCCGGCTCCGCAGCAACTCCATCACCTCGTAGGCGCGCGCGACCTCACCGAGTGACCAGAACACGATCGAGGCCCGCGGAACGCCCCACAGCAGCAGCTGACCCTCGTCGAGGTCGTCGGGGTCGAACCGGGCCAAGATCTCGTCGGCCTCGGCCGGCCGGCCCTGCCACATCAGCGCCCGTGACAGCAGGTGCGCCGGTCGCATCCCGCCTTCGCGTTCGAATGCGGTGCGGGCCAACCGTTCTCCCAGCGGTGCGTTGGCCAGCGACACAGCGTCCTTGGCCGCGGCGACCAACAGCCCGGTGTCGGCGGTCTGGTCGCTGTCCAGATAGAGCTCCGCGAGCCTGATCCGCCCGGCCACCGATGTCGGCTTCCGCCGGTTGAGCACGGTGACGATCCGGCCGCGCAGTATCCGCGCCGATGCCGTTCCGATCTGCCGCCGGATGACATCTCCGTAGAGCGGATGGCTGATGCGTGCGGCCAGCGTCGGGCCGTCCCGGTCGATCCGGATCAGCTGGGCCTTTTCGGCGGCGTCGATCGCCTGCTCCCCGGCCAGTTCCACCAGGGCGTCGAGGTCCAGCGGCTCGCACAGCGACAGCAGTCGTAGCGCGGTCACCGCATCGGGGTCGGCATGGTCGAAGCGGCTTTCCAACAGGGTCGCGAGACCGGACGACACCGTCGTCGCCCCGCGCAGCTGCCAGACGCCCTTGACCTCGCTCAGGGTGCCGGCCTCCAGCGCCGCCTCCACCATGTGCCGCAGGAACAGCGGGTTGCCGCCCGACTGTGACCAGATGACGTTGGCGCTGAGCTCCTCCAGGGTGCCGCCGAGCACCGACTCGACCAGGGCGATGCACTCCTCCCGGCTGAACGGCTCCAGGTCGATGCGGTGCAGGTAGCCGTCTTTCCACAGCGTCATCACCGAATCGGGGACGGCTTCCCCGCTGCGGACCGTCGCGACGATCGACCCGGTGCGTTCGACGGCGATCTGGTGCAGCAGCGTGGCCGACAGCTGGTCGAGTAGGTGCGCGTCGTCCACACCGATCACCGTGGGACCGTCGGCCAGCAGGGACTGGCGTGCCGAGACCAGCAGCTCGATCGGATCCCGCGCTTCGGTGGGCGTGACCCACTGCGCGAACGCGCCCAGCGGGATGCTGCTCGACGATGCGGTGCAGGCGGCCCATCGGGCGCGGCCCGGCAGGGCGGAGGTGACCGACCGGGCCAACGTCGTCTTGCCGACCCCGGCCGCGCCGGTGATCACCACCCCGGAAGCTTCGCTGTCTGCCAGCGCGGCCCTGATGACCTCGTGCTTGGCCGGCCGCTCCAATAGCTGCCAGCCCGTCCCCATGCGGTCAGCCTAAGTGCCCACCGGGTCCGCCGTTGGATTGTCGCTATGAACTGACTGAGTTCACCAATGCACGCCGGGTACCAGGCGCACGACTTGTTTGACCGGGCGCGGTGCGCGAAGCCGGATCACCGGCAGGCGCGGACCGTGGGCAGCCGGGCGCCGACCCTCGCCACGGGCGGCGGGCGAGTCGGGGTAGCCCAGATAGAGCTGGTGCAGGACCCGGCGGGCCAGTTTCGGGGTGAAATACTGGCCGGCGTCGGCCAGCGTCCCCAGCGGGGTGTCGATCCGGACCGGCTTGTCCACCAGTGCGCGGACCACCATCGCGGCCGCGTGTTCGGCGCTGATCGGCGGCACCGGGTTCAGCCGGCCCGACGGCGCGATCATCGGCGTCTTCACCAGCGGCATGTGGATCGTGGTGAAGGTGATGTTGTCCGACAACGTTTCCGAGGCCACCACGTCGGTGAAAGCATCGAGCGCCGCTTTGGTCGGCAGGTACGAGCTGTACTTGGGGTTTCGGGCCTGCACGCCGGCGCTGGACACGTTGACCACGTGGCCGAACCGGCGCGCCTGCCAGTGCGGCAGCAGCGCCAGCACCATTCGCACCGCGCCGAAATAGTTGACCGCCATCACCCGTTCGTAGTCGTGCAGCCGGTCGGTCGAGGCGGTCACCGATCGGCGGATCGAGCGGCCCGCGTTGTTCACCAGATAGTCGACGTGGCCGAACTGGCCGAGTATCTCGGCGATCGTCGTGTTGACCGATTCGGTGTCGGTGACATCGCAGCTGAAGGCGAACGCCCGCCCGCCGTCGGCGGTGATCTCGTCGACCAACGCGTGCAGCGCTTCACCGTTGCGCGCCAACGCGAACACGGTGGCACCGCGGGCCGCCACCGCCACGGCAGAGGCGCGGCCGATGCCACTGGACGCGCCGGTGATGATCACGTGTCTGCCGGCCAGCGGTGTCCCGGGATCGGAGCCGCTGCGCTCGGGGTCGAGGTGCTGGGCCCAGTACCGCCACAACACCGGGGCGTAGGCGGAGAACGCCGGCGGCTCGATCCCGCTGGGGAGCAATGCCTTTCGGGTGGCGTCCGAACCGAACACGGCGGTGGTCTGCAGAGTGTCGATGGCCTCGGGCGGCACCCCGAGTTGCGTTGCCGCCATGTCCCGCAACACTTTCGCCCGTCCGCGCGCGGCAAGCAGCGGCTGGGCCATCTGGCGGGGCAGGCCGCCGCGCAATGGCGGCAGTCCGGCGCCGCGGGCCACGCTCCGGTAGATCTGGCGCAGGCTCACCGACTCGGCGGCGGTCAGGTGGAACGTCTGCCCGTCGCGGCCCTCGGCATGGATGAGTTCCACCATCGCGGCGACGACATAGTCGACCGGGACGACGTTGATCCGACCGAGGTCCGGCAGAAGTATCGGCGTGAACGACGGCAGTGCGGCCAGTCGAGCCAGCAGCCCGAAGAGGTGATACGGCCCGCTGATCCGGTCGGTTTCGCCGGTGCGTGAGTCGCCGACGACCACCCCCGCTCGGTAGATGCGGAACGGAGTATTCGAGGAACGTACCCGCTGCTCCGCCTCGAATGCCGCCCGGTGACGGCGGGTGGGCAGCTGCTGGCCGACGTCGAAATCGTCCTCGGTGAACTCGCCCCGGAAGTCGCCGGCCACCGCGACCGAGGACAGGTGATGCAGCGTCGCGCCGAGTTCGCGGGCGAGCGCCACGGCCGACTCAGTGTCGGCAATCCGGCAGTTGATGACATGGTCGGCTCGCTCCGGCCGGTCGTCGGTCGACGTCCACACCTGTGCGTCATCGTGACTGTCGAGCAGCCGGGCTACGACCCGACGTCCGATGAACCCGGTACCGCCGGTAACGACATAGCGCATGGGTCATCATTGATCGCCGATCACGCCGCGGTCAACAGGCTGAGGACATCCGCTCCCGGAACCAGTCCGGCCACGGCCGCTTCTCGAACGTCACCGCGTCGACGCAGACGTGGATCATCGTCGCCTCGGCGATCAGCTCCTCACCGCGGCGGATGGCGAAGCGGCTGCTCAGCGAGGTCCGGCCGACGGGTTCGAAGCCGACGCCGACCACCAGGTCGTCGTCGAACCGCGCAGGCTGGCGGAACTGCAACTCGGCCGCGGCCACCACGAAGTCGATGCCCCCGTCGAGCAGCACCTGGTAGTCGCCGAAGATGTCGCGGACGGCCTCGTTGATGGCCATGTCGAACCAGGTCAGATAGTGGCCGTTGAAAACCCGGCCCTGCATGTCGCATTCGACGTACCGCACGCGCAGCGGCATGCCGAAGCTCATCTGCGTCATCTCAGAACGAGGTGATCCCGTCCCAGTCCACCAGCGTCCAGCCGATCACCGGATTGCCGGTCACCACCACCCGGCCGGTGTTCGGCAGCGGATGATCGGTCGCCAGGCTGTCCTTGGCGTTACGCGCATTCATCAACGTCCACAACATGATTGAGGCGGCGCTGGAAAACGCGACGGGCTTGTTGTTGCCGCTCTCGTAGATGCGTTGCACCGCCCCGGTGAACTTGCCGTTGAACTCGGCGCCGCTGACCGAACCGGGGATGCTGAAGTCGGTATCCCCGCGCAGCCAGTCGGCCGGGGCGACCATGTACGTCGCGGCGGCGTTCTTCACGCTGCGGCCGTCGAACCACCCGGCCGAGATTTCGTTGAGGCCCGGCAGCACGGTGACCTGCTTGCCCAGGGCCTTGGCCATCGGCGCCGCGGTCTGCTGGGTGCGCACCATGTCCGAGGCGTAGACGCCGTCGTACCCATTGCTCTTCAGCCGGTTGGCCGTTGCGGTCGCCTGCTGCTCGCCCGCTTCTGTCAGCGATGGTCCTGGCACGGACGTGTCGATGACCCCGGCCGCGTTGGCTTCCGACTCGGCGTGCCGGATGAACGTCAGGGTGATCGTGCGATCGTGCGGCGTATCGGAACTGCAGCTGGCGAGGAGGACGGCCGCCAGGAATGCAGCGATCAGCGAGACGAGGGTCCGGGCGCGCGGAAGATGCATGCTCCTAGCGTGCCTTGTCGAACGCTGTGGTGGGCGCGATTCTGGCCAGTGCGACTATGGAGTTTCTCCATCCACGACCTCAGGAGTGCGGCAATGGCCATCGACCCCACGGCAATCGGAGCGGTCACCGACCCTCAGCCCTACCAGTGGACCGATCGCGACGCGATGCTCTATGCACTCGGCGTCGGTGCGGGTACCGATGATTTGGCCTTCACCACCGACAACAGCCACGACATCACCCAGCAGGTCTTGCCGACGTTCGCGGTCATCTGCTGCCCGGCGTTCGGAGCTGCCACCAAGGTCGGGTCGTTCAACTGGGGCATGCTGCTGCACGGCTCGCAGGAGATCCGCTTGCACGCCCCGCTGCCCGCCTCCGGTCAGCTCTCGGTGGTCTCCGAGGTGGCCGACATCCAGGACAAGGGCGAGGGCAAGAACGCCATCATCGTGATGCGGGGCAAGGGCACTGATCCGGCCACCGGCGAGCTGATCGCCGAAACCTTGTCGACCGCGGTCATCCGCGGTGAGGGCGGGTTCGGCGGCCAGCCCGGGCAACGTCCACAGGCCCCTGAATTCCCCGACCGCGAACCGGACGCCCGCATCGCGATGCCGACCCGCGGCGACCAGGCGTTGATCTACCGGCTTTCCGGCGACCGCAATCCGCTGCACAGCGACCCCTGGTTCGCCCGTGAGATGGCCGGCTTCGACAGGCCGATCCTGCATGGGCTGTGCACGTATGGGTTCGCCGGCCGGGCGCTGCTGGCCGAACTCGCAGGCAACGACGCGGCGAAGCTGACCGCGGTCAGCGCACGATTCACCTCGCCGGTCTTCCCCGGAGAGACGCTGACGACCTCGATCTGGCGCACCGAGCCGGGCCGGGCGGTGTATCGCACCGAAGCCAGTGGCCCGGACGGTTCCAACACGCGAGTCGTGCTCGACGACGGCTCAGCCGAATACGTCGACTGATTCGCGGCGCCGTCGCGCCGACGGTCAGCCGACCGCGCCGCCGACGAGGTGGCCGATGCCGAACGTGACGGCCATCGCCAGCGCACCCCCGATGACCACCCGGTAGATCGCCCGCCGCGGATCGGCGCCGCCGAGGCGCGCGCTGACCCAGCCGGTGACCCCCAGCGCGATCAGCACGGCGACGAAGGTGATCGGCACGCGAATCGACGCCGGTGGCAACAGGATTGCCAGCAGGGGCAGGACCGCGCCGACCGTGAACGACACTGCCGAGGAGAACGCGGCCTGCCACGGGTTGGTCAGTTCGTCGGGATCGATACGCAGTTCGATGTCGACGTGGGCGGCGAACGCGTCGTGATCGGTGAGCTCCTCGGCCACCGTGCGCGCGGTGGCGGGGGACAGGCCCTTGGCTTCGTAGAGCGCGGCCAGCTCGTCGAGTTCGGCGGCGGGCTCGGTGTCCAGTTCGTTGCGTTCCTTGGACAGCATCGCTTTCTCGGAATCGCGCTGCGTGCTGACCGACACGTATTCACCGACCGCCATCGACAGTGCGCCGGCTGCCAGGGCCGCGATGCCTGCGGTGAAGATCGGGCCGCGCTCGACAGTTGCCGCGGCGACGCCGACCACGATGCCGGCGGTCGAGACGATGCCGTCGTTGGCGCCGAGGACCCCGGCGCGCAACCAGTTCAGTCGACTGCCGAAGGCGTCGTGGTGCGGCTCGGACGGATGAAGCTGCGGGCTGGTCACCTGTGCAGCGTAGGACTTTCGCCGTAGGCGCGCGCGATGTCTTCAGAGCCGGCCCAACCGGAGTATGTCGGGCGCTGCGGCCAGCCGGCCGGGGAGTCCTGCCACTCTTCCTGCCGACCCCACGGCAGCAGGTCGATGAGGGCGAACGAGTGGCTGAGTTGCTCGGTGCCGCGACCGTTGGTGTGCCAGGTGCGGTAGACGGTCTGGCCGTCGCGCAGGAAGACGTTGACGCCGAAGCCCTCGCCGGGGGCTGCGTCGACGTCGGCGCCGAACGTGCTGCCCGCCGACGAGTACCAGTCCATTCTGTTGCCGACCTTGGCCTTGTAGGCCAGGGCTTCGTCGATCGGTCCGTTGGTGACGATCACGAAGCGGGCGTCGTAGTTGTCCAGGAATTCCAGGCGGGTGAACTGGGAGGTGAAACCGGTGCAGCCCGGGCACTGCCAGTCCGCGCCGTCGGTCCACATGTGGTTGTAGACGATCAATTGCGAACGTCCGTCGAACACCTCGGCCAGCGCGACGGGGCCGTCGGGTCCGGTCAGGACATAGTTCGGCATCTCGACCATGGGCAGCCGCCGGCGTTGCGCGGCGATCGCGTCGAGTTCACGGGTGGCGGCCTTCTCGCGCGCGCGAAGTTCGTCGAGTGCGGCGCGCCAGGTCTGCTGATCGACCACCGGAGGCAGGGCGGACATGGGGACTCCTTTGTGTCGGGTTCCGTCACAAGGATGGACTCGCCCCGCCCCCGAAAGTCATCGGTTGTGTTCGACAAGCCCGGCCAGCGCCGGCGGCAGCGGGTGCTGATGCAGCACACCCAACCGCTGGGTGGCACGGGTGAGCGCGACGTAGAGCTCGGCCGCGCCGCGCGGACCGTCGGCGAGGATGAGTTCCGGCTCGACGACCAGCACCGCGTCGAACTCGAGGCCTTTGGTTTCCGACGGCGCGACCACACCCGGCATGCCCGGCGGTCCGATCACGATGCTGGTCCCGTCGTGATCGGCCTCCGCCGCCACGAATTCGTCGATGGCGCGCGGCATCTGCTCCGCGGTGACCTGCCGGGACCAGGGGCGCACACCGCATGCGCGTACTGATTCCGGGGGCCGGACGTCCGGCGCGAAGTCGGCCAACACCGCGGCGGCGACGGTCATGATCTCGGCGGGGGTGCGGTAGTTCACCGACAGCGACCGGTACACCCACCGGCCGGGCACGTACGGCTCCAGCATGTCCGCCCACGACGTCGCACCGGCCATCGAGCGGCGCTGCGCGAGATCGCCGACCACCGTGAACGACCGGCTCGGGCAGCGCCGCATCAGCACCCGCCAGTCCATCTCGGAGAGCTCCTGGGCCTCATCGACCACCACATGCCGGTAGGTCCAGTCCCGGTCGGCGGACGCGCGTTCGGCGAGATCCCGGTAGTCGCGCTCGGTGAAGCGTTCGGCCAGGCCAGCGGCGTCGATCAGGTCCTGCGCGAGCAGATGGTCCTCGTCGTCCATCAGATCCTCGTGGGCGACCATGTTCTCCAAAACGCCTCTGGCGTAGTCGGTTTCTTCCTTGAGCGCCTGTGCGGCGGCATCGTCGGCCGCCTTGTCGCGGCCCAGCAGATCGACCAATTCGTCGAGCAGCGGCACATCCGAGGTTGTCCAGGCGTCACCGACTTCCCGCAGTAGCGCCGGGTCGGCGCCGGCGGCGCGTAGCCGCTCCGGCGAGGTATACAGCTCGGCCAGCAGCTCATGCGGCTCGAGGACCGGCCAGAGTTGATCGAGGGCCGACAGGAACCGCTCGTTGTCTTCGAGGTCGGCGAGCAGATCCGCGCGCACCTTCTCCCAGGCGTCGCGATTGTCGCGGGTCAGCCAACCACGACCGATCCGGACGATCCCGCGCTCGGTCAGTACGTAGGTGACGATGTCGCGGAACACCGCACGAGCCGCGTTGTGCGGCAGTCGGCTTGCGCGCGCCTCGTCGATGGCCCATTGCGCGGTGTCGGCGGCGATCTGCATCGTGACATCGCCCAGCGGGATCTCCAACGGCTGCTCGGGCACACGTTGGCGGTCGGCGATCGCAGCCGCGAGGACATCCAGCATCGCGCGAGAACCCTTGATGCGGGCGACATCCGGGGTGTCCTCGGCGGTGACGTGCAAACCGGGCAGGAGATCGCCGACCGTGGCGAACACCACTTCCGACTCGCCCAGCGACGGCAGCACGCGCCCGATGTGATTCATGAACGCCTGGTTGGGCCCGACGACGAGTACCCCGTGGCGTTCGATCCGCGCCCGCTGGGTGTAGAGCAGGTACGCCACCCGATGCAGAGCCACCACGGTCTTGCCGGTGCCGGGGCCGCCCTCGATCACCAGCACGCCCGGGTGATCGAGCCGGATGATCTCGTCCTGCTCGGCCTGGATGGTCGCCACGATGTCGCGCATGCCCGGGCCGCGGGGCGCGTTGACGGCCGCGAGCAGTGCCGCGTCACTGCTGTACGGGCTGTCGTCACCGGCGTTCGGGTCGGGGCGGCCGAAGACCTCGTCGGTGAAGTCGACCAGCCGCCGCCCGAGAGAGTGGAACTGGCGACGCCGACGCATGCCCTCGGGGTTGGCGGCGGTGGCGATGTAGAACGCGCGGGCGGCCGGCGCCCGCCAGTCGAGCAGGAGTAGCTCGTTGTCCTCGTCGAAGATGCCGATTCGGCCGACGTAGAGACGCTCGCCCGTAATGGCGTCCAGTCGTCCGAAACACAGCCCCTGGTCGGCGATGTCCAACCGCGCCGCGGATTGCGCCAGGGTCCGCACCTCGGCATCGCGGGCAACCAGGGTGCCGCCGTCCTGGATGTCGATCGGGCCGGAGAGTGCGGCGCGGTACTGGGCCTTGACCCATCTGCGCCTGGCGTCGAGCCGGTCGTAGAGATCGGCCAGGTAGTCGCGCTCCGACTCCAGCTCATGGTCGTGTGCCTGCGTCGTCATGCCCCTCATCTCTTTGGTTCGACAACCATCTTCGTCTAGTTTTCCCGGCAGCTCAGACTTAGAACACATGTTCGATTAGGCTGGGCGGGTGCGTTGGTTCAACGGGCCGCCGAGTTGGGGCGAGATGGAGCGGGTGCTCAACGGCAAGCCCCGCCGCCCCGGCCTGTCCCTGGGTGAACCGCACGCCGACGGTGGCGACAGTCCGGCGTGGTCACGTCGACGGGAACCCTACGAACCGATCGGCGACCGCCCGCTGCGCTCGACGGTGCCCTACGCCGAGTTGCATGCGCATTCGGCCTACAGCTTTCTCGACGGGGCCAGCACCCCCGAGGAACTCGTGGAGGAGGCTGCGCGCCTGGATCTGCGGGCCATCGCGCTGACCGACCACGACGGTCTCTATGGCGTGGTGCGATTCGCCGAGGCCGCGAAGGAACTCGACATGCGCACCGTCTTCGGTGCCGAACTGTCGCTGGGCAATACCGCCCGCACTGAGGTGCCCGACCCGCCGGGTCCGCATCTGCTGGTGCTGGCCCGCGGGCCGGAAGGCTACCGTCGGCTGTCTCGTCAGTTGTCTGCCGCGCACCTGGCCGGTGGCGAGAAGGGCAAACCGCGCTACGACTACGACTCGCTCACCGAGGCGGCAGGCGGACATTGGCACATTCTCACCGGTTGTCGCAAAGGTCATGTCCGGCAGGCGCTTTCACAAGGTGGCCCGGAGGCGGCGGCCGTCGCGATGGCCGACCTGGTGGACCGCTTCGGCCGGGACCGGGTCAGTATCGAACTCAGTCATCACGGTGATCCGTTCGACGACGAGCGCAATGCCGTGCTGGCCGCGCTGGGTCCCCGGTTCGGGGTGGGGATCGTCGCCACCACCGGGGCGCACTTCGCCGAACCGAGCCGCGGCAGGCTCGCCATGGCGATGGGGGCGATCCGGGCACGCCAGTCGCTGGACGAGGCCGCCGGGTGGCTGGCCCCGCTGGGTGGCGCGCACCTGCGGTCCGGTGACGAGATGGCTCGGCTATTTTCCCAGTGCCCCGAAGCCGTCAGCGCTGCAGCCGATCTCGGCGAGCAGTGCGCTTTCGGGCTGGCGCTGATCGCCCCGCAGCTGCCGCCGTTCGATGTTCCCGACGGGCACACCGAAGACAGCTGGTTGCGCGAGCTGGTGATGGTCGGCGCCGCCCGGCGCTATGGACCGCGCGCCGGTGCGCCGGAGGCCTACGCCCAGCTCGAACGCGAACTCGAGGTCATTGCCGCCTTGAAGTTCCCGGGGTACTTCCTGGTGGTCCACGACATCACCCGATTCTGCCGGGACAACAAAATCCTCTGTCAGGGAAGAGGATCGGCAGCCAACTCCGCGGTGTGTTACGCGCTCGGCGTCACCGCCGTCGACCCGATCGCCAACGAACTGCTCTTCGAGCGCTTCCTGTCCCCGGCCCGTGACGGTCCACCCGATATCGACATCGACATCGAATCGGATCTTCGGGAGAAGGCCATCCAGTACGTCTACGACCGCTACGGCCGTGACTATGCCGCGCAGGTCGCCAACGTCATCACCTACCGGGGCAAGAGCGCGGTGCGCGATATGGCCCGTGCTCTCGGCTTTTCGCAGGGGCAGCAGGATGCCTGGAGTAAGCAGATCAGTCACTGGCACTCCGAGGCCGACTCGGCCGATCTCGAGGGCATCCCCGAGCCGGTGGTCGACCTGGCGGTCCAGATCAAGAACCTGCCCCGGCACATGGGTATCCACTCCGGCGGCATGGTGATCTGCGACCGCCCGATCGCCGACGTCTGCCCGGTGGAGTGGGCGCGCATGGAGAATCGCAGCGTGCTGCAGTGGGACAAAGATGACTGCGCGGCAATCGGATTGGTGAAGTTCGACATGCTGGGCCTCGGTATGCTCTCGGCGTTGCACTACTGCATCGATCTGGTGGCCGAACACAAAGGCATCGAGGTCGACCTGGCTCGCCTGGATCTGTCCGAACCCGCGGTGTACGAGATGCTGCAGAAGGCGGATTCCGTCGGGGTGTTCCAGGTGGAGTCGCGCGCCCAGATGGCCACCCTTCCGCGGTTGAAGCCGCGGGTGTTCTACGACCTGGTGGTGGAGGTGGCACTGATCCGTCCAGGGCCCATCCAGGGCGGCTCGGTGCACCCCTACATCAAACGGCGCAACGGGCTCGAGGAGGTCACCTACGACCACCCGTCGATGGAACCTGCGCTGCGAAAGACGTTGGGGGTGCCGCTGTTCCAGGAGCAGCTTATGCAGCTGGCGGTGGATTGCGCGGGATTTTCGGCCGCCGAGGCCGACCAGCTGCGCCGGGCCATGGGTTCCAAACGTTCCACCGAGAAGATGCGACGGCTGCGGGACCGGTTTTATGCGGGGATGGCGCAGCGCCACGGCATCACCGGCGAGGTCGCCGACCGGATCTACGACAAGCTGGAAGCCTTCGCCAATTTCGGTTTCCCGGAGAGTCATTCGCTGAGCTTCGCCTCGCTGGTGTATTACTCCTCGTGGTTCAAGCTGCACCACCCGGCGGCGTTCTGCGCCGCGCTGCTGCGCGCCCAGCCGATGGGTTTCTATTCGCCGCAGTCGCTGGTCGCCGACGCCCGCAGGCACGGGGTGACGGTGCACGGGCCCGATGTCAATGCCAGCTTGGCGCATCCCACACTGGAGAACTCCGGGATGGAGGTGCGGCTGGGATTGGGCGCCGTGCGGCATATCGGTGACGAGCTGGCTGAGCGGATCGTCGAGGAGCGTGACGCCGGTGGGTCCTACGCATCACTGGTGGATCTGACTGGGCGGGTCCAGCTTTCGGTTCCACAAACCGAGGCGCTGGCCACCGCCGGCGCGCTGGGCTGTTTCGCGATCACCCGGCGGGAGGGGCTGTGGGCGGCCGGGGCGGCGGCGTCTCAGCGGCCAGACCGGCTGCCCGGCGTCGGCTCGTCATCACACGTGCCGGCGTTGCCCGGTATGACCGAGGTGGAGTTGGCCGCCTCCGATGTGTGGGCCACCGGCATCTCACCGGACAGCTATCCCACCCAGTTCCTGCGCGAGGACCTCGACGCGATGGGTGTGGTCACTGCCGACCGACTGTTGGACGTGCCGGACGGCAGCCGGGTGCTGATCGCCGGTGCGGTGACACACCGGCAACGGCCGGCCACCGCCCAGGGCGTGACGTTCATGAACATCGAGGACGAGACCGGCATGGTCAATGTGCTGTGCACGCCGGGGGTGTGGAATCGGCATCGCAAGCTTGCCCAGACCGCATCGGCGCTGCTGATCCGCGGGCAGGTGCAGAACGCCACCGGGGCGGTGACCGTGATGGCCGAGCGGATGGGCCGCATCGCGTTGAAAGTGAGTTCGCGCTCCCGGGATTTCAGGTAGCTAGTCCTTTTCGTCGTTTTTGGGGAGCAGACGCTCGGGGTGGTGATAGGTGTTGGTGCCGCCGATGAGCGGAACATCGTGCGGCGGAATCCATTCGGTATGTCCGTTGGCGACTTGGCGGGTGGTCCAGCCGTCGTTTTCGACGAGCAGGTTGTCACACTTACAGGCCAGGGTGAGGTCGTCGATGTCGGTGGCGCCGCCGTGTTTCCAGTCCTTGGCGGCGTGGTGGACCTGGCTGTTGTAGCCGTTGACGGTGCAGCCGGGTGCGGTGCAACCACGGTACTTGGCCAACAGCATGATGCGCTGGTCCGCGGATGCCAAGCGCTTGGACCGGCCGAGCCAGAGTGATTGGCCGGTGACGCCGTCGAAGACGGCGAGGTAGTGGTGGGCGGGGGTGGCCATCTGGATCAGGTCGGTGATCGGGAGCAGGGTGCCGCCCGCGGTGACGGCGTGCCCGGCCCCGGCCTGCAACTCCTGCAACGTGGTCGTGACGATGACGGTGACGGGAAGGCCGTTGTGCTGGCCGAGTTTCGGGTCGCCGAGGCGGCCGCGCACCAATTCGGCGAGCGCGTCGTGTTGGCGTTGGGCGTGGCTGCGTAGGTCGTCGGGTTCGGGTGCGGCGAATTTCGCCAACCATGCATCCAGCATCGCCCGCAGTTCCGGATCAGCCACCAGCTTCGCGACGCTCATACCGTCGGGGCGTTGACCGCCACACCATTGGAAGCCGCGCTTGCGGGCCCGGTCTTCGTCGGAGAATCTGCCGTCGGGGTTGAGGTGGGTGGCGAGGCGGTCGGCGATCTTCTCCAGCTGATCGGGACG
Organism: Mycobacterium sp. SA01; assembly: GCF_041287105.1. NCBI lineage: Bacteria > Bacillati > Actinomycetota > Actinomycetes > Mycobacteriales > Mycobacteriaceae > Mycobacterium > Mycobacterium sp. SA01. The sequence continues at coordinate 458,130 of NZ_JBGGNO010000019.1, read as the reverse complement.
CATGGTGTGGGCGTGTTCGGCCAGGGTACGTTCGGCCTTCTCGATCTCGACCGGCCCGACATGATCGGGCAGATCGCGGAAGAACTTCTGAATCACCCGCACATGCTCACCGTCGAGGAGGCCGGCGTCCCAGGCCTTCCCGGTCTCCGGCAACAGTGGCGCCAACGGTTCACCGGTCAGCGCGGTGCGCGGCTCAACTGCTCGGCATCACGCAGTCGGCGTTTGGCGGCGCCGCGGCTGATCCGCAAGACATCGGCCACCACGATCGGGATCGGCGGGCACCCCTCGTAGCGCTCCAGGTGCGTCAGCTGGGCGTGGGACACCGCGACCTGGCGGCGAATCGCTGTCTCGAGCCGTTCCAGAGCCGCAAAGCGTTCCGGGGCGGGCAACTCTTCGATATCGGCGGCGCCCACGAGTTCGACTGCGGCATCGAGGGCGTCCAACGCCTCGGCTATCGAACTCATGTTCGAAACACTACGCCCGCCCACCGACAAAAACTGACGGCCAAAACAGACCTGTGGATGAAGTCAGATCTGTGGAAAACGTTGCGCCGCTGGGCTTCAGCGCTACTCCGTCGGCGTCGTCCACACCTTGTCGATGCTGATCCGCAGCCGCAGGTTGTACCCACCCATCGAGTCGGTCAACCCGGCTTGATCGGACAGTGCACCGTATTTCGCCCAGAACGCAGGGTCGTCACGCGGGTCGGCGTCCTCGCTGTCAATGGTGGCGGGACCGCCGACGACGATGATGCCGCCGCCGTCGCCGCTGGAGTCCAGATTCAGGCTGACCCGCGGGTGCGAGCCGATGTGGCGCACCTTGGCCGAGCCGGGCGCGGTGTAGATGATGACGTCGGTGCCGTCGAAGAAGAACCACACCAGCTTGGGCACCGGCTGGCCGGATTTGGCGACTGTTGTCAACCAGCCGAAGTTGTCGCCGACAAGCCGATCGCGCACCTCTTGATCCAGTTCAGTTGCCATATCGCCGAATGTAGTCTCGCCTCATGACACTCGATCTGACCGTTGATGAACTCCTCACTTCCACCCGATCGGTGCGCAAGCGGCTCGACTTCGACAAGCCCGTGCCGCGCGAGGTGCTGATGGAGTGTCTGGATCTGGCCCTGCAGGCGCCGACGGGTTCCAATGCCCAAGGCTGGCAATTCCTGTTCGTCGAGGATCCCGCCAAGAAGAAGGCGCTGGCCGATATCTACCGGGCCACCGGCACGCCCTACCTCGACATGCCCGCCCCGGTTCGCGGCGACATGCGCGATGCGCAGATGGACTCGGTGCTCAGCTCGGCCAAATACCTCAACGAGAACCTCGAGAAGGCTCCGGTGTTCCTGATCCCGTGCCTGGAGGGCCGCCCCGACGGCGCCCCCGCCGGCATGCAGGCGTCCTACTGGGGTTCCCTCATTCCAGCCGTCTGGAGTTTCATGCTGGCCCTGCGGTCGCGCGGGCTGGGCTCGGCGTACACGACGCTGCACCTGATCGGGGACGGCGAAAAGCAGGCCGCCGAGCTGCTCGGCATCCCGTTCGATCGCTACACCCAGGGCGGCCTGTGGCCGATCGCCTACACCAAGGGCACCGACTTCAAGCCCGCCAAGCGGCTGCCCGCCGAGCAGCTCACCCATTGGGACACCTGGTGACCCGGCGGGTCTAAACCCCACCTTCGAAGCCGTGCTGCCGCCACGCCTCATAGGCCATCACCGCGGCAGCGTTGGACAGATTCAGTGACCGCCGCCCGGACAGCATCGGGATCCGCACCTGCTCGGTGATGTGCGGGTCGGCCAGCGTGGCGGCGTCCAGACCGGTCGGTTCCGGACCGAAGAGCATCACGTCGCCCGGCTGGTAGGCGATATCGAACGACGACCGGGTGGCGTGCGCTGTGAACGCGAACACCCGCGCGCCGGCCACCGCCGCCCACGCCTGATCCAGGCTGGCGTGCACCGTCACCGACGCCAGGTCGTGGTAGTCCAATCCGGCCCGGCGCAGCTTCGGTTCGGACAGGTCGAAGCCCAACGGCTCCACCAGATGCAATTCGCATCCGGTCGCGGCAACCATGCGGATGGCGTTACCGGTGTTCGGTGCGATCCGCGGTGAGTAGAACATCAGCCTGAACACAGCCACCCTCCGGACACGGGGATAATGGCGGCATGGTCGAGACCAGTATCTGGATGCAGAAAGTCGCGGCCGATCCCGGGCATTCGCGGTGGTACATCGAGCGGTTCCGTGCGATGGCCCGCGCCGGTGACGACCTGGTCGGCGAGGCCCGCTTCGTGGATGCGATGGCTGCGCGCGGCTCCCACATTCTCGACGCCGGCTGCGGTCCCGGCCGGGTGGGCGGATATCTGGCGTCGGTCGGTCATGACGTTGTCGGCGTCGACGTCGACCCGGCGCTGATCGAGGCGGCCGAAGAGGACCATCCCGGCCCGCGCTGGCTGGTCGGCGATCTCGCCGAACTCGACCTGCCTGCGCGCGGTATCACCGAACCGTTCGACATCATCGTCTCGGCAGGCAACGTCATGACGTTCGTCGCGCCCAGCACCCGCGTGCAGGTGCTGAGCCGGCTGCGCGCCCACCTCAAGGCCGATGGCCGCGCGGTGATCGGTTTCGGCGCGGGGCGCGACTATGAGTACAGCCAGTTCCTCGACGACGCCGCTCACGCCGGGCTCGCGCCCGATCTGCTGCTGTCCACCTGGGATGTGCGGCCCTTTTCCGATGACTCCGACTTTCTCGTCGCGCTGCTCAAACCAGCGTAGGTAATTCGTGTGAGTTGATGATCTCAGTTGTGCCGCAGCGCAATTTGCTCGACACCCCCATAGGCGTAATGGGTGGGCGTCACCGGTATCTCTCTGTTCAGTAACGACTCTGGAAGTGCTGGGCAATCGCTGTCATACTCAACGAATTGCCAGGGGTTATGCGCAGCTCCGTTGTGGTCAACACGGGCAGCGATGACCAGGAAGTCTCCGGATGAATCAGATTCAACAGCCGACAGCTGTGCCGCCGAAGCGGCCGTCGCGGTGGTCGCTACGCAACTGGCCGGTGCGCGGCAAAGTGTTTGCGATCGTGGCTGTTCCACTCGCGCTCGCGCTCGCCTTCGCCGGAGCCCGCATCTGGGACGGCGTCGAATCGGCACGGGAGCTGCAGGTCGCCGCCGATCGCGCCCAGATGATTCCGGTGATCGAAAGCTATGTCGGCGCCCTGCAGGGAGTGCTGCTGGCCTACTCGTCGAACGGGGACACCCAGGCGAGAGCTAACACATTCGACAAGAGCAAAGCCACCCTGCAGAACAAGCTCAATTCCACCGACGTCGCTCCCGACGTCCGCACCGGGGTGACCAACCTGCTCATCGGTGGCCAGCAACTGGTGGCGGCGGTGTCGGCGAACACGATTGGGCTGCGCGACCGCATCACCACCTACGCACCGATCCTGTTGACCGCTGAAGACGCCATCAACGGCTCGGTGCGCCTCGACGACGAAAAACTGCGCGTCCAGACCCAGGGATTGAGTCGCGCGATCGGCGCCCGCGGCCAGATGCTGATGCAGGAGCTGCTCGTCGAGCAGGGCGGCGACCTACCCGAGCCGGAACTGCGCACGTCGATGATCACGCTGGCCGGCACCGAGCCGTCGACGTTGTTCGGCATGAGCCAGGTCCTCGGCGTCGGCTCGCCCGAGGCCAAGACGCTGCAGAACGAGATGGTTCGCCGGATGGGCATCATGTCCAGCCCGGACGCCACGCTGGCGGGTAACGCCGACCTGCGCCAATCGTTGCAGGCCACCGACGCCATCGCGGAGAAGGTCGTCGCGAGCACCACCGACGAGGTCACCACCTCGGTGCAGCGGCTTGCCGCCGACCGCCGTCACGCCGTCATCCGCGACGGATTGCTGGCGCTGGCTGCCTTCATCGTCGCGCTGGTCGTGGTGTTCCTGGTCGCCCGGTCCCTGGTCCGACCGCTGCGCATCCTGCGCGACGGCGCCCTGCGCGTCGCGCACACCGATCTGGAGCAGGGCATCGCCCGGGTCCGGGCCGGCGACGAACGCGAACCCGAGCCGCTGCCGGTCTACACCACCGAGGAGATCGGCCAGGTCGCCCACGCGGTCGACGAGTTGCACACCCAGGCGCTGCTGCTGGCCGGCGACGAGGCGCGGCTGCGGCTGGTCATCAACGAGATGTTCGAAACGATGTCGCGGCGCAACCGAACGCTCGTCGATCAGCAGCTCTCGCTCATCGACCAGCTGGAACGCAACGAGAAAGACCCCGAACGGCTCGACAACCTCTTCCGGCTCGACCATCTGGCGACCAGGATGCGTCGCATCGGCTCCAACCTGCTGGTGCTCGCCGGCGCGCAGGTGTCGCGCGACCACCGCGAGTCGTTGCCGTTGGCCAGCGCGGTCAACGGCGCGGTCTCCGAGGTCGAGGACTACAAGCGGGTGGAGATCGGCGAGGTGTCCGACTCGGCCCTGATCGGGCGCGTCTCCGCCGACGCGGTGCACATGCTCGCCGAGCTGATCGACAACGCGCTGCGGTATTCGCCGCCGATCTCGCCGGTGCGGGTCACCGCGGTGCACGCAGACAATGCCGGGGTCGTGATCGAGGTGCACGACGACGGCATCGGCATGACGGACAGCGACCTGCGGATCGCCAACATGCGCCTGCACGCCGGTGGCGAGGTCAGCCCGGACAACACCCGGCACATGGGGTTGTTCGTGGTCGGGCGGCTGGCGCACATGCACGGCATGCAGGTGCGGCTGCGCAACGCCGTCGAGGGGGACCCGTCGTCGGGAACGACGGCCGAGCTCTACATCCCGGCCAAACTCCTGGAGCACGGCGAGCCGGTCGGCACCGACGAGCAGCGGTATGACGCCCCCTCCGAAAAGCCTGCCGGGCAAGACATTCACGATGCACCGGCCCCGGCTACGGCCGCGCCGGGCGCGGTCGATCCGAGTGGGTTGCCGCGACGATCCCCGGGCACCAGCGGCATCACCGGAGCGCCGCCGCCCCAGCCCCAGACCAAGCCTCAGCCTCAGCCCGAGCCCGAGCCCGAGCCGCAGCCGTCGCTGTGGTTCGCGGGGGCGGAGCAGTCGGCTGCCGAGAACGCGCATGCGTCGGACACCTCAGGGTTCTTCGCGGCTCGTGCCCGCGCCGAGGAGACGCGCGACGAGCACCTCGACATCAGCGATATGGGTGTGCTGGCGGCAGGGCTGTCTGCGCCCGATTTCGAGGACACCGACACCGATTTCATCTACCAGAAGATGCTCAACGAGCTGATGGTCGACCCGCACACCATTGCCGTGCCCCAGGATTGGAAGTCGGTGTGGGACAACGGCTGGGAGACCGCCGCCGAGGTGGACAACGTACCCGTGCAGGACCACACCGAACACGGCCTGCCGGTCCGCGATCCCGGCGCCCGGCTGGTGCCCGGCGCCGCCGAGTCGCCGGCCCCCGCGCTCCCGCAACGCGATCCCGACGCGGTCCGCGCCTCGTTCAGCAGCCACTTCGGCGGCGTGCGCGCGGCGCGGTCGGATCGTCAGGCCGGTTCCGCAGAGAACGGACAAGACCACTCATGACCGTGCCGCAGCGGCCGCAGAACAATTCGCTCGACTGGCTGGTGTCCAACTTCGCCCGCGACGTGCACGGAGTCTCGCACGCGGTGCTCGTCTCGGTCGACGGCCTGCTCATCGCGGCGAGCGAGCAACTGCCTCGTGATCGCGCCGAGCAGCTCGCCGCGGTGACCTCCGGGCTGGCCAGCCTGGCCGCGGGGGCCGCCCAGCTCTTCGAGGCAGGTCAGGTACTGCAGTCAGTCGTCGAGATGGCCGGCGGCTACCTGTTGGTGATGCGGGTCGGGGACGGATCGCACCTGGCCACGCTGGCCGCGCCCAGCTGCGATATCGGCCAAATCGGTTACGAGATGGCGGTTCTGGTGGAACGGGTGGGCACCGTCGTCTCATCGTCGCGGCGGGCCACCCACCCGTCGTGACCGGTGACGCCGAGGCGAACCTGGTACGCCCCTACACGCTGACCGCGGGGCGCACCGACACCTCCGTGGAGCTTCCGGTCGAAGCGCCGATTCAGGCTGTGCCGTCGGCGAAGCAGCAGCACTGGCCGTCAGGGGATGTCCGCGGGCGCATCTGTGACCTGTGCGCCGACAGCCCCTCGGTGGCCGAGATCTCGGCCGTGCTGGATCTTCCGCTCGGTGTCGCGCGCGTCCTGGTCGGTGACCTCGTGACGGCGGGCTATCTTCGGGTACTGACGACATTGACCGACCGCTCGACACCCGACGAGCGCCGCGACCTGATAGGAAGGACCCTCCGTGGCCTACGAGCCCTCTGAGGGGCGATCATCCGCCTCGACGAAGATCGTCGTCGCGGGTGGGTTCGGTGCGGGTAAGACCACTTTCGTGGGGGCGGTGTCGGAGATCATGCCGTTGCGCACCGAAGCGATGGTGACCGACGCGTCCACCGCGGTGGATGTGCTCGACGCCACACCAGATAAGTCGACGACGACGGTCGCGATGGACTTCGGGCGCATCACCCTCGACCAGGATCTGGTGCTCTACCTGTTCGGCACTCCCGGCCAGCGCCGGTTCTGGTTCATGTGGGACGACTTGGTGCGCGGCGCCATCGGGGCGATCATCCTGGTCGATGTGCGCCGCCTGCAGGACAGTTTCGCCGCCGTCGACTTCTTCGAGCACCGCAAGATGCCGTTCCTGATCGCGGTCAACGAATTCGACGGCGCGCCACAATATCCCACCGACGAGGTGCGGCGGGCGCTCACGCTGCCCGACACCACTCCGGTGGTCACCGTCGACGCCAGGGACCGTAAATCGGCCACCGACGCGCTGATCGCGATCAGCGAGTACGCACTGGCGAGCCTGGCGTCGAACTAGTGGAGGCGGAGCACCACTGGACCGATCGCGAATTCGTCGGCCACGACTTTCGCGACGAGGATCTCTCCGGCCTGCAGACCGATCAGGTGGTGTTCACCGAATGCGATTTCGGTGGCGCCAACCTGTCCGAATCGGTGCACCGGGGGTCGGCATTCCGGAACTGTCGATTCCTGCGGACCACCCTGTGGCACAGCACTTTCCGGAACTGCAGCATGCTCGGATCGACCTTCGAGAACTGCCGCCTGCGCCCGCTCGTCTGCGATGAAGTCGATTTCACCCTCGCGGTGCTCGGCGGCGCCGACCTTCGCGGAGTTGACCTGTCCGGGTGCCGGCTGCGAGAAGCGAGCCTGGTGCAGGCCGATCTGCGGAAGGCCGTGTTGCGCGGCGCCGATCTGACCGGTGCGCGCACCAACGGGCTGCGACTCGAGCAGGCCGACCTGCGGGGCGCGCGCATCGACCCCACGCTGTGGACCACCGCCGCGTGCCGGGGCGCGCGTATCGACGTCGCGCAGGCGCTGGCGTTCTCCGCCGCGCACGGTCTCGACGTCAGCGGGGAGTGACCGCGGGTGCGCCCGCCGGCTCCCAGGTGTGCATGGCGAGGTCGAGTTCGGTTTCGCTGAGTGCCTCCACCGGCAGCCGGGTCTGGCCGGTGCGGCAGCGCAGTCCGTCGATGAACAATGCGACGTAACGGCGCCACAGCTCGGTGTTGACCGGGCCGGCGAACTCACTCACGGTTCCGGCGAGCAACCCGAGGACGGGCATGTCCGGAGCGGCGATCTCCGGCCGTAGGTGACCGTCCGCCTGTGCTCGCTCGACCAGTTTGTTCAGTGCCGGGACCAGCCGCTCTTGGGCGGCGCTGACCCGGTCGCCGGCGCAGCTCTTGCTGAAGGCGATCTCCCGCAGACCTCGGTCGGTTGCGGTCAGCTGACACATCTGCTCGACGAACCACGCGAAGCCCTGCCACGAATCCTCCTGGCGCGCCGCCAATTCGGCAAACGTGCTCAGCTGATTGATCCCGTCCGAGAAGATCGCTTCCAGCAGTTCTTCCTTGGTGGCAAAGCGTCGGTACACGGTGCCGACTCCCACCCGGGCGTGGTGAGCGACGTCGTTGAGGCTGGGCTCGATGCCCTTCTGCGCAAAAAGGTCGCGTGCCGCGTCGATGATGCGCTGCCGGTTGCGCTGCGCGTCCTTGCGCAGCGGACGCTCCTTGGCCGAATCGGGTCTCACGTGTCCGAGTGTAACGACCGCCACAAATAAGTGGATTGACTCTATCCGTTTTTATAGTTAGCTTATCTCTCGGTACTGATCAGTACTCCCGGCCGCTCGTGCCGCGGTCGTCCACGCTGAAAGGCCGGGGCCATGAGAACTGCTGGCGACCCTCCGCTCGCGACAGCCGTTGCGCGCCAAAGTCAATCGCCCGCCATGGCCGGCGCGGAAGCGCTCCGATGACCCGGGTGCTCGGCCGGTTGTGGATCCCGGTCCTCGTCGTTGTCGTCGCCGCCGCGGGAGTCGCCGCGGTGAAGAACGCCCGCGAGATCTTCGGCTCGAACCCGGTGGTCGTGACGCCGATTACCTCCGACGGTGCGGAGGACTTCAATCCCAAAGTCGTGACCTACGAGGTGTTCGGTTCGGGTGCCACCGCCGAGGTCAACTATGTGGATCTCGACGGCATGCCCCAGCGGACCGGAAGTGTCTCGCTGCCATGGACTTTGACGCTGCGAACGACGAATCCGTCGGCCTCGCCGAACATCGTCGCCCAGGGCGACGGCAGCGAAATCGGATGCCGGATCACCGTCGATGACGTGGTCAAGGAGGAAAGGACCGCTACGGGAATGAATGCCGCAACCTTCTGCTTGGTGAAATCCGCATGAGCCTCGACGTCGACGACACACCCACCGACGCCATCCCGGCCGCCCGTCACCGGGCCCGCCCGCGACTTCCCCGGCTGATCCGAACATTGGCGGTGCCGATCCTTCTGGGCTGGATCGCACTGATCGTGGTGCTCAGCACCGTGGTGCCGACACTCGAGGATGTCGGAAAGCTCCGCGCGGTCTCGATGAGCCCCAACGACGCGCCCTCACTGATCGCCACCAAACGGGTCGGCCAGGTGTTCAAGGAATACGACACCAGCAGCTCGGTGATGGTGGTCCTCGAAGGCGATCAGCCGCTGGGTGCCGAAGCGCACGCCTACTACGACAAGATCGTCGCCGAACTGCGCGCTGACACCAAGCATGTCCAGCATGTGCAGGACTTCTGGGGCGATTCGTTCACCGCGGCGGCTGCACAGAGCGCCGATAACAAAGCCGCGTACGTCCAGGTGTACATCGGCGGTGACCAGGGTGAGACGCTCGCCAATGAATCGGTGGAGGCTGTCCGCAAGATCATCGCGGACACGCCCGCCCCGCCGGGGGTGAAGGGGTACGTGACCGGGCCGGCTGCCACCACCACCGACCAGAACATCATCGGCGACAAGAGCATGCAGACGATCGAACTCGTCACGTTCGGCGTCATCGCGATCATGCTGCTGATCGTCTACCGGTCGGTCATCACCACACTGATCGTGATGGTGATGATGGGTCTCGGATTGTCCGGCGCCAGGGGAGTGGTTGCGTTCCTGGGCTACCACAACGTTTTCGGGTTGACCACGTTCGCGACCAATATGGTGGTGACATTGGCCATCGCGGCGGCAACGGACTACGCGATCTTCCTGATCGGCAGATATCAGGAGGCGCGCCGAGCAGGTGAAGACCGGGAATCGGCCTACTACACCATGTTCCACGGCACCGCCCATGTCGTGCTCGCGTCGGGCCTCACGATCGCCGGCGCGACGCTGTGTCTGCACTTCACCCGGCTGCCGTACTTCCAGACCATGGGTATCCCGCTGGCCTGCGGCATGGTGATCGTGGTCGCCATGGCGCTGACCTTGGGTCCGGCGCTCATCTCGTTGGCGAGTCGGTTCGGCCGCGTCCTGGAGCCCAAAGGCAACGGGAGACACAAACTGTGGCATCGAGTGGGCACGGCCACCGTCCGCTGGCCAGGTGCCATCCTGGTCTGCGCCATCGCCGTTTCGCTGGTCGGTCTGGTGGCGCTGCCCGGCTATCACACGACCTACAACGACCGCATCTATCTGCCCGACAACGCTTCTGCCAATGTCGGTTACACCGCGGCGGAGCGGCACTTCTCCCGGGCAAAGATGAATCCTGATCTGCTGATGGTCGAGTCCGACCACGATCTGCGTAATCCGGCCGACTTCCTCGTCATCGACAAGATCGCCAAGGCGCTGGCCCGAGTGCACGGGATCGCCCAGGTGCAGACCATCACCCGGCCTGAGGGTAAGCCGATCGAGCACTCGACCATTCCGTATTCGTTGAGCCAGAACGGTAATGGCCAGATCATGAACAACGACTACCAGCAGACCATCATCGCCAACACTCTCAAACAAGCCGACGACATGCAGGTCAGTATCGACTCGATGACCAAGATGCAGGGCATCACCCAGCAGCTGTCCGATGTCACCCGGAGTATGGCCGCCAAGATGGACGTCACCTCCGCCGACATCGCGACCGTGCGGGACCACCTTGCCGATTTCGACGATCAGTTCCGGCCGATCCGCAACTATTTCTATTGGGAGCCACACTGTTTCGACATTCCGATGTGTTGGTCGCTGCGCTCGGTGTTCGACTCGCTCGACGGCATCTCGACGATGTCGGACGATTTCCAAGACATCGTGCCCGATCTTCACCGGATGTCCGACCTGACCGGACAGATGGTCACGATCATGCCGTCGATGATCGCGTCGATGAAGAGCCAGAAGCAGCTGATGCTCAACCAGTATCAGGCGCAGAAGGCCCAGCAGGACCAGAACATGGCCCAGCTCAAGGACAACAACGCGATGGGTCAGGCCTTCGACGCGGCCAAGAACGACGACTCGTTCTACCTGCCTCCGGAAGCCTTCGACAACGACGATTTCAAGCGCGGCATCAAGTTGTTCCTCTCACCGGACGGACACGCCGTCCGCTTCACCATCATTCACCAGGGCGATCCGCTGACCGAGGAAGGCACCTCACGGATCGAACCGCTGAAGATCGCCGCCGCGGACGCGATCAAGGGAACCCCGTTGGAGGGGTCCAGCATCTACCTCGGTGGCAGTGCGGCCATGTACGCCGACATGCAACAGGGGGCCAACTGGGATCTGATCATCGCTGCGATCGCAGCGCTGATTCTGATCTTCGTCATCATGGTGATCCTCACCAGAGCCCTGGCGGCCGCGGCGGTCATCGTGGGCACCGTGGTGCTCAGTCTCGCCGCGTCGTTCGGCCTGTCCGTTCTGCTCTGGCAACACCTCATCGGGCTGCCGTTGCACTGGATGGTGATGCCGATGTCGGTGATCGTCCTGCTGGCCGTCGGTGCGGACTACAACCTGCTTCTGGTGTCGCGCATGAAGGAAGAGATCCACGCCGGCGTGAAGACCGGGATCATCAGGGCGATGGTGGGGACCGGCTCCGTTGTCACCGCAGCCGGTATGGTCTTCGCCTTCACGATGGCGTCGATGGCGGTGAGCAAGATGGTCGTCATCGGGCAGGTCGGCACGACCATCGGACTGGGTCTGCTGTTCGACACCCTGGTCGTGCGATCCCTGTTGACGCCGTCCATCGCGACGCTGCTCGGCCGCTGGTTCTGGTGGCCGCAACGGGTCCGGCCCCGCCCCCGCCCCCAGCCGTGGCCGGCGAAGCAGGCCGACCCCGTCCGTGAGGAGGCGCTGGCATGACGGCGGCGGTCAAGGGGTGGCCGGTGATCAGGATCGTGACGGCTGCCGGCGCCGCGCTGATGATCGCGGCGCCGGCCACGGCACACGCCGACCCGGACACCGATTTCGCGAATCAGCTTCATACCGTGGGCGTTTACGGGCCCAAGGACTACAACGCCTGGATCGCCAAGATCGCCTGTGAGCGCCTCGATCGCGGTGTCGACCACAACGCGGCCGACTCCGCCCGGTTCATCTCGCGACAACTGCCCAAAGACGCCACGACAGCGCAGGCCTGGCAGTTCCTGGGCATGGCATATCCGGTCTACTGCCCGGACAAAGTGGTCCTGCTGCAGCAGGTCGCCGAGACCGGTAGAGGGTGAGGCACACAATGCGAGAACGACTTCGGGGTCCGATGTGGACGGGTCTGATCGTGACCGCCATGATCGCCGGCGTGGTTGCCCTGCCGGGAAAGGCCGCGGCAGATGCCAGCGATGACTATCCGATTCCGAAGCGGATGATCGAAACCACCTGCACCGTCGACCAATACATGGCCGCGGCCCGCGATACGTCCCCGGTGTACTACCAGCGGTACATGATCGACTACAACAACCGCCCCGTCGATGTCGAGAACGCAGCCCGTGACCGCATCTATTGGTTCTTCTCTCTCGATGCGACCGGCCGGCGACAGTACTCGGAAGACACTGCGACCAACGTCTACTACGAGCAGGTGGCCACCCACTGGGGAAACTGGGCGAAGCTGTTCTTCAACAACAAGGGCGTGGTCGCCAAAGCCACGGATGTCTGCATGCAGTACCCGCAGGCCGATCCGGCGGTGTGGAACTGGGGACCCAATGAGCGGCCGACAGGCTGAGTTGCGGTCCGACAGCTACTTCCAGACCAGCAGGTCCTCGACCCCGTTGTTGTAGACCACCGAGGTTGGCGCGGGGCCGGTCACGTCGAAATACAGCTTGCCCCAGGACGTATCGCCCTGCTGCAGGGTCGCGCCGCTGATGCCCTGCGGCGTGGCGGCCTGCCACAGCACGGGGTAGTTGGCCCCGTTGGCGCGCGCGTTGAAATCCGGGATGATCGGCGTGACGGTGCCCTTGGCGGCGCGCACCTTGGCGGTCGCCTCCCACAACGTGCCCGCCAGCGGGTAGCCGGGGATCGTGTCGGTGCTGGGCTTCAGATCGGTGATCTTCCAGACCGTGATCACCTGGTCGCCGTCGTCGACGAGATGGTTCCAGCCGCCGAACGTGTCGACACTCGGATCGGCCGCCGCGACGGGGGCCAGCACCACCGACATGCTCACTGCTGCGGCCAGCGCCGCCGCTCTCATCCTCATGAGCGCCCACGCTATGGACGCCCGATGAACGGCAGTCAACCGCGACACGAACTCCAGTTGCGCTGCTCCTCAACGGAAGCTGGCGTACCGACCGTCACGCTCCCTTGAGCCGGATCTTCCACCGCACCAGCGACAGATACCCGATGCACAGGGCCCCGAGCATGCCCATGTTGAACCACCATGCCGACGCGGTGTGCTCCCAGTGCCGGTCCTTCGGCGTCAGCGGGCCCGGCACCAGTTTGATCAGGTCGATGGTCGAGGCCGACGCCGCGAAACCCCAGCGCGCCGGGGTGATCCAGGACAGCTGATCGAGCACCAGGCGTCCGGTCACCGGGATCATGCCGCCGGAGAACACCAGCTGGCTCATGACGGCCACCACCAGCAGCGGCATGATCTGCTCGTTGGACTTGGCCAGTGCCGAGAGCGCCAGACCCACCATCGCCGCGGTCACCGTCGTCGCCGCCATCACCACGAACAGCTCCAGCGTCGGACTCAGGAACGTCAACGATCCCTGCGTCGGGCCGCCCTTGCCGGCAATCGTGATCGCCGTGACGATCGTCGACTGCACGATCGCGAACACCGCATAGATACAGACCTTCGCCAACAGGTACGCCGTCGTGGACAACCCGACGGCTTGTTCTCTTCGGAAGATCGGGCGCTCACCGATCAGATCCCGCACGGTCAGCGCCGTACCCATGAAGATCGCGCCGACGTTGAGCAGCACCAGGATCTGGCCGGGCTCGTTGGGCGCATCACCCATCGGGTTGGGTACGCCGAAGCCGACCGTGCCGGGCACCGACAGCGACAGCACACCCATGATGAACGGCAGCAGCGCGAGGAACGCGAAGTAACCGCGGTCGGAGATGATCAGCCGCATCTGGCGACGCGCGATCGTGGAGAACTGCCGCAGCAAGCTGGTGTGCGTCGGCTCGCCCATGTTCGACGGCGTCTCCACCGGCGGCGGTGGGGGAGCAGGACCGGACTGTTGCAGGTAGCGCTGATAGGCGCCGTCGGGATCGCCGGCGACCGAGCTGAAGATGTCGGCCCAGTTGGTGGTGCCCATCGCCGGACCGATCTGGCTGGGCGGACCACAGAACGCCGTCTTGCCGCCGGGTGCCAGCAGCAGCACCTGGTCGCACACGTCGAGGTAGGTCAGCGAGTGGGTGACCACCAGCACCACCCGTCCGGCGTCGGCCAGCTGGCGCAGCATCGTCATGACCTGGCGGTCCAGCGCCGGGTCCAGACCGGACGTCGGCTCGTCGAGGATCAGCAGCGACGGGCCGGTCAGCAGTTCGAGGGCCACCGAAGCCCGCTTGCGCTGACCGCCGGAGAGCTTGTCCACCCGGGTGTTCTGGTGCTGGGTCATCTCCAGCTCGGCGAGTACCTGGGCCACCACCTGCTGGCGGTCTTCCTTGGTGGTGTCCGGCGGCAGCCGCAGTTCCGCGGCGTACATCAGCGCCTGGTTCACGGTCAGCTGGCCGTGCACCACGTCGTCCTGCGGCACCATGCCGATCCGGGATCGCAGGGAGGCGTACTCGGCGTGGATGTTGTGACCCTCGAAAGTGACTGTGCCACTTGTCGGATGGGTGTAGCCGGCGACCAGTCGCGCGAACGTCGACTTGCCCGCGCCGGACGGGCCGATCACGGCGGTCAGCGTGCCGGGTCGCGCGGTGAGCGAGATGTTGTCCAGCAGCGTCTTGTTGTGCTCGATCGTCCACGTCACCGCACGCACGTCCAGGCCGCCGGTGGCGGTGGCCGCCGACGTCTCGGTGCGCCGGGCCAGGGTGCCGCCGGCGAAGACGAGGTCGATGTTGCCGATGGTGACGGTGTCGCCCTCGTTCAGCATCGCGGTGTCGACCCGGCTGCCGTTGACGAACGTTCCGTTGATGCTGCGGTTGTCGACGATCTCCGTGCCGCCCGGCGTCGGGATCAGCGTGGCGTGGTGGCGCGAGGCCAGCACGTCGGGGATGACGATGTCGTTGTCGGTTGCGCGGCCGATCTTGATCCCGCCCGGCGGCACGTCGCCGGGCGCGCCGGGGCGCAGGATCTTCAGCATCGACGTCGCGAGATTCGACGACGACTGCGCCGGCTTGCCGACGGCCGGACGCATCTGGGTGGGCGCCGCCGCGGGCGTGTGTCCCACCGGGCCCGTCGCGGCGGGCGGGTGATAGGTCGGCTGTGCCCGCGAGCCGCTGGTCGGATACACCGGCGGCTGGTGGGTCGGCTGGGCTTGCGACGGCGGGGGCTGCCACTGCCCGGCGGTCGGTGCACCCCGACTTGGGTTGGCCGGCCACGACGGCGACGACGGCGGGACCGACATGCGCACCGACGAGGTCTGCGGCGGGCGTCCCACCGAGCCCTGATGGCGGCCGAGGCCGAAGCTCATCGGCGGCCCGTCGGGATTGCCGACATTGACGGTCAGGCCGTCACTGATGTCGACGGACGGCACCCGTCGGCCGTTGACGAACATGCCGTTCAGTGAGCCGTTGTCGACGGCCATCCACCGGCCGTGGTCGAAACGGAGCACCAGATGGGCGCGAGAGATCAAGGGGTGGGCGATTCGCACGTCAGCGCGGAGGTCGCGGCCAACCACGACATCGTGCCCTGCGGCGAAAGTACGCTCCGACCCGTCGTACCGAACTGTCAGATCGGGCGCGGCTGGTCGAGTCATCGGGACCAACTCTATCGGTAACGGCCCCGTCGGCCCGTCAGGCAGGACCGCCCGTCACCACGCACAGGGTCCGCGAGTAGATCGTCGGCATGCATTTGTTGCAGTGCGTGCACAGCGACTTCACCGAATGCGCGTCGCCGTCGGCCTGAATGCGATTGAGCAGGTCAGGTTCGGCCAGCAACGCCCGGCCCATCGCCACGAACTCGAAACCCTCGGCCATCGCGCGGTCCATGCTCTCGCGGTTGGTGATGCCGCCGAGCAGGATCAGCGGCATGGTCAGCTCTTTGCGGAACTGCTCGGCGTCGCGCAGCAGGTAGGTCTCCCGGTAGGGGTATTCCCGCATGAACTTCTTGCCGGTCATCCGCATGCCCCAGTTCAGCGGCCATTTCTGCGCCGCGGCGAACTCCTTGACCGGGGCGTCGCCGCGGAACAGGTACATCGGGTTGAGCAGCGAGCTGCCCGCGGTGAGTTCGATCGCGTCCAGGCCGCCGTCTTCCTCCAGCCACTTGGCGGTCTGCAGCGACTCCTCGATCTGGATCGAGCCGCG
This sequence comes from Mycobacterium sp. SA01, assembly GCF_041287105.1. Lineage (NCBI taxonomy): Bacteria > Bacillati > Actinomycetota > Actinomycetes > Mycobacteriales > Mycobacteriaceae > Mycobacterium > Mycobacterium sp. SA01. The sequence continues at coordinate 441,940 of NZ_JBGGNO010000019.1, read as the reverse complement.
CACTCCGTCGGCCATGTTGAGCTTCGCGGTCACCGCGATAGGGGCCGGGCCCAGCCGCTCGACCTCGCGGCGTACGGCCATCACGATGCCGCGGGCCACCTTGGCGCGGTTTTCCAGCGACCCGCCGAACTCGTCGGAGCGCCGGTTGATCATCGGAGAGAGGAACGAGCTGGCCAGATAGTTGTGGCCGAGGTGGATCTCGACGGCGTCGAAGCCGGAGTCGATGGCGAACCGGGCCGCCGAGGCGTGCGCGGCGATCACGTTGTTGATGTCGTCGCGGGTGGCGTGCTTGGCGAACTTCATCGACAGCGGGTTGAAGAACCGGACCGGGGCCAGCGCGGTCGCCTTGTTGGAGCGGGCATTCGCGACCGGGCCCGCGTGACCGATCTGCGCGCTGATCGCCGCACCCTCGGCGTGCACGGCGTCGGCGAGCCGGCGCAGGCCGGGCACCGCTTCCGGACGCATCCAGATCTGCCCGCCGTTGGTTCGCCCGCCCTGGCTCACCGCGGTGTAGGCGACGGTCGTCATGCCGACACCACCGGCGGCGATCGCCCGGTGGAACGCGATCAGGTCGTCGGACACCACGTCGTCGGGGGTTCGCGCCTCGAAGGTGGCCGACTTGATGGTCCGGTTGCGCAGAGTGATGGGGCCGAGTTTGGCCGGGCTGAACACATCGGGCGCGTTGTTCATAACCGCAGCTGACCACGCTCTGAACAGTGCTGTCAACGATCGCGTTCGGTCAATGGAACAATACGGTCGTGGTCGCTATCAGCCTGGACGGCAAGCTCACCCGTGACGAGATCTTCGTCGATCTCAAAGACCGTGTGGCGGCGCTGACCGCCGCCGGACGTACCCCGGGACTGGGCACCGTCCTGGTCGGCGACGACCCCGGTTCGCACGCGTACGTCAAAGGGAAGCACTCCGATTGCGCGAAGGTCGGGATCACCTCGATCCGCCGGGATCTGCCCGCCGATGTGAGCCAGGCGCAGCTCGACGACACCCTCGACGAGCTCAACGCCAACCCCGAATGCACCGGCTACATCGTGCAGCTGCCGCTGCCGCGCCACCTCGACGAGAACGCCGCGCTCGAACGGGTCGACCCGGACAAGGACGCCGACGGCCTGCACCCGACCAACCTGGGCCGCCTGGTGCTCGGTAAGGCGGCGCCGTTGCCCTGCACGCCGCGGGGCATCGTGCATCTGCTGCGCCGCTTCGACGTGCCGATCGCCGGTGCGCACGTGGTGGTCATCGGCCGTGGTGTGACGGTCGGTCGCCCGCTGGGCCTGCTGCTCACCCGTCGTAGCGAGAACGCGACAGTGACGTTGTGCCACACCGGGACGCGTGATCTGCCCGAGCTGACTCGGCAGGCCGACATCATCGTCGCCGCCGTCGGTGTTCCGCACATGCTGACCGCCGACATGGTGAAGCCCGGCGCGGCCGTGGTCGACGTGGGTGTCAGCCGGGTCGAGGGCAAGCTCACCGGCGACGTGCACCCCGATGTCTGGGAGGTCGCCGGCCAGGTGTCGCCCAATCCCGGCGGCGTGGGCCCGCTGACCCGGGCATTTCTGCTGACCAACGTCGTCGAACTGGCCGAAGCGGCCCAGTGACGGCTCGCGCGAAGCGCCGACTGCCGACCGGCGCGGAGGCGGTCGACTTCGTCAGGCGTGTGGTGCGCTCCCAGTGGCCGATCCTCGGTGTCGGGCTGATCTTCGTGGTCGCCTTCGTGCTGGTGGCGGCCGGATTCTGGCGCCGGGGCTCGCTACTGATCGGCATCGCGGTGGGGGTGGCCGCGGCGCTGCGGTTGGTGCTCACCGAGGAGCGTGCGGGCCTGCTGGTGGTGCGGTCGCGGGGCGTCGACTTCGCGACGATGACCACGGTCTGCGTGATCATGGTGTACGTGGCCTCGACGATCGATCCGCTGGGGACGTCATAGAGATAATTGCCTGACGGGCAATCTTGCACGGTATGCAACTTTGTGGGTATCGTGGCGGCGTGACCGAGGGACTGCGTGAACGCAAAAAGGCCGACACCCGCAGAGCGCTCAGTGACGCCGCGCTGCATCTGGTGTTCGAGCGCGGGCTGGACAACGTCACCCGCGAGGCCATCGCGGAGCGCGCCGGGGTATCCCTGCGCACGTTCAACAATTACTTCGCAGGCAAATACGAGGCGATCGCCTACCGTCAGATCGAACGAATGCGCCGCAGTCTCACTGTCTTTCGGTCATGGCCGGCGGACGAGCCGCTGTGGACGGCGATCGCCGAGTCGGTGCTCGAGCCGATGCTCGCCGAGATGGGCGAGGACTTCGCGCCGACGCGTGCGCAGCTGGATCAGCTCGTCGAATTGACCATGGCCAACGAGGTGCGTAATGCGTTGGCCGACAACCTGATGGCCGAATGGATCGAGGCGATCGCCGAGCGGACCGGAACCGACCCGGTGCGCGACATGTACCCCCGCCTCGTGGCCGCCAGCGTCCGCGCCGTCGCCGAAGCCGCCATGGACACCTACATCGCCGCCGACCCGCCCGTTCCGATCGTCGGCCTGATGCGCCGCGGCTTCGCCGATGTCGTTGCAGGCCTTCCTGAACCGAAGAGGACATCGTCATGACCCAGAACCACGAAGTCGTCATCTCCGGCGCCGGGCCCAACGGCCTGATGCTGGCCTGTGAGCTGGCCCTGGCCGGGATCACCCCGGTCGTCCTCGACGCGCTGCCCGCTGCCAGCGACGAGCCCAAGGCCAACGGCCTTGTCGGACAGGTGGTCCGGATACTCGACATGCGGGGCCTCTATTCGGCGTTCACCGGTGAGGACAGGCCGCAGGCCTTGCCTGGATGGATGTTCTCCGGGATGCAGCTGGCCTATCCCGACCCGTCCACCAGTCCGATGTACGCGATGATGATGCCGCAGCCCCGGCTGGTCCGGCTGCTGGAGAAGCGTGCCCGCGACCTCGGTGTGGATCTGCGATGGGGACACGAATTGACCGGGCTCCAGCCGGCCGAGGACGGTGTCGCGCTGACTGTCGCCACCCCCGACGGTGTCTACGAGCTGAGCGCCGGTTACCTCGTGGGAGCCGACGGTGGCCGAAGTCTGGTGCGCAAGAGCGTCGGCATCGACTTCCCCGGCACCACGTCCGAGACTGTCGCACGGCTGGCCCAGGTGGAGGTGCCCGACGAGCTTCGCGCATCAGATGGTGGCTTGAACATCCCCGGGGTGGGGCACATCCCGTTCGGGCACAACAGGTTCGACAGAGGCATGGTGTTGGCCGGCAGCATGCAGCCGGGTGTGCTGCTGGTCGGAACCCGGGAGGAAGGCCGCGCCGACGAGGACGGTCCGCTGACACTCGGCGAACTGCGCGCCAGCCTTCAGCGGATCCTGGGCGTCGATGTGCCGCTGGAGGAGCCACGCGGTCCTGGCCCGCACGCGAAGCGCCGGATCGACGGCCAGAACACCAGGCAGGCCGAGCATTACCGGGCCGGACGGGTATTGCTGCTCGGCGATGCCGCCCACGTGCACTCGGCGATGGGTGGTCCCGGGCTGAACCTCGGCCTGCAGGACGCGGTGAACCTCGGCTGGAAACTGGCCGCCGACGTCAACGGCTGGGCACCGGCCGGACTGCTCGACACCTATGAAACCGAGCGCCATCCGGTGGGTCGCCGGGTCATGATGCATTCGATGGCCCAGAGCGCATTGATGGCGTCGGGACCCGAAGTGGCCGAACTGCGTGCGCTTTTCACCGAACTGATCGCCATCCCCGAGGTCACCCAGCACCTGGGCCGACTGCTCGCCGGCTCGGACGTGCGCTACGACGTCGGTGACGACCATTCGCTGTCCGGCTACCTCGTGCCGGACCTGACGCTCGACGACGGGCGGCCGGTGGCGGGCCTGCTGCACAACGCCAGGCCGGTGCTGCTGGATCTGTGCGGTGGTGTCGCCGCCGCGGCCGCGCAGGGGTGGACGGATCGCCTGGACACCGTCGTCGCGCGACTCGCAGGCGGTCCCGCCGCGCTACTCATCCGTCCGGACGGCTACGTGGCTTGGGCCGCAGACGATTTCGAGGAGGTCGACGCCCAGAATCTGCAGTCCGCGCTATCCCGCTGGTTCGGGGGTCACGGCCGGCCCGACGATCTGCGCAACTTCTCTTGATACATGGATCGGTCACATCGCGAGAGTAGATCTGACGCAGTGTCGCTAGGTTCGTCGGACGTCACCAGTCCAATGCTCACCGTGATGCGGCAGGGGCACCCGTCAAGCGCGCCAAGTTCGCTGATACGCATGCGAATTCGTTCGGCTGCAGCGCGCGCTTGCGTTGAACTCGTGTCCACCAGGCCGATACAGAATTCGTCGCCACCGAGTCGCGCAGGGAAGTCGTCAGGCTGAACTGCCGTCTGGATGATATCGCCGATCGCCGTGAGGACGTCGTCCCCGGCGGGATGCCCGAATGTGTCGTTCACCGATTTGAAGTTGTTGATGTCGAGCATGAGCAGACTCAATACTGCGCCGCCGTCTCGTGCGCGGCGCAGTTCGGCTTCCAGGCGGTTGATGAACCCACGCCGATTCAGCAGTGAGGTCAACGGATCGGTCTGTCCCAGAACTTCCAACTGCTGCTGGAGCGATTTGAGTTCGGTGATGTCGCGTGCGGTGTTGAGGACCGTGTGGATCTTGCCGTCCGGGCCGTATTCCGGGACTGTCCGGAACAGAAAATGGCGTGTCCCGTGCGGCCCGAGAAAGGTGAATTCCTGCTCTACGGTCTCCCCGGCCTCGAATGCCCTGCGATACGCGGACTGCCAGAGTTCGATCAAGTGCGGTGGCATGCCGAGCTCGTGATGGTCTTTGCCGATGTAGTCCTGCACCCCGATCAGTGGTGTAACTGACTCAATGGCCGGATTGACATACAGATGACGGAAGTTGCGGTCATATCGCGAGACGATGTCGGGCAACTTCTCCACGATGGAGAAGAACGTCTCGTTATACCGCTGGAGTCGGCTTGTCACCCGCAGGATCGCCAGGCATAGATTCGGGTTCCCGTTCACACTTGTCACGACGCACTGCCATGCGGGATCGCTCTCTCCATCCACGATGATCGGATCCGGCCCGGCCGCAGCGGAGCACGCTGCGGCGAGTCTGTCGAGCACCACATTCTCGTCGAGGTTCAGTGCATCCCGAATGGCAACGAATTTCGGTGTGCGCGATTGGACCTCGGCACTGCCCTGATCCAGTCGGCACACGAATGCGGGCACCCCCGCCAAGGCGAGGATGCCCAACCATTCGTTGGCAACCTCCACCGCACCACTTTAACGGCGCTCGCCGCCGAACTTGACCCGATACATCACGCTGTCTACGCGAGCGAGCAGATCAAGCACGTTCACATCCTGCTCCTCGGCCGCCACCACCCCGACACTTGCGTTCACCGCGAGCTTGCCGACGGAGTCGAGCGAAATCTCGCTGACCCGCCGGCCGATCCGTTCCGCGACGGCCTGCGCGGGACCCAAGCCAGTGTCGATGAGTGCGGCACAGAACTCGTCGCCACCCAACCGCGCCACCAAGTCGGTTGCTCGGGTTTCCTCGACCAGGATCTGGCTGACGGCTTCCAGCACGCGGTCACCGGCCAAGTGGCCGAACTGATCGTTGATCGACTTGAAATTGTCGAGGTCGAGCATGAGGACCGCGAGTTCCTGCCGCCCACCACGAACCCGCTCCAATGCCTCCGTGAGTTGCTCGGCGAAACTCCGCCGATTCAGCAGAGAGGTTAGTGGATCGGTATGGGCCAGCTGCTCCAGTTCGTGCTGGAGACGTTTGACCTGGGTGATGTCGCGCACCACCGACAGGATCGAGTTGACCCGTCCGCTGTTGTCGAACTCGGGTGCTGCTCGGCCCAGGTAATGACGGAGGCCTTCGGGACCGTCGTAGTCGAACTCGATCTCCACTGGCTGGCCGGTTTCGAGCACCTGCTGATAGGCGCCTACGAACTCGCGGGTGACCTCGCGTGGTGCACCGGTATCGGCGTAGGTCTTGCCAAAGCGTGTTTCGGCGGGAATACCCGTAACGCGACTGATCGCCGGATTGGCGTACAGGCAGCGGAAGTCGCGGCTGTACCGGGTCACCACGTCCGGCAAGTTCTCGACGAGGGTGAAGAAGGCGTTGTTGACCAACTGGATTTCCTCGGGCCAACGCAGAATCACCAGGTAGTCGCAGGGGCCGTCATCGACGGCTCGGACGACACATCGCCATCCCGGCGATTGCTGCTCTGAGATCACAAACGGTGCGTCGCCGACGACCGCCGGCCAGGCACTGTGCAACCGCGCGAGCAGGCTTGGTTCGTCCAGTCGCCCACTGAGGACCTGCATGACACCCACGAATTCCGGTGTGCGCCTGACGATCGACAAGCCGTCCGGTGTCCGGCAAACATGGAATGCGGGCACGCCGGCAGTCGCCAACAGGGAAAGCCACTCCCTCGCCGACTCCATGCTGTCGAACTCTAAACGTTCAGGCCGACAGCGTCGCCCGCATGCCCACGGTGATGTAGGGCAGCGCCAGGCCGGTCGAGTTCGCCAGTGCCGGATGCGTTGTCAGCAACTCGCGAACCTCGTCGAGGGTCTGGGTGCGGACGTCCGCCGGTGACGTGATGCAGTAGCTGCGTGACGCCACCAGGTCGATCAGTGCCTGCGGCGTCAGGTAACTCGTCCACTCGACGCGATGATGCTCGACGCCGACGAACGGCTCGGGCACGGTGGTGGTCTCGTTGACTTGGGCGTTCTCGTGGCCGATGATGCGGCCGAGGTCCTTGACCCAGCCCAGGCGTTCGTCGCGGGCGTTCCACACCAACCCGAGCCGCCCGCCCGGCCGCAGCACCCGGGCCACTTCGGCGACGGCCTGCTCCGGGTCGAACCAATGCCAGGCCTGTGCAACCAGTACCGCATCAACACTGTTGTCCGGCAACGGGATCTGCTCGGCAGTGCCCAGCAACGCGGGGGTGTCGGGCAGCGCCGAGCTGAGCAGCTCCAGCATCTCGGCCAACGGATCGACGGCCACCACATCCAGGCCGCGCTCGACGAGGCGGGTGGTCAGCTTGCCGGTACCGGCACCCAGGTCCAGCACATCGCGCGCACCGGCCGGCAGCAGCCAGTCGATGGCCTCCGGCGGATACGACGGGCGGCCGCGCTCGTAGGCGGCGGCCTCGGACCCGAAGGACAGGGAGCGTTCGCGCTGCGACCCGGTCACGGCGTGCGGCGACTTCTGCCGTCGGCCAGGTCGAGGGTCTGGCGGATGAGTTCGCCCACCGCGTCGGTCTCGACGAGGAAGCCGTCGTGCCCGTAGATCGATTCGACGACGTTGAGCCCCGCACAGTTCGGCAGCAATCCGGCCAGCTCCTGCTGCAGCCGCAGCGGGTAGAGCCGGTCGGAGGTGATCCCGCCGACCACGGTCGGCACCGGGCACGAGCCCAGCGCAGCCGCCACGCCACCGCGTCCGCGCCCGACGTCGTGGTTGGACAGCGTCTCGGTCAGCGTGACGTAGCTGCCCGCGTCGAACCGGTTGACCAGCTTCGCGCCCTGGTATTCCAGGTAGCTCTGCACGGCGTACCGGCCGCCGGTCAGGGTGTCCTCGTCGTCCTGGGCGGCATTGCCGAACCGGTTGTCCAGCTCCACCTCACCGCGGTAGGTGAGGTGGGCGAACCGGCGGGCCAGCTGCAGCCCGACGTCGGGGTGGCGGCCGGTGCCGTGATAGTCCCCGCCCTGCCAGTTCGGATCGGCCTTGATCGCCGCGATCTGCGTGCTCTGCGTGCCGATCTGGTCGGCGGTCGCCCGGGCCCCGACGGCCAGCACCAGCGCCGCCCGCACCCGGTCGGGATAGCCGACCATCCATTCCAGCGCCCTGGCACCGCCCATCGAGCCGCCCACCAGAGCCGCGACTTCGGTGATGCCGAGTGCTTCCAGCGCCGCCACGTCGGCATTGACCTGGTCCCGCACGGTGATGATCGGGAATCGCGAACCCCAGGGTTTGCCGTCACGGGCCAGCGAGCTGGGCCCCGTCGAGCCGCGGCAGCCGCCCAGGACATTGGTGGCCACCGCGCACCAGCGGGTGGTGTCGATCGGGGCGCCGGGGCCCGCGACACCGTCCCACCAGCCGGGCGTGGGGTGTCCCGGACCGGCAGGCCCGGTCAGGTGCGAGTCGCCGGTCAGCGCATGCAGCGCGACGACGACGTTGTCACGGTCGGGGGAAAGCTCGCCCCAGCGCTGCACGGCGATCGACACATGGTCGAGCACCTCGCCGCTTTCCAGCGTCAGCGGGCCGATGTCGACGACGCCGATCTCGCCTTCGGCCGGCAGGGTCACGATGCGCTCGTCGCTGATGGTCATGTCAGGCTCACTCAATGGGCCGCCACGGCCCGCGGGTCCGAGGCATCCGCCGACACGGACTTGGCGGCGGCGAAGCCGCGCTCCAGGTCGGCCAGGATGTCGTCGATGCCCTCGAGGCCGACGGCAAGTCGGACCAGACCCGGGGTGACGCCGGTGGCCAACTGCTCCTCGGCGGACAGCTGCTGGTGAGTGGTCGACGCCGGGTGGATCACCAGGGAACGCACATCGCCGATGTTGGCGACGTGGCTGTGCAGCGTGAGTGCGTTGACGAACGCCTTTCCGGCCTCGACGCCGCCGGCCAGCTCGAAGGCCAGCACCGCGCCGGTCCCCTTGGGTGCCAACTTCTTTGCGCGCTCGTACCACGGTGAGGTCGGCAGGCCGGCGTAGTTGACCGACACCACGTCGGAGTGCCCGGCCAGGTATTCGGCCACCTTCAGTGCGTTGGACACGTGGCGTTCGATCCGCAGGCTGAGCGTCTCCAGGCCCTGCGCGATCAGGAAGGCGTTGAACGGTGACCCCGCCGAGCCGAGGTCACGCAGCAGCTGAACGCGCGCCTTGAGTGCGTAGGCGGGCGGGCCGAGTTCGGCGAACACCACGCCGTGATAGCTGGGATCCGGAGTGGTGAAGCCGGGGAACTTACCGCTTGCGGTCCAGTCGAACTTGCCGCTGTCGACGATCACCCCGGCGATGGCCGTGCCGTGGCCGCCGAGGTACTTGGTCGCCGAGTGCACGACGATGTCGGCGCCGTGGGCGATCGGCTGAATGAGGTAGGGCGTGGCGATGGTGTTGTCGACGATCAGCGGAACCCCGTTGTCGTGCGCCACCTTCGACACCGCCGGAATGTCGAGCACATCGATTTGTGGGTTGGAGATCGTCTCGCCGAAGAAGGCCTTGGTGTTCGGCCGGACCGCCGCCTGCCACGACTCCGGGTCGTCGGGGTCGGTCACGAACGTGGTTTCGATGCCCAACTTCGGCAGCGTGTAGTGCAGCAGGTTGTAGGTGCCGCCGTACAACCGCGGGCTGGACACGATGTGATCGCCGGCTTCGGCGATGTTCAGGATCGCGAACGTCTCCGCCGCCTGCCCGGAGGACAGGAACAGCGCGGCCACGCCACCTTCGAGGGCGGCGATGCGCTGCTCGACGGTGTCCTGGGTCGGATTCATGATCCGGGTGTAGATGTTGCCCGGCTCGGCCAGCCCGAACAGCGCGGCGGCGTGGTCGGTGTTGTCGAAGGTGTACGACGTGGTGGCGTAGATCGGCAGTGCCCGGGCGTGCGTCACGGCGTCGGGGGTTTGGCCGGCGTGGATCTGCTTGGTCTCGAAGGACCACGACGCGGTCGGATCCTCGATATCTGACGTGCTCATATGAAAAACGAACCTCCATCTGTTCTGGGGGCCCGTTCTGAGCGGACCCGCGCTTGCCGTGCAGCTACCTGCAGCTGCTCAACCTGGTCTTCACCCGGAGCACCCCACCGCGGTTGGAGGGTTGCCGGCCAGCGAGCCGGGGCTTGACGCTGGCGCTCATGACCGAGTCAAAGCATAGCGGACCTTCGTAACGTGAGGCCAGCGGGATATCGGCGCCGTCGGGTACGACTGTGACGCAGACCTCTCAACAGATACGACGACGGCGGTCACGTAGGTTCAGAAGCGACGCGATACTGATAGCCGCCAACGCACCTGACTGACCGCCCGGGAGACAACAGCAATGAGCGCCGAGAACCCGACCATCATCTACACGCTGACTGATGAGGCGCCGCTGCTGGCGACGTATGCGTTCCTGCCGGTGTTGCGCACGTTCGTCGAGGCAGCCGGCATCGACGTCAAGACCAGCGACATCTCGGTGGCCGCGCGCATCCTCGCCGAGTTCAGCGACCGGCTGACCGACGAGCAGAAGGTGCCCGACAACCTGGCCGAACTCGGCGAGCTGACCCAGGACCCGAGCGCCAACATCATCAAGCTGCCCAACATCAGCGCCTCGGTACCGCAGCTGATCGCCGCCATCAAGGAACTCAAGTCCAAGGGCTACGACCTTCCCGACTTTCCGGGCGATCCGAAGACCGACGAGGAAAAAGAGATCCGCCAGCGCTACGGCAAGATCCTCGGCAGCGCAGTGAATCCGGTTCTGCGCGAAGGTAACTCAGACCGTCGTGCACCCAAGGCGGTCAAGGAATACGCCAAGAAGCACCCGCACAGCATGGGCCAGTGGTCGCAGGCCTCCCGCACCCACGTGGCGACCATGAAGACCGGTGACTTCTACCACGGTGAGAAGTCGATGACGCTGGACAAAGACCGCACCGTGAAGATGGTGTTGACGCCCAAGACCGGTGACCCGATCGTGCTCAAGCCCGAGGTCAAGCTCGACAACGGCGACGTCATCGACAGCATGTTCATGAGCAAGAAGGCGCTGATCGAGTTCTACGAGAAGGAGATCGAGGACGCCTACAAGACGGGCGTGATGTTCTCGCTGCACGTCAAGGCCACCATGATGAAGGTTTCGCACCCGATCGTGTTCGGCCACGCGGTGAAGGTCTTCTACAAGGACGCTTTCGCCAAGCACGGCAAGCTGTTCGACGAGCTCGGCGTCAACGTCAACAACGGGCTCTCCGACCTCTACGACAAGATCGAATCGCTGCCGGCCTCGCAGCGCGAGGAGATCATCGAAGACCTGCACAAGTGCCACGAGCACCGCCCGGAGCTGGCGATGGTCGACTCGGCCAAGGGCATCTCGAACTTCCACTCGCCGTCCGACGTGATCGTCGACGCCTCGATGCCCGCGATGATCCGGCTCGGCGGCAAGATGTACGGCGCCGACGGCCGCACCAAGGACACCAAGGCCGTCAACCCGGAGTCGACGTTCTCCCGGATGTACCAGGAGATGATCAACTTCTGTAAGACCCACGGCCAGTTCGATCCGACCACGATGGGCACCGTTCCCAACGTCGGTCTGATGGCGCAGAAGGCCGAGGAGTACGGCAGCCACGACAAGACCTTCGAGATCCCGGTCGACGGCGTCGCCGACATCGTCGACGTCGACACCGGCGAGGTGCTGCTGTCCTGGGACGTCGAAGAGGGCGACATCTGGCGGATGCCGATCGTCAAGGACGCGCCTATCCGCGACTGGGTCAAGCTGGCCGTCAACCGGGCCAGGCTGTCCGGCATGACCACGGTGTTCTGGCTCGATGACGAACGTCCGCACGAGAACGAGCTGCGCAAGAAGGTGAAGGCCTACCTCGCCGAAGAGGACACCGAGGGCCTCGACATCACGATCCTGCCGCAGGTGTGGGCCATGCGGTACACCCTCGAGCGGGTGATCCGCGGCCAGGACACCATCGCCGCGACGGGCAACATCCTGCGTGACTACCTCACCGACCTGTTTCCGATCCTGGAGCTGGGCACCAGCGCCAAGATGCTGTCGATCGTGCCGTTGATGGCCGGCGGCGGGCTGTACGAGACCGGTGCCGGTGGGTCGGCTCCCAAGCACGTCAGCCAGCTGGTGGAGGAGAACCACCTGCGCTGGGATTCGCTCGGCGAGTTCCTGGCGATCGGCGCCAGCCTCGAGGATCTGGGCAACAAGTTCGGCAACGCCAAGGCCAAGGTGCTGGCGACCACGCTGGACACCGCGGTCGGAGAGTTGTTGGACGCCAACAAGAATCCGTCGCGCAAGGCAGGCGAGCTGGACAACCGCGGTAGCCAGTTCTACCTCGCGCTGTACTGGGCGCAGGCACTTGCCGAGCAGAACGAGGACAAGGAACTGGCCGAGCATTTCGCGCCGCTCGCCAAGACCCTCGCCGAGAACGAGGACGCCATCATCGCTGAACTGGCCGAGGTGCAGGGGCAGGCCGTCGATATCGGCGGCTACTACTACCCGGACCGCGAGAAGACCGCCTCGGTGATGCGGCCTTCCAAGACCTTCAACTCCGCGCTCAGCTAGCCCCGGCTAACTGGCGGAGCCAGGCTGCCGCACCGGGGGAACGTGGGCGTCGACCCACTCGGTGATCAGGTTCGTGACGCGATCCGGCGCCTCGAACATCGGGATGTGCCCGACGCCGTCGAGGTGGGTCACCTTCGTGATCTCCGGGATGTTCTTGTGGAAGTGCTTGGTGAACCGGGGATGGGGCAGCACCCGGTCACGCTCGCAGACCACCAGGTGCGTCGGGACCGACAGTTCGGTCAGCTCCATCAGTCCCGGCATCAGCAACGCCTTGATCAGCAGCTGGTAGTAGGCCGGACAGTGGGTGACGTCATCGAGGATCTCCTGCAGCTGCACCTCGGTGACCCCCCGCGGGGTGGCGCTGATCGGCACCGTGGCGGCGGCTTTGACGCCGGGTAGGCGCAGCGCGCGCTCGCCGAGTAGCCGGGCGGTCAGCCACACCGGCAGGCCGGCGACGAACTTGCCGACGATCTCGTACTTCACCGGTGACCAGCGGTGCCAGCCGCCGGCCGGGGCGATCCCGGTCAGCGTCCTGGCCCGGCCGCGTCGCTCAAGTTCGAATGCCACCCAGCCGCCCAGCGAGTTGCCGACGACGTGGGCGGTGTCCCAGCCCATCTCGTCGAGCTGGCGCTCGACGTGGTCGGCCAGGGTCGCGGAATCCAGGATCAGCGATCGGCTGCGCGGGCCACCGTTGTGGCCGGCCATCGACGGTGCGAACACCTCGAAGCGGCCGGTGTCTGCCAGCCGGGGCGCAACGTCGGACCAGACGTAGGAGGACATCATGAACGGGTGCAGAAGCAGGATCGGTTCGCCGGCACCTAGATGGATTGATTCGCGGGTCGCCACAACCAGACCGTAAAGGTGATACCGCCGGTACCGCAAGATAGGTTTTCTCTCGTGATCGTGACCACCATCAATGTCAACGGCGTCCGCGCCGCTGTCCGCCAGCGTTCGGCCGAGAACCTCGGCCTGCTGGCCTGGCTGTCGCAGACCGCGTCCGACGTGGTGTGCCTGCAGGAGACCCGCTCCGACGACGAGCAGATCGCCGAGGCACTGGCACCGGCGGTGGCCGACGGCTGGCATCTGGCCTCGGCCAGCCCGCATCTCAAGGGTCGCAGCGGGGTGGCGATCCTGTCCCGCACCCCGTTCGCCGCGGTCCGGATCGGCTTGGCGGCAACCGAATTCGAGCTACACGGCCGCTACGTCGAGGCGGATCTGGCCGGCGGCGAGACAGTCGCCAGCGTGTACGTGCACACCGGCGAGGCCGGCACGGACCGCCAGCTGGAGAAGGAACGGTTCATGGCCGCGCTGGCCAAGCGGATGGCGGAGCTGACCGCCGACGGGCGCGACGCGGTGATCTGCGGCGACTGGAACATCGCCCACACCGAGAACGACATCAAGGCCTGGAAGGCCAACGTCAAGAAGGCCGGCTTTCTGCCCGGCGAGCGGCAGTGGCTGACCGACCTGATGGACTCCGGCTGGGTCGACGTGATGCGCCGGCTCAACCCCGATGTCGCCGGACCGTACAGCTGGTGGTCGTGGCGCGGTAAGGCGTTCGACAACGACGCGGGCTGGCGCATCGACTACCACCTGGCCAGTGCGAGCCTGGCGGCGCGCACGGTGTCGGCGCGGGTCGAGAAGCCCGCCGCCTACGCGCTGCGCTGGTCGGATCACGCACCGGTGACCGTCGAGTTCGGCTGAGCCGACAAAAATGGGCCGGTCGCCTCGGGGGGAGGAGGCGACCGGCCCATTGTCTTGCTGGTCTAGTAGTTTCCGTTGATCCAGGCGCCCCACGGGACGTATGTCGTGGCCGGGGTCGCATAGGTGGTCGGGGCGTAGAAGTTGCCGGTGGTCGAGTCATCGGCGTACGGCGAGGAGCTGTTCAAGCTGGTCGACGCGCTGGCCGGGCCGGCGAATGTGAGGGCGGCACCACCGATGACGGCGGCGGCGAGGGCGGGGGCTGCGATCAGGGTCTTGAAGCGGTTCGTGGTCATGACTCAATCATTCGCGCTCACCACATCTCAGTCGATCCGCTGACCAGCCCGTTTTCGTGTCCACCGATCGGGGGACACGTCCGGGGTCAGCAGCCTTGTCGGTCGGGGCCGTCGAGTGCCGTTGCCGCGCCGGCGATCGCCTCGGTCACCGCGTCGAGCACGCGCGGGTCCCAGGTCAGCGCGGTGTCGCGGGGCAGTCGGGCGATCATCGACACGTAGTCGCTGTGGGTGTCGTCGACGATGCGGCACCGCCGGTGGGGCAACACGGCGGCGTCGATGTCGCGGCCCAGAGCGCTCCGCAACTCCACCACCCCGTCATTCGGCCATACCGCCGGGGTGCCCCCGGCGTGGTCGAACCGATTGCCGCCGATCAATGTGACGGGCACCGCGTCCAGGACGCCCGCTTGAAAGCGGTTCCAGCCCTTGGGACCCGTCAGATATGACTGCCCGAGTTCGCGCGCTGACCCGGAAACGTGAACGGCCGCAATATCTCTGGCATAGCCCTTCATCTGGCTCTCGCAGAACTGGTCACCGAGGCAGTCGCTGATCTTGACGGTTCCCTCGGCAAAGTTCGCCAGATAGGAGCCCTCCCAGGGTGTTCCGATCGTCGTCAACGATCGAACCCGCACCGCTGACTGCTCGGCGGCCAGGGTGCGGATCGCCGCCCTGGCGAACAGTCCACCCATCGAATGGCCCACCAGATCCACCTCGTCGATGTGCTTGTCGGTGTGCAGCCAGTCGATGAAGCGGGCCAGGTGTTCGCCGGCGAGGTCGATGCCGCCGGTGCTGTCGAGGGTCATCGACGCGGGCAGCGGCGCCGGGCAGGAGGCGAATGCCCCGTATCCGGTCGTGTCGTGCACCTGGCCGGAGCCGGCCATCGCTGGCGCGGTGAACACCGAATATCCCTTCCCCAGAAGGTGTTCGCGCAACGACGTGTGGTCGGTGCCGGCCGGCAGGCCGATCGCACACGCGGCGTCCGGCGCGGTGTAGGGGGCGGTGCCGGCCAGGCCGGAGACCAGGACCACCGCCTGAGCCGGCGGGCGGGTACCGGTGTCGCCGTGCGAGCAACCCGCCAGCAGCACCGCCGCCGCCAGCGCCAGGATGCGGCGCACTAGGTCGGGCAGCCTTCCCGGTTGGGGCGAGCAAGCGCCTTGGGTGCGTCGTCGATGGCCTTGCGCACGACCTCGAGTACCTGCGGGTCCCACGTCAGCGCCGTCTTCTGTTCCAGCCCAGCAAGATTGGAGACGAAAATGCTGTGGGTGTCGTCGAAGGTCGAACACTGGCGGTGCGGCAGTACCGGGTCGCCGATGTCTTTTGCCAGCGCACTCTGTAGCGCCACGATGCCGTCATTGGGCCACACCGCCGGATTGACCGGGCCGGCGCTGCTGGTTTTTGGGGCGGTGAACTTCTTGCCGCCGATCAGCACCACCGGGATCTTGTCCAGCACCCCGGATTGGTATTCGTTCCAGCCGTTCTTACCCATCAGGAACGCCTGGTTGACTTCGCGGCCCGAGCCGGCCATCAGCCGCTTCACCTCGTCGGACATGCCCTTCATCGAGGTCTCGCAGAACGTGTCGGTCTTGCAATCACTGAGCGGGACAAGCCCGTTGGCGAAATCCGACAGATAGGAGCCCTGCCACGGCGTGCCGATGGTGGTCAGCGACCGCACCTTCAGCGGTGAGTTCGTCGACGCCAACACCCGGATGGCGGCGCGCGAGTACAGCCCGCCCATCGAATGACCGACGAAGTCGACCTCGTTGACGCCCTTGTCGGTGTGCAACCAGTTGAGGAATCGGGCCAGGTGTTCGCCTGCGGTGTCGATGCTGCCCGTCGAGTCGACGGTCATGTTCTCCGGCAAGGTGACCGGGCAGACCCCGAATGGACCGAACCCGGTCTGGTCGACCACCTGGCCGCGGCCCGCCATCGCGGGGGAGGTGTACACGGTGTACCCCTTGCCGAGCAGGTACTCCCGCAGCTCGGTGTCGGTGTTGCCGGCGGCCAGCCCGGTCTTGCAGGCCTGCTCCGGGCCGGTGAACGGCGTCGTCGCATCCCCGCCCGACACGATCACCACTGCCGTCGACGCCGGGCGCTTCTCGTCACCCGCGTCGCTGCCGCACCCGGCCAGCGCACAGATCATCGTCACGATGGCGGCCAGCGCCAGTCTTCCTCCCACGAAGCAGGATGCTAATGCCACTCGGTCGTCGTGGCGGGGCCTCGTGACAGGATTGACGTACCATGAACAGCTCATCTCGTCGTGTCGTTTTCTCCGGCGTCCAGCCGACGTCAGACTCGCTGCACCTGGGCAATGCCCTCGGAGCGATCAGGCAATGGGTCGGGCTGCAGGACGATTACGACGCGTTCTTCTGCGTGGTGGACCTGCATGCGATCACCGTGCCGCAGGATCCCGCCACGCTGCGCCACCGCACGTTGGTGACCGCCGCCCAATACCTGGCGCTCGGAATCGACCCGGATCGCGCGACGATCTTCGTCCAGAGTCACGTGCCCGCCCATACCGAGCTGGCCTGGGCGCTGGGCTGCTTCACCGGGTTCGGCCAGGCCTCGCGGATGACGCAGTTCAAGGACAAGTCGCAGAAGCAGGGCGCGGAGGCGACGACGGTGGGTCTGTTCACCTATCCGGTGCTGATGGCCGCCGACGTGCTGCTCTACGACACCGACCTGGTGCCGGTCGGTGAGGATCAGCGCCAGCACCTGGAGCTGGCCCGTGACGTCGCCCAGCGGTTCAACGTGCGCTTCCCCGACACCTTCGTCATCCCGGAACCGATGATCGCCAAGGCCACCGCCAAGATCTACGACCTGCAAGAACCGACCGCCAAGATGAGCAAGTCCGCGGCCACCGAGGCCGGCCTGATCAGCCTGCTCGACGACCCGAAGGTGACGGCGAAGAAGATCCGCTCGGCCGTCACCGACAGCGAGCGGGAGATCCGCTACGACGTCGACGCCAAGCCCGGCGTGTCCAACCTGCTGTCGATCCAGTCGGCGGTCACCGGCACCGACATCGACACGTTGGTGGCCGGATACGAAGGTCGCGGCTACGGCGACCTGAAAAAGGACACCGCCGACGCCGTCGTCTCCTATGTCACCCCGCTGCAGCAGCGCGTCCACGAACTCCTCGCCGATCCGGCCGAACTGCAGGCGATCCTGGCCAAGGGAGCCGACCGGGCCCGCGAGGTGTCTGCGAAGACCATCGGACGGGTATACGACCGGTTAGGGTTTCTGCCGACAAGTTCGTAGACATACGAGGGGCTGGGCATGTCAGAACCGGCCGAACCGGGTCGCCTCGACCGGCTGCGGGCCCGCTATCACTGGATCGACCACACGATCCGTGCGGGGACGCGCTATCAGAAGGTCAAAGGCGACTTCTACGCCGCGGGCATCACCTACTTCACGATCTTCGCGCTGTTCCCGCTGCTGATGGTCGGATTCGCGGCGGGCGGCTTCGTGTTGGCCAGCCGGCCGCATCTGCTGGCCGACATCGAAAACCGGATCAGGACAACAGTTTCCGGTGATTTTGGTCAGCAGCTGATCGGGCTGGTCGATTCGGCGATCCAGTCCCGTACGTCGGTGGGGGTGATCGGCCTGGCCACCGCGGCGTGGGCGGGGCTGGGCTGGATCGGGAATCTGCGTGAGGCGCTGAGCCAGATGTGGGATCAGCGGGTCGAGAATCAGAACTTCCTGCGCACGAAGCTGTCCGATCTGACGGTCCTGCTGTCGGTCTTCGTCGCGATCGTCGTGACCGTCGCGTTGACCGCGCTGACGGATCCGTCGGTCATGACGAACGTGCTGGAGTGGATCGGTGTGCCACACCTGGCCGGCCTCGGCGGCGTGCTGCGTGTCGTCTCGCTGGTGATGTCGTGGGCGGTGTCGTGGATGCTGTTCAGCTGGATGATCGCCCGGTTGCCGCGCGAGTCGGTGAGCTTCCGCAGCAGCCTGCGCGCCGGCCTGATGGCCGCCGTCGCATTCGAGCTTTTCAAACTGGTCGGTTCGATCTACCTGCGGTCGGTGGTGCACGGTCCGGCCGGTGCGACGTTCGGGCCGGTGCTGGGTCTGATGGTGTTCGCCTACATCACCGCGCGGCTGGTGCTGTTCGCCACCGCGTGGGCGGCGACGTCGAAGGACAACCTGCGCCCCGACCCGGTTCCGGCACCCGGGCCGGCCGTCATCTCGCCGCGGGTGGGCCCGGACGAGGGTCTGAGCACCCGGCAGACGGTCGCCGCGGTCGCGGTGGGTGCGGTTGGTGCACTGGGTGTTTCGCGGCTGTTCGGTAAAGGCCGGCAGTCATCGCGAGACTGAACCCACGTGTTCGTACCTCACCGAGATCGACGTGAGCGCGCGACAGTGCGAGTAAGCACCTCGCTAGCGTCAATCTCGGTGAGTTGGAGGCTCTACCGGCCGCGCACGGGTCGGCGGTTGATGGCGCGCGCCATCATGATCAGCGAGAACACCACCAGCGTGCCGACCACCCCGACGCCCACCCGCACCGGCACCGCGTCGGCCTCGGGAAGCAGCTGGGTGCCACTGGCTTTCACGGCCGTGGCCTCATCCGGCTTGGGCGGCAGCAGCGACGGATCCGGGTCGATCAGGTTCCCGATCCGGGTTCCGGGCGGGGTGGCGAAGCCGTAGTCGAGCAGGTGCGCGGCCTGTTGCCACGGCGGGATCGGCTGGCGGGTGCCGCGCATCAGCACCGCCACCAGCCGGCGGCCGTCACGGTTGGCGGCGCCCACGAACGTCTGCCCGGCGTCGTCGGTGTAGCCCGTCTTGCCGCCGAGCGCACCCGGGTAGTTGTAGAGCAGCTGGTTGTCGTTCTCCAGCTCATAGCCCGGATGATCGCCGTCCTCACCCGGCTTGGCGGGATGGCCGGGGAAGTTGTACTTCTCGGTGGCGACGATGTTCGCGAACGTCGGGTTCGCCCAGGCGTAGCGGTAGAACAGCCCGATGTCGTAGGCCGACGTGCTCATGCCCGGCCCGTCCAGACCGGACGGCGTCGCCGCGCGGGTGTCCTGACCGCCGAGCTTGCGGGCCAGGGTATTGATCTTCTGCAGCGCGGTGTCCCAGCCGCCGACCTGCATGGCCAGCGCATGCGCGGCGTCGTTGCCCGAGTGCATCAGCAGGCCGTGCAGCAGATCGTTGACGGTGTACTTGCCGCCCTCGTCCACGCCGACCCTGGTGCCCTCGGCGTTGGCGTCGTCCTGGGTGCCCTCGACCATCTTGTTCAGCGGCAGTTCGTTCATGGACTGCATCGCGATCAGCACCTTGATGATGCTGGCGGGGCGGTGCCGGGCATGGGGATCGCGCGCGGCGATGATGTCGCCGGTGTCGAGGTCGGCCACCACCCACGATTCGGCCGAGATGTCGTCGGGGACCGGCGGTGTACCCGCCGCGACGATCACGCCGCAGCCCGCCAGCGCGTCACCGCCCACCGGCTTGGCCGGAACGGGCAATGGCTGCGGCGGGTCGCCCGCCTCCGGCACCTCCGAGGAGTCGACGGCCGGCGGGGTGGTCACCCGGTAGGGGCAGGTGTTGGGGTCCGGGTCGGCCCACGCGGTCGCCGAGGTGCCGACGACGCACAGCGCCGCAGCCACCGCGGCAGCACCCCGCGTGAAGATCTTCGAGCTCGCCATCGGTTCGCAGAGTAGGGGATTGGAGCCCGGAAACCGGGGAGCCGCGCTGTGACTGATGTGGTTATTGATGCAATTGTTAGCTCGGTAGGGCGCAGTGCGCGACGGCGGAATGTCCGATCGTGGCCAGCCACAGCCGGTCCCCGCGCTCCACCAGACCGGTGACCAGACCGAACTCCGGATGGGTCATCTGCAGGCCGGCGACTGCCGCCCCGCTGTCCGGATCGAACGCCACCGCCCACACCGTCGGGGTGATTTGGGGCTGCAGATTGTCGGGCAGCTTCCACAGCAGACTGCGCAGTCGCGGCGAGCGGGCGGCGAGGAAGTCCGCGGTGGTGTTGCGGGCCGAGACCATCGCACACCAGATCCGGCCGTCGGACCCGGTCGACAAGTTGTCCGGCATCGCGGGCAGGTGCACCGCCAACGGTGTCACGGTGCCCGCGTTCGGCCCGGCCAGCCAGTACTTCGACAGCCGGCGGCCCTGGGTTTCGGCGAATACCAGTGCCGTTCCGTCGACGGTCGGCGTCAGCCCGTTGGCGAAGTAGAGGTGCTCGAGCACCGTGCTGACCGTGCCGTCCGGGTCGAGGCGGAACAGTCCGCCGTCGCCGCGCGCCTCGAAGATCGCGCCCTTGAAGTGCTGGAAGCTGAACTTCGCCGTCGACTCGGTGAAATAGATTGTGCCGTCCGGCAATTCGACGACATTCGAGCAGAATTGCAGCGCCCTGCCGGCCACCGACTCCACCAGCACCTCGACGGCACCGGTGCTGCGATCCATCGCCACCAGGCCACCCGGGCTGGTGCAGATCAGCAGTCGGCCATCACGGGCGACCGTCATCCCCAGCGGGCGGCCCGTGGTCCGCCCGATCACGGCGATGCCACCGTCAGCACCGATGCGGACGACTCGGCCGTCGACCAGTCCGGTCCACAGCGAGCCGTCCGCGTCGACGACGATGTCCTCGGGTTGCTCGCCGGGCAGTCCGACGATCGTCAGCTCGGCAGGCCCGAACTCGGGCAGGGCGTCCACCGGCGGCGGCTGCCACCGGACCGGATCGATCGTCGGCTTGGCGGCCCCGGTCACAGCAGGCGGCTGGCCTCGCTGAGCACCCGGTGCAAGATGTCGTAGATCTCGTCGAATTCCTTGGGCCCGCTGATCAGCGGCGGCGCCAGCTGTACGACTGGGTCGCCACGGTCGTCGGCGCGGCAGTACAGGCCGGCCTCAAACAGCGCCGAGGACAGGAAGCCGCGCAGCAGCCGCTCGCTCTCGTCGTCGTTGAAGGTCTCCCGGGTGGTCTTGTCCTTCACCAGCTCGATGCCGTAGAAGAATCCTTCACCGCGCACGTCGCCGACGATCGGCAGTTCGAGCAGCTTCTCCAACGTGGCCCGGAAGATCGGGGCGTTGGTCTTGACGTGATCGTTGATGCCCTCGCGCTCGAAGATGTCGAGGTTGGCCAGCGCCACCGCCGAGGACACCGGGTGCCCGCCGAAGGTGTAGCCGTGGCCGAACACCGTCTTGCCGTCGCTGAACGGTTCGAACAGCCGGTCGCTGGCGATCATCGCGCCGATCGGCGAGTAACCCGAGGTCATGCCCTTGGCGCAGGTGATCATGTCGGGCTGGTAGCCGATGTCCTCGCAGGCGAACATCGAACCGATCCGGCCGAACGCGCAGATCACCTCGTCGGACACCAGCAGCACGTCGTACTCGTCGCAGATCTCGCGGACCCGTTCGAAGTATCCCGGCGGCGGCGGGAAGCAACCGCCGGCATTCTGCACCGGCTCCAGGAAGACCGCACACACCGTTTCGGGGCCCTCGAACTCGATGGCCTCGGCGATGCGGTCGGCGCAGTACTGCCCCCACGCCTTGATGTCGGTGTCGTAGGGGGCGGGCGCCCGGTAGAAGTTGGTGTTGGGCACCCGGAAACCGCCGGGCGTCAGCGGTTCGAACGGCTTCTTGAAGTCGGGCAGGCCGGTGATGGCCAGCGCACCCTGCGGGGTGCCGTGGTAGGCGATGGCCCGCGAGATCACCTTGTACTTGCCGGGCTTGCCGGTCAGCTTGAAGTACTGCTTGGCCAGTTTCCAGGCGCTCTCGACCGCTTCACCGCCGCCGGTGGTGAAGAACACCCGATTCAGGTCACCGGGAGCGTAATTCGCCAGCCGGTCGGCCAATTCGATCGCCGGCGGGGTTGCGTAGGACCACAGCGGGAAGAACTCGAGGGTCTCGGCCTGCTTGGCGGCGGCCTCGGCAAGCTCCTTGCGGCCGTGTCCGGCCTGGACGACGAAAAGACCTGAGAGGCCGTCGAAGTATCGCTTGCCGTGGCTGTCGTAGATGTACACGCCTTCGCCGCGGCTGATGATCGGCGGCGTCAGCCCCGCACCGTGCCGGGCGAAGTGGCCCCACAGGTGGCGGTCGGCCTTGGCCGACAGCTCCGCCGTGAGATCGAGCGTGGTGGTACTCATCGTGTTCCCCAATTGTATTGTTGTTTAACGAGTTTGAGATAAACCAAGGTTTCGGTCGAGGTCACCCCGGGCACGGCGCGGATCTCGGTGTTGAGCAGCTCCAGCAGCTCGGCGTCGTCCTCGCACACGACCTCGGCGATCGCGTCGAAGGTGCCCGCGGTGAGCACGACGTAATCGACGGCGTCGATCTGTGCGAGCTTCTCGGCGACCTTGGTGGTATCTCCTGTGCAGCGGATGCCGATCATCGCCTGCCTGCTGAATCCCAGCTGGAGAGGATCGGTCACCGCCACGATCTGCATCACCCCGGAGTCGACCAGGCGCTGCACTCGCTGGCGCACCGCCGCCTCCGACAGCCCGACGGACTTGCCTATCGCGGCGTAGGAACGCCGGCCGTCCTGCTGCAGTTTCTCGATAATGGCCTTGGACATCTCGTCCAACTGGACGGGCCCGTTTCCACCCGCCCCGATGGCCCGGACGGGAAACCGAGTGGCCGGTACACCCGAGTCACGCATGCTCATGATTGTGCACGGAATCAGTTGTTTAAGGCAACAAGATCGATGAAATTGGTGGCGATAGCCCACCCGTACTGTGGGAATGCGTAGCAGTTGCTGAGCGGGTCGGTTACCGTGGGGCGGTGACCGCACTCACCTCTGACAAGACCCGAATTGTGCCCGGTAGCTGGATCGATGGTGCCCCGCTGGTGACCGGCGGTAGCCTCCACCAGGTCATCAACCCGGCCGACGGCAGCGTCGTCGCGGAGCTGGCGCTGGCCCAGCCCGCCGACGTCGACACCGCGGTGGCCGCCGCCCGCGCCGCTCTCGGCGGCTGGTCGCGGGCCACCCCCGTCGAGCGTGCCACAGTATTGGCCAAGCTGGCCGAACTCGTCGACGCCCACTCCGCGGAGATCGCCGCCGAAGAGGTCAGTCAAACCGGCAAACCGGTGCGGCTGGCCACCGAGTTCGACGTGCCAGGCAGCATCGACAACATCGCGTTCTTCGCCGGGGCCGCCCGCCACCTGGAAGGCAAGGCCACCGGGGAGTACAGCGGCGACCACACATCGTCCATCCGGCGCGAGGCGGTCGGGGTGGTCGCGACGATCACGCCGTGGAACTACCCGCTGCAGATGGCGGTGTGGAAGGTGCTGCCCGCGTTGGCCGCCGGCTGTTCGGTGGTCATCAAGCCCGCCGAGCTGACCCCGCTGACCACTCTCACGCTGGCCCGGCTGGCCACCGAGGCCGGCCTGCCCGACGGCGTGCTCAACGTCATCACCGGCGCCGGGGCGGACGTCGGCTCGGCCCTGGCCGGCCACCGCGATGTCGACGTCGTGACGTTCACCGGCTCGACCGCGGTGGGGCGGCGGGTGATGGCGGCCGCGGCGGCGTATGGCCACCGCACCCAACTGGAACTCGGCGGCAAGGCGCCGTTCGTGGTGTTCGACGACGCCGATCTGGATGCCGCGATCAACGGCGCAGTGGCCGGCTCGCTGATCAACTCCGGGCAGGACTGCACAGCGGCGACCCGTGCCATCGTGGCCCGCGACCTCTACGACGACTTCGTGGCCGGGGTGGCCGAGCTCATGGGCAAGATGGTCGTCGGCGATCCGCAGGATCCCGACACCGACCTGGGTCCGCTGATCTCGGCCACCCACCGCGACAAGGTCGCGGCGATGGTGGCCCGGGCGCCGGGCGAGGGCGGTCGCGTCGTCACCGGCGGTGCGGCCCCGGACCGGCCCGGGTCGTTCTACCTGCCGACGCTGATCGCCGACGTCGCCGAAACCTGCGAGGTCTATCGCGACGAGATCTTCGGTCCGGTGCTGACCGTACGCACCCACGACGGCGACGACGACGCGCTGCGCCAGGCCAACGACACCGACTACGGGCTGGCCGCCTCGGCGTGGACCCGCGACGTCTACCGCGCCCAGCGTGCCTCGCGCGAGATCAACGCCGGCTGCGTGTGGATCAACGACCACATCCCGATCATCAGCGAGATGCCACACGGCGGGGTCGGCGCGTCCGGGTTCGGCAAGGACATGAGCGACTACTCCTTCGAGGAATACCTGACCATCAAGCACGTGATGAGTGACATCACCGGTGTCGCCGAAAAGGATTGGCACCGGACGATTTTCAAGAAGCGGTAAGCGGCCGGTTCCGGCCGCCTCGGCGGTGGTGACACAATCTGGCGGTGAAGTACGGGCCCGACTGGCAGCCTCCCGAGGTGGATTGGACGTCGACCAGAGGTCGCATCCTGCTGGCCGCGGCCAGCCTGTTCGCCCAGCGCGGGTTCTTCGGTACGTCGACCCGTGACATCGCCGACGCCGTGCAGATCCGGCAGCCCTCGCTGTTTCACCACTTCGAGGCCAAGCACGCGATCTACCAGTCACTGGTGGAACTGGACCTCGGACCGTCGGTGGCACGGATCCGCCAGTACCTGGCCGAGGACGTCAGCTGGGCGGCGAAACTGCACCTGACCATCGCCTGCGACGTGCGCCAGTCGCTGGATCAACCGTTCGATTCGCGCGGGCTCTACCAGGACGCCGTGCTGGGCCTTGCCGAGCTCGCAGACGAGCGCGCCGGTATCGCGGTGTTCCATGACTTGGTCGAGCGGGTGGTCACCGGGGGCTGCGAGGCGGGGGAGTTCGTGGCCTTCGAGCCCGGGTTCGTCCAGCGCGCGATGAACGGCGTGCTGTTCGAGACGCTGCGCGAACAAGGGGGACCCGGCGGGCAGGTCCGCGGGCGCCGCCCGCTTGAAGCCGCCGACTTCGTGCTGCGGGCCCTGCTGGTCGACCACGGGATTCTTGCTGATCTGCAGGCCGCCACCACGGCACGACTGGCTGCCATTCCGCGCGGGCGGGGCTAGCCAACACGGCTGCTCGCTATCTGTTGCCTATCAGTCGATAGTCCCCTATCGTTCGATAGACCCCGCTGCTGGCGGGCTATCGACAACGGCTGGTCGAACTGTCAGGTCCCACCAGATATTTCGGAGGCTCCCGTGCCTGCACCCTTCTCGACCCGTACTCGCGCCGCCATCGCGCTCGGCGCGGCCCTGGCCGCGGCACTGACCGGGTGCTCGTCGGATTCCACGGACGCCGCCGGGCCGACCCGCCCGGCCTCAGTCGCACCGCCGGCGATCCTGCAGGCCGGCACCCTCCAGGTGTGCGCCGCCAATGACGGCACCCCGCCGAGTGTTTACCATGACGAAAACGGTGCGCTGGTCGGCAGCGAAGTCGACCTCGCCAAGGCGCTGGCCGGCCAGCTGGGCCTCAAGCCGGACTTCGTGGAATCAGCGTTCACCGCGCTGATCCCGACGCTCCAGGCCAAGCAGTGCGACGTGATCATGGCCCAGCTCTACATCAAGCCGGAGCGCGAGAAGGTCGTCGACTTCGTGCCATATGCGTACTCGGGCACCGGGATTGCGGTGTCCAAGGAGCATCCCGCGGCGATCACCGGCATGGATGACAGCCTGTGTGGCAAGAAGGTCATCGTGGCGATCGCCACCACCGCCGAGGAGCAGGTGGTCGACCAGTCCGGAAAGTGCACGGCCGCGGGCAAGCCGGAGATCGACATCACCCGCAACAGTCACGCAGACGTTGCGTTGCAACAAGTTCAGAACGGTCAGGTCGACGCGTACCTCGACACCGCCGAGACGTTGGGGTACTACTCGACCAAGACCGGTGCCCAGATCCAACTCGCCGGAAAGCCGTTCGGAACCATCAAGATCGGTGCCGCCACGCTGAAAGGCGATGCCGCGCTGCACGATGCGATCGCCAAGGCACTCGGCGAACTCGAGGCCAACGGCACGTACGCCAAGATCCTGGCCGACTGGGGCCAGACCGATCTCGACATCCAGAAGTGACGGGAGACCGGCGGCGTGCACTTCGATTGGCAGTTCTTCTGGAAATCGCTGTTCACTCCCAGTGAGCGTTTCCTCAACGGCCTGGTTCTCACCATCGTCATCTCCGCGGTGGCGATGGTGCTGGCCACCCTCGTCGGCCTGGTCTTAGCGCTGCTGCGCCGGTCCCGGTTCGCGGTGTTGCGTTGGTGCGCAAGCCTGTACATCTGGGCAGTCCGCGGAACTCCGCTACTGGTGCAGTTGGTCATCATCTACACCGGTCTGGCGGCGGTCGGCCTCTACCAATTTCACGACGCGTCCCTGTTCGGGATGTCGGTCAAGGCGGCGATCCAGGCGGCTATCGTCGGACTGACGATCAACGAGAGCGCCTACATCGCCGAAATCATCCGCGCAGGCTTGGATTCGGTGCCCAAGGGTCAGTTCGAGGCCGCGGAGTCCCTGGGGATGAAGCCCGCCAAGGTGATGCGCTGGATCATCGTCCCGCAGTCGCTGCGCGTCATGGTTCCGCCGATGGGCAACTCCTTCAACGGCATGATGAAGACCACCTCGGTGCTGTCGGTGATCGGTGTCAGTGAGATGTTCCTTGTGACGCAATCCATCAGCTCGGCAACCTTCCACACCTTCGAGATCTTCATCGTCGCCGCGCTGTACTACCTTGCGCTGACCACGATATGGACGGTCATCCAAGCCGAGATCGAGAACAGGCTGGCTCGTCAGCTCGGCATCAACCAGCACGTGCGCATCACCCAGCGGCTCCTCGGTGCCCGCCGCAGCCCCGCGCCCGCCGAAGCCCAGTTGTGAGGTCCATGTGAACCAAGTGGCAGAACAACTTCCGATCGTCTCGGTGCAGAACGTCTCGCGAACCCTCGGTGGCCGCAGAGTTCTCGACAACGTCTCACTGGATGTCATGCGGGGTGAGGTCGTCGTCCTCATCGGCCCTTCCGGAGCGGGCAAGACCACCCTGCTGCGATCGCTCAATCACCTGGAGACCGTCGACAGCGGCCGGATCCTGATCGGCGGGACGCCGATCGGCCATCGCGACTCCGGCGGCACCAAGAAGGTGAGCATCAGCGAGCTGGCGCGCCGCCGGCGCGAGATCGGGTTCGTCTTCCAGCACTTCAACCTGTTCCCGCACATGACGGCCGCCGAAAACGTCTGGAATGGTCCGGTACGCGTGCTCGGGGTGGCCAAGGACGAGGCGCGTCGCGACGCCATCGCGGTGTTGAGCCGAGTGGGCTTGGCGGACAAGGCCGATGCCCGTCCCAGCCAACTGTCCGGAGGACAGCAACAGCGGGTGGCGATCGCCCGCGCGCTGGCCATGCGGCCCAAGGTCATGCTGTTCGACGAACCCACCAGTGCTTTGGACGTCGAGATGGTCGGCGAGGTCCTGGCGGTGATGCGTGAGCTGGCCGACGAGCACATGACCATGGTGGTCGTCACACACGAGATGCGGTTCGCCAGGGACGCCGCTGACCGTATCGTCGTCATGGACGGTGGTCGGGTCATCGAGGACGCGCCACCGGAGCGTCTGTTCGCCGACCCGCAGCATGACCGCACCAAGGCGTTTCTTTCCACCATCCGCTGAAGGAGTCAATCTCTCGTGTCCGCCGCCCTTGGCGGGCAGCCAGTAGTGGCAGCACTGGCTACCCCGCACGCCCTGGCCACCGATGCCGGGATCGCGATCCTGCGTGGCGGTGGCACCGCCATCGACGCCGCGATCGCCGCCGCCGCTGTGCTGACCGTTGTGTACCCCCACAACGTCGCGCTCGGCGGCGACCTGTTCGCTCTGGTCCGGACCCCGGATGGCACAGTGAACTGCCTCAACGCCTCCGGGTGGGCCGGTACCACGGTGGATGCCGAGGCCCTTCGCGCCGAGCACGGGGACTGGCTGCCCGCGCGTGGTGCCGCTGCGGTGACCGTGCCGGGCGGGGTGCGAGGGTGGGAGGCGATGCGCCGCTTGGGTTCCCGCGTTTCGTGGAGTTCGACGCTGTGCGCCGCCGAGACGGCCGCCCGCGACGGTGTGCCGGTACCCGCGTCGTTGGCCAGCCACCTCGACGATCCCGAGAACCGCGATCTGATCGGCACCGTCGACTTCGACCGGGTGTTCCGCCCGCACGGTGCGCCGATGCGGGTCGGTGAGCTGTTCCGGCAGCCGGCGCTGGCCGACACGTTGGCGACCTTGCGCTCTGACGGGCCCGACGAGTTCTACAGCGGGGGTCTCGCGCAACGGTCCGTCGGTTACTTGCGCACCCACCAATCCTGTTTGACCGAAGCGGATTTCGCCGACTTCCAGGTTGAGGTCGTCGAGCCGTTGCGGGCTGAGTTCGGTGACCTGACCGTGCTGACGAGCCCGCCCAACAGCCAGGGTTTCCTGCTGCTGCATGCGCTCGGTATGGTGCACGCCGGCGGCCTGGCCGACCCGGTCGGCGACGGCATGGGGCAGTTGCTGCACGCCTTCCACCGCGGCAACGGGATTCGCGACAGTCAACTCGCCGACCCGCGGCACGCCACCGTCGACGTCGACGTGATGTTGGACGGCACCGTACCGGTGAGCCGGCCGCCGGGCGTGCCCCGCGGGGACACCGTGGGTATCGCCGTCGCCGACGGCGAGGGATACGCGGTGTCACTGATCCAGAGCGTCTATCACGCGTTCGGGTCCGGACTGATCGACCCGGTCACCGGTGTGCTGTTCCACAATCGCGGCTGCGGATTCAGCCTGGACCCGGCATCGCCGAACGTGATCGCGCCGCGAAAGCGCCCGGCGCACACGCTGATGCCGGCGATGACGATGCGGCAGGGCCGGATCGCACACGTGTTGTCGACCATGGGCGGGCAGGGTCAGCCGCAGATCCTCGGCCAGATCCTGCTGCGGGCAGTGGGCGGCGCCACGGCGGTCGACGCGGTTGCCGCGCCCCGCGCCATCGTCGGCACCCAGTGCGGCGGCGGCCCGGACAGCGTGACCGTCGAGGCCGACCTCGATCCGGCCGCGCAGGCGTCGATCCGTGCGGCGGGCTTCACCGCGACCGAGGTGCCGCCGCGCACCGAAGCCCTCGGCCAGGCCAATGTGGTCTTCGTCGATTCCGGCGGCTCGATGACGGCCGCGTCGGATCCGCGGTCGGACGGCGCCGCCGTGGTGGCGCACTACCCGCGTCCGCAGCCGTGACCACTCTGATCCGCACGCATCTGCAGCTGTGGCTGATGCTCGCGCTGACCTTCGTCACCGGACTGCTGGACGCGGTGGGGTATCTCGCGCTGGACCGGGTGTTCACCGGCAACATGACCGGCAATGTGGTGATCCTCGGGATGGGCATGGCCGGTGAGGACGAACTGCCCGTCGCCGGACCGCTGGTGGCGCTGGGCGCCTACGTGGCCGGTGCCGCGGTGGTGGGTCGCCTGCTCCAACGCCATCCCGGCGGCTGGCGGCCGGTCGTCACCGCCGTGTTCGCCACCAGTGCGGTGGTGCTCGCCGCCGCGGCCACGGTGCTGACACTCGTTCGGGTTCACGGCGAGTCGGCGGTCGGCGTCGGCATCGCCGCCACCCTGGCGACGCTGATGGGCGCCCAGGCCGCGACGGCGCGGATGCTGGCCGTCGCCGACGTCACCACCGTGGTGGTCACGTCCACTCTCACCGCCTATGCCAGCGAGACGCTGTTCGGCCCCGGGCTGACGTGGCTGACGCACCGACGGTTGTGGGCTGTCGTGGTGATCATCGCCGGCGCATTCTGCGGTGCCTCGTTGTTACGCCTCGACGCCGGCTTCCCGGTGTACCTGGCGGCCGTCGTCACCGCCGCGGTGGCCGTCGCCGGTCACCGGATGTGGCCGCGCAAGGAGTTGCCCTAAGCCTGCGGCCCCCGGGTGAACTCCTCGCCGGTCTCCGGGTTGAGGGCGGTCTCGCCCGGCGGGAGGTTCGACAGGTCGGGGGAGATGACCGTCGGCATGTCTCCGGAGTCCGGCAGGCCGAAGTGCGCCTCGACGGCGGTGGCCGGCGTCAGCACCAGATCGGCGCTGGAGCGCCGGGACAGCGTGCGGCCGCGGAAGAAGTCGGGTGACATCAGCCACCAGACCACCATCAGGATCACTCCCAGCACGAGCGCGCCGATACCCACGACCGCGACCGCGCCGAACCCGAAGATCGTGACGTTGTTGCCGTCGGCGTCGGTCAGCCAGTCCGGCTTGGCGTACTGGATCAGCCCATAGGCGAACACCACCAGCAGGATCAGGCCCCCGAGCAACGGCACCACCCCGCGCATGACGAAGTCGCGCGCCGAGGCGGTCAGGTCCTTGCGGTAGAACCACACACAGGCGAAACCGGTGAGGCCGTAGTAGAAGGCGATCATCAGGCCGACCGAACCGATCAGCGCCGAGAGCAGGTTCGAGCTGATCAACGTGAACAACACGTAGAACCCGATGGACACCGCACCCATGACGAGGGTCGAGGTGGTGGGGGTCAGGTAGGTGCGGTGGATCTTGGCGAACGACTGCGGCAACGCCCGGTAGACACCCATCGACAGCGTGGTCCGGGCGGTGGGCAGGATCGTCGTCTGAGTGGACGCCGACGCCGAGGTCAGGATCGACGCCGACAGCAGCAGCAGGCCGATGTGGCCGAGCACGCTGTCGCCGAACAGGTCCGGGCCGATCGCAGCGAACGCGTCCGCGGCGTTGTCTGGGTTGCCCAGGCCGATGCCGTCGGTTCCGGTGCCCGCGAACGCGATGGCCGAGACGCTGACGAGTGCGTACGTCGCGAGCAGCAGGAAGGTCGAGATGACGGCGGCGCGCCCCGGCGTGGTGCCCGGGTCCTCGGACTCCTCGTTGCACGCCACCGCGGTGTCCCAGCCCCAGTAGATGAAGATCGCGGTGAGGATGGCCGGGGCGATCACGGTCCCGAAGTCCAGCCCGGCGGGCCAGAACCAGGAGAGCGACGGGTGCAGTGAGTAGGCCTCCGCCTTGCCCGCGTACACCTTGACCAACGCCACGATGGAGAACACCACCAGCACCACGAGCTCGATGCCGAGCAGGCCGTACTGGATTCGCGCCGACACCTCGATGCCGCGGTAACAGATGTAGGTCATCACGATGATCCAGATGACTCCGGCCACCGTCGACCACAGGGTGCTGTTCGCCAGATCGGCCGCCGAATGCCAGCCGAGGTCGCCGACGAACGTGAACGAGTAGGCGCCGGCGATCTGGGCGAGGTTCGCCATCACGATGACGTCGGCGGCGATGATGCCCCAGCCGCCGAGCCAGCCGATCAGCGGCCCGAACGCCCGCGATGCCCAGGTGAACGTGGTCCCGCAGTCCGGTTCGGCCTTGTTCAGCTCCTGGTAGGCGACCGCGATCATGTACATCGGGATGAACGCGATCAGCACGATCGCCGGGGCCTTGACGCCGGCCAGCAGCGCTCCGCCGCTGGCCACGATCAGCCCGAGCGTCGCCGCCAGGGAATATGCCGGCGCCGTCGAGGCCATCCCGACGACGATGCTGGACAGCAAGCCCAGCGCACCGCCCTTGAGGCCTTTGCTCTCGACGGTCGACGGGGCCGGGCCGCCGGGCTCGAGGGTGAGCTCACCTTTACTCATGGCATCTCCTGCTCAAACGCCTGAACGAAACGAGACGAGACTACGGTTTCAGTCGCCAGCGTGCGGAGATTCTGCGGAATTGTTTTCCTGGAGGTAACAGGGCAATGGAATCGGTGGATTCTTCTTTACGTGGCCCAGGGCACCCGGCAGCTGTCGCCGGACCCGAAGCCCTGCTCGGTGATGCCCATCGCCGAGTTCATCCGGGCGCGCATGTTCTCGACGCCGATCTGATAGGTCAGCTCGATCACCCCGTCGGCGCCGAACCGCCGACGGAGATCGTCGACCTGCTCATCGGTGATCGTGTGCGGGTCCCTCGTCATGGCATCGGCGTAGGCGATCGCCGCCCGCTCATCGTCGGTGTAGAGCCCTGAGGTGGCGTAGTCGTCGATGTGGGAGAGCCGCTCGAGGTCGAGCCCGTCGAGGCGCATCAGCATCTGGCCGAAGTCCACACACCACGAACAGCCCACGGTGCGGGCCGTCCAGAACACCGCGAGTTCGCGGATGTCGGCGGGCAGCGTTGTGGAGGCGTTCTGCAGCAGCCCTTCGTGGACGGCGTTGGCCACCATCAGGCGGGTGTGGTGGGCGTAGACGGCGAACGGTTCGGGGACTTCGCCGAAGCGGCGCTTGGCCCAGCGGTACATCAGCCGGGTCAGCAGGGGGGCCTTGTCCGGGGTGAGCGGTTCCAGTCGTGTTGTGGTCATGTCCTCAAGATGCTTTCGGGACCGGAAATGTGACACCCCGATACCGGGCAATATTGAGTTGACGGACTAACTATTCGGCTAGGGTGCTGACTTGTGGATTTCGACCTCGACGCCGAACAGCGCGCGTGGTTGGCGGAGGTGCGGGAATTCCTGCGGGAGAACGTCACTGACGCCCTTCGTGCCGAGATCGCCGAACATAATCTGGAGCACCCGGGTGGCGAGGTGGCGGCGTTTCGCCGCAAGCTCGGCGCCAAGGGCTGGTTCGGCCTGAACTGGCCTGCGGAGTACGGCGGCCTCGGACTGGGCCCCGTGCACCTGCATCTGCTGATGACCGAGTTCGAGTACTGGGGTGCGCCGGGCCCGGATCTGACTGTCACCTCGATCGCGCCGATGATCATGCGGCACGGCACCGAGCAGAACAAGCGTGAGTTCCTCCCGCTGATCGCGCGCGGCGAGATGACCTGTGCGCTGGGGTATTCCGAGCCCGATGCCGGTACCGACCTGGCCTCGCTGCGGACCAAGGCGGTCCGCGACGGCGACGAATGGGTGATCAACGGATCCAAGATCTGGAACAGCGGCGCGCAGCGATCCACCCACGAATGGCTCTGCGTGCGCACCGACCCGCAGGCCCAGCGGCACCGGGGGATCTCGGTGATCGTCGTCCCGGTGGACAGCCCCGGTGTCCGGATCCGTCCGTTGATCGCGTGGTCCGGCTACCGGACCAACGAGGTCTTCTTCGACGACGTGCGGGTACCGGTGACCAATCTGATCGGGGAGGAGAACCGCGGCTGGTCCTACATCACCGGTGCCCTCGATCTGGAGCGCGGTGCGCTCACCAACGCCGGGGACCTGCGGCGTGCACTCGACGAGTTGCAGGTGCTGGCGCGGATGCCGCGCCGCGACGGCACCGTCCCGATCGACAATCCCGGCTTCCGCCGCCGGCTGGCCCAGGCCGAGGCTGACGTCGAGGTCGCCGGGCTGATGGGCTACGAAGCGTCGTCGTTGCTGGCCGGCGGGGTGATCCCCACCGTGGAGGTCAGCGTCGAAAAGGTCTTCAGCAGCGAGTTGCGGCAGCGCATCGCCGACCTCGGAATCGACCTGCTTGGTGCAGAAGGTCTACTGGCGCATCGTAATTCGGAGGCGCCGGCCGGAGGGCGGTTCGAGAAGCTGTACCGGTTCGCGCCCCTTATGCGCTTCGGCGGCGGCACCAACGAGGTGCTCCGCGACGTCATCGCCCAGCGCGGCAACAGCATGCCCTCCTACGGACGGTGAGATGAAACTCGTTCCTTCGCAAGACGATCGCGACCTGGAAGCCAGCCTGCGCGGTCTGCTGGCCGCCGGCCGCGCCGATCTGTGGGGTGACCTCGCCACGGCCGGAGTGATGGGGCTGGGGCTGCCGGACGTCTACGGCGGGTCCGGCGGATCCCTGTCGGATCTCGGGATCTTCGCCCGCGAAGCCGGCCGGGCCCTGTGCCCGATGCGCGTGCACAGCACCGCGATCGCCGCGCATGCGCTGCACATCCTCGGCGCTGAGAAGTCCTGCGTCACGTGGCTGCCCGACCTGACCGCCGGACGGATCGCCGCCACCACGGCGCTGTGGAATCCCAATGACGCAGCCGATGTGACCGCCACCATGCGCGCCGACCAGGATCGTGACGGCACGTGGCGACTCACCGGCACAGCCGATTTCGTCAACGACGCGGACACCGCCGACATCGTCGTGGTGTCCGGATTCGACCGGTCCGGCAACACCGTCGGCTTCGTCGTCCGGTTGCACAACGACGGCGTTACGCTGCGTCCGCTGGCGCTGATGGGCGGCCACCGCGCCTCGGTGCTGCGCTTCGACGATGTGCCTGTCGACGATGTCCTCAACGACGGCGCCGCGCTGGGCCGCGAGGACCTCCGTCGCACCGCCAACGCCGCGATGGCGTTGACGGCGCTGGATCTCGTCGGCGTCGGCGAGGCGGTCCTCGAACGCACCGTTCGCTACACCACCGTGCGCCACCAGTTCGGCAGGCCGATCGCCTCATTCCAGGCCGCCCAGCACATCGTGGCCGACATGCACATCGGGCTCGCGGCGGCCCGGCTGGCCGCCCAGTCCGCAATCTCGGCGATCAGCCAGGGCCGCAGCGCTGTCCGGGAAACCGCGATCGCCCGTATCCAGTCCGCCACGGCGGCCAAGTGGGCCACCCTCGACGCCCACCAGTTGCACGGCGGGATGGGATACGTCGTGGAGACCGACCTCTACCTGTGGTCGGAACGGGCCAGGGTGCTCTCGACGCTGGGCGGCGGTGCCGACATCGCAGCAGCCTGGCTCGACGAGGACGAGGTCAGCCGGGCCGCCGTCGGTGAGCGGTTGCGGCGCAAGGACGGCCGATGACCGACAGTTTGATCGACCCGGAGACGGCGGCGCGTGTCGGCACCGTCGCGGCCACCGCCACCGGCGAGGTGATCCGCCGGGATTGGCAACGCTGGGCCGCCGCCGTCGGCGATGACAACCCGCTGTGGTTCGACGCCGAGCACGCCCGCGCCAACGGCTACCGCGACGTGATCTGCCCGCCGCTGTACCTGCAATACGCGATCCTGGGTGTCAGCCCGCTGGCCGGTCTCCGTCAGGACGGGTCGTCGGGTGCGGTGTCGGGAAGTCTGGCCTTTCCGAAGGCGCCGCGACGGATGGCCGGCGGCGAGAGCACCACCTTTCACCTGCCCGCCTACCATCGCGACGAGATCGAGATGGTCCGCACCATCGAATCCGTCGTGGAAAAGGACGGCCGCTCAGGACGATTCGTTCTGGTCACCTGGCACACCGTCTACCGCAACCAGCACGGCGAGCTGGTCGCCGAGGCGTCCACGTCGATGATCGCGCGCCCATGAGCCAGGTGTTCTTCGACGACGTCGAGCCCGGCGACCGGATACCGGAGCTCACCGTCACCGTCGACGAGACGCAGATGTTCTTCTTCAGCGCCGCCACCTACAACGGCCACCGGATCCACTACGACAAGCAATGGGCCCGCGACCAAGAGGGTTACGACGACGTGCTGGTTCAGGGACCGCTGCAGGCCGCGCTGCTGGCCCGCGCGCTCACCGACTGGATCGGCGGCCGCGGCAAGCTGGTGAACTACTCGGTGCAGAACCGCGGGGTGGCATTTCCGGGACAGCCACTGACCTTCGGGGGCACGGTCATCGCCAAGCGGATCGAGGCGGGCCGCGCAGTGGTGGACCTGGAGATCGCAGGCAGGCGCGACGCCGAGGTTCTGATGCCCGGCACCGCCACCGTGGAACTGCCTCGACGCCGCGAGGATTCCTGATGAAGCTGGCCGGGGAGGCGGCGATCGTCGGCATCGCGGAGCTGCCCGCCGAACGCACGCCGACCGGTCCGGGACTGTTCACCCTCGACCAGTACGCGGCGCTGACCAAGCTGGTGCTCGACGACGCCGGGCTGGACGCAAGCGTGGTCAACGGGCTGATCTCGCACGGCCTGGCCGAATCGGACATGTTCGTGCCCGCCACCTTGAGCGAATACCTGGGGCTGCCCATCGATTTCGGTGAGCGAGTGGACCTGGGCGGTGCGACATCGGCCGCCATGGTGTGGCGCGCCGCCGTCGCCGTCGAGCTCGGGTTGTGCGACGCGGTACTGGCCGTGCTGCCCGGTTCCCGCGCCCTGCCGCGATCGGTTCGGCGGGAGCCGGTGGTGCCGAGTTGGTTCGGGGCGTCGAGCAACAACTATGGATCGCCGCAGGCCGAATACGAGATCCCCTACGGCAACGTCGGACAGAACGCCCCCTTCGCCCAGATCGCCCAGCGCTACGGCGCGCAGTACGGCTATGACCCGTCGGCATTGGCCAAGATCGTGGTGGATCAACGCACCAACGCCTGCGCGCATCCCGGCGCGGTGTTTCACGGCAAGCCCATCACCGAAGCGGACGTGCTCGCCAGCCCGATGATCGCCGACCCGATCCGCATGCTGGAGATCGTCATGCCCGTTCACGGGGGCACCGGAGTGCTGATCGCCAATGCCGATGTGGCCCGCAGGAGTCGTCATCGTCCGGTGTGGATCAAGGGTTTCGGTGAGCACATCGCCTTCAAGACCACGACGTACGCCCAGGATCCGATGGTCACCCCGATCGCCCGCTCGGCCGGTCGCGCGTTCGCGATGGCCGGGCTCACACCGGCCGACGTCGACATCGCCTCCGTCTACGACTGTTACACGATCACGGTGCTGATGACCCTGGAGGACGCCGGATTCTGCCCGAAGGGCCACGGCATGAGCTGGATCAAGGACCGCGACCTCACCTTCCGCGGCGACTTTCCACTCAACACCGCGGGCGGCCAGCTCTCCTACGGGCAGGCCGGAATGTCCGGGGGCATGCACCACGTGGTCGACGCCGCCCGCCAGTTGATGGGTCGCTCGGCGGCAGCGCAGGTGCCCGACGCCAACACCGCGTTCGTCGCCGGGACCGGCGGGATCATGAGCGAGCAGGTGGCCTTGGTGTTGGGGGGCGACTGATGGCCGAGCCGATGCCCGTTCCCGAACCCACGCCGGTGTCGCAGCCGTTCTGGGATGCGTTGGCCCAGCACCGGATCCTGGTGCAGTATTCGCCGTCGGCCGGCCGCTACGTGTTCTATCCCCGGACGCTTGCGCCGGGCACCCTGGCCGACGACCTGGAGTGGCGCGAGATCGACGGTGCGGCAACGCTGTACACCTATACCGTGGCGCGCCGGCCGACCGGTCCGCCGTGGGCCGACGCACTGCCGCAGCTTCCCGCCGTCGTGCAGTGGGACGTCGGGCCGCGGTTCTCCACCGAGTTGGTGGATGTCGACCCGGAGAACATCCGGATCGGGATGCGGGTCACGCCGGTGTTCTGTGACCTGCCCGGCACGGCGATGACCGTGCTGCGCTACCGCCCGGCCGACGCATGATCGACACCGTCCAGAAGCTGTTGCGCACCCGGGTGGACGATGAGTCCGTCGCGGTGATCTCTCCGGAACGCACCTGGACGTGGCGCGAGTACCTGGCCGACGCCGCGGCGGAGGCCTCCGCACTGCTGGCTCTGCTGGATCCGGGGCGGCCGAGACACGTCGGCGCACTGATGACGAATTCACCGGCCTACGTCCGGGCGATGGCGGCCGCCGCGCTCGGTGGCTATGTGCTGTGCGGTATCAACACCACCCGCCGCGGCGAGGGCCTGATGTCGGACATCACGCGCTCGGATTGTCAGCTGCTGCTGGTCGACGACGACCACGCGGCGCTGATCGACGGACTGGACCTCTCGGGCGTCACCGTGCTCAACGTGGCGGGACCGCGCTACACCGAAGCCGTCGAGACCGCGAAACCGCTTGTACCGCATGAAGTCTCCGGTACCGATCCGTTCATGATGATCTTCACCTCCGGCACCAGCGGCAACCCCAAGGCGGTGCCGTTCGTCCACACGATGAGCGTGATGTGCGGCTTGAGCCTGGTGGCTCAGATGGACATCACCGCCGAGGACGTGTGCTACCTCGCGATGCCGCTGTTCCATTCCAACGGGGTGGCTGTCGGCTTCTCGGTGGCGGTCACCGCCGGAGCGGCGATGGTGCCGGTGAAGTTCTCGGTGTCACGGTTGCTGCCTGACCTGCGCCGCTACGGCGTGACGTTCATGAACTACGTCGGTAAGCCGCTGGCGCTGGTGCTGGCCACCCCCGAACAGCCCGACGACGCCGACAACCCGTTGCGCATCATGTACGGCAACGAGGCCACCGAACGCGATATCGCGGAATTCTCAAGGCGTTTCGGCTGCCGCATCATCGACGGCTTCGGCTCCAGCGAGTTCGCCGTCGTCGTGGTCCGCGAGGACGGCACCCCGCCCGGCTCGATCGGCAAGGGCTGGGGTGGGGTGTCGATCTATGATCCCGACACCGTGACTGAATGTGCCACAGCGGTTTTCGACGACAATGGCGCCCTGATCAACGCCGACGACGCGGTCGGGGAGTTGGTCAACACGACGGGCTCCGGACCGTTCACCGGCTACTACAACGATCCGGCGGCCACCTCCGAGCGGCTGCGGCACGGTATGTACTGGACCGGTGACCTCGCCTACCGCGACGCCGACGGCTGGATCTATCTGGCAGGCCGGACGTCGGATTGGATGCGGGTCGACGGGGAGAACATGGCCGCCGCGCCGATCGAGCGGATCATGCTGCGGCTCCCGCAACTCAACCAGGTCGCCGTCTACGCCGTGCCCGACGAGCGGGTGGGCGATCAGGTGATGGCGGCACTTGTTCTGCGCCAGGGTGACTCACTGACGCCCGCGGAATTCGAGGAGTTCCTGGCCGCCCAGCCCGATCTGTCCCCGAAGGCGTGGCCGAGATTCGTCCGCATCAACGACGACCTGCCGCAGACCGCCACCAACAAGATCCTCAAGCGGGAACTGAGCGCTGCGGGTGTGAGCGCAGGCGGCGGCGTGCTGTGGGAGCGCGAACCGCGCGAGACCGGCTACCGGGTTCTCGGCTAGAGGGTGGTGTGATCCACGATCGTGCCGACGCCGGTGGCATCGGCCAACGTGGCGTTGGCCGGACCGGACAGCGCGACGGTGAACGTCTCGGTGTTCTCCGCCGCGGAATCGCCGAGCACTGTCACCGCAACGGTTTTGCTGGTCTCGCCGGGTAGGAAGGTCACCGTGCCTGCGGTGCCGACGAAGTCGCTGCCCTCGGTGGCAGTCCCGCCCGAGGTGGCGTAGTGCACGGTGACGGTCTGGTCTGAGGCAGCTGTCAGTGACACGGTGAACGTGGCCGTCGACGCGGGAGTGCGGTCGTTGAAGTCGAACTGGATGGGCGTGAGGTAGGACAACTTGTTCGGGTCGACCGTGGTCCAGTCGTCGGTCAGGATGCCGCCGTTGTCGACGAAGCTGGCATTCCACGCCCAGTATGTCCAGCTGATGGGCTCGTCGCCGGCGGGGATGTCGATGGTTCCGTTGTTGTCGAAATCGCCGGACAGGTATGAGGTGAGGGCCTCGAACCAGATGATGTCCTTCTGGTCGGTGAGGCTGGTGCCGAACTCGCCGAGATAGATCGGGGCGATGTTGTCTGTGTAGATGTAGCCCCAGGCGTTGGTGAAGACATTCGGCAGCCCGGCTCCGAAGTTGTCGCCGGTGAACCACGCCTGGGGGAACAGCGAGTTCGGATAATCGTGCGGCGAGTAGACCACTCGGTCGGGCACGTTCAGCACGATCGGGCGATCCTTGACGCCCATCAGATTGCCGCCCCACCAATAGAATTGGTTGTCGTAAACGCCGATGCCCTCGACCATGATCAACAGGTTGGGGTTGACGGCGAGGATCGCGTTGCCTGCACGTTCGGCGGCGCGGGCCCAGTCGTCGGCGCCGCCGCCGCCCCAGGTGCAGTTGTACGGTTCGTTGTGCAGGTCGACGCCGATCACGGTCGGGTTCCCGGCGTAGCGCGCAACGAGCGACACCCAGTCGTTGACCCAGTCCGTCTCGCTGTACTTGTCGTCGTACCAGAGGCCGTTGGCCGTGGTGCTGATGCCTGCGTCGTTACGGTGGTGGTCGAGAATGACTTTGAGGCCGATCTCGCCCGCGTAGTCGATGATGGTGTCCATCACCTGGATCGACGTCAGGCCTTGCAGGTCGGGATTGATGGTGAAGTCGATGCTGTCGCCCGGGACCTGGCCGTGCAGGACGTCCTGCGAGTAAGGGAGCCGGATCGTGTTGAAGCCCTCGCCGAGGATCTGGTCCATCATGTCTTTGTAATTGCGTGTCCACAGCCCGTCGGGGACGCCGTTGTAGCCTTCGAAGCCGTACCAGTTGACGCCGGCAATCTGCACCGGATTGCCTGCGGCGTCGAGGATTTGATTGCCGCTGGTGTGCCAGTAGCCGGCGCCGACCCGCGGCCCGGGCTCGGTCGCGGTGGCATCGGAGACGGTCAGCTGCGGTGGCGCGGCCACGATGGCCGCCACCGTGATGGTGGCGGTGGTGGTGCCGGCGGTCTGTGGAGAGAGCAGCGAGCGGATTCCGTGCAGCCCCATTCCGCGGTCGATGACGGCGACGACGAATTGGGCGGTGTCCCCGGCCTGCATCGGCGCACCGGGCGTGTAGACGAAGGTGCCGTGGGCGTCGATGGTCACCGTCCCCGACGTCGGCTGCTGCGTGACTTTGTAGCCGAGCGGGTCGTTCTCGGGATCTGTCGCGCCGACGTTGCCGGTGATGGCATTGCCGGCGGTGAGGCTGTTCTTGGTCGGGTCGTAGCCGATCGTCGGCACCTTGTTGAACAGCGTGTGCTCGAACTCGCGGCGCGCGAAGGTCAGCGCGCCCAGGACCGCCGAGAACACCGATTCGACGGGGTGCGGCAGCCGCGCGGCGATTGCGGGCCGGGGCCTGGCGACACTAGGCGCCTTGGTGGATATGCGATTGCGGGCCGGCGAGGTGACACCGCTTTTGGGTTTCGCGTGGCCGACGCCGTGCGACGAGCCGCTGGAGTCGTGCGAATCGGCGGCCGCGACAGCGGGGCAGCTCAGCGCCACGCAGGCGCCCACGGCAACTGCCAAGCCGCCGGTGCGGCACCACCCGATCGCCGATGGCATGAGTCCCCCCCGACTCGGAGCGAACTGCCATTGTGCTCTCGAATCGGGCCTACCGGCAGGGTTTTGGCCGACTCGGGATCAGCGCGCGAACATCAGTGCGCGCTTGACCTCCTGGATGGCCTTCGTGACCTCGATGCCGCGGGGGCAGGCGTCGGTGCAGTTGAACGTGGTGCGGCAGCGCCAGACGCCGTCGACGTCGTTGAGGATGTCGAGGCGTTCGGCGGCGCCCTCGTCGCGGCTGTCGAAGATGAACCGGTGCGCGTTCACGATCGCAGCGGGCCCGAAGTACGACCCTTCGCTCCAGTACACCGGGCAGCTGGTTGTGCAGCACGCGCACAGGATGCACTTGGTGGTGTCGTCGTAGCGGGCCCGGTCGGTCGGGCTCTGAATGCGTTCCCGGGTGGGTGCGTTGCCCGACGTGATCAGGTACGGCTTGACCGCGCGGTAGGCGTCGAAGAACGGCTCCATGTTGACCACCAGGTCCTTCTCCACGGCCAGGCCGCGGATGGGCTCGATGGTGATGGTGAGCGGCTTGTCCTTCTTCGGCAGCAGGTCGCGCATCAGGACCTTGCACGCCAGCCGGTTGACGCCGTTGATCCGCATCGCATCCGACCCGCACACCCCGTGGGCGCAGGAACGGCGGAAGGTCAGCGTGCCGTCCAGGTAGCTCTTCACATAGATCAGCAGGTTCAGCAGGCGGTCACTGGGCAGACACGGCACCCGGAAACTCTGGTAACCGGCGCTGTCGGGATCCTCCGGGTTGAACCGCGCGATCTTGAGCGTCACCATCACCGCCCCGTTCGGAATCGGCGGCAGGGCGGGCTCTTTAACGTCAGGTGCGATCGTCATTAATACTTGCGCTCCATCGGCTCGTAACGGGTCTGCACGACGGGCTTGTAGTCCAGCCGGATGTCAGACAGCAGCTCGGTGCCTTCCTTGTAGGCCATCGTGTGCCGCATGTAGTTGGTGTCGTCGCGGTTGGGGTAATCCTCGCGGGCGTGGCCGCCGCGGGACTCCTTGCGGTTCAGCGCGCCGACGACGGTGACCTCGGCCAGTTCCAGCAGGAAGCCCAGCTCGATGGCCTCGAGCAGGTCGCTGTTGTACCGCTTTCCCTTGTCGTGCACGCTGATTCGGGCGTAGCGCTCCTTGAGGGCGTGGATGTCGGTGAGTGCCTGCTTGAGGGTCTCCTCGGTGCGGAACACCGCGGCGTTGTTGTCCATCGACTGCTGCAGGGCACTGCGGATGTCGGCCACCCGCTCGTTGCCGTGTTCGCTGAGGATGTCGGAGACCCAGTTCACGACCATGCCGGCTGGCTGCTCGGGCATGTCGACGAAGTCGTGGCCGAGGGCGTAGTTCGCGGCCGAGATCCCGGCGCGACGGCCGAAGACGTTGATGTCCAGCAGCGAGTTGGTGCCCAGCCGGTTCGCGCCGTGCACCGACACGCATGCGCATTCGCCCGCGGCGTAGAGGCCGGGCACCGTGGTGTTGTTGTCCCGCAACACCTGTCCGGTGATCGTGGTCGGGATGCCGCCCATCACGTAGTGGCAGGTGGGGTAGACCGGCACCAGTTCCTTGACCGGGTCCACGCCGAGGTAGGTACGGGCGAACTCGGTGATGTCGGGCAGCTTGGCTTCCAGCACATCCGCGCCGAGGTGGCGGACGTCGATGTAGACGTAGTCCTTGTGCGGTCCGGCGCCGCGGCCCTCCAGGACTTCGAGAACCATCGAGCGGGCGACGATGTCGCGGGGCGCCAGGTCGACGATGGTGGGGGCGTAGCGCTCCATGAAGCGTTCGCCTTCGCCGTTGAGCAACCGGCCGCCCTCGCCTCGGACGGCTTCGGAGATGAGGATCCCCAGGCCGGCCAGGCCTGTCGGGTGGAACTGGTGAAACTCCATGTCCTCCAAGGGAAGTCCCTTGCGGAAGATGATGCCCAGGCCGTCGCCGGTCAGCGTGTGGGCGTTGGAGGTGGTCTTGTACATCCGGCCGGAGCCGCCGGTGGCGAACACGATGGCCTTGGCGTGGAAGACATGAATATCGCCTGTCGCCAATTCGTATGCCACCACGCCGCTGGCCACCGGGCCGCTGGGGGTCTCGGTCAACACCAGGTCGAGGGCATAGAACTCGTTGAAGAACTCCACGTCATGCTTGACGCAGTTTTGGTACAGCGTCTGCAGGATCATGTGGCCGGTGCGGTCGGCGGCGTAGCACGCCCGGCGAACCGGAGCCTTGCCGTGATCGCGGGTGTGCCCGCCGAACCGGCGCTGGTCGATGCGGCCTTCCGGGGTGCGGTTGAACGGCATGCCCATCTTCTCGAGATCGAGCACCGCGTCGATGGCTTCCTTGCACATGATCTCGACGGCGTCCTGGTCGGCGAGGTAGTCGCCGCCCTTGACCGTGTCGAAGGTGTGCCACTCCCAGTTGTCCTCTTCGACATTGGCCAGCGCCGCGCACATGCCGCCCTGGGCGGCGCCGGTGTGCGATCGGGTGGGATACAGCTTGGTCAGCACCGCGGTCCGCGCCCGGGGGCCGGCCTCGACTGCGGCGCGCATGCCGGCCCCGCCTGCCCCGACGATGACCACGTCGTAGCGGTGTTCGGTAATCATTTTCGCCTCGAAGTGCTTCTAGGAGATGTTGGGATCGAAGGTGAGAAGGACGTAGGTGCCCACCACCAACGTGATGAGCATCGAGATCACCAGCAGGGAATTCAGCCAGAACTTGGTGGAGTCCTTGCGGGCATAGTCGCCGATGATCGTGCGGATCCCGTTGCCGCCGTGCAGCTGCGCCAGCCACAGCAGCAGCAGGTCCCAGGTCTGCCAGAACGGCGAGGCCCAGCGCTGGGCGACGTAGTTGAAGTCGATCCGGTAGACGCCGCCGTCCCACATCAGCCCGATGAACAGGTGACCCAGCGCCAGGAAGATCAGGACAACGCCGGAGAACCGCATGAACAGCCAGGCGTACTTCTCGAAGTTCGGCATGCCGGACCGCCGGCGCGGGGTGCGTGGGTTGTCCAGCCCGGCCGGGCGGTCGTGATTGCGTTCCAGAATCGGAGCGGGCGGTCCCAGCCGGCTTTCGGGCGCGCTCACAGGAACCGCTCCGCCATGTGCATGCCGATGATCACCAGGGAAGGCACCATCACCAGCAGCCAGACCGCGGCCACACCCCACAGCATCTGCCGCTGATAGCGGGGGCCTTTCCACCAGAAGTCGATCAGGATGATCCGCACGCCGTTGAGTGCGTGATACAGCAGTGCGGCCACCAGGCCGATCTCCATCAGGCCGATGATCGGCGTCTTGTAGGTCTCGACGACCTCGTTGTAGGCCTGCGGGCTGACCCGTACCAGCGCGGTGTCCAGGACGTGGACGAAGAGGAAGAAGAAGATCGTGGTCCCGGTGATGCGATGCAGCACCCACGACCACATTCCCGGGTCACCGCGGTAAAGGGTGCGCCGTCGCCTCGTCGACTTGTCGCGCGGGGCCGGCACGACCGGTGCCGCTGTACTCATTCAGCGCCTCCAACACCATCGTTGCGTTAT
Organism: Mycobacterium sp. SA01; assembly: GCF_041287105.1. Classification (NCBI taxonomy): domain Bacteria; kingdom Bacillati; phylum Actinomycetota; class Actinomycetes; order Mycobacteriales; family Mycobacteriaceae; genus Mycobacterium; species Mycobacterium sp. SA01. The sequence continues at coordinate 397,343 of NZ_JBGGNO010000019.1, read as the reverse complement.
GGATTGGACTCTAACTCCGTTTGTACGGTCGAAAGAATTACGGTGCAGGGACAAGATGCGGCTCTCGGCCCATTCGGCCGGTGGGTGACAAATGCGGCGAGGCGGTTGGTGAATGCATTCAGTAGGGGTGGGTTGAGCTAGTCATGGCGTCACAAATCGACTGGACGGCCTTGCGTGACAAGGCAATTGACGTATCCGCTCGCGCCTACGCGCCGTATTCGGGGTTCCCGGTCGGGGCTGCGGCGCTGGTCGATGACGGTCGCGTGGTCACCGGCGCCAATGTGGAGAATGTCTCATATGGCCTAGGTCTCTGTGCCGAATGCGCGGTGGTCTGCGCACTGGTTTCCGGCGGCGGCGGACGACTGCGGGCCGTGGCGGTCGTCGACGCCACCGGGGCCGCCCTGATGCCCTGCGGGCGGTGTCGTCAACTTCTGCTCGAGCACGGCGGGCCGGAGTTGCTCGTCGATCACGCCGAGGGTCCGCGCCGGCTGGCCGAGCTGCTGCCCGACGCGTTCGGCCCCGATGACCTGGCCCGGGTGGAACGGGAAAAGCCGTGACGCAGTTCACATTCGATGCGCCGACGGTCATCCGGGTCAAACGTGACGGTGGCCGGTTGAGCGACGAGGCCATCGATTGGGTGATCGACGCCTACACCCATGGCAGGGTCGCCGACGAACAGATGTCGGCGCTGTTGATGGCGATCTTCCTGCGCGGGATGGACCGCGGCGAGATCTCCCGCTGGACGTCCGCGATGATCGCCTCGGGCGAGCGTCTGGACTTCAGCGATCTCGGCCGTCCGACGGTGGACAAACATTCCACCGGCGGTGTGGGCGACAAGATCACCATTCCGCTGGTGCCCGTGGTCGCCGCCTGCGGTGCGGCGGTTCCGCAGGCCGCAGGCCGGGGACTCGGGCACACCGGTGGCACCCTGGACAAGCTGGAGTCGATCCCGGGGTTCACCGCCGAGATCTCCAAAGCGCAAGTGCGCCAGCAGCTGTCCGAGATCGGTGCGGCGATCTTCGCTGCCGGAGAGCTGGCGCCCGCGGACCGGAAGATCTACGCACTGCGGGATGTGACCGGCTCGGTGGAGTCGCTGCCGTTGATCGCCAGCTCGGTGATGAGCAAGAAGCTGGCCGAGGGCGCCGACGCGCTGGTGCTCGACGTGAAGGTCGGCCGCGGTGCGTTCTTGAAAACGGAAGACGAGTCGAGGGAACTGGCCGCCACCATGGTCGAGCTGGGTCTGGCCCACGGCGTGCCGACCGTTGCCCTCCTGACCGATATGGACGTCCCCCTCGGCCGCACGGTCGGTAACGCCCTGGAGGTCGCCGAGTCACTCGAGGTGCTGGCCGGCGGCGGCCCCGACGACGTCGTGGAGCTGACGGTCCGGCTGGCACGGGAGATGCTGGCTCTGGCCGGGATCGACGGTCGCGATCCGGCGCAGACCCTGCACGACGGAACCGCGATGGATCATTTCCGCGCTCTGGTCACCGCACAGGGCGGCGACGTTCACGCACAGCTTCCGATCGGTGCCCATTCCGAGACCGTGCCGGCACCGCGAGGCGGCACAATGGGGGACATCGACGCTATGGCGATGGGGCTTGCCGTCTGGCGACTCGGCGCGGGCCGGGCCGCCCCGGGTCAGCCTGTGCAATTCGGCGCCGGCATACGCATCCACCGCAGACCCGGGGAGCCGGTGAGCGCAGGCGAGCCGCTGTTCACCCTCTACACCGACACCCCGGAGCGGATCCCCGCCGCGATGGGCGAACTGGACGGCGCCTTCTCCGTCGTCGACGTTCCGCCGAAATCTCTTCCCGGGTCGCTGCGCTCCGGCCCGCCGAACCCACGCCCGCTCATCATCGATCGGATCGCCCGATGACCACACCGCTGACGCCGGAGATGATCGGCCGAGCACCCAAGGCGCTGCTGCACGACCACCTCGACGGGGGTCTGCGCCCGGCCACCGTCCTCGACATCGCCGGTCAGATCGGGTACGACGGGTTGCCGGCCACCGACGAGGCCGGACTGGCCGAGTTCTTCCGCACCGCCGCGCACAGCGGGTCGCTGGTGCGCTACCTCGAACCCTTCGCCCACACCGTCGCCGTCATGCAGACCCCCGAGTCCCTACATCGGGTGGCGTTCGAGTGCGTGGCCGATCTGGCCGCCGACAACGTGGTGTACGCCGAGGTGCGGTTCGCCCCGGAACTGCACATCGACGGCGGGTTGTCCCTCGACGCGGTGGTCGACGCGGTGCTGGCCGGCTTCGCCGACGGGGAGAAGGCCGCCGCAGCCGACGGCCGGCCGATCGTGGTGCGCTGCCTCGTGACCGCGATGCGCCATGCCGCGCGATCGCGGGAGATCGCCGCGCTGGCGATCCGGTTCCGCGACAAGGGGGTGGTCGGGTTCGACATCGCCGGTGCGGAGGCCGGCTATCCACCCACCCGCCACCTCGACGCATTCGAGTACATGCGGAGTAACAACGCGCGCTTCACGATTCACGCCGGCGAGGCGTTCGGCCTGCCGTCCATCCACGAGGCGCTGGCCTACTGTGGGGCCGACCGGCTGGGCCACGGTGTGCGCATCGTCGACGACATCGAGGTGGCGCCCGACGGTACGGCGCGGCTGGGACCGCTGGCCGCGATCCTGCGTGACAAGCGAATACCGCTCGAACTGTGCCCGAGTTCCAACGTCCAGACCGGCGCGGTGGCGAGCATTGCCAGCCATCCCTTCGACCTGCTCGCACGGCTGCGGTTTCGGGTCACCGTCAACACCGACAACCGCCTGATGAGCGATACCACGATGAGCCAGGAGATGGCGCGCCTGGTCGATGCGTTCGGCTACGGGTGGAGCGATCTGGAGCGGTTCACCATCAATGCGATGAAATCGGCGTTCATCCACTTCGACGAACGGCTGGCCATCATCGACGAGGTGATCAAACCGCGCTACGCGGTCCTGATCGGCTGAGGCGCAGTCCCACCCTTTTTTGTTTGCTCCGCCCCGGCTTCACAGCGCTCCCACCGCGCGCCGGCAGCTCGGCGGGCGTACGATCCGATTTGCGGACCGGTATCCGCCACGAATTGCGCCGCCACCTCGTGATACGTCTGCGCCTACCAGTGCGATGTAACTTGGTGTGATGTCCAAGCGCGCCGTTTTGAGGGGCGTGTCACCACATAAGCTCCTCACGGGCTTGGGTCGGGTGATCGTTCGCCACCCTCTGCTCGTGATCGCTGCTTGGCTCGTGCTGGCCGGCGCTCTGCTGGCCCTCATCACCCCGCTGGCTGTCGTCGCGGCCCGCAACCCGCCGGATTTCCTGCCCAAAGACGCGCCGGTGCTGCTCTCCGTCAAGAAGATGCAGGACGCCTTCCACGAAGCCGACGCGGGCAATTTCGCCGCGATCATCCTCAGCAATGACAACGGGCTGACCCCGGCCGACGAGGACGCCTACCGGCGGATCGTCGACACGCTCAAGGACGACACCAAGAACGTCTCGTCACTCCAGGATTTCGTCCGCACCCCTGAGCTGAAAGAGGTGATGACCAGCAAGGACGGCAAGGCCTGGAACCTGCCGGTCAGCATGACCGGAACCATGGGCACCCCGGATGGCCAGGAGTCGTATCGCCACGTCATCAACGCCGTCCAGGAGGCGGCGAAGGGCTCGTCGCTGCAGGTCAACGTGGTGGGCGGCGGCGCGACCATCGAGGACATGAACGTCATCGGCGCCCGCGACCAGCACATGATCGAAGTCGCGACGGTGGGCTTGGTGTTCTCGATTCTGCTGTTGGTGTATCGCAGCCTGATCGCGATGCTGATGCCGCTGATCACCATCGGCATATCCCTGGTGGTCGCTCAGCAGGTCGTGGCCGGCCTCGGCGAACTGGGGCTCGGCCTGGGCCCGCAGACCATGATGTTGATGGTCGGCATGATCATGGGTGCCGGCATCGACTACGGCGTCTTCCTCTACAGCCGGTATCAGGAACTCACCAAGACCGGGATGGCCTCCGACGACGCCCTGGTCGAAGCCCTGGTGTCCATCGGCGAGGTGATCGCCGGCTCGGCGGGCACCGTGGCGCTGACGTTCCTCGGGATGTCGTTCACCAAACTGGCCATCTTCTCCACCGTCGGGCCCGCGCTGACCGTGACGATCGTGGTGGGCTTCCTGGCCTCGATCACCCTGCTCCCGGCGTTCATCGTGCTGGCCGGTCGGCGGGGATGGATCAAACAGCGGCGCGACATCACCGGCCGCTTCTGGCGCCGCTCCGGTGTGATGGTCGTCCGCCGGCCCGTCGCGTTGCTGGCGACCAGCGTGGTGATCCTGGGGGCGCTGGCCGCCACCACATCGCTGATGAGGTTCAACTACGACGACCGCAAGAACCTGCCGCAGGACTCCGCGAGCAACCGCGCCTACGAGGTGATGGACAAACACTTCCCGATCAGCAGCACGCTGCAGCAGTTCCTGTTCATCCAGTCGCCGAACGATCTGCGCACCCCCAAGGCGCTGGCCGACATGGAGCAGATGGCCGCGCGCATCGCCCAGCTGCCGGACATCGATCTGGTGCGCGGAATCACCCGTCCGACCGGCGAGGTGCTCGAACAGGCCAAGACCACCTACCAGGCCGGTGAAGTCGGCACCAAGCTCGGCGACGCGTCCAACCTGATCCACACCAACGACGACAACCTCAATCTGCTCTCCGGCGGTGCCGGCAAGATGGCCGACGTTCTCGGTCAGATCCGTACCCAGGTGGTGGGATCGATCGCCAGCGTGCGCGGGTTGACCAGCGCGCTGGACGCCATGTCGCAGAAGTACGGCGGGGCCAAGACGCTGGACCAGATCGACAAGACCGCGTCGTTGGTGACCAGCATGCGCTCGCTGGGCGACTCGTTGGGCCTGACCATTCTGCGGGTCACCGGCATCGGCGATTGGGCTGCGCCGATGCTCAACGCGCTCAACGTTTCTCCGGTGTGCGACGCGGATCCCGCCTGCGTCAACTCTCGGTCGGATCTGCAGAAGATCGTCGACGTCGCCAACACCCCGGCCGTCAAGTCCATCGAGGAATTCGCACGGGAACTCTCCAAGACCGACGGATCGCAACAGCTCGACCAGGCCGTCCACGACCTCAGCCAGAACGTCAAGAAGGTGACCTCCGCCGCGCGCTCACTCGGCGTCGGCCAACCCGGCGGGGTGGAGAAGAAACTCAACGACGCGGTCACCGGCGTCAACACGCTCGCCGACTCGAGCCGTCAACTCGCAGTGGGTGTTCAGACCCTCGTCGACCAGACCCGCAATCTGGGGCAGGGGCTGGACCAGGCGTCGTCGTTCCTGCTGGCGATGAAGCGGGAGGCGGCCGACCCGCCGATGTCGGGGTTCTACATCCCGCCGCAGGTGTTGACGATGGACGAGTTCAAGAAGGCCGCCAAACTGTTCGTCTCCGAAGACGGTCACTCGGCGCGTTACCTGGTCCAGACGGCGCTCAACCCGTTCAGCACCGAGGCGATGGATCAGACCAAGCTGATCGTCAACACCGCGAACGCGGCCACGCCGAACACGCAGCTCGCCGGTTCCGAGATCTCGATGGTGGGCTTCTCCTCGATCAACGCCAACATCCGGGACTTCTACGACTCCGACTTCGTCTACATCCTCTGCATGACCCTGATCGTGGTCTTCCTCATTCTCGTGATGCTGCTGCGCGCGATCGTCGCGCCCCTGTATCTGGTGCTCTCGGTGGTGTTGTCCTACGGCGCGGCGCTGGGCATCGGGGTGGTGCTGTTCCAGTTCATCCTCGGACAGGAATTGGCTTGGGGCGTACCGGGAATCGCGTTCATGGTGCTTGTCGCGGTCGGCGCCGACTACAACCTGCTGTTGATATCCCGCATCCGTGACGAGGCGAAATACGGTGTGCGCTCGGCGGTCATCCGCACTGTCGGCGCAACCGGCGGCGTCATCACCTCGGCGGGCCTGATCTTCGCGGCATCGATGATGGCGCTGACCGTCAGCAGCGTGCTCACCGCCGCGCAGATCGGCTTCGTGATCGGCGTCGGGCTGCTGCTGGACACCTTCTTGGTGCGCACGCTCACGGTGCCGGCCGCCGCCGTACTGGTCGGTGACGCCAACTGGTGGCCGGCCAAACCGCCGCGCATCAAGTTCGAAGCCGCCAAGCGTGCCGCCGCGAGTGCGGCGGCGACCGCCCCTGTCGCGGTGCTCGACCACGACGAGACGGACGTCCAGGATTTCGACGACACCGAAGGTGAATCCGCCTGGGAGGCGGAAGGCGGAGCGACGCGGGACGACTAGAACCGCGGGGTGGGCACCCAGGGCATGAACCGCGCCGACCAACTCACCAGGTTGTCCGCGACCGCATCGTCGAGCCGATACCGGGTGTTCACCGGGTCATCGGTCCACAGCGACGAAATCACCTGAGCGAGACCGTCTATGCGCAGCAGGTTGAACTCCGAGTCGTCCTCGAGCTTCATCTCGCGCAGCGCCGCCTGGTACGGAAGGTCGATGTGCAGCGGCTTTTCCAGCCCATCGATGGCGAACCCGGAGATGCCGTTGTCGTCCTCGACGCGACGGAGGCTGGCGCCCTTGGGGTCTGGGATCGGGTGGCCCATCGGGTCGCCGGTCAGCGTGGTCGTGCTGCCGGTGACGGAGAACGACCCCTCGGACTGCCGGTACGGCTCGTGGACCTCGCCGACCTTTCCGCCGCGGAATCGGTACTCGATGTCCACGCCGCCCGGGACGCGCCGGCTTCGGGCCGACGTCGGCGGCAGCAGTCCCAGCCATGACCGGACCAATGCCAACGCGTGATAGCGATAACCCATCTGCGACATGGCGACTCGGCTCACCTCGCCGAGTGCACCCGACCGGATCGCCTCGCCGACCAGTCGGTACTGCGGCATGTTCATGAAGTCTTCACCGACCCGGATCGGTGACCACCGGCGGAACTGGCCGAGCCGGGCGAGGTCGTCGAGACGCCCGACGCCGGGCGTGTCGATGACCAATGCGGCACCGGGAGCCAGGTGGGCCAACGACTTCAGCACGGCGACGTTGTTGGTCACCGTCACCGACACCAGGGCCAGGTCGATGTCGCCGGGGCGCAGTGTCCGGGGATCCTCGATCGCCGGCACACCCCAGCGTTCGGCCGCGCGGGATGCGTTCGCCAACGTGCGGGAGTGGACTCCGACGACCTCGATGTGGGAATCGAGCAGGCTCAACGCCGGAAGGAAAGCGTTGCGAACGCGGTATCCGGAACCGACGACCAGCGCCCGCAGCCGGCTACTGGGCTGGGTCACACAACGCCCGCGGCGGCCAGTGCACGGAATCCGACGGTCTGGGCGCGGATGTAGGCCGCCTGGGCCCGGGACAGCTCGTTGCGCGTCGTCGGCGGCAGCAAGGTGCCGGCCGGGATCTCACCGCGGTCGGTCAGCGGGGTGGTGCTGCCCACCCGGTTCTCGTCGATCAGGGCCAGCAGTGCCGGATCGCTCAGGTGCGCACGGGCGTCGGTGAACTCGGGCAGCCCGATCCGGTCGTTCGGCAGGCCGGCGGGCTGGAACGAGATCTTCAGCACGCGGCGGCGCACCGAACCGCGGTTCGGCGACGCGCGATGGAAGTAGGAGCGGTTCCACATCGCGGCGGTGCCGATCGGGCCGACCAGCTGTACCGCGTCACCGCCGGCGCGCATGCCGTTGTTGGGGCGGTGCGGATAGAACTCGAACGCGCCGTCGTCGGCGCCGACCGGCGACAGCAGGATAAAAATGCTGATGAAAGACGGGAAGTCGGGGGTATAGGACCGAATCGTTTCGGTGTCGCGGTGCCAGCCCAGCGGTTTGTCGCGGTGGATGTGCGGCCGGCCCTGGTTGGCGGCGATCTCATAGCTGTGGCAGTGGTACAGCAGGGCCGACGGATGGATCCCGGCGATCAGCTGACGCGCCGGCTCGCTGAACAGTTCGGCGAAGATCCCGGTTTCGGCCAGGGCGTCGGCACTCGCGTACGACCGTCGCTCACCGTCGGTTCCAGCAAAGATCGGATCGAGGCGACGATTCCAGTCCTCGACCATCTCGACGGGCCACAGTCCGGTGACATCGGCGATGCCCTCGTTTGCCAGCAGGTCCGCCACAGTCCGTGTCGACGTCACCAGTAATACCTCCCTCAGCGAAATCCGCGCCCCCACGCTACAGGGTATCGGCGCTGGCTGCGAGGGGTCGGGCCGCCGCTACTGCGTGGCGAAGACGAACAGCCGGTGCTGGTATCCGTCGACGTTTGCCCAGTTCTCCTCGTGCACGCTGATATAGCCGCGGTCCCGGAACAGCGTGCGGATGTCTTCTTCCAGGTAGCTGTTCAGCCAGCCGCGGCTGATCCGGTCGACCGCTCCGAGCTTGGTGCGACGGAACTGGTCATTGCTGTCCGGGCAGCCGTAGGAAATCACAACCCGCGGCACGAAAGCCGACAGCCAGTCGAGCACCGACGGCACGTCGCGCAGATACTCCAGGACCCCCATGATCACCGCGACGTCGTAGGTGTCCTTGCCCAAGTTGGGCAGTGGGCGTTCGTTCAGATCGCACACCAGCGTTCCCGGGCCCCGATCGACGAGATCGGACGGCGTGTAGGTGCACGACGGATCCAGGTGCTTCTCGAGAGTTCGGGTGCCCGCACCGAATTCGATCACCCGACTGCCTGCCGGAATCAGTTCGGCGGCCCGCTTCGTACGGGGTTCCCAGTCCGAGTAGAGGTTCCGCGTGTCGGCCCATCGCTTGTAGTCGGTCTTCTGCCGCAGTGCGGCGATGATCCCCAACTTCGGGATGTGGACGCGGCTCACTGGATGTTCACCCCAACTGTTGTCGTGCCGTGACAGGTTTTCCGAAGGTTAGCACCCCACTGCACGGTGCCCGGATGTGGTTTGCGGGCGAACCGACGCCGAAGTAAATTATCGGCCGGTCAAATTCCGCAGGTGCGCACGCTGATGCCCATGTCGGCGTTGCGCACGCCAGGAGCCGGGTGCCCAATATGACGTTTGCTGATAGAGTCTTGCAGGCCTGGTCGGGGGGCGTGGGCGAAAAAATAAGGGGAGTGACCCGTATGCGACTAGCGGCTCGCAGCGCGGCGGTGGCGGCGGCCACCCTGGCAGCATTCTTGTCCTTGGTTCTGCTGTCGACATCGACAGCTGCCCTCAAGCTTCTCGCAAGCGGCGCAACGGTTCTCGTGATGGGCGGAACCGGGCACTCGTTGTCGCCGGACGAGGACACCGATCAGTTCGTCCAGGACTACCTGGCCGGCGCGATCGGCAACTACGTCGCTCCCGCATCGACGCTGGGCACCGGCGTCCCCGGCGGTCCGTACAACACGGTCGCCGTCATCACCCCGGAACAGTCGACGCCCAACAACGGCACGCTGACGTTCGATCAGTCGGTGGCGCTGGGCAGGCAGAATCTCGACAACTGCATCAAGGCGACGTCATCGTGCAGTTACAACGACCAGGTGGGGTCCGTCGCGCCGGCTCCGGGCGACACCTTCGTCGTCTACGGCTTCTCGCAGAGCTCGACGATCTCGACTCTCGAAAAGCGGGCGTTGGCAGCCGAATACGCACCCGGTGAGGGACCCGACGTCAGCTTCGTGCTGACCGCCAACGGCAACCGCCCGAACGGTGGATTCCTCGCCCGCGGGCCCGAAGGCGTCACGATCCCGGTGGGCTTGCCGTTCGGCGGGTCGACGTTCAACGGATCGACCCCGACCGACACCCAGTACGACACGACCGACATCGCCGCGCAGTACGACGGCTGGTCGGACTTCCCGGTCAACCCGCTCAACCTGCTGGCCGTCGCCAACGCGATGATGGGCGTCGACTATCTGCATCTCGGCGGCACCTACGACAACACCACGCTCACCGATCCGGGCGTGATCGATCAGGGCCAGTACGGCGACACGCACTACTACCTGATCTCCACCCCGGTGCTTCCGCTGCTGATGCCGCTGGAGAAGCTCGGGCCGCTGGGCCACGCGTTCGCCGACACGCTGGACGCTCCGCTGCGGGTGATCATCGAGTCCTCGTATGACCGCACCACCAGCCCGGGCGTGCCGACGTCATGGAACGTCACGTACTTCCCGAACCCGGTGAAATTCGCCCGCAATCTGCTGGTCTCGATCCCCACCGGCTGGGACAACGGCATCCAGGACCTCACCGGCAAGCGCCCGTTCGGCACGACCCGGCCCGGGCCCTACGGAGTCGGCGGTCCCGACGTCACCTACACCGCCCCGGATACCACCTCGGATTCGTCGAGTGCGGCGGCAAGCACTGAGACGACCGCCGTGGCCGCCACGGAGCCGACCGTGAAGAAGGCGACGGCGGGCGTCAAGCCGCACACCACGGCGGGGACGAAGACCGCGACGGGGACGAAGACCGCAGCCGCGACCAGAGGTAAGGACACGTCGTCGTCGAAGTCGACGACCAAATCCTCGACGTCCTCGCAGTCGTCGCAGTCCACGCACAACAACGGAGTCGGCGGCTCCAAGCGCGCGAAGGCGAGCGCCGGCTCCAGCAGCTAGCTACTCGCGGCGCAGCCGCGACTCGACGAAGCGCTCGATCTCGTCCCACTCCTTGACCGCGGCCGTGTACGGGCCGGCGGGCCGGGAGTTCTCCTCGGGATCGAGCACGTAGTCGACGAGCTTGCCCAGCAGCCGGTCTTCGGCCAGCAGCGTGTCGACGGTGTCCTCCTCGGAGTACTCGCCGACGTCGCGCACCAGCTCGACCGCGAGCTCCAGCTGGTCGTGGTCGACCGCGTCGGGACCGTCGGCGATGTCGTCCGACAGCCCGGTCAGTACGTAGATGTTGTCCTCGGTGACGTCGACCCGCAGCGATCCGTCGGTGGCCGCGGTCCGGATGTCGTCGTAGGTGCTCAAGTCCGACAGGTCATGGTCGTGCTCGTCGGCGAGGTAGCGGGCCAGCGCGCGCTCGGAGGTGAATACGCTGATCCGGCCGTTGCGACCCAGGAAGATCGGCCGGTCATCGAAGTAGCAGCGCAGCGTGTAGAACGTGCCCGAGCTGGCCTGGATGCGCACCGGGTCGATGCCGACCTCGGCCCAGAAGTCCTCCTGGCTGCCGAGCACGACACCGTCCTGCGGTGCCCGCTCGTCGGCGGCCTCGTCGTCCGAGTCGCCACCGGCGGCTTCGTCGTCGACGTCGGTCTCGACAACGTCGTCGATCTCGTCTTCGTAGGGCTCCTCGAGCTCGTCGGCGGCCAGCTTGACGGCCCGCTCGTCGACCTCGGGCACGGTGATGACCTCGTCGATCGCGGACAGCACGCTGTCCCAGCCGCGGGCGACGATGTCACCGACGACGCGCCAGCGCTTGAGCCCCGGCTTGCCGCTGAACTGCTCGTAGCCGCCCGAGAGCAAGCCGAGGTTGGGGTTGCCGTTGAAGAACCGGGTCACGGCGGGCAGCTCACACACCGAACCGATCGAGGACACCACGGCCATCGTGTTGGCCAGTGCGGTCACCGATTCTTCGGTGGGCTTCTCCGCCAACAGCTCCTCGACGACCACCAGGTCGACTTCGCGGTCCGGCGCCGGCGTGAGCTTGTGGGCGTTGGCCTGGGTCAGGTCCTCCCACGCGGGGTGATCGGTGAGGTCGTTGTCGGTGTTCGTGCGCACGAACGCGGCCAGGTCCGCCACTGACTCGAAGGCGAACAGGTCGTCGTCCTTGCCGAGGAACGCCTCCCACTCGTCACCGCCGTCGCGCCAGCGGGGCGCCCACAGCGTGTACAGGTCACCAGCGGTCACGCCCACGCGCACCGGAACGAGCTCAGCCATGCCGCACAGCCTAACGACGCTTGCTGGCGGGTAGCCTGCCCCCCGTGGGGAGGGTGCGCCGCGCACTGGCGATTATGGCGACGGTCGGGGTGTCTGTCGCCGGCGTCCTGGCCGTCACGGGGTACTTCTTGTTCACTCGCCCGCACGCGGACCCGCTGTCCAAAGCCGACGCGATCGTCGTACTCGGCGGCGACGACGACGGCCGCTGGGAGTACGGCCTGAATCTGGCCAGGCAGGGTTACGCCAGCACGGTGCTGCTGTCCAACGCCTACTCGGACCGGCCGGCCGTGCTGTCCGACTTCCGGCAGGCGTGTGCGGCCAGTACCGGCAGCATCACCGTTCTGTGTTTCATCCCCGACCCGTTCACCACTCGCGGCGAGGCAATGTATGTGGCTCGGCTTGCCGAGCAGCACAACTGGAGCCACGTGATCGTGGTGTCGTGGAACTACCACATGGTGCGCGCCCGCTACGTCTTTCATCAGTGCTTCCACGGCGACGTGATCATGCGTCCGGTGCCGCGGTCCTATGACTTCACACCGTGGCAGTGGGCGACGGTGTACGCCTACCAGTACGGCGCGTTGGTCAAGGCGTTCGGTGTTGGCTGCGATTCGGCCTGAGACCTCATACAGTCTCTGCGCATGGATGTCTGCGTCATCGATCACCCGCTGGCCAGAGCACGGCTGACCACCCTGCGTGATGAGCGCACCGACAACGCGGCTTTCCGCTCCGCGCTGCGCGACCTGACCCACATGCTGGTCTATGAGGCCACCCGCGATGCGGCGTGCGCCGAGATCACCGTCCGCACTCCCGTCGCCGAAACGTTCGGCTCACGGCTGGCCTCCCCGCCGCTGCTGGTGCCGGTGCTGCGGGCCGGGCTGGGGATGGTCGACCAGGCGCATGCGCTGATTCCCGAAGCGAAGGTGGGTTTCGTCGGGGTGGCCCGAAACGAGACGACGCATCAGCCGACGCCGTACCTGGAGTCGCTGCCGGACGACCTGAGCGCCCAACCGGTCATGGTGCTCGACCCGATGCTGGCGACCGGTGGCTCGATGGCGCACACCATCGGACTGCTGCACCAGCGCGGCGCGCGTGACGTCACCCTGGTGTGCGTGGTGTGCGCGCCGGAAGGCATTGCGGCGGTGGCGAAAGTCGCGCCATCGGCGCGGCTGTTCACCGCGACCATCGACGACGGCCTCAACGACGTCGCCTACATCGTGCCCGGTCTCGGCGATGCCGGTGACCGCCAGTTCGGCCCGCGCTGACTACCAGCTGCGTGCGCTCGCCAGCAGCTGCTGCTGCACGGCGGCCGCGCGCCCACGGGCCGCGGCCAGATCGGCGCCGACGGCTTCGCCGACTTCGGTGTAGCACTTGACTTTCGGCTCCGTCCCCGAGGGGCGGACCACCACCCGCACCGTGGTCTGCTGATCGCCGCCGGCGAGGAACACCGCGTCGCCGTCCGCCGTGGCTGCGACCGCGAAGCCCGCGAGTTCGGCGGGCGGGTCTCGGCGCAGGCGATTCATCATCGCCGCCGCCTCGTCGGCGTCGGCCACCCGCCGCGACAGGGCTGCGGTGGTGTGTACGCCGTGACGCCGGGCCAGCGAGTCGAGGGCATCGGTGATCGACATGCCCTGGGCGGCAACGTGTGCCACCAGATCGCAGGCCAGCACCGCGGCACTGATGCCGTCCTTGTCCCGCACCGCGGCCGGGTCGACGCAATGACCGATGGCTTCCTCGTAGGCGTAGACCAGGCTGCACCCGGTCAGCCCGGCGTCGGCACGGGCCAGCCATTTGAACCCGGTCAGCGTCACGACGTGCCGGGCGCCGTATTCGGCGGCGATCTTGCCGAGAAGTGCAGACGACACCACGCTGCTGGCCACCACACTGGTCGCGGCATCCGCGGCGGCAAGGGTCGACAGGATGTAATCGCCCAGCAGCCAACCCGTTTCGTCGCCGGACAGCATGCGCCACCCGTCGGGAGCGGGGATGCCGACGGCGCAACGGTCGGCATCGGGATCCAGCGCGATGGCGATGTCGGCGCCGATCTGATCCGCCAGCTGCAGCAGCGCGTCGGCCGCGCCCGGTTCCTCGGGGTTGGGGAAGGCGACCGTGGGAAAGTCCGGATCCGGGGCGAATTGGCTTGCCACCGTGTGCACATCGTCGAACCCGGCCGCATGCAGGGCCCGCAGGGCGAGCTCACCGCCGACGCCGTGCATGGCCGTCAGCGCCACTCGTGGATTGCCGCTGGTGCCCCGTCGCACGGTTGCCGCACGGGCTACGTACGCGTCGACCAGCGTGTCGCCGGCAGGGGGCACGGGCCGCCGCGGGATCTCGTCGGCCGCCGGTGCTGTGGTGATCGCCGCTTCGATCTCCCGGTCGACGGGGGAGACGATCTGCAGCCCGCCCTCGAAATAGACCTTGTAGCCGTTATCGGTCCGCGGATTGTGTGAGGCCGTGATCTGAACCCCGGCGGCAGCGCCACTGTGCCGGACCGCGAACGCGACGACCGGCGTCGGCACCGGATGCTCCCATGTGATCACCGAAAATCCCTGAGCGGCAAACACTTCCGCGGCAGCGCTGGCGAACTGAGCCGACCCGTGCCGGGCGTCTCGGCCCACCACGACCGTGCAACCACTGAAGCCGCGCTCGGTCAGCACGCGGCCCACCGCCCAGGTGGCGCGCACCACGACGGCGAGGTTCATCGAGTCCGGGCCGCCGCGCACCGGGCCGCGCAGACCCGCGGTGCCGAACGTCAGCGGCCGGGCGAACCGGGCGGCGCGTTCGCCGGGATCCAGGGCGGCCAGCTCGGCGGCCGTGACCGGATCGGGATCGTGGGCGATCCAGTCCTCTTCAGTCACGAGGCGAGCTTGCGCAGGACCGGTGCGGTGAGCATCAACAGATTGAACTCCAGCTCGGAGAGCTGGCTACGCATCATGTCCTGCAGCCACGCGTCGCGCTGGGCCCGGTCGCGCGACAGCAGCTCCAATCCGTCCCCGGTGAGCTCGACGAGCTGTCGGCGGCGGTCGGTGTCGTCCGGACGACGGGACAGCAGTCCGCGCGACTCGAGCTCGTTGATGCCGTCGGTCAGTGACTGCACCCGAACCTGCAGGCGGGCGGCGATCTCGGCGGGCGTGGTCACCCCCGCGCGGCTCACGTCGCCGAGAAGCTCGAGCTGGCTGAGCGTCAGCCCGTTGTCGGGTCGATGCCTGCGAAGCTGACGGGCCAGCGCCATCATGGCCTCCCGCAGCTCGGTAGCCGCTTCCGACGGTGCGATGCTTACGGTCATATTACAAGTTATACCTTGCTAGTTAGTGAGTGATATCGCGTGAAACGCTGGTGGCGTCCGACAATATGCAAGGGCATACTTGTCATTATGCGGTGGATGTTGCTGGTGATCGTCACGATTGGGGTCACCGTGCCATTGGACCGCTTCGGCGTGCCGTCCGCCGCGCTGTTCGCCGCCCTGCTGGTCGGCATCGTGCTGGCGATCGCCCGGTTGGCGCCCACGAGCGTGCCGCGCCGCGCGGGCCTGGCCGCCCAGGGCGTGCTCGGTGTCTACATCGGCACCATGGTGCATTCCGACGCGCTGTCGGCCCTTGGGCCGAACTGGCCTGCGGTCCTCGGGGTCGGCGTGATCACGTTGCTTCTCAGCATCGGCGCCGGCGCACTGCTCGGCCTGCGCCGTGACATCAGCGCTCTGACCGGCGCGCTGGCCCTGGTCGCCGGGGGAGCGTCGGGACTTGTGGCGATCGCGCGCGAACTCGGCGGCGACGATCGTGTCGTCGCCGTCGTCCAGTATCTGCGCGTCGCGGTGATCACCGCGTCGATGCCCGTCGTCGTCACCCTCGTGTATCACGCCGAGCGCTCCGCCAACGCCGCGCAGGACACCCAATCCCATTCAGCACCTTGGTATCTGAGCCTGGGGATGATCGTCGCGCTGGTGGTCGTCGGAGCGCTGGCGGGCCGGTTGGCCCGGCTGCCCGGGTCGGGGCTGCTCGGTCCGATGGCGGTGACGATCGTGGCCGAACTCAGTGGGGTGTCCTTCGGGCTGGCCGTACCGGCGGTGCTGGTGTCGGTGTCCTACATGCTGATCGGCTGGCAGGCCGGGGTGGCGTTCACCCGCGAATCGCTGCGGGCGATCGAACGCCTGCTGCCCACCGCGCTCGGATTGATCGTGCTGCTCAACGTCGCCACCGCGGGCCTCGGCGTGGCACTGTCCAGGATCACCGGCGTCAGCCTGCTCGACGGCTATCTGGCCACCAGTCCGGGCGGTATCTACGCCGTATTGGCCACCGCGGTGGAGACCGGCTCCAACGTCACGTTCATCATCGCCGCGCAGGTGCTGCGGGTCTTGCTGATGTTGTTCGCCGCACCGATGCTGGCCCGCGGATTCGTGCGGCTGGCCTACAGGCGCCCCAGCACCGACGCCAGCAGCGAGCCCATCGCGGTGGCCGACGCTCGGCCGGCGGCCAGAACCTCGTCGTGACTGAGCGGCTCGCCGGTCATCCCGGCGGCCAGGTTCGTCACCAGCGACAACCCCAGCACCTCGGCGCCTGCGGCCCGTGCGGCGATGGTCTCGTGCACCGTCGACATCCCGACCAGGTCGGCGCCCAGCGTCCGGAGCATCCGGATCTCGGCCGGCGTCTCGTAGTGCGGACCAGGCACCCCGGCATACACGCCCTCGGCAAGGCTCGGGTCGACCTCGCGCGCCAGTGCGCGCAGCCGCGGGGAGTATGCGTCCACCAGGTCGACGAACTGCGCCCCGACCAGCGGTGAGCGGGCGGTGAGGTTCAGATGGTCGGCGATCAGCACCGGCTGGCCGACCTGATACTCGGGTCGCAGGCCGCCCGCGGCGTTGGTCAGCACCACGACCTGGGCGCCCGCCGCCCGTGCGGTACGCACGGGATGGACGATCGTGCGCAGGTCATGACCCTCGTAGGCGTGGATGCGGCCCAGCAGCACCAGCACGTTGTGCGAACCGACCGGCACCGACAGCACCCGGCCGCGATGGCCCAGCGCCGACGGCGGCGTGAAGCCGGGGATCGTCGACATCGGGATCTCGGCGACGGGCGTCCCCAGCGCCGCGGCCGCCGGCGCCCACCCCGATCCGAGGACCACGGCGACGTCGTGCCGGGGTACGCCGCTGTGCTCGGCGATCACCGCTGCGGCATGCTCGGCGTCTGGACTCACAGCCAGCGAGCCTAGTCGTGAATGCGATACTGCGTTGATGCCCACAGCCACAGCGTCGACCCGCGTCGAAGACGTGGTCGCGGCTCGTGGTGGCGATTTGATCGCGCTCTCGCACGCCATCCACGCCGAGCCCGAACTCGCCTTCGACGAGCACCGCAGCTGCGCCAAGGCGCAGGCGCTGGTGGCCGAGCGCGGGTTCGAGATCACCCCGGCGGCGGGCGGATTGGACACCGCGTTCCGCGCCGATTTCGGGTCGGGACCACTGGTGATCGGGATCTGCGCCGAGTACGACGCGCTGCCCGGCATCGGCCACGCGTGTGGACACAACATCATCGCGGCGTCCGCGGTCGGCACCGCCCTGGCGCTGGCCGAGGTGGCCGACGAACTCGGGCTCACCGTCGCCCTGATCGGCACCCCCGCCGAGGAGTCCGGCGGGGGCAAGGCCCTGCTGATCGAGGCCGGGGTGTTCGACGACGTCGCCGCGGCCGTCATGCTGCATCCGGGGCCGATCGATATCGCCGCGGCGCGCTCGCTGGCGCTCTCCGAGGTGATCGTCACCTACACCGGCCGGGAGTCGCACGCGGCCGTCGCGCCGCATCTGGGTGTCAACGCCGCCGACGCGGTGACCGTCGCGCAGGTGGCGATCGGCTTGCTGCGCCAGCAGATGGCGCCCGGTCAGCTCACCCATGGCATCGTCACCGAGGGCGGGTCGGCCACGAACATCATCCCCGGCCGGGCCCGGTTGCAGTACACGATGCGGGCTCCCGCCACCGAATCGCTGCAGGAATTGGAGGCCAGGATGCGCGGCTGCTTCGCGGCGGGTGCGGTCGCGACCGGATGCGAACACGAGATCGCCGAAGCCGCGCCGCCGTACGCCGAGCTGACCCCGGATCGCTGGCTGGCCGAGGTGTTCCGCGACGAGATGATCACGATGGGTCGCACACCGGTGCCCGCCGAGGTGGAGGCTGCCATGCCGCTGGGGAGCACCGACATGGGCAATGTGACGCAGCTGCTTCCGGGCATCCACCCGGTGGTCGGCATCGAATCCGGCGGCGCGGTGATCCACCAGCCGGGCTTCACCGTCGCCGCGGCGGGCCCCAGCGGTGACCGCGCCGTCACCGAGGGTGCAATCATGTTGGCGCGCAGCGTCGTTCGGTTGGCGCAGACGACTGCCGAGCGCGATCGGGTGCTGGAGCTGCGGGATCGTCGGGGGGTGCGGGCATGAGTATCGCGGATACGACCGAGTCCTGGTTGGCCAGCCATTTCGACGATCTGGTGCAGTGGCGCCGCCACATCCACCGGTACCCCGAACTCGGTCGCCAGGAGTTCGCCACCACGCAGTTCGTCGCCGACCGGCTGGTCGAGGCCGGGCTCAACCCGAAGGTGCTGCCCGGCGGGACCGGACTGACGTGCGACTTCGGGCCCGAGCATGCGCCGCGGATTGCGTTGCGCGCGGACATGGACGCGCTGCCGATGGCCGAGCGGACCGGCGCGCCGTACAGCTCGACCATGCCGAACATCGCGCACGCGTGCGGGCACGACGCGCACACCGCGATGCTGATCGGCGCCGCGACCGCGCTGGCGTCGGTGCCCGAACTGCCGGTGGGTGTCCGACTGATCTTCCAGGCCGCCGAGGAGCTGATGCCGGGCGGCGCGATCGACGCGATCGCCGCCGGTGCGCTGGTGGGCGTTTCGCGAATCTTCGCGCTGCACTGCGATCCCCGCCTCGCCGTGGGCCGGGTCGCGGTCATCCCGGGACCGATCACGTCGGCGGCGGACTCGATCGAGATCACCCTGACGTCGCCGGGCGGCCACACGTCGCGGCCGCACCTGACCTCGGATCTGGTCTACGGGATGGGCACGCTGATCACCGGGCTGCCCGGGGTGCTGTCCCGGCGCGTCGATCCGCGGCATTCGACCGTCATGGTCTGGGGTGCGGCCAATGCCGGTGTCGCGGCCAACGCGATCCCGCAGTCCGGATCGCTTGCGGGCACGGTGCGGACCGCCAGCCGCGAGACCTGGGTCGGCATGGAAAGCCTTGTGCAGGAGATCGTTTCGGGACTGTTGGCTCCGCTGGGCATCGAACACACGTTGCATTACCATCGCGGCGTGCCGCCGGTGGTCAACGAGGAGCGCTCGACCCAGATCATGACGCACGCCATCGAGGCGGTGGCTCCCGACGCGCTCGCCGACACCCGTCAGTCCGGCGGCGGCGAGGACTTCTCCTGGTATCTGGAGGAGGTGCCCGGCGCGATGGCACGGCTCGGGGTGTGGAGCGGGCGCGGACCGCAGCTGGACCTGCACCAGCCGACGTTCGACCTCGACGAGCGGGCACTTGCAGTAGGGGTTCGAGTTCTGGTCAACATCGTCGAGCAGTCCGCGGGGTATTGATGAAGCTTTTGGTCACTGGCGGCGCGGGCTACGTCGGCAGCGTATGTGCCCAGGTGCTGGTTGAGCAGGGGCACGAGGTCGTCGTCGTCGACGACCTGTCGACGGGCAACGCCGACGCGGTGCCGTCCGGCGCGCGGTTCGTCGAGGCCGACATGGTCGATGTCGCACCGGAACTGCTCGGCGACGGATCGTTTGACGGCGTTCTGCACTTCGCCGCGAAAATCATGGTGGGCGAGTCGGTCGAGGCGCCGGAGCGGTACTGGGACGGCAATGTCATCAAGACGCTGCACTTGCTGGAGGCGATCCGCCTTGCCGGTGTGCCGCGGTTGGTGTTCTCCTCGACGGCGGCCACCTACGGCGAGCCCGAGTCGGTGCCGATCACCGAGGACGCGGCGACCAAGCCGACCAGTGCCTACGGCGCCACGAAGCTGGCTATCGACCATGCGATCACGTCGTACGCCATCGCGCACGGGCTGGCTGCGACCAGCCTGCGTTACTTCAACATCGCCGGGGCGTACGCCGGACTGGGTGAGCGCCACCCGGTCGAGTCGCACCTGATTCCACTGGTGCTGCAGGTCGCCACCGGGCAGCGCCAGGAGATCCTGGTGTTCGGCAACGACTGGCCGACGCCGGATGGCACCTGCATTCGCGACTACATCCATGTTCGCGATCTGGCCGACGCGCACCTGCTGGCGCTGCAGAACTCGAAGCCCGGCGAACATCAGATCTACAACCTGGGCAACGGCACCGGCTTCTCGGTCCGCGAGGTGATCGCCAGCTGTGAGCGGGTAACCGGCGTCTCGATAGCGGCGCGTGATGTCGAGCGCAGGCCCGGCGACCCGGCCGTGCTGATCGCCTCCAGTGAAAAGGCCATCACCGAACTCGGCTGGAAGCCGCAACACTCGTCGATCGACGAGATCGTTTCCGACGCTTGGGACTTCGTGCGGGGCTAGCCGCTGCCATGCCCCGGGCCGACGTTGCTCGCGGGCCGGGTGCGCAGGTCGTGGACGTACTCCTCCGGCGCGCCGGCGATCTCGGCGGCGTCGGCCATCACACCGATGTAGCGCGCCGACGGTAGCCCGCCCTCCCAGGCGTCCAGCACGTAGAGCCAGGCGAGCACGGGATCGGTTGTGGTGTCCGTCGATTCGCATTCGATGCGACATCTGATCTTCTTGTGGAAGCCGAGCTCGGAGCCTTCCCAGCGGTCCAGGTTCGCCTCGTCGGCCGGGGTCATGTCGTAGAGCACCACGAACACCTTGGAGTCGGGGTCCTCGACCAGGGTCGCCAGCGCGCCCTCCCAGCCGATGTCCTCCCCGGCGAAGGTCAGCCGCCAGCCGTGCAGCCAGCCGGTTCCGGCCATCGGCGAGTGCGGCGCACGCTCCAGCATCTGCTCGGGATGCATGTTGGATCCGTAAGCGGCGTAGAGCGGCACGGGGAAAGCCTAGAGCGTCCGCTCGCCGGGAGCGCAGGGACTGGGTCAACTAGCCTTGTCCGGGTGACGACGCGGATCGTGATCATCGGTGGGGGGCCGGCCGGCTACGAGGCGGCACTGGTCGCCGCGGGTCGCGGCCGGGAGGTCGCCGAGGTCACCGTGGTGGACTCCGACGGCATCGGCGGAGCCTGCGTGCTCTTCGACTGCGTGCCGTCCAAGACGTTCATCGCCTCGACCGGGGTTCGCACCGAACTGCGCCGCGCCTCGGGCCTGGGATTCGAAATCGGCATCGACGATGCCAAGATCTCGCTGCCCGACATCAACAACCGCGTCAAGACCCTGGCCCGCTCGCAGTCCGCCGATATCGGCACCCAGTTGCTGCGCGAGAAGGTCAACGTCGTGCAGGGTCACGGTGAGCTGATCGACGCGGTCCCCGGCATGGCACACCACCGGGTCAAGGTCACCACCACCTCCGGCCAGGTCGGGGTGCTCAAGGCCGACGTCGTGCTGATCGCCACCGGCGCCAGCCCCCGCGTGCTGCCCAACGCGGTGCCCGACGGCAAGCGGATTCTGACCTGGCGCCAGCTCTACGACCTGCCCGAGCTGCCCGAACATCTGGTGATCGTCGGCTCCGGCGTCACCGGTGCCGAGTTCTGCAACGCCTACACCGAGCTCGGCGTCGACGTCACCGTCGTCGCCAGCCGTGACCAGATCCTGCCGCACGAGGACAGCGACGCCGCGGCCGTGCTGGAGGAGACCTTCGCCGAGCGCGGCGTGACGCTGGTCAAGAACGCCAGGGCCGACTCGGTGGTCAGCACCGGCACCGGAGTAACCGTCACAATGGCCGACGGCCGGGTCGTCGAGGGCAGCCACGCCCTGATGACCGTCGGATCGGTGCCGAACACGTCGGGCCTGGGCCTGGAGCGGGTCGGCATCGAACTCGGCCCCGGCAACTACATCCCGGTGGACCGGGTGTCGCGGACCTCGGCGGCCGGGATCTACGCCGCCGGCGACTGCACCGGCCTGCTGCTGCTGGCGTCGGTCGCGGCCATGCAGGGCCGGATCGCGATGTACCACGCGCTGGGTGAGGGGGTGGCCCCGATCCGGCTGCGGACGGTCGCCTCGGCCACGTTCACCCGACCCGAGATCGCCGCCGTCGGCGTGCCGCAAACCGCGATCGACAGCGGATCGGTGCCGGCCAGGACCCTGATGCTGCCGCTGACGACCAACGCCCGCGCCAAGATGTCGCTGCTCAAGCGCGGCTTCGTCAAGATCTTCTGCCGGCCTGCCACCGGCGTCGTCATCGGCGGTGTGGTGGTCGCGCCGATCGCCTCCGAACTGATCCTGCCGATCGCCCTGGCGGTGCAAAACCGCATCTCGGTGACCGATCTGGCGCAGACGCTGTCGGTGTACCCGTCACTGTCCGGGTCGATCGTCGAGGCTGCGCGCCGCCTGATGGCCCACGACGATCTCGACTAGCCTGAGGTCATGAGCGACCCGATCCTTCGACCGGGCACCGGTCAGACCTATCTCGGACCAACCGAGCGTGCGCACGCCTGGGAACGGCTGGGCAGCGAACAGTTCGACGTCGTCGTCATCGGTGGCGGTGTGGTCGGTGCGGGCTGCGCACTGGATGCCGCGACCCGCGGGCTCAAAGTGGCGTTGGTCGAGGCGCGCGATTTCGCCTCGGGAACGTCGAGCCGCAGTTCGAAGATGTTCCACGGCGGTCTGCGCTACCTCGAGCAGCTGGAGTTCGGCCTGGTCCGTGAGGCACTGCACGAGCGTGAACTGTCGCTGACCACGCTGGCGCCGCATCTGGTCAAACCGCTGCCGTTTCTGTTCCCGCTGACCAAGAGGGTCTGGGAGCGGCCGTACATCGCGGCGGGCATTTTCCTCTACGACCAGCTCGGCGGAGCGAAATCCGTTCCGGCGCAAAAGCATTTGACGAAGTCCGGTGCGCTGCGACTGGCGCCGGGGCTCAAACGGAGCTCGCTGATCGGCGGGATCCGCTACTACGACACCGTCGTCGACGACGCCCGGCACACCATGACGGTTGCCCGCACCGCCGCGCACTACGGCGCGGTGGTGCGCACCTCGACCCAGGTGGTCTCGCTGCTCCGCGAGGGCGACCGGGTGGTCGGGGTGACGATCCGGGACTCCGAAGACGGTGCGGTCGAGGACGTCCGCGGTCATGTCGTGATCAACGCCACCGGGGTGTGGACCGACGAGATCCAGGCATTGAGCAAGGAGCGCGGCCGGTTTCGGGTGCGGGCATCCAAGGGTGTGCACGTCGTGGTGCCCCGGGACCGGATCGTGTCCGAGGTGGCGATCATCCTGCGTACCGAGAAGTCGGTGCTGTTCGTGATCCCGTGGGGCACCCACTGGATCATCGGCACCACCGACACCGACTGGAACCTCGACCTGGCGCACCCGGCCGCGACGAAGGCCGACATCGACTACATCCTGGGGCACGTCAACACGGTGCTGGCCACGCCGCTCACGCACGACGACATCGACGGGGTGTACGCCGGGCTGCGGCCGCTGCTGGCGGGGGAGAGCGAAGAGACGTCCAAGCTGTCCCGCGAGCACGCGGTCGCGGTGCCATCACCGGGCCTGGTCGCCATCGCGGGCGGCAAGTACACCACGTATCGGGTGATGGCCGAGGACGCGGTGGACGCCGCCGCCGAGTACATCCCGGCGCGGGTGGCGCCGTCGATCACGGAGAAGGTGCCGTTGATGGGCGCGGACGGGTACTTCGCGCTGGTCAACCAGACCCAGAGCGTGGGCGCCGGCTACGGGCTGCATCCGTACCGGGTGCGGCACCTGCTGGACCGGTACGGCTCGCTGATCGGCGATGTGCTGGCGCTGGCCGCCGACAAGCCGGAGTTGCTCGATCCGATCACCGATGCGCCGGTCTATCTGAAGGTGGAGGCCGCCTACGCGGCGGCCGCCGAAGGGGCATTGCACCTGGAGGACATCCTGGCCCGGCGGATGCGGATCTCGATCGAGTATCCGCACCGCGGCGTGGACTGTGCCCGCGAGGTCGCCGAGGTGGTCGCCCCGATACTCGGCTGGAGTCAGGACGATATCGACCGCGAGGTGGACACCTATCTGGCGCGGGTGGAGGCCGAGGTCCTTTCGCAGGCTCAGCCCGACGACGAGTCCGCCGATGCCCTGCGGGTGTCGGCACCCGAGGCCCGGGCCGAGATCCTCGAGCCGGTGCCCTTGAATTGACCGGGCCTTGAGGCGACCCGCTCCCTTGCCGGTGCGCGACGGACTCGGGCCGGCGCGGGTGCGGTTGCAGGGCGGCAATGTGGCCGACGAGTTCGTTCGCCGGTTCGGGCCGGACGGGCTGGCGAAGGTGCGCGACGGCGAGGTGGTCGACGCCTCCGGCGCGGTGATCTCGTTGTCGACGGTGTTACCGCTCGGCGCGCACGTGTACCTGTATCGGGAGCTGCCCGACGAGGTGGTGGTGCCGTTCGACATTTCGGTGCTCTACCGCGACGACGACATCGTGGTGGTCGACAAGCCGCACTTCCTGGCCACCATGCCGCGTGGCGGGCATGTCGCGCAGACGGCGTTGGTGCGGCTGCGTCGTTCGCTCGATCTGCCCGAGTTGAGTCCGGCGCATCGGCTGGACCGGCTGACCGCCGGGGTGTTGCTGTTCACCGTGCGGCGTGAGGTTCGCGGGGCGTATCAGACGTTGTTCGCGCGGGGCGAGGTGTCGAAGACGTACGTGGCGCGCTCCTCGGCGCCACCGCGTGTGGAGCTCCCGGTGATGCTGCGCAGCCGAATCATCAAGCGGCGCGGTGTGTTACAGGCTGTGGAGGAGCCGGGCGAGCCGAATGCCGAGACGTTGGTGGAGGCGCTGGAGGAGGGTTGGTATCGGCTGAGCCCGCGGACCGGGCGCACGCATCAGTTGCGGGTACACATGGCGTCGCTGGGTTTGCCGATCGACAACGACCCGCTCTACCCGCGGATCCTCGAGGTGGCGGCCGACGATTTTTCCGCCCCGCTGCAGCTGGTGGCGCAGCGGCTGGAGTTCGTCGATCCGCTGTCCGGCGAGCCGAGGTCTTTCGTGAGCTCAGCGGGCGTGCGCTGAAGGGACCAATGCCCTCGGGGTGGTGACCTTCGGTCCCTGGTGGTTCGCTGTGAACCGCGCGACGCTCGAGGTATGGACGACGATCATGAGTTGGTGCTGGTAGCCGCATACCCTGACGTCGAGCGGGCCGCCACCGACTTCCATGAGCTGGAGAAGCGGATCAAAAACGGCTTGGAATTGCGAGCTGCGGCCTTGGTCACGAAGGACGCCGAAGGACAGCCGCACGTCTTGGAGGCGCACAATCGGCACGGCCGGGTGGCCCTCGGTATGGGCGCCGGGCTGGGGATCCTGTTCGGCCTGTTCCTGCCACCAGTAGGCCTCGCCGTCGTGGTGGGGGGCGCGGCAGGCGCTCTGGTGGGCGCGTTCGCCGAGCATGAGCTGCGCATCGGGTTGCAACGTGAAGTGGGTGGCGCGCTCGATGCCGGTACCGGGGTGGTGGTAGCGCTGGTCTATCCCAACGGCCGCGGACCGGTTGAGTCGACGCTGTACCGCGCCGCCGAGATAAGGTCGATCCGGATGGACCGCGCCACGATCAACAGCCTCGACGAACTGGTCGCCGACGAGATCGCGAAAATCACTCACCCGCCGTCCGACCCGGTCACCGCTGGCACGACGGACACCAGTACGTGATGCGGTCGTCGTCGGAGGACTCCGCGCGGCGGATCGGGGTGCCGCAGCGGCGGCACGGCTCACCGGCCCGACCGTAGACCCAGAGGTCCTGGCCGCCTCGGCGGTTTCCGGTGGTGGTGCGATTCACCCGTGTTCGGTTCGCCCACAACATGTCTCGCGCTCGGGTGACCACCCGCAGCGGATCGGAGAGGCTGCTGACGGGACTGGTGGGGAGTCGGCCGAACACGAAGCAGAGTTCGTTGGCGTAGACGTTGCCGACGCCTGCGAGGTTGCGCTGATCCAGCAGTGCCGGTGCGATGGGACGGTCGGGGTCTTCGGCCAGGTTCGCTGCCGCCACTTTGGGGTCCCAGTCGTCGCCGAGCAGGTCAGGGCCCAGGTGGGCGACGGCATCTTCGTCGCGTTCGCGGTCGAGGATCTCCAGGATGCCCAAGTCGATGCCCAGCGCTTGAATATCGCCGACTTCCAGGGCGATTCGGATCTTGTAGGCGTTGCGGATGGGTTTACCCGTCGGGCCGACCCGCCATGCGCCGTCCATCTTCAGGTGCGAGTGGATGCTGGCCGGGCCCACCCGGATGAACAGGTGCTTGCCGCGACTGATCACCTCGTCGACGGTGTGGCCGGCGAGGTCCACGGTGGCGTAGCGCGGCACGCGGATATCGCACCGGGTCAGCGTCTTACCGACCAGCGCCTCGCGCAGGTTGGCCGCGGTGCGGAAGACGGTGTCGCCTTCGGGCATGGTTCCAGCCTAGAAGGGCGGCGGATGGGCGGCGGCTCTCGCCTCGTTGAGTCCGCGTTCCCAGCGGATCCGATCGGCCCGATCCTGGGCGCGGGTCCGGCGGCGGGCCGGCATCATCACACCGCGTCCGGGCTGAGTTTGCGTCGGAGCCTGGGTCAGCTTCAGCTCTGCAGTCTGCGGGAAGAGCTGCGGAAAGAACAGCGCGCCGCCAGGTTTCGTGATGTAGGTA
Source organism: Mycobacterium sp. SA01 (assembly GCF_041287105.1). Classification (NCBI taxonomy): domain Bacteria; kingdom Bacillati; phylum Actinomycetota; class Actinomycetes; order Mycobacteriales; family Mycobacteriaceae; genus Mycobacterium; species Mycobacterium sp. SA01. The sequence continues at coordinate 370,842 of NZ_JBGGNO010000019.1, read as the reverse complement.
CGCCCGACGGTGAGGTCCAGATGACCGTGCCGTCCGCAAATTTCGGGCAACACGCCTAAGACGACTGCCGTGTAGGAAATTCCCCAGTCGAATCAAACGCCGTCGCTGCTTTCTTGGCATCACCAAGTAGCCGGTACCAAGCGAGACGCCGCGCGCGCTTCATCGAGCGCAAATCTGCCCACATCGCCCCGAGCGGACGCTCTGCTGGCCCCGACCAAACCCATAACTCGTACCCAGACGGCTTGCCGGTCTGGAAGATGACATACGAGGCGCGGTCACTGTAGAGGTCGCCGTCACCAGCTATCCATGCTGCAGGCACCTTCTTCCAATTCAAGGTCATAACAACCTCCCTCGTCTCATGCGGTTCCGTTCCCTAGTCGCCGACCTTGTGCCACGTCTCGCACCCGGAGGTCGAGAACAGCACGTCCGTCGAGCGGATCTGCACCCGCCTCTTCTCGCCGATACCAGTCCGGGTACCAGCGAGCAGGTGCGCTCATGGCACTCAATGGTCCGCGTTCGTTCGGCGGAATCCGCCGGAGATGACAGAGCGGCGGTGGTGCTACGCACCGGAGATGGATCGGCCTCACCATTCGACCAGAGCTGCCTGAGGGTGGAGTTATAGGGACGATAACCCACTCGCATATCCGTCATCTGGGTGACGGCCCTCTACGGCTTCGCACGTTTGGGCTAACGTCTACCTTTCTTGGCCGGAGCTTTCTTGGCCGGAGCCTTCTTCGCCGGAGCCGCTTTCTTGGCCCGAGCGGCCTTCTTGGCCGGAGCCGCTTTCTTGGCCGGAGCGGCCTTCTTGGCCGGAGCCGCTTTCTTGGCCGGAGCGGCCTTCTTGGCCGGAGCGGCCTTCTTGGCCGGAGCCGCTTTCTTGGCCGGAGCCGCTTTCTTGGCCGGAGCCGCTTTCTTGGCCGGAGCGGCCTTCTTGGCCGGAGCCGCTTTCTTGGCCGGAGCGGCCTTCTTGGCGGGACGTTTCCTGTTGTCCCAGGGGTCAGTCATGGCCTACCCCGAAACTCAAAATCAATGTGTCAGCCATCGGCCTTAACGGTCCTTTCCGTCGCGGTCCCGGTCTTCGCGGGATTCTGGTCTCGGTTCGTCGCGACGTTCCTGTTGCGCAGCTTCATCTTTCGATCGATGTTCGACGTCATCCTTGACGTTATCGTCGAAGTTATCCCAATGGTCTGTCATATCTCGCGTCCTACCTCACGATGAAAAGCCATACCAACAAGGCGACTTCGACAACGAGCAGAAATATCGCAGCACGGAACGCCTTCTGCCTTCGGTCGAGTTTGGGCTGATTTTCTGTGCTGCCCTTGATCATTGCATCGGTGACAAAAATGCGGATCGCTTCTTCGGTCTCGCTGGCCCGATACTTCTTCATGATGATGGACGCGGAGGGCACGAAGTGCCATCCCTTCGCTGGCCAACTCACGTAGAACACACACGCACCTAGCAGGATCACGATTATTAGCAGCGCAGAGCCCGCACAGGAAGAGAGCACCGGCCCCTTGCTTGGGTCGGAGTTGATCAACCCGACGCCCGCTGAAAAGGAAGTGAAGAGCGCGGCAGTCGCAAGCAACGTATTTGCCCGCGTTCGCACGTTGCTGAGGGTGGTGTCCTGCATCGCCAGCTTTTTCTGGGCAGCGTCGTATGCGAGCTCAAGTCGCTTATCGGAGGCCTGGTCAGGCACAGGCGATATCCCTTTCCGCGCTTCCGCGAATTGCATTACGAATGGAGAGTACGCCCTGGTAGTCCGGCTTCGTCGGAGTTCGTCGCGCGAATCGAATGGACGCGCACTGCGGGGCACAGCGCGAATACGCCGACCCGGAATCGGGACATTCGGCCCCTATAGGTCCCCGTCATGCCATCGATGGGCACCGTTCATGCTGGCCTCACGCGCAATCCGGGTGGTGCCGCAACGCAAAGCGCGCGCCCGGACATGCTGTGGTCCGCCACGCCCGCACTAGGGCGGACCCCAGCTACGCCGACCTGTGATCCACCTTGGGGGTCCCAAGAATGGTGGATCTGACGGCAGGTAAAAAAGCAGTCCGTGCCGTGGGCTTGGGAGGGGAAGGGGGAGGGTTCCCCTGTGGCACGGTCGTTAGCTCGGCTCACTGCCGAGCTCGCTCGGTTGTGTGGCTGTTTGGCTTCCAACGTTATTGCTGTCGAGTTCGCTTAGGATCGCCCGCTCAAAATTGATCTGTGCAGACACGATTGTCTCGATGAGGTCGAAATACGCCTTCTTGGCCTGTTCGAGCTGTGCTTCATGGGCTTGTATCAGCGCCCTCACACCCTCGATCTCATTCTGATCCGCTTGCTCCGATATGCGGCGATTGAGGGTCTTGGCTGCGATGCGTTTGGCATTCAGCATTGCGCTGTAAGCGTGTGGTTCTCCGGATACCCCGGCGCGTGTAACTACCTGTGCGAGTTCGCGACAGGCTTTCGCCGCATCATCTGCATCGATCATGCGCAGCGCGGGACTGTTCGCCTCGATATCTGCACCCCAACTACGGACGGGTTCGAGCGCCTTGAGCCACTTCTTCTGAAAAAGATCATCGGTCGGATCGTCCTCCTCCGTGGTGGCCGTGTTGAGATGATCCAGTGTCCTGATGGCAATCCGTACCGTCTCTGTCCCGATCTGCCTCAGATTGTCCCGCCGCCACTGACGGAAGTCCCTGTCGCGCGACTCTCTCATCTCGTCTTTGCTCCGCTGATCCGCAGCGGATATCGCCATACGGTTGGTGCGATTGCTTTTGACAACGCCGGCAAAGGCGACGGCCGCGACGATGAACGCTGTAAGAACCGGTAGCCAAAGCTGCCACCACGCCGTATGGTTCAGGAGCTCGACTTGAATGTGGTTCATATCAGGTAGTCCGCCGCGTTGTAGTCGGTGTTCGGGTCACTCCAGCGGGCCACTAGTGCAATCGTCATGCGCGGTCCCTGGTCTGAGTAAACCCTCCGAGCGCATGCTCCCATGGATATCCTGGCAATTGGCTGTGAATTTGGGGATGAGGGTGGCAGCTCGGAAAAAACGGCCACCAAAGATCAGCGGCTGCCTTCGTTATCGGGTTACGGAGACGACTACATCCTCGCTAGTTCAACAATGCGGCATCAGCAGTCCGGTGTTCTGTGCGATGTCCTCTGCTAACTGCCGCCGCCCGCGACTGTAAATCTGCCAAGCCGCTCGGATCGGGTCACCACATACCCGAGACGCCAGATGCCCCGAATGGCAACACAATCCGAGGCGAAATACACGGACTCGTCGGTGGACACCTCGACCTGGCCGACGGCGCTGACGATGGCGGTGCGGTCGACCACCACACCGCTGTGCGGCGTCATTTTTCGGGGCAGACCGTGACAGGCACGCCCAGCAGCATCGGGGTGGCGTCGTTGGTGCCCGCACCCAGCAGTGTTGCGTTGTAGTCGATTCCGATCGTCAGCTTCCGCAGCGACGCCCACGCGAACGGATCCAGCACAATGCCGGATGGCCGGGAGCGGCTGGCCTCCAGGTGGGCGAGCAGGTCGACGAGGCCGTCGAGGGAGCCGTCGATTTCGCCGCCGTCCACGACGCTCGCCGTGTTGAGCAGGCCGATGCTGGGGGCGTTGCCGGGGTTGGGGGTCCGGTGCCGCCAGGAACAGCTGGTCGGCTTGTGATGGTGAGCGCCCGCGACACCGACGCCGACAGCTGCTCCGGTGTTCCGGCCTGCAGGAACTGTTCCCGCGACAGCTTGATCAACTGACTGATTTTCGCTGTGTAGCAGACCCTTTCGTCCAAATCGGGTTCGGCGTCGTCGAGGGCCTCGCCTTCGGCGGTGACCTGGGCGTCGTCGTCGGCGATGACGGCGACCCGGACGACGTGCGCATCACCTTCAACCGCTGCGCCCTGGCTGGCGGCGGTGAGCACGACGGCGTCGGGCAACACATCGGCGGGCGCGAACTCGTAAACGCCGGGTGACCATGCGCTGTCCGACGTGGACGTGGTTGTGGTGAAAGACATTTTGGTGGCTTCCTACTGGGGGCGGCATGCAGCGCTCCAGGCGCAGCCGTCTCCCCGCCGGGGAAGGGCCGACGCGGCACCACCGCGCACGGCCGATCCCCTGATCCCACTACCGGCGGTCGCGGGGTTTGAACGCGTCCGCGAAGCTGCCACTGTTGTCGCGCGCTCCCGTGGAGATCGAGGCGGCCGCAGCCCCCCAACATCCCGGTCTGCACCTGAACTCGAGATCGGCACTCGCTGCCGGCGCCGTCCACAGTGCAGCGACAACCGGTGAGCTACCGATCCCAACAACCTCAGCGCAAGCGCAGCCCGCGGGGTGTGCGGGAGAACCCGGCGTCCACCAGTGCGTCGGCGGTGGCTTTCCGGTCGGCGTGTGCACCGGCTTCCAAAACGGGTACACCGTCCAGCTTTTCGACCAGCACACCGCTGATGCGGCCACTGCTGACGAGTTCGGCCAGCGTTCCCGCCGCGGCGCGCTGCGCTTCATCGTCGGTGCTGAAGTTCAGCAGCGATCGTCCGCCGCGCTCGAGGAACCACACCAGCGCGCCGTCCACCAGAATGACCAGTGCGCCGGCTTTGCGCCCCGGCCGATGGCTGGCGTCGGCGTCCGGGCGGGCCGGCCACGGCAGTGCCGCGCCATACGGGTTGGCCGGATCGGCGGCCGCCAGCACGACCGCGCGATAGTCGGGCCGCTCCGGATCCACGCCGTCGAGATAGGTCCGCAGCCGGTCGACCGTCGACGCGACCGCGAACTGCGCTCCGCCGAGCGACTCGACGAAATAGCCGCGCTGGCATCGCCCGGCTTCCTCGAAACCGGTCAGCACCTTGTACATCGTGGCGAACCCGCCTGGCACCCCCTCGGCAGCTGCCGCGCCCTTGGTCAGCACACCGTGGCGGCTCAGCAACAGCTCGGCTGAGAAGTGCGCGCGCACAGTTGAATCCGGCTCGCGAGCCGGCACCGCCGACCACCGACCGGCGACCGTCGAATCCACCGGGCGGGCTTGGGCGTGCGCCACCGAGTAGCGGCTCAATCGCGGCGCGCGGCGCTGTCGGTGTGCCGGTGCGGCGGGACGACGCGTACCGGGCCTACGGCCGCCCGCCAGCATGGCGCGCACCGGCGCGAACGTGTCCCCGGTGACCCAGCCGGCCCAGATCAGATCCCACAGAGCGGCTTTGGCGGTTTCCTCCGAACCGCCGACCAGCTGCCGGAAGAAGAACGCGCCGCGCGCCTCGCCGGGCTCGCCCAGGACCTCGAGGATCGCGCGGTGCGCGTCGGTGAAGTCGATCTCGGCGGGAGTCGCGAGCGTCAGCGGTGCGGTATCCGCGTGGTGGAACGTGATCCAGCCGTCGCTGCCCGAGATCGATCCGGCCCCTGACCAGGTGACCTCACCGGAGGCCAGCAGCTCGTCGAGCATCGCCGGCTGGTAGTCGCGCACCCGCGGGCCGAACACCAGCGGTTCGACCGCCGATGCGGGGATCGGCACCCCGGCCAGCTGGTCGATGACGCTCGCCAGGCCGTCCACTCCCGACGTGGCCGAGCTGCCGACCTGCTGCCACGCGGGCAGGAAGCGGGCATAGGCCGCCGTGCTGACCGGTTCGACCTGCGCCCGGAGCGCCGCCAGTGAGCGGCGCCGCAGAATGCGCAGCACCTCGGCGTCACACCACTGGTCAGCGTCTGGCGCGGCAACGAACTCGCCACGAACCAGCTTGCCGTCCACCGACATCCGGCCCAGCATGTCGGCGGCGACTCGCAGTCCGAGGCCGAACCGGGCCGCGGCCTCGGCGGTGGTGAACGGGCCGCGGGTGCGGGCGAAGCGGCCCATCAACTCCCCGAGTGGGTCGGGCACCGCCTCGGTGAAACTTGTCGGCACTCCGACGGGCACGGCGACGCCGACCGCGTCGCGCAGGCGGCCGATGTCCTCGATGCCTGCCCACCAGGACTGCCCGGCGTACGACAGCGGCAGCGCGCGCCTGGCGGCGTGGAGTCCGTCCAGCCACGCGCCGACATCGCTGGCGGTGCAGCGCTCGGCGACCTCTGCCTCGGTCAGCGGGCCGAGCAGGCGCAGCAGGTCCGCTACTCCTTCGGCGTCCCGGGCCTTGCGGTCCTCGGAAAGATGTTGCAGCTGACGGGATGTCGCGGCAATGACGTCGGGGTCGAGCAGCTCCCGGAGTTCGACGCGGCCGAGCAACTCAGCTAGGAGGGTGCTGTCCAGCGACAGAGCGGCCGCGCGGCGCTCGGCCAGCGGGCTGTCGCCCTCGTACATGAACGCGCCGACGTAGCCGAACATCAGTGACGCCGCGAACGGTGACGGCATCGGAGTCTCGACTTCCACGAGTCGCACCCGGCGCTGGGCGATGCGGCTCATCAGGTCGGTCAGCGTCGGAACGTCATAGACGTCCTGCAGGCATTCGCGCACCGCCTCCAGCACGATCGGGAAGTCGGGGTATTTGCGTGCCACATCGAGCAATTGGGCCGCCCGCTGTCGCTGGTGCCACAGCGGCGAACGCTTACCGGGATGGCGTCGGGGTAGCAGCAGCGCCCGCGCTGCACACTCCCGGAACCGCGACGCGAACAGCGCGGAACCGCCCACCTCGGTGGTGACCAGGGGCTCGATTTCGTCAGGGGCGAAGACGAACAGGTCGGCGCCGGGTGGGGCGTCCTCGGTGTCCGGCAACCGCACCACGATGCCGTCGTCGGAGGCGGTGGGTTTCTCGTCGATGCCGTACCGCTCCAGCAGCCGGCGGCTGACCGCCAGCGCCAGCGGACCGTGCACCTTCAGGCCGTAGGGGGAGTGCAGCACCACCCGCCAGTCGCCGAGCTCGTCGCGGAAGCGCTCGACCAAAAGGGTGGTGTCGCTGGGTACGGTGGCGGTGGCGTTACGCTGATCGTCGAGCAGCTGCCACAGGTTGTCGGTGGCATAATCGGCGAAACCCAATTCATTGCATCGCTTTTCGAAATCGACACGGCCCATCCCGGCCAGCTCGCCGGTGAATTTGCCGATCGCCTGGCCGAGTTCGGCGGGTCGGCCCGCGTCGTCGCCGCGCCAGAACGGCAACCGCGCCGGTTGGCCCGGTGCCGGGATGACCAGCACCCGGTCGTGGGTGATCTCGGTGATCCGCCAGCTGGTCGCGCCCAGCGAGATGACATCGCCGGGGCGCGACTCGTACACCATCTCTTCATCGAGTTCACCGACCCGCGAGGGCTTTTCGGAATCAGAGGCCAGATACACGGTGAACATTCCGCGGTCGGGGATGGCGCCCCCGGAGGTGACCGCGAGCCGTTGGGCGCCGGGACGAGCGGTCAGTGTGCCGTTGTCGCGGTCGTAGATCAGTCGCGGTCGCAGCTCGGCGAAATCCGTCGAGGGATACTTGCCCGACAGCAGATCCAGGGTTGCCTCGAAAGCGCTGCGCGGCAACGTGGCAAACGGTGCACTGCGCCGGACGACGTCGAACCACTCGTCGGCACTGACCGGCTCCAGGGCGCATGCGGCCACGGTGTGCTGGGCCAGTACGTCGAGCGGATTGGTGGGTACCCGCATGGTTTCGATCTGGCCGGCGAGCATGCGCTGCACGCTGACCGCGCAGCCGATCAGGTCGGTCCGGTGCTTGGGGAACAGCACACCGCGGGAGATCTCACCGACCTGGTGTCCGGCCCGCCCGACGCGCTGCAATCCGCTGGCCACTGACGGTGGGGCTTCCACCTGGATCACCAGATCGACTGCACCCATGTCGATTCCGAGTTCCAGGCTCGACGTCGCCACAACGGACTTGAGTCGTCCGCTCTTGAGATCGTCCTCGACCGCGGCGCGCTGCTCCTTGGATACCGAGCCGTGGTGTGCGCGGGCCAGCAGCGGCTCTGCCCCGTAGGTCTGGCCGCTGCCCATGATGTGCGCCGGTGGTCCGCCGGGCACCTGGCGGTTGGGCGGCGCATCCAGTTCGACTCCGGAGCGTTCGGCATGAATCTCGTTGATCCGTGCGGTGAGCCGCTCGGCGAGACGGCGGGAGTTGGCGAACACGATGGTCGAGTTGTGGCCCTCGATGAGGTCGACGATGCGCGCCTCGACATCGGGCCAGATGGTGTTGTTCTCCAGGTTGGCCATGTCGGGCACCGGCACCTGCACGGTCAACTCGAACGTCTTGGCGGCCGGCGGCGCGACGATGGTCGTCGGCCTGGCACCGGACAGGAACCGGGCCACTTCCTCCGGCGGACTGACCGTCGCCGAGAGCCCGATACGCTGGGCCGGTTTCTCCAGCAGCGCATCAAGGCGCTCCAGGGACACCGCCAGGTGCGCGCCGCGCTTGGTGGCGGCCACCGCGTGCACCTCGTCGATGATCACCGTCTCGATACCGGTCAGCGTCTCCCGAGCCGCCGAAGTCAGCATCAGGAACAGCGATTCCGGGGTGGTGATCAAGATGTCGGGAGGCTTGGTGATGAGCTCGCGTCGGCGGGCGGGCGTGGTGTCGCCGGAGCGGACGCCGACGCTGATCTGCGGGGCGGGCACACCGTCGCGTTCGGCGATCCGGGTGATACCAGTCAGCGGGGTGCGCAGGTTGCGTTCGACGTCGACGGCCAGGGCTTTGAGCGGGGAGACATACAGCACCCGGGTGCCGTCCCGGACCGGCGCCTGGGCCAGCTGGTCGATCGCCCACAGAAACGCCGCCAGCGTCTTACCGGACCCGGTCGGGGCGATGACCAGGGTGTTGTCCCCGTCGGCGATCGCTGACCAGGCCCGCGCCTGCGCTGCGGTCGGCTCGGCGAACGTGCCCGTGAACCAGCGCCGCGTCAGCGGGCTGAACCGGCTCATCGGATCGGGGGAACTCACGAGTCCAGGGTGCCAGGGGGTACCGACAGATCGAAGGGGCGGACGCGGCCCGCAATTGACGGATATGTCGATCATCGAACGTTTGCGCGCCATACTGGTGGCCGGAGGGGCAGCCATCGGGGGAGGCTGCGGCGTTCGGGGGGTGCAGTGACGTCGGCTATCGCAGCATGTCGGTCGTGTGGGGCCGAGCCATCGCACGGGGCCCGGTTTTGCAGTTCGTGTGGTGAGCGCCTGACTCCGGCCGCGGACCATGCCGAATACAAGCAGGTGACCGTGTTGTTCGCCGATGTCGCGCGGTCGATGGACATTGCGGCGGCGCTCGATCTGGAGCGGTTGCGTGAGGTCATGACCGACCTGGTGGAGCGATCCGCCGCGGTGGCGCGCCGGTACGGCGGGTCGGTGGAGTACAACGGCGACGGGATCATGGCACTGTTCGGCGCGCCGGCAGCGCTGGAAGATCACGCCTTCCGCGCGTGTCTGGCAGGCCTCGACATCCAGGACGAGATGGCCCGGCTCGCGGCGACGGTGAAGCACCATGACGGCCTCGACATCGACGTCCGGGTTGGGCTGAACTCCGGGCGCGTGATCGCAGGTGAGATGGGTTCCGGAGCGCTCGGCTACCGCGCCACCGGTAAGACCGTGGGGATGGCACAGCGGATGGAGTCGGCGGCGCCGTCGGGGGCGGTGATGCTGTCGGAGTCGACGGCGCGGCTGGTCGAAAACGTTGCGACGCTCGCCGATCCGGAATGGGTGCACATCAAGGGCGCCGACGATCCGGTTCGTGCGTACCGATTGGTGAATGTGCTTCTTGGTGATCGACCGGTGGATCGTGCGGAGGCGAGTCTGGTGGGCCGGCGGTGGGAGATGGCCGTCCTGGACGCCATTGCCGAGCGCGCTGTCGACGGGCGCGGCGGGGTGGTCCGGCTGGTGGGACCGCCGGGGATCGGTAAGTCCCGGGTTGCCCGGGAGACCGCGGCGATGGCGGCTGACCGCGGCATGGAGGTGATGTGGACGTTGTGCGGGTCGCACGCTGCCGACATGCCGTTCTATGCCGTGAGTCGGCTGTTGCGCGCGGTCACCGGCGTGGTCGGGCTGGACCCCGACACTGCCCGGCACAGGTTGCGCAGCCTGATCCCCGGAGCCGATCCGCAGGATCTGCTGCTGCTCGACGACCTACTTGGGGTGGCTGACGCCGATGTGCCGTTGCCGCGAATCGATCCGGATGCACGGCGACGGCGGCTGACCGCACTGGTCAACACCGTGTCGTTGGCACGGGTTGCGCCCGCGCTCGTGATCGTCGAAGACGCCCACTGGATGGATGCGGTCAGCGGGTCGATGCTGACCGGATTCCTCGCCGTGGTGCCCCAAACACCTGCCATGGTGCTCATTACCTTCCGCCCCGAATACACCGGTCCGCTTGCGGGAATGGCATCGGCACAGACGGTTTCGCTGGGTCCGCTGGGCCACTCGGACACCGCGACCCTGTTGACCGAATTGCTTGGCGCAGACCCGTCGGTGCGGGACCTGGTCGGGGTGATCGCGGATCGTGCGGCAGGCAACCCGTTCTTCGCCGAGGAGATGGTCCGTGAGCTGGCGCAGCGCGGTGTGCTGACGGGTTCCCACGGACACTTCACCTGCCGGGCGGATGTCACCGACCTGAGCGTTCCGGTGACGGTGCAGGCCGCCATCAGCGCGCGGATCGACCGGCTCGGCGAACCCGCGAAGCGAACCCTGCACGCCGCCGCGGTGATCGGCGCGCACTTCGGCGCCGAGTTGCTGGCCACGCTCGACGTGGACACGACGATGGATGAGCTGCTTCGCGTCGAACTGGTCGATCAAGTCCGGTTCACACCCACCGCGGAGTACGCGTTCCGTCATCCGCTGATCCAGGCGGTCGCCTACGAATCTCAGCTGAAATCCGACCGCACCCTGTGGCATCGGCGGCTTGCAGCCGCAATCGAGCAACTCGCCCCCGACCTTGCCGACGAGAATGCGGTGCTTGTCGCCGAACATCTCTACGCGGCGGGTGATCTTCAGGCCGCCTACGCCTGGCACATGCGGGCCGGTACCTGGTCGGCGAGCCGCGACATTCGTGCGGCCCGGTTGAACTGGGAGAGGGCACGCCAGATCGCCGACGAACTGCCCGATGCTGGCGCCGGCAGATTATCGATGCGGATCGCTCCGCGGACAATGCTGTGCGCCAGCGATTTTCATGCCAGCGCCATCACCGAGAGCCGCGGCCGATTCGACGAACTCCGGGAGCTGTGCGGCGCGGCCGGTGACAGCGTGTCTCTCGCCATCGGCATGACCGGGCAGGTCACCGAGTATCTCTACGCCAATCGGGCCCCCGAAGCGGCGGTGCTGGCAACCGAGCAGATGGACCTGCTGGACTCCATCGGTGATCCGAACTTGACTGTCGGGCTGTCGTTTTCCGCGTTCGCCACCTGGTTCAACCAGGCTGATTTCGCCAACATCTCACGGTGGACGCAGCGAGTCATCGACCTGGCCGCGGGTGATCCGAGTGTGGGTGCCGGATTCGGTTTCGCCTCCCCGCTCTCGGCCGCGATGGCATTCCGCGGAATAGCCCGATGGTGGCACGGGCAGCCGGGGTGGCGCGAAGACTTGACCGACGCGATGTCGATGGCGAAGGCGGCCGACCCGGCGACGCAGGGATTTCTCTTGGCTTGGACGTACAGCCTCGAGATCGGCTACGGAGTCCTGCAGGCTGACGACTCCGCGGTCGAGGCAAGTCAGCGCGCGGTCGAGACCGCCCAGCGGGTCGGAAACGACAACGCAGTGACATTGGCGGAGTACGGCTTAGGGCTGGCTCTGATGTACCGGCACAGTGAATCCGAACGGCGTCGCGGGCTCGAACTGATGGACAAGGCACTCGCCATGCTGCGGGTCCGGGTGCCGTCGTTGGTGCCGGTCACCCAGATGTTCGCCGCGCGCCAACGGGCGAAATTCGGCGATCGCGATACGGCGATACCGGTGATACGTGATGCGCTGGCGACCTTGCGCGAGCAACGCAGTCTCGGCTGGATCGTCGCCGGAGTCGCGATCCTGGTCGAGGCGCTCGCAGAGCGGCGCGCCGACGGCGACCTCGCCGAAGCCCACGATGCGCTTGCCGGCCTGGACGACCTGTATTTCGACCACGGATCGGCGATCGTCGACATCACGAGGCTGCGCTTGCGCGCGTTGCTGGCCAGGGCCCGTGACGAGGACGACCAGTATCGGCAGTTGGCGAGCGACTATCGCGCGATGGCGGAGTCACTCGGCTTCGAGGGGCACATGGCCTGGGCGAGCACCTAACCCCTTTGGCGGTGCCCGAAGGCGTCCAGCACGCTTGTCCAGTTCGGCGATGTGCCGCGAACGTGGCTCTGCGCCAACGACATCAAGAAGCGTCGCACGCTGCCGTCGTCACTCCGCAGGGTGCCCACCACCGTGACGTCGTCACCGCAGTCATCCAACGATTCCTCGATGTCAGCGGACAATATCTGTTGCGGGCTGCATTCGATGAAGGTGCGGTAACCCCGCCCGTATGCCCAACGCACGGCATCTTCGAACAACACCGGTTGGCGCAGATTGGCAAACCAGTAGTCACCGTCGAGTACCGACGCATCGGCAGCGGCTCCGGTGACTGTCGAGATGACGGTGACCGGGGTGGGTCCGGGCCGCACGTCGGCGAGCTGCTGGCGCAGGCTTTCGCGCAGCTCGTCCATGTGCACGGAGTGGGAGGCGTAGGGCAGGGGGATTCGCTTGACCGGCGGGTGTTCACACTCGCAGCGGGTAAGCAGGTCGGCGATGGCGACCGCACTTCCCGCGACGACCGTGGAGGACGGGCTGTTGCGCTCGGCGATCGCGATGGAACCGTCACACGCATCGATCAACTCACAGACGTGGTCGACGGGCTCGGGGATGGACACCGCGATGCCTGATCCCACGACGCCGGTGATGGCCTCACACTGTGCGCACAAGACCCGGGCGGCGTCGCGCAGACAGAGCGCGCCTGCCACATAGGCCGCCGCGACCTCGCCTTGTGAATGTCCCACGACGGCATCGGGTTCGACGCCCAGCGCACGCCACTGCGCGGCCAGGGACACCATCACCGCGAACAGTATCGGCTGCGCGACGTCGTGGCGGTCCACGCCCGGTGAGCCGGGTTCACCACGCAGCGTCCTGATCAGTGACCAGTCGAGGAACTCGGCGAACGCGTCGTCACACTGCCGCATCTCATCGGCGAAGGCTCCTGCAGCGTCGAGCAATTCACTCGCCATCCCCACCCACAGCGACCCCTGCCCGGGAAACACGAATGCCGTTCGGCTCGCGCCGGTCGCTCTGCCGGTGATGACACCCGGGGACGGCGTGCCGGACGCGATCGCCCGCAACCCGGCCAGCAGTTCGCCGCGGCCCGCACCGACGATCACCGCGCGGTGCCGAAAGGACGCGCGGTCATTGCCCAACGCGTGGGCGACGTCGGCCGGGTCGGTGTCCGGTTGGTCCTCGAGCACCCGCTGCAGGGTTGCCGCTGTGCCGGCCAATGCCGACGCCGACTTCGCGGACAACGGCCACGGCGTGATGCCGGCAGTCATGGCGTTCCCCTCTCCCGACGGACGAAACGACTCCGGCCTGTCCCCGCCGCAGGCCGGAGTCATTCGTCCGGCAGTGTTCAGCCGGTAGGACGATCATCGACCGGGTACCTGCGCCGCGCTGCAGTAGTTCACTACTGCAATCAGCTCACCGCAGCAGGGCTGCCAGCTCGTCCCGGGTCTTGGTGCCGGTCTTGGCCATCGCCCGGTGGACGTGGCTTTCGACGGTGCGCACCGACAGGCAGAGACGATCGGCGATCGCGCGGTTCGACAATTGCTGCCCGACGAGCATGACGATCTCCCGCTCGCGTCCGGTGAACGGCAGCCGTTGGGACGCCTGTCGGACAGCCGGGGTGACCAATCCACCGCACCGTTGCGCCAGCGCCGCGACCCGAGTCGAACAACTCAGTGCGGACCCGCGCTGCTCCTGACGGCGGTGGATCACCGCGGCGTGTGCTGCGGAGTCGGCTGCCGCGATCCGATCACCCAGGTCCTCGAACACCTCTGAAACCGCCGTGAGCTCGTGGGCATCACCGTCGTGCAACGCCGCGGCGAAGCGGGCCGCCGCAGCGGCCCGGGGACCTTCGACGATCGTCGCCAGCTCGGTCAACCGGGCCGTGCAGGTACGGTCGCCGAACTGGGTGACCGTCTGCCAGCACAGCGCCTCCGCCCCGAACTGACCTTTCGCGCAGGCTCTCTCGGCGGCGGCGGAGGCCATCGCGATTGCCTCGCTGACGGCACCCTGGTTCGCGGCCACCCAGGCGCGGGCCAGGCTCACCTCGTAGTCCAGTGATCGGAACGGGCGTCGGATGGTGTCGAGGGTGGCGAGCAGCGCGGCCGCCTCGACGACGTCGCCGTGCAGGGCGAGTGCGGTCACGCGCACGACGCTGTAGCGGTAGCCCCAGCCCATCCCGTGGCCGGCGGCCGACAAACCCAGCGCGGCCTGTCCCAGCAGTCGGCACGCCATGTCGACGTCGCCGGCGCCCAGTGCGGCCCGTCCGGCGACCGCCGCTCCGAGTAGCTGAGCTTCTCCCGGCAGATCGGCGGCTTGCCTGCCGACGCCGTCGGCGACCTCGCCGGCATCGGCGACCCGCCCGGCAAGCAGGAGCGCGGTGAGATGGGCGTCCGCGATGTTGAAGCGCATCTGCGGTGCATCGAATCGGCGCGTCGCGGCCTGATACCCCGACTCGGCGTGGGCCTCGGCTTCGGTGACCTTGCCGGCCTCGCCCGACACCACCGTCAACGCCCACGCGATCTCGGCGCCGACGACCGGCGGCAGATCACCGAGGACGAGCGGGTGCGCGGCGTCTCGCGCGGACCGTGGGTCATCGGTGGCGAACCGGTGCACGACGCGGAACGCATCGAGGTAGGTGCGCGCCTCCGCAGACTCGACGCCGGACTCCCGGTCCACGATCTCGATCGCGCGCGGCGGATCGCCGAGCACCCACAACATGTTGCTGGCTCGGTGGAACGCGAGCCGGGCCCGATCGATGTCGGTCAGATCGCCGGCAGCCATCGCTGTCAACACGGCGTCGGCTTCGGCGCCGCGCGACAGCCACGAAAGTGCGTGCGCGCGGACGAAGTTGGGTTCGTGTCCCGCACCGGCGGCGACCGCTGCCGCGGCCAGCCGATCGGCGAGTGACAGGTCGGCCAGCCAGACCGCACCGTGGGCGGCGCGCACCAGAAGGTCCGGGTCGGGTGCGAGATCGGATTCGATGCTCAAAGTGGCTCGCTTCACCACCACCCGGATATCGTCGGCGTCGTTCGAGCGGGCCAGTCCGGCAGCGACCAGTCCGCGCAATCGCCGCAACCGGGTGACGGATGCCCGGCGGCGACGCACTTCGCCATAGATCGGATGGGCAACTCGCGCTTGGACACCGCTTCCGGTCGCCTCCAACGAGATCAGGCCGCGGGTTTCGGCCTCCTCGATCGCCGCGGGA
This sequence comes from Mycobacterium sp. SA01, assembly GCF_041287105.1. Classification (NCBI taxonomy): domain Bacteria; kingdom Bacillati; phylum Actinomycetota; class Actinomycetes; order Mycobacteriales; family Mycobacteriaceae; genus Mycobacterium; species Mycobacterium sp. SA01. Next base: position 355,487 of record NZ_JBGGNO010000019.1, on the reverse strand, counting down.
TCGGCGATGCGCGCCAGGACGGGTAACTCCATCGGCTCGGCGACGGCCAGGAGGTCGATCACATCGCCGACCGCGCCGGGCAATGTGCCGATCCGGGATTCGATCAAGCCGACCAGGTCGGGCGGCAGGACGAGATCGCCGGCCCACACCCATGTGTCACGATGCTGCACGAGTCGCCCGTCGGCGACCTCCTGCTCGACGATGTTGCGCAAGTAGAGCGGATTGCCGTGCGTGAGCTGCCAAATCCGTTGTGCGCACCAGTGTTCCACGGGTCCCTTCAGGGTCGCCGCGAGCAGGGCGGTGGTGTCGTCGAGTGACAACGGCGCAACCGCAATCCGGTCGAATCGACCGGCCACCGAAATCTCCTGCAGTGCGGCCGGAACGGTCTCGTCATCACGAATGGTCAGGATGACCTTCGCGGCGCGGCGCTGAACCAGCTGATGCAGGACGAAGATCGACAGGTCATCGAGCAGCTGCGCGTCATCCACCGCGACGACCACATCTGCGGACGACGTTGTGGCAACCAATGACTCGATCACACCCCGGACCAGCTGAACGGTTTCAGACGCGCCACGCCGCGTCCACGCGGCGAACGCACCCAGCGGAATGGACCGGGCCGAGGATGCGCCCACCACCCACCGACCCTGGAAACCCTGCGCCTCAGCGGCGCTCAGCGCCTCGCGGGCGATCCTGCTTTTTCCGACCCCGGCCGCGCCGGACACGACAACGCCCGCCACCCCCGGCGCCGCGATCGCTGACTCGATGGATCGCATCTGCCCGGTGCGGCCAATCAGCGGCCACGACAAGCGCACGCACCAAAGCCTAACGGCGTCAATCGTCGATCGACGCAAAATCCACCCATAGATGCCGGGGTCCGCGGAACACCTGGTTGCGCCGGTAGGGCGGCGGGTCGACGACGAGCCGCGGTGATCGCACCCGCTTGAGGAATATCTCCAGAGCGACGTTGATCTCCAGGCGTGCCAGCGGTCCGCCGAAACACGTGTGGATGCCGCTGCCGAAGCCGAGGTGCTCGTTGTCCGTGCGCATCGGATCGAACCGGTCCGGGTGGGCGAACCGGCGCGGATCGCGGTTGGCGGCCGCCCAGACCAGGAACACCGCCGACCCGGCCGGAATTCGCGTTCCACCGATCTCGATGTCGGCGGTGGCCCAGCGGCTCGGGAAGAACTGCACCGCGCCCTGGAGGCGTTGCACCTCTTCGACCGTGCCCGGGATCAATTCGGGGTTGTTGCGGACCAGTTCCCACGAGCCCTGATTGCGCAGCAGCGTCATCACGCAATTGCTGATGGTGTTGACGGTGGAGTCATGCCCGGCGACCAGAAGCAGCTGCGCGTTGGATTCGGCTTCGGCTCGAGATACCGGACCGTCCGGGCCGTCGTCGTGCAGGGCGGCCGACAGCAGCCCCGGTGCCGGTTCGCGGGACAGGCGCTCGACCAGATCATGGACGTAAGAATTCAGTTCGGCCATGCTCGCCGCGGCTTTCGCCGTCGCCGCACGGCCTTCCTCGGTATCGCGCTCCGGCCCGACGTCGGCGCCCTGCATGAAATCGGTTACCCACCCGTGGAACTGGGGCTCGTCGGCCATCGGGACGCCCAGCACCCGGAAGATCACCGACACCGGGATCGGGTAGGAGAAGTCGTCGACGACGTCCATTCGGGTACCGCCGCGTGCCTTTACTTTGTCCAACAGTTCGTTGGCCAGATCGGCGACCATCGACTCCATGCCCGGGATCAGATCCGGGGTGTGCGGCGGGCCGAAGTGCCGCATGAACTGCCTGCGCATCCTGTCGTGCTGGGGTGGGTCGGCAACCAGCATGCTGGAATCGCGTGTCTGCACGGCCTCCTGGGGCTCGAGGTGGGCCTGCTTCTCGCCGAACAGGCCCGACGGGCTGCGGCCGATGTCGGAGCTGACCCGCGGATCATGGGCCAGCGCAACGGCTTCGGCATAACCGGTCACCACGTAGGTCTTCTCCGACACCTTGGCCACGGGATTCTGGCGCAGCTCTTCGAAATACGGATAGGGGTTGGCGCGATTCTCGAACTTCATCGCCTCGGCCCAGGCGGTTGCGGCATCCATGACGGTCTCCTTACGCCCGCGGACGGAACTGGGCGCTGCGTTCGGTCGGGTCATGTCCGGTCAGCACCACATCGGGATTGCCCGCGGGCTCACGCGGATCGGGGAAGCGGGCCGGCATCGGTTCGGCATCCACCGGCCGGTCGTAGCCGGGCGGTGGGGGAGGGAACGGTGCAGACTTCTCGATCAGCGAGGCGTAGTAGGGCAGCCACTTGCCGTGATTGAAGGTCACCGCGCCGACGATCCGGCCACGCTTGCCATAGGCGGCCGCGAACCGGCGCTCCGACGGCGACCCCTGGGTGAACACGATCTCGTCGCCGAACGAGCACACCCCGACGCTCTTGATGTTGACGCCGAACTGGCCCGACCAGAACGACGGCAGCGGCAGGTGCGGACGCCGGCCGACCTCGAGATGAATCATGTTGTTGGCGGCCACTTCCGCGCCGAACACGGCGTTGTCCCAGTGCTCCTGGGAGAGGAACTCGTAGCCGTAGAGCACGTGCGGGGCGCGTGCGACGTCGCCGGCGACGAAGATGTGGTCGGTCACCACACCGTTGATGTCGAAGGCCCGGCAACCGGCGTCACATGCCAACCCCCACTGGCCCGCGGCCAGGCCTGCCCCGTCGAGCCACTCCACGTTGCGGATCGAGCCGAGCGATGCCACCACCACGTCGACGTCGAGTTCGGTGCCGTCGGAGAAGTGGGCCGACCGCACTTGCCCGGTGCTGTCACCGGAGAGGCCCGTCACCCCAACGCCGGTGCGCAGGTCCACGCCGGCGTCGCGCATCATGGCGGCGGCGATGTCGCTGATGACTCCGCCCAGCGCACCCCGCAACGGGCCCTTGCCCCGCTCGGCCACCGTCACGGCCAGGCCGAGATCACGGCAGACCGAGGCTATTTCGGATCCGACGAACCCGGAGCCGACGATCAGGACCCGCTTGGGGCGGTCCTTCAAGGCGGCGGCCAGCCCGGCGGCATCCTCCACGGTGCGGACGGTGAAGACACCCCGCAGGGCGCCTTCGGCGGGGTTGGGCCAGGGGCGCGCCCGGGTTCCGGTCGCGATCAGTAGCCGGTCGTAGCCGACGTCCTCGCAATTGGCCAGTGTCACCACGTGGTTGGGCCGGTCCAAGCCGACCGCCGCGACGCCCAGCTTCCAGTCGGCGTCCACCCGGCGCAGTCGCGGGAGCTTGGTGTGGTCGGCCGGAACCCAGCCCTTGAGTACCTGCTTCGACAGCGGTGGCCGATCGTAGGGTTCGTGCGGTTCGTCACCGACGATGGTCAGTGAACCGTTGAACCCTCTCTCCCGCAACGCCTCTGCCGCGCGCAGTCCCGCCAGTGAGGCGCCCACGATCGCGATGCGGCCCTCTGCCCTGAACTTCGCGACCACCTCGTCCAGGTTGTAGGTGCCGATCATGGCGTCTCGCGATCGGCGGGCGGATCCACTTCGAGGATGATCGCCTGAACCGGGCACGATGCCGCCGCCCGCAACACCCGCTGCCGTTGCGAATCGTCCGGGTTGGGGTCGTATGCCAAGGCCTCTTCCCCGACCAGTTCGAGCACCTCAGGCGCCAGCGGCACACACTGCGCGTAGCCCTGGCACTTGTTCAGATCGACCACCAACCGCATGAGCGCAGACATTAGACCGGCGCATGTCCTGGCTGGCTAGGATTGCGCCAACTTCTCCATGACAGGGCAGCGACAGTGACCGATATCCGTCCATTCCGCATCGCCATACCCGACGACGTACTCGCTGACCTGCGGGATCGGCTGAAGCGCACCCGCTGGCCCGAGCAGGAATGCGTCGACGACTGGAGCCAGGGCATACCGCTGGCCTACACCCGGGAGTTGGCCGACTACTGGGCCGAGGACTACGACTGGCGGCAGCGGGAGGCCGCGCTGAACCGGTTCGACCACTACCTCACTGAGATCGACGGACTGGAGCTGCATTTCATCCATCAGCGGTCATCGAATCCCGATGCGCTGCCGCTGATCATCACGCACGGCTGGCCCGGCTCGGTGGTCGAATTCACCAAGGTGATCGAACCGCTGACCGCGGACTTCCACGTGGTGTGCCCGTCCCTGCCGGGCTACGGGTTTTCGGGCAAGCCGACGACGACCGGCTGGGGCATCGAGAAGATCGCCGCGACGTGGGACGCGCTGATGGCGACGTTGGGTTATCAGCGCTACGTGGCGCAGGGTGGCGACTGGGGTGCGGCAGTGACCACGCAGATCGGCCGCAACGGTGGCAACTGCATCGCGATCCACACGAACATGCCGATGGCCTTCCCGAGCGGCGCGCTGACGGACCCCACCGCCGAGGAGAAGGACGCCCTGGCAGCGGGGGAGTACTACGCCAAATGGGATTCCGGCTACTCCAAGCAGCAGTCCACCCGTCCGCAGACGCTCGGCTACGGATTGGCCGACTCCCCGGTCGGTCAGCTGGCGTGGATCGTCGAGAAGTTCTGGGCGTGGACCGACTGCGACGGCCATCCCGAGAACGCGCTCAGCAGAGACGAGATCCTCGACAACGTGATGCTGTACTGGGTGAACAATGCCGCCGCGTCGTCAGCCCGGCTGTATTGGGAGAGCTTCCGGTCCTTCGGTGCGCAGGGCAGAGTCGAGGTGCCCACCGGGATTGCCCGGTTCCCGAAGGAGATCATGCGGCCCCCGCGCAGCTGGTGTGAGAACACCTACAACATCACCCGCTGGACCGATATGCCGCGCGGCGGCCACTTCGGCGCCTTCGAGCAGCCCGAGCTGTTCGTCGACGACGTCCGGGCGTTCTTCGCGACCGTGCGCTGACTCAGCGGCGGTCGGCCGCCTCGGCCAGCGCCGTCGGGATGCCCGGCACCCGCACGATCGCATCGAGCAGTGCGTGCGCGCCGGAATCCGCGAGATGGTCGGCGTCGATCGAGGGGTCGAGGACACGCTGGCGGCACAGTTCGAAGGTGAACGCCAGCCACGCGTAGACGATCGCCCGCAGATCACGCTCGACCTTTGAGTCCAGATCGCCGTGGACCACGTCGGTGATCGCGGCCATGATCCGCTGCATCTGCCGCTCGTTGTCGGTGTCGTCGATGCCGCGCAGGACCGGGTCGGTACGCCCCATCCCGATGTAGGCCGCCCATGCGCCGTGCGGATGCTGTTCGTCGTAGCGGATGTAGGCCACGACGCCGGCCCGCAACCGCTCGAAGAGCGTCTCGCCCTGGGCGGCCAGGGTGTTGGTGGCCTCGAACAGTCGCTCGGTCTCGGCCCGCACCACCGCGGCGAAGAACGCGCGTTTGTCGGGGAAGTAGTGGTACATCAGCGCGCGCGAGACCCCGGCACGCTCGGCTATCTCGTCGATGCGGACCTCGTCGTACGGACGCTGGCCGAACACCTCGGCGCCCAACGCGAGGAGTTCGCTGCGCCGGTCTTGCGGAGACAGACGGCGGCGGGCGGGTGATTCCGGCATGCGGACATACTGACACAAGTACAACAGCCCCAGCCGCCCGGAGGAACACGATGATCAGCGACGATATGCGTCGGCGTCGGCTCGACGTCATCACCGAACACATGGACACCGAGGTGACCAAGGAGTTCGACCGCACCCTGGCAACCTTCAACGGACACCCGCGCTACGAGATCGTCCCGACCAAACAGGTCTTCGACGGTGACGACGAAGTGATGACCTACTACCGCACCACGCGCACCGCGTTCCCCGACCAGCGCCACGAGAACGCCAGCTTCCACGTCACCGACGACGGCGTGATCGTCGAGTTCGACCTGCTGGGAACGAATCTCGGTGAGTTCTACGGGCTGCCGCCGACGGGCAAGGCCTTCCGGGTGCCGGTGATCGCGGTGTTCTCCTTCGACGGCGACCGCATCACCAACGAACGGATCTACTTCGACGCCGCCACTCTGGTCAACCAGATCGGCCGCGGCGAGTTGCTCAGCCTGCTGGGTGGTTAGCCGAAGTGCACGCCCTGGGCCAGCGGTAGCTCCGAGGAGTAGTTGACGGTGTTGGTGGCGCGGCGCATATAGGCCTTCCACGAATCCGATCCCGACTCGCGACCACCGCCGGTCTGCTTCTCGCCGCCGAACGCCCCGCCGATCTCGGCTCCGGAGGTTCCAATGTTCACGTTGGCGATCCCGCAGTCCGAGCCGTCGGCCGCCAGGAAACGTTCGGCCTCGCGGACGTCGGCGGTGAAAATTGCCGACGAGAGCCCCTGTGGGACAGCATTGTTGAGCTCGATCGCCTGATCGAGGGTGTCGTAGGTCAGCACGTAGAGAATCGGCGCGAACGTCTCGTTGTGCACGATCTCGGTCTGGGCGGGCATCCGCACCACCGCAGGCGTGACGTAGAACGCCTCCGTCGCCTCACCGCCGACGTGCACCCGCTCGCCACCGATCACCTCGCCGCCGTCGGTGCGCGCCTGCTCCAGCGCGCGGACCATGTCGCGATAGGCGGTCTCGTGGATCAGCGGTCCGACGAGTGTTCCCTCGGCTGCCGGGTCCCCGATCGGGAGGCTGCGATAGGCGGCGGTGATCCGCTCGACGAGAGTGTCGGCCACCGAGGTGTGCGCGATGAGCCTGCGCAACGTCGTGCACCGTTGTCCGGCGGTGCCGGCCGCGGAGAACACGATGCCTCGCACCGCCAAATCCAGATCGGCGGAGGGGGTTACGACGGCGGCGTTGTTGCCGCCGAGTTCCAACAGCACCCGGCCGAAGCGTTCGGCGACCCGCGGACCGACCTGCCTGCCCATCCGCACCGAACCGGTCGCCGACACCAGTGCCACCCGGGGGTCGTCGACCATTGCCTCGCCGACCTCGCGGCCACCGAGGACCAGGCGGCTGAGATGAGCCGGCGCTCCGACATCCGCGGCCGCCCGCTCGATGAGCGCCTGACAGGCGATCGCGGTCAGCGGGGTGAGCTCCGAGGGTTTCCACACCACGGTGTCGCCGCAGACCAGCGACACCGCGGTGTTCCACGCCCACACCGCGACCGGGAAGTTGAACGCGGTGATCACCCCGACCACGCCGAGCGGATGCCAGTTCTCCATCAGCCGGTGCCCCGGGCGTTCGGAGGCGATGGTCCGCCCGTACAGCTGACGGGACAGCCCGACGGCGAAGTCGCAGATGTCGATCATCTCCTGGACCTCGCCAAGGGCTTCGGAGGTGATCTTGCCCGCCTCGACGGTCACCAGGGTGGCCAGGTCCGTCTTGTGCTCGCGCAGCAATTCGCCGAGCCGCGCGACCAGCCGGCCGCGAACCGGGGCGGGTGTGGTACGCCAGGACGTAAACGCTTGCGCCGCATCTGCGATCGCGGTGTGGGTCTGCTCGGGTGTGGTCTCGGCGACGGCGAACAAGACCTCCCCGGTCACCGGAGTGCTCGCCGGCAGGCCGGGTGCGCCCGGCTCGGTGAGGTCGATCTTTGCGCCGATGGCATCGAAGGCGGCGCGCACGGATGCGCGCAGATCGTGGGCGGTTCTCATACGGGGGCCTCCTGGGCGGTCGCGTCGTACAGGTCGTAGGGGTCGTGGATGGGGCGGCCGATCGTGCCGGCCATCCAGTCGATGTCGTAACCGGATTCGTCTGCCACCGCGGCGGCTTCGGTGTCGGCGTCCAGATTGGACCGGAAGATCCCGGCGGCTGAGGCGGGCAGGAAATCCTCGTAGACCACCGGCGCTTCGGGGTCCCCGCGGTGGTAGTAGGCCAGGCCCGCAGAGGCCATCTCGCCGTCGGAGGCGGGAAAGTAGTCACCCCATACCGCGGCCGGGTCTGTGTGCGACATCGCGGCGTCATACCGTTCGCGGCCCTTGCGGGTCAGGGCGACACCGCGGGCCTCCACCTCACCGAAGCGCACCCGCAGCGTGCCGTCGGTGACGCGGCCGTCGGGTTCACGGAAACGGCGCGGCTCGGCCAGCGCGCGAAACGACGTCTGCCGCAACAGCACTGCGGGGCCGTCCCAGTGCGGCGGTCCCTGAATGGCATCGATCATCGCGATCCCGCGCTCGTTCATCCGGGCGTACAGATCGTCGATGTCGAGCACCCGCGGCGTCAGATGATTGATGTGGGTGGTGGGCACCCCGGCGATGTCGGCGGCGACGGCCGAGACGGCGGTCAGTTCGGCGTACCAGGACCGGTCGACCGGCTCGCGCGACAGCGCGAACGCTGCCACCGCACGTGGCACGAAATCCTCGGCCGCTGCCTCGGAACAACCGCCGGCGGCCGCGATGTGGCGGGCGTCGGCGATCAGCTGCGGATCGAACAGTTGGCGCCGGTCCAGGAATTCGTCGACGCGCCGGCGCAGGTCGGTATCGAAGAACCGGCCGTCGCGGGTCGCCAGCATCGAGGTGAACACCCGGAACGGGTTGCGCGCCAGCTCGGAAGCGTCCAGCGGGCGAAATGCCGTGGACACCACCGGCACGGGTGATGCGGCTTCGCGTAGATCGTAGTAGCCCACCGGATACATCCCGAATGCCCCGAAAAGGTCTGCCACATCGGATAATTCGGCCGGGGTGCCGACGCGGATCGCGCCGTGGCGCTCCGCGGTGACGCGTTCGATGGAACCCAGCCGCTCGGCGTGCGGATGCCGGGCGGCGTAATCGCGGTTGACGGCCTCGCTGACCTCGACCAGCGTTGTGTAGGCGGGGACCTCGGCGCCGTACATCGTCGACAGTGCCGCGGCGAAGCGTGCTCGCAGCTGCCAGATTTCGACATGACTCACGCAACACCACCGCTGGGATAGTGTGCGGCCATGGCGGAGAACGCAGACGCGACACCCGGTCTCGACGAGGTCGATCGCACGCTGGTTCGTGAACTCGTCGCCGACGGCAGGGCCACCCTGGCCGAGCTGGCCGCGGCCACCGGCCTGTCGGTGTCAGCGGTCCAGTCGCGGGTGCGTCGTCTGGAGTCCCGCGGGGTCGTCACCGGATACAGCGCTCGGGTGAATCCCGACGCGTTCGGGCCCATGCTGTCGGCGTTCGTGGCAATCACCCCTCTCGATCCTTCCCAACCCGATGATGCCCCCGCGCGGCTGGAACACATCGCCGAAATCGAGGCGTGCTATTCGGTGGCCGGCGAGGAGAGCTACGTCCTGTTCGTGCGCGTCGCGTCGCCGCCCGCGCTGGAGGTACTGCTGCAACAGATCCGTACCGCCGCGAACGTACGAACCCGAAGCACCGTCATTCTAAACACATTTTACAGGGAGAGAGTCTCGCTGCCGAAATAGTTACGGCCAGAGGCGTTGAAAGCGTAAAAATTGCGTTAGTATCGCGTCATGACGGAACTCTTGTCGCGTGACGATCTCCATGTCGTCGACCCTGGAAATGTCCGTACGGTGTTGGCCCGCAGCATCCTGGCCGACGGCCTGGACCTCGTGCTGGACCTGGAGCGGTCGTCGGGGTCGTGGCTGGTCGATGCCCGCGACGGCGCCGAGTACCTCGACATGTTCACGTTCTTCGCGTCGTCAGCGCTGGGTATGAATCACCCCGCACTGGCCGACGACGCGGCGTTCCGTGCCGAGCTGGCGCGCGCCGCGATCAACAAGCCGTCCAACTCCGACGTCTACACGGTCCCGATGGCGCGCTTCGTCGACACGTTCTCCCGGGTGCTCGGCGATCCCGAGCTGCCGCACCTGTTCTTCGTCGACGGCGGTGCCCTGGCCGTGGAGAACGCGCTGAAGGTGGCGTTCGACTGGAAAAGCCGGCACAACGAGGCGCGGGGGATCGATCCCGCGCTCGGCACCCGAGTCCTGCACCTGCGGGGCGCCTTTCACGGTCGCAGCGGCTACACCCTGTCGCTCACGAACACCGATCCGGTGAAGGTGGCGCGCTTCCCGAAATTCGACTGGCCGCGTATCGACGCCCCCTACGTGCGGCCCGGCGCCGATATGGATGCTCTGGAGGCAGAGTCGCTGCGACAGGCTCGCGCGGCCTTCGAGGCTCATCCGCACGACATCGCCTGCTTCATCGTCGAACCGATCCAGGGTGAGGGCGGCGACCGGCACTTCCGGCCGCAGTTCTTGGCCGCGATGCGCCGACTCTGCGATTCGCACGACGCGCTGATGATCGCTGATGAAGTGCAGACCGGATGTGGCATCACCGGCACCGCGTGGGCCTACCAACAGCTCGGATTCACCCCGGACGTCGTCGCGTTCGGCAAGAAGACCCAGGTGTGCGGGATCATGGCCGGCCGGCGGGTCGACGAAGTATCCGACAACGTCTTCGCCGTCAGCTCCCGGATCAACTCGACGTGGGGCGGCAACCTCGTCGACATGGTCCGTTCGCGGCGGATCCTGGAGGTCATCGAGGCCGACGGCCTGTTCGCGCGGGCCGCCGACATGGGTGCCTACCTGCTTGCCGGACTCGAGGATCTCGCCGGGCAGCTGCCGGAGGTCGGCGATGTGCGCGGGCGCGGATTGATGTGTGCGTTCAGTCTTCCCAGTCCCGAGCGCCGCGATGCCGTGCTGGCCGAGCTGTGGAAGCGCGGCGTCATCATGCTCGGCAGCGGCGGAGACAGCGTGCGGTTCCGCCCGGCGCTGACCGTGTCACGCGCCGAGATCGACCGCGCGCTGGCTGCCCTGGGAGAGGTATTGCGCGCGGCGGTCTAGCATTGGCGACCTATGCGGCTGGCTGCGATTCTCGGTGCGGCGGCGGTCCTGCTCGCCGGGTGCGCGCAGACCGTCGCAGGAAGTGCGGTGTCCAATCCCGCTCAAGGCATCACGCCGCTGCGTGCGGGTGACACCGACCAGGTGCTCATCGGACCGGCGCAGCTGCGCGACATCATCGGCGTGAAACTGCAGACCGATGCCGACCAGACCCGGCCCATTCCCGGGTCCTCGGCCGTCCCCGCGTGTTCGGCGCTTGACGCGGCCGGGATGGCTGCGTTCCTCGGCGACAACTCGCTGGGAATGCATGTGATGTTGTTCACCGATGGCGACAAGCACGACCATGTGGTCGCCGAGGCGGTCGCGATCTATGTCGACGCGACCGCGGCGGCTGCGCAGTTCGCCACCGGAACCAAGAACGCGAAGGCCTGCGACGGTCAACGCGCGCTGAGCAGCGGCGGCGATGCCGCGTGGAAGTTCACCGTGCCCGACATCAATGCCGACACCGTGCGATGGAGCAAGCAGCAGATCGGCATCCCGTTCGACTGGACGTGCTACGCGGAGGCGCGACTGCGCAACAACGCGATCGTCCAGGCGATGGCGTGTCAGGGTGACGACGGTGGCCAGGTCGCGGTGACCACGATGACCGACCGGATGTCGGCGAGCGTGTGGGAACTGTCCGGGCACTGACTCGGTGGCGGCATTGGTTCACCAATGACGAGAAAGGTCCAGCAACTCGGCTGGACCTTTATCGAAGTTCGGCGTCAATAACTGCGGATGAGCGAGATCAGCTTTTCTTTGCTCAGGCCCGAATAGCCTGAGATCCCAAGTTGCTTCGCCCTTTTCTTGAGCTCAGCGACGGTCCAGCCTTCATAGGCGCAGGACCGACTGGGCCGAAAAAAACGGATGTCGTCGACATCCGATCTCGCCGCAGAGGCGCTCGACATCTCCTACCCCCTTTGCTGAGGTTGCTATTCCCCGGAGAAACTTGTACCCAGAGCCCCCGCTGGGCCAAACATTTCCCTAACTAACGAATCTCGTCCGGGTCCGGATCCTCGACGACCTCGCGTTGGTCCTGCCAATCCAATTCGTTGCTCTCCAGTGGAGGGGCGCCGTCATCGACCGGCACGCGCTCGTCGATATCGAGACTCTCCAGGTCGGCGGACTCTGTCGCGGGCCGGATTTGCTCGATGGCATCGGGAACAGGGACGTCGTCGGGTATGGGGTCGTGCTCGATCATTCGGAACAATTTACCCCGGGTGCCGGCTCGCCATGACATCCCGGTGGCTCGATGGCGCAGGGGTGCACCAACCCCAAATTGACGGCGCCGCAACAAAAGACGCTCCGAACGCGGAGGTCAGGCCAAAGTCAGTCTCCGGTAAGGAAGCCGGCTCTCGACCATCTCGCAACGACACTCGACCCGGCTGGCGCAGTACCGCAGGGTGCGCGGTGGTGGACGGCGTTTTTCTGAACGTCAGGCCTGAGCACCCAACCGGCGGCGCGCGCCCGCGGCGTGCGACGGTACAGACTTTTCGCTCACTGGCCATCACCGAACACGGTCATGCCATGGGCGCCAACCTATTCGATGCGCGATCGAAGATGGAACGGCTTCTGGCCGGACAAGCTGACCGGGTGGTCGCTTCGTGCGTAGACGAGCTCGTCGATCTGATGCGGCTCGGCGTGGACGTCGACGCGTTCTCCATCGAGGGGCCGATTGCCGATCGCGGTGCAGGCCCTCATCTCGTCGCCGTCGGAAAGCTGTTTCCGCACAACGGATTCAGTACCCTGATCGAAGTCCTTCCCGGAATCCCCGGCGCAGAGTATGTGGTGGCCGGAAGTATCGACGGAGCGGCGGGTGGCTCGTGACGCCGCGTCGGCGACGGCCGGCCGCATCGGTGCCCGCGGCCCGGATATGTCCGCTGGGATGAGGTGATATCCACACTTTGCGCCAGGCTATGGAAAAGGAGAAACCCTCGCCGCGTCAAACGCGACGGAAACCGGGTCCGTCGACCGAACTGCGCCGAGGTCTCATCGCTGGACGAACAAGAATTTGCGGCGCCCAGGTTTGAACAGTATGGCGGGTGGGTACGGGGGGGCCACTATGATGACGACTTCCTGGGTAGTGCTGCGCTCGCTTCCGGCCTCATGCGCCCCGGTTACCCGGCCGACTCGGTCATCACACGACCGTGGCTAGCACGCCCGTGGACTGGAGTAGTCTCGGGTCGACATTGCCAGGAGGCCAGATGACGGACGGCGGAAGCCAAGGCGGCGCGCACCAGCGGGGTGAGAGCGCGGTCGAATTGAGGGTTGCTGCCAGGTTGGAGAACTTGGCCGTACTGCGCACCGTGGTCGGCGCGGTCGGCACGTTCGAGGACCTGGATTTCGACGCGGTCGCAGATTTGCGGCTGGCCGTCGACGAGGCCTGCACCCGGCTGATTCGTTCAGCGTCGCCCGACGCGACGCTCGTCGTCGTCGTCGACGCGCATGACGACGTGGTGGTGGTGGAAGCGTCGACGACATGCGATACCAACGACGTGGTCACCCCCGGTAGCTTCAGCTGGCACGTGCTGAGTTCGCTGACCGACGATGTGCAGACATTCCACAACGGTCACGAGTCCAGCAGCGATGGGCAGGTCTTCGGAATCACCCTGACCACGAGGCGGGCGGGCTCCGGGCGGTGAATTCCCGAGCTACGGATAGTTCGCCCAGGCGGACGAACTCGGAGTACGCCGACGTTCCGGACATGTTCCGGGAGTTGGCGAAGGTGGATCCTGACTCCGCCCAGTTCCAGCGACAGCGCGACCGCATCGTCGAGCGCTGCCTGCCGCTGGCCGACCACATCGCCCGCCGCTTCGACGGTCGCGGCGAACCACGAGACGACCTCGTTCAGGTGGCCCGCGTCGGCTTGGTGAACGCGGTCATCCGCTACGACGTCGAGACCGGTTCAGACTTCGTGTCCTTCGCGGTCCCCACCATCATGGGTGAGGTCCGGCGCCACTTCCGGGACAACAGCTGGTCGGTCAAAGTGCCTCGCCGGCTCAAGGAACTGCACCTGCGGCTGGGTGCGGCGACCTCGGAACTGTCCCAGCGGCTCGGGCGCGCGCCGACCGCCTCCGAACTCGCCGAAGAACTCGGCATGGAGCGCGAAGAGGTCGTCGAGGGCTTGGTCGCGGGCAGTTCGTACAACACCCTGTCGATCGACAGCGGCGGCAGCGGCAGCGACGAGGACGCGCCGGCGATCGTCGACACCCTGGGTGACGTCGACTTGAGCCTGGATCAGATCGAGAACCGGGAGGCGTTGCGTCCGCTGCTCGCGCAGTTGCCCGAGCGTGAACGCACCGTCCTGTTGCTCCGGTTCTTCGAGTCGCTCACCCAGACTCAGATCGCCGAGCGCGTCGGCATCTCACAGATGCACGTCTCGCGCCTGCTCGCGAAGTCGCTAACTCGGCTCCGGGACCAGTTGGAGTAGCCGACGGGGTTCACCGTCGAGCAGTTCGACGGCCTCCCGGACGGAGTCGGCGACCGGCAGCGTGTGGTCGGGATCGCAGACCCGCAACAGCCGCGACACCGCCTCGCCGGTCACCATCACCCATCGTGCCGAGGCATTGGCGCATCGCACGTTGATGGTGTGCAGCGCCGAGAACCCCGCGGTTCCGAAGAAGCTGAGCGGGCTCAGGTCCAGCACCAGACGGACGCCCACACCCGCGCACGCGTCGACATGGTCGGCGAAGGCGACCGCATTGGAGGCGTCGAGCTCGCCCTGGACGGTGATGATCCCGACGGTCTCGTCGGGCCAGATAGTGGTGAAGCGAGCGGTGTGGCAATCATGCGAATGCGACACAGCCGAACGCTCGGGTTGATCTGTACTGAAGACAGACATAGTGACTCCATCAGCGAACGAATATTCGTACTGTGGATCACGCCAGAGTGGGTAGGCCCGTGTAGTGCGGGAGTTTGCACGCCTCGCACGTCTTTGACGTTTTTCCGGGCGGCTGTGAACTCAACCTGACTCGAACTGTACGCCACTAGTCAGACCAGCGAACAGCATTAACAGCGGGTTCTCATGATCTTCTTGCAGTTGGGTTCACACTGTCTACATGTCGAAGCCGGGCCGGTCAGCCGGCATCCTCCTGGCGGCCGGTGCGGGTACCCGTTACGGCATGCCCAAAGTGCTTGCTGCCCAGGGCGAATGGCTGCGCTTGGCGGTCGAGGCCCTGGCCGCCGGCGGCTGCGATGACGTGGTGGTGGTGCTGGGCGCGGCGATTGTCGACGTTCCGGCAGGCACCCGTTCGGTGGTCGCAGAACAGTGGCGGCGCGGGATGGGAGCTTCCCTGCTAACCGGACTGGCGGCGGTATCGGACGCCGATCACGCCGTGATCCTGACCGTCGATACCCCCGACATCGGCGCCGACGTCGTCGCTCGGGTACTCGGGGCCGCACGCGAGTCGTCGTCCGGCCTGGCCCGTGCCAGCTATCACGGGCGGCCCGGCCATCCGGTCGTCATCGCCCGCGAGCACTGGCCGGCACTACGGGCCACCCTGGATGGCGACGAGGGCGCACGACGCTTTCTGGGGTCCCGCACCGATGTGGTGGCGGTCGACTGTGCGGACCTGGCCACCGGGCGCGACATCGACGAGCGCTAATCGGTGCCGATCGACTGGGCGAAGCGGCGCACCGAGTCGGCCGCGGTCTGGGTCGCTTCGGCATGACCACGGCGAGCCCGCAGCTGGATCATCCCGGTGCGTACGTCGAGCACCACTTCGCCGAGTAGTTCACCGGTGGTCGGCTCGCAGACCGCCCAGGAGTAGACCCGGTCCTGCTCCCAGCCGGCAAGACTTCTCGTCACGTATTCCGGATCGGTCTCGCCCAGGTCGGCGAGCGCGGGGCGGTCGTCGATTCTCTCGTCGGCCCGCAAGGCGCGCAAATACCAAGCGCCCGCGTTGATTTCGACGGGATCCATGTCAGCGGCGACCGAAGAGAAGCAGGCCGAGCACCGGTAGCGCCAGCCACGCGAGCCAGCCGTGCGGCACCAAAATTGTGCACGCCAGCGCGACCAGCGGGGTGAAGGCCATGACGACGGCCCGCCAATCCCGTGGCCGCGCGATGTCCGGGGTGCGGTGCTCGCCGGGTCTGGCCGGAAGGTCGGCGAATATCGGCGCGAGGTCGGCGCGGGTCACCGCGGCGGCGACCGCGGCGCTGCGCTCGGAGAACTCGTCAGGGTTGAGGCGCCCCTCGGAGAACTGTCGGCTGAGCAGCTCCTGCGCTTCCTCTCGCTCGGCTGTGCCGATCCGGACCCCCTCGTCTTCGTTCACAGGTCCATAATGCTGGATCGCGTGAAGAACCTCGTAATGTCGGGATCACGTGGCGATGGCACAATGCCGGCATCGGCATTCTCACCAGCGCGCTCATAGGTTCAGGGTTGCTACTGGCAGCGGGCGCAGTGAAGTGCAGTCGAAGCTGGGCTCCGCCGCTGATCGTTTCGGGGCTGGTCTTGGCCCTCCTCGGATTGACGATCAGCGTGCACGTCCATGGTTGGGTAACCGCCCTGGACGCTCCGACGACCGCGTGGATCGATCACTGGACGCAGCGGTTCCCCCGGATCCGTCGTGCAGGGGCGGCGATCGCCTACATCGGCAACCCCAGGGCCATCGCGATCGCGGGCGTTGTCAGTGGGGCGGTGCTGTCTGTTCGATTTCGATCAGTGCTACCCGGCGTCGTCGTGGTCATGACCACCGGCGCAGCCGTGCTGGCCAAGAACGTCATGGCAGCCCTGATCGAGCGCCCGGTGAGCCAGGCGGAAATGGCAGCCAGCCCGATGCTGAGCGATGAGCCGCACCCATTTCCCTCGGGGCATGTCGCCGGCACCGCCACGTTGCTGGGCATCGTAGCCGTCGGCATCGCCGCGCGCGGCGGTCGAACATTGCGAAACGCATTGGCCGCCATCGCAATCACCGGTACCGCAGCCGTCGCGATCAGCCGCGTAGTCATCCATGCGCACTGGGTCAGCGACATTGTCGGCGGCGCACTCCTGGCGGCGATCATGATCACCATCGGAGCGGTCGCGCTCGACGGCGCCGCGCGTGCGAGAACCCGAGCGCAACGGGTGAGCCCCGCCAGACAGCACGGGGTCAATCAGGCGCGGCGGCGCCTGCGCACCTGATCGGGCTTACTTGATCTCCGCCAACACAGTGCCCTGGGTGATCGCGGCACCCGGCTCGACGGCCAGACCGGTGATGACACCGTCCTTGTGCGCGGTCACCGGGTTCTCCATCTTCATGGCCTCGAGCACCACGACGAGGTCACCGGCAGCCACGGTCTGGCCTTCTTCGACGGCGACCTTGACCACGGTGCCCTGCATCGGCGCGGTCACCGCATCACCCGAGGCGGCGGCGCCGGCCTGGGAGCCGCGCTTGCGCGCCTTCGGCTTCTTGCGGATGGCGCCGGATTCGGCGTGGCCGCCGCCGTTGCCCAACGCCAGGTCGCCGGGCAGTGAGACCTCGACCCGACGGCCGCCGACCTCGACGACCACCTTCTGGCGCTGCTGAGCTTCCTCTTCGTCGACCTGGCCACCACCGGTGAACGGCTCGACGGTGTTGTCCCACTCGGTCTCGATCCAGCGGGTGTGGACGGTGAATCCGTTGCCGTCACCGATGAACGCCGGATCGCTGACGACCGCGCGGTGGAACGGGATGACGGTGGCCAGACCTTCGACCTGGAATTCGTCCAGCGCCCGACGGGAACGCGCCAGCGCCTCCTCGCGGGTGGCGCCGTACACGATCAGCTTGGACAGCATCGAGTCGAACTGCCCGCCGATCACCGAACCGGCCTCGACGCCCGAATCCAGGCGCACGCCGGGGCCGGTGGGGATGTCGTAGCGGGTGACGGGGCCGGGCGCGGGCAGGAAGCCACGGCCGGCGTCCTCGCCGTTGATCCGGAACTCGATCGCGTGGCCGCGGGGAGTCGGGTCCTCGGTGAGTTCGAGCTTCTCGCCGTTGGCGATCTTGAACTGCTGCAGTACCAGGTCGATGCCCGCGGTCTCCTCGGTGACCGGGTGTTCGACCTGCAGGCGGGTGTTGACCTCGAGGAAGGAGATGAGGCCGTCCTGGCCGACCAGGTACTCGACGGTTCCGGCGCCGTAGTAGCCGGCCTCCTTGCAGATGCGCTTGGCCGACTCGTGGATCTCCTTGCGCTGCGCGTCGGTCAAGAAGGGCGCGGGGGCTTCCTCGACGAGCTTCTGGAAGCGGCGCTGCAGCGAGCAGTCGCGGGTACCGGCGACGATGACGTTGCCGTGGGTGTCGGCGATGACCTGAGCCTCGACGTGACGCGGCTTGTCCAGGTAGCGCTCGACGAAGCACTCGCCGCGGCCGAACGCCGCGATCGCCTCGCGGGTGGCCGACTCGAACAGCTCGGGGATCTCCTCGATGGTGCGGGCCACCTTCATGCCGCGGCCGCCGCCACCGAAGGCCGCCTTGATCGCCACCGGCACGCCGTACTCCTTGGCGAAGGCCACCACCTCGTCGGCGTCTTTGACCGGGTCGGGGGTGCCGGGCACCAGCGGCGCCTGGGCGCGGGCCGCGATATGGCGGGCGGTGACCTTGTCGCCGAGGTCGCGGATGGACTGCGGGCTCGGGCCGATCCAGATCAGGCCGGCGTCGAGCACGGCCTGGGCGAAGTCGGCGTTCTCACTCAAGAAGCCGTAGCCGGGGTGGATGGCGTTGGCGCCGGACTTGGCCGCGGCGTCGAGGATCTTGCCGAAGTCCAGGTAGGACTCTGCCGACGTCTGGCCGCCCAGCGCGAACGCCTCGTCGGCGAGCCGCACGTGCGGTGCGTCGGCATCGGGCTCGGCGTAGACCGCCACGCTGGCCAGTCCGGCATCCCTTGCCGCTCGGATCACCCGGACCGCGATCTCACCACGGTTGGCTACGAGGACTTTGGAGATGGTCTGACTGGGCACCGCGCCTCCTGCTTTGCGTGACTCTAAGAACGTTCTTTAAAAATAGGTTCGCACGGCAGTGTAAGCGCCGCTGCTTAGACACGAATCAGCTGGTACCCCTACCAATGAGTAAGTTCAGCATCCGGCGAGCAATCCGATCGGATCCGTCCCGATCGCCTCGGCCGCTTTGCGCAGTAAACGACGGTCGTGGACGTTGTCGTGGTACGAGACCGTGATGCTGCGCTCGTGGCCGATCTTGCCGCTGAAGACCGAGATGTCCGACGGCGCCCACGGCTGCAGTGCCGCGTTGATCGACCGGGGGCGGCCCGGCAGCCAGGGCAGCGCCTCGAACGGGGACAGCCGGCCGACATCGGAGTAGCCCAGCTGAACCGCTGATCGGGCCGCCGGGCGCTTGCCCCGGGTGGCGCGCAGCGGGACGGCTAGCGTGTGCGCTGACGTGGCGGCCAGGGCCAGCAACGGCAACGCCGCCTCCAGATCCTGCTTCACCGCGGCGTCGATCGCGCCGAGGCGCCCGTCGACGGGCGCCGCGACGCTGAGCCCGGAAATGAAGTTGGCGTTGACCCGGTCATCGGACGGCAGATACCGGCGGCAGTCCACGACCAGCCGGGCGGCGTCGGTCAGCGGCAGCCCCGCTCGGGCGAGTGCCGTGCGGACGATCATCAGCCACGTGACCGCTCTGCTGGCGCCCGGGGCGTCGGCTGTCCGCCAGCTGTCGACTTCGCGTTCGAGTGTGGCGTCGACGTGGATCACCTCGACCGCGGGGGAGGGCAGCCCGGTCGGCGCCGGGGGCGGGGCCGCGCGGTGCCAGCCGGGTCGGGGACGTTGCCGCGCTTCGGTCCATGTGGTGAGCAGCCGTCGTGGACTGGCGGCGAACGTGTGCAGCAGCGCGTGCGCGATCGGGTTGGCGGTGTCGCGGTCGCGCAGCCAGCTCGTGTCGACACCGTCGATCAAGCCGAAAATCGTTGTGACGCAATCGACGTAGAGGCGGGCATCGCCGAGTCCGTGATCGATGTCGAACGCGATGTGGCGGTCGGACAGGTAGACGTCCACCGGGCCCCGCGGGCCGGCGGCCTTGTTGATGTACTCGAGCACCGCGCTGGATCCACGGTCCGCGATGTCGGCGGGCAGCTCGCGGACCTCGGGGGCGGACTCGGCCTGCCAGCCCCACATCAGCGCCCGCGGATCGGGACTCAGCCCGAGCCGGGTGTGCGGTCCGCATCGCGTGATGGTGTCCAGTGCCCGGGCCACCAGTTCGCGCGGCGGCACCACGACGTTCTCGAGGCAGCCCACATACCGAGTGCCCGCCATCAACCGGTCGAGGCCACTGGCGTTGGTGCGGCGAAGCAATGGTGGCCCTGCGCTACGTTGTCGCGCGCAGTCGGCGCTTGATCCTGGCCAGCATCGCCGACATTCCCCGCAGCCGAAGCGGACTGATCAACGCGGCCAACCCCAGCTCGGAGTAGAAATCGTCCGGTACGGCCAAGATGTCGTCTTTCGGCTGGCCGTCGAGGCCGGCCGCCAGGATCGACGCGAAGCCGCGAGTGGTCGGCGCCTCCGCGGGGGCGCTGAAGAACAGCCGGACATGTTCGGCGTCGGAGGCGTCGACATGCAGGAACAGCGGCGACTGACACTCCGGCACCGGTTCCATGGCCGCCTCCTCGAGGTCGGCGGGCAGATCGGGGAGGTCGTCGGCGAACTCCAGCAGCAGCTTGAGCTTGTCCTGGCCCTGTACGTCGGCGAAGTCGGACACGACCTCGGCGAGCGCAGCGGGCATGCTCACGATGCCCCGGGCGCTGATCCTGGTTCAGCACCGGCCACGATCGGCACCCGTACGGTGTTGCCCCACTCGGTCCATGACCCGTCGTAATTGCGGACGCCGGGGATGCCCAACAGGTAGGTGAGCACGAACCAGGTGTGACTGGACCGCTCGCCGATGCGGCAGTAGGCGATGATGTCGTCGCCCGGCTCGACGAATGAATACACATCCTCGAGTTCGGCACGGTTGCGGAAGCGGCCGCTGTCCTCGGCGGCCTTGGCCCACGGCACCGACACGGCGGTCGGGATGTGGCCGCCGCGCAGCGCACCCTCTTCGGGATAGTCGGGCATGTGGGTGCGTTCGCCGGTGTACTCCTGGGGCGAACGCACGTCGATCAGCGTCGAATGGCCCAGGGACGCAAGCACATCGTCCTTGTAGGCGCGGATGGCGGCATCGTTGCGCTCGACCACCGGGTAGCCCGATCCGGCCTTGCTCGGGACGTCGAGAGTGGTGTCACGGCCGTCGGAGATCCACAGGTCGCGGCCGCCGTTGAGCAGTCGCACGTCCTGGTGGCCGAACAGGGTGAAGACCCACAGCGCGTATGCGGCCCACCAGTTGCTCTTGTCGCCGTAGATGACGACGGTGTCGTCGCGGGAGATGCCCTTGCGATCCATCAGCTCGGCGAATTGCGCGCCGCTGACGTAGTCGCGCACCTGCGGATCGTTGAGATCGGTGTGCCAGTCGATTTTGACCGCGCCGGGGATGTGGCCGATGTCGTAGAGCAACACGTCTTCGTCGGACTCCACGATGGCCAACCCGGGGGTGCCGAGGTGCGCCGACAGCCAGTCGGCGGTCACCAGGCGCTCCGGGTGGGCGTAGTCCTTCAGGGTGGGGCTGGGATCTGCGGGAAGCGGCACGACGTCGAGCCTACCGCTGATCAGCGGACCGGATTAGCCGCCCACAGATCGCCGATCGGCAGTCCGACGTCGCTCAGCAGCCGACGCGTCACCGACAGGCCCAGGCCGACGACGTTCGACGGATCGCCCTCGATGCCGTCGACGAACCAGCCGCCGAGGCCGTCGAGCGTGAACGCGCCAGCAACACCTAGCGGTTCACCACTGGCCACATAGGCCGCCAAGTCGGCCGCCGTCGGACTGGCGAACCTGACCCGGGTCACCTCCGCCTGCGTCGCGGTGTGCGCCGCCGCGCCGTGCAGTACCCGGATCACGCAGTGCCCGGTATAAAGCAGCCCGACCCGGCCGGCCATCGAATCCCATTGCAGCGCAGCCTGTTCGGCGGTACCCGGCTTGCCGCGGAGTTCGCCGTCGAGGTACAGCATCGAATCACAGCCGATGACAACGCAATCCGATGCGACGCCGGGATTCAGCACCGTGTGCACGGCAGCGGCTTTGGCCTGAGCCAGCGCGGTAACCACATCACCGGGCTCGGCATCGGCGCCCAGGTTCGCCACGATCGCGTCCTCGTCGACGCCGGAGACGACGACCAGCGGATCGATGCCTGCGTTGCGCAGCACCCGCAGACGACCAGATGAGGCCGAGCCGAGAACTACTCGGGTCACGGTGCGCTCATCGGCGCATGTGGGTCCGCTCCAGCAAGGTCACCTGATTCCAGCTGTGGATCGAGTAGCGCAGCTTGTCGACCGGATGGCCCCACAGGTTGAGCTCCTGCGGACCCGGGCCGGCATTGCCGCCGCTGGCCGCGGCCAGCACGGTCACCAGAGCGGCGATGTCCTCGTCGCTGGGGTTGCCCTTCTCGATGCGGATCTCGGGGGTCAGCGGCTCCGGGTTGTCGAGCGTGATGTCCCGGGGGTCACTGAGTTCGGTGATGTCCTCGTGCTTGGTCATCGGCGGTAGCCCCTTGTCACTGGAGTCCGATCGTTCGCTCGTTCGCTGCGCTCACTCGACTCACAGTGGAATGTTCCCGTGCTTCTTCGGCGGCACCTGGGCGATCTTGCGCTCCAGCAGTCGCAGGGCGGTCGAGATGTACCCGCGGGTGTGCGACGGCGGGATCACCGCGTCGACGTAGCCGCGCTCGGCGGCGATGTACGGGTTCACCAGGGTGTCCTCGTAGGTCTGCTGCAGCTCGAGGCGCAGGGCGTCCACGTCCTTGCCTTCGGCCGCCGCTTCCTTGAGGTCCTTGCGGTAGACGAAGCCGACCGCGCCCGAGGCGCCCATGACCGCGATCTGCGCCGTCGGCCAGGCGATGTTGACATCGCAGCCCATGTCCTTGGAACCCATGACGCAGTAGGCACCGCCGTAGGCCTTGCGGGTGATGACGGTGATCTTGGCGACGGTGGCCTCGCCGTAGGCGTAGAGCAGCTTGGCGCCGCGACGGATGATGCCGTTGTACTCCTGCTCGGTGCCCGGCAGGAAGCCCGGCACGTCGACCAGCATCACGATCGGGATGTTGAAGCAGTCGCAGGTGCGCACGAAGCGGGCGGCCTTCTCGGAGGCGTTGATGTCCAGGCAGCCGGCGAACTGGGTGGGCTGGTTGGCCACGATACCGACCGGTCGACCGTCCACTCTGCCGAAGCCGACGACGATGTTCTGGGCGTAGCCCGCCTGGACCTCCAGGAACTCGTCGTCGTCGAGGATGCGGGTGATGACCTCGTGCATGTCGTACGGCTGGTTCGGCGAGTCCGGGATCAGGGTGTCCAGCTCGAGGTCCTCATCGGTGAGGTTGTCCTCGATCGCGCCCGGGTGCGGCGGCGCCGGGTAGCGCGGCGGCTCGGCGTAGTTGTTGGGCGGCAGGTAGCTCAGCAGATCGCGCACGTAATCCAGCGCGTCCTGCTCGCCGGAGGCGACGTAGTGCACGGTGCCGGACTTCGCCATGTGGGTGTGGGCGCCGCCCAAATCCTCCATGGTGACGTCCTCGCCGGTGACGGTCTTGATGACGTCGGGTCCGGTGATGAACATCTGGCTGGTCTGGTCGACCATGATCACGAAGTCGGTGAGCGCGGGGGAGTAGACGTGGCCGCCGGCCGCCGCTCCCATGATCAGCGAGATCTGCGGGATCACGCCGGAAGCCTTGATGTTGTTGTGGAAGATCCGGCTGTAGAGACCGAGCGAGACCACACCTTCCTGGATGCGGGCGCCTGCGCCGTCGTTGATGCCGATCAAGGGGCGACCGGTCTTGAGGGCGAGTTCCTGGACCTTGACGATCTTCTCGCCGTAGACCTCGCCGAGGCTGCCGCCGAACACCGTGGCGTCCTGGCTGAAGATGCAGACCTCGCGGCCATCGATGGTGCCGTAACCGGTTACGACGCCGTCGCCGACCGGACGGTTCTCCTGCAACCCGAAGTTGGTGCTGCGATGCCGGGCCAGTGCGTCGAGTTCCACGAACGAGCCCTCGTCGAGCAGCGCCAGGATGCGCTCGCGAGCGGTGAGCTTGCCCTTGGCGTGGACCTTCTCCACGGCGGTCTCGCCGACCGGGTGCAGCGACTCCTCAGCACGCTGACGAAGATCGGCCAGCTTGCCAGCGGTGGTGTGGATGTCGATCGTGTGGCCCGCGGCCGGTTCCGTAACGCTCGTCATGGGTGCCGATGGTATCGGTCACCTTAAGAAGGCGCTAAGGGACCCACCGGCGCGGTGCGTCCGCTGTCGACGCGGGGCCGCCCGATGTGCGAAATCTGCACGCTCCGGTTAGTTCTCCGCTAATTCCCTGTGATGATGCTGGATTCCCAGAATTGGGAAAATTCTGCCTGCCGCGGTCCGGTTCGCTGAGGGATTGCTGGGAAGAGTGACAAATCTGTGGCAAATCTTCCGGGCCTGTATAAACCTGTCATGAACTGGGTAAAAACCGCATTTCGTGCATATTGACGTAATAGCAGTTAACGCAACACAAGTTAGGTTATGGCGTCCGTCACACTTACCGGTGAACACCCGTCTACCGGTTGCTGGTTCTAACGATTGGTAGCTACAGTTCGTCCGAGCGAACAACTGCCAGTTTCTGTCTACGCGGACTTCGAACACCTCATCGCGTGATCTGAAGGCAGTCAACCAAATCGATGCACCGCCGCCGCGGGGAGCGGAGTGCGGGACTGAATCGAGGTTGCGTGCTTTGCCGTTTGTGTGGACTGAACCGGCTCGTGAGTGTGCTCGACCTGGGCGCCACGCCGCCGTGTGAGAGGTTTCTCGGTGCCGACGAACTCGACGCGCCCGAGCCGACCTTCCCGTTGCACCTGCGGGTCTGCGAGGAATGCCTGCTGCTGCAGATTCCCGCGCTGATCACGCCTGAGGACACCTTCACCGAGTACGCCTACTTCTCGTCGTACTCCGACAGTTGGGTGCAGCACGCGAAGACCTTCGTGGCCGACGCCGTCGCACGCCTTGACCTCGGACCGGACTCGTTCGTCGTGGAGGTGGCCAGCAATGACGGCTACCTACTCCAGCATGTGGTGGCCGCCGGCATCCCCTGCCTGGGCATCGAACCGTCGCACAACGTCGGCGCGGCGGCCCGTAGCCGCGGAGTGCCGACGCGGACAGCCTTCCTCGACGAGGAGCTGGCTCGCGCGGTGGTCTCTGAGCGAGGCGCCGCCGACCTGCTGGTGGCCAACAACGTCTACGCGCACATCCCGGACATCGCCGGGTTCGGCCGCGCGCTGCGAATCCTGCTCGCCGACGACGGCTGGCTCAGCATCGAGGTGCACCACGCGTACAACCTGGTCACCCTCGGTCAGTTCGACACCGTCTATCACGAGCATTTCCAGTACTACACAGTCCTCACCGCGACCAGGGCACTGGCCGCCGCCGGCCTGCGCGTCGTCGACGCCGAACTGATTCCCACCCACGGTGGATCGATCCGGCTCTGGGCCCGGCCGGATTGCGTTGACGCCGAGCCCACTTCACGATTCTTCGACATCCTGGACTCCGAGCAGCGAGCCGGACTGCATGACG
The DNA here is from genome assembly GCF_041287105.1 of Mycobacterium sp. SA01. Taxonomy (NCBI): domain Bacteria; kingdom Bacillati; phylum Actinomycetota; class Actinomycetes; order Mycobacteriales; family Mycobacteriaceae; genus Mycobacterium; species Mycobacterium sp. SA01. Next base: position 330,180 of record NZ_JBGGNO010000019.1, on the reverse strand, counting down.
TGGGCGGGTACCTCGGGCTGCGCGACCGCACCGAAGCGGTACGCCACGAACTCCTGCGCTTCCTGCTCGAATGCAAGGCGTCCAACCGGCGAGTGGTGGGTTACGGCGCTCCTGGCAAGGGCAACACCCTGCTGAACTACTGCGGAATCCGCAGCGATCTCCTGGAATACACGGTCGACCGCAACCCCTACAAGCACGGCCGGTTCACGCCGGGCACCCGCATTCCGATCAGGGAACCGGAGGCGATCGCCGAAGACCGTCCCGACGTCGTTCTCGTCCTGCCGTGGAATCTGGAAACGGAGCTCACCGCACAACTGTCCTACGTCGCGCACTGGGGCGGTCAATTGGTCTACCCGCTGCCGACCTTGCGCACGGCGCATGAGAAGCCCGAAGTGGTTGGGAGTCAAGCCATATGAAAGTGGTCCTGTTCTGCGGTGGCTACGGCATGCGGATGCGCAACGCCGTCGGCGACGACATCCCCAAACCGATGCAGATGGTCGGGCCCCGGCCGCTGCTGTGGCATGTGATGCGGTACTACGCGCACTTCGGGCACAAGGACTTCATCCTGTGCCTGGGTTACGGAGCGTCGCGGATCAAGGATTACTTCCTGGAGTACCGCGAAACGGAGTCCAACGACTTCGTCATGCGCGACGGCGAGGTCCATCTACTCGACAACGACATCAGTGACTGGACGATCACGTTCGTCGACACCGGGCTGGAGTCGCCGATCGGCGAGCGCCTGCGACGCGTGCGGGATCATCTCGACGGCGACGAGTACTTCTTGGCCAACTATGCCGACGTGCTCACCGACGCCCGCCTCGACGACATCGTGGACAAGTTCCACGCCTCCGGCGCCGCGGTGTCGATGATGCTGGTCCCGCCGCAACAGTCGTTCCACTGCGTCGAGGTCAAGGACTCCGGCGAGGTCAAGGACATCGTGCCGGTTGCGAACTTCCCGATCTGGATCAACGGCGGCTTTTTCGTGCTCTCCCAAGCGGTTTTCGACTACCTACCGCCGGGCGGCGACCTGGTGGCCGACGCCTGCGAGGCGCTCGCCGGTCAGGGCCGGTTGTTCGGGTACCGGCACGAGGGCTTCTGGAAGCCGGCCGACACGTTCAAGGAACGTGCCGAGCTCGACGAGGGCTACCGCCATGGCGTCCGCCCCTGGGCATTGTGGGAGCCGGCGCATGCGTGAACTGTTCACCGGTGGAGTCGACGAGATCGCTGTGCTCGGCGCCCATTGCGACGACATCGCCATCGGGATGGGTGGCACCCTGCTCGCCCTGTGTTCCGACCGGCCGGGGCTCCGCGTGCACGCGCTGGTGTTGTCCGGCGGTGGTGGTGAGCGGGAGGCCGAGGAGCGGGCTGCTCTCGACGCGTTCTGCCCGGGCGCTTCGGTGCGGGTGACGGTCCTCGACATCCCCGACGGCCGCGCCCCAGCCCATTGGCAGCAGGTCAAATCAGCGTTACACGAGTTCCGTCAATCCTGCGATCCCGCCGTCGTTTTCGGTCCGCACCGGCACGATGCACACCAGGACCACCGGCTGCTCGCCGAGTTGCTGCCCACCGAGTTCCGCGACCACCTGATCCTCGGCTACGAAATCGTGAAGTGGGAGACCGACACTCCGCGGCCGAATCTCTTCCATCCGCTGCCGCACGGTGTCGCCGAGACCAAAGCCCGACTGCTTGGCAAGCACTACCCGTCGCAGGCGACGCACGACTGGTTCGACGACGAGGCTTTCCTCGGCTTGGCGCGCCTGCGCGGAGTGCAGTGCCACAGCCGCCACGCGGAGGCGTTCACGGCGGAGAAGTTGTCCATCGGATTCGGAGGTCGTTGAGTGCGAGTTCTCGTCACCGGACATCAGGGCTACCTCGGCACGGTCATGGTCGGCGTGTTGAATGCGGCCGGGCATGACGTAGTCGGCCTCGACGCAGGCTATTTCGCCGACTGCGTGCTCGGTCCCGCGCCGATGGATCCCGAGCAGATCCGTCGGGACGGACCGGTGGACCTGCGGGACATCACCGCCGACGATCTGACCGGGGTGGACGCGGTCGTCCATCTCGCGGCGCTGTCCAATGACCCGCTGGGCGACCTCGCCCCTGATGTCACCTATGAGATCAACCACCGCGCATCCACGCGCCTCGCACACGCCGCCAAAGCCGCTGGGGTGTCGAGGTTCCTGTACGCATCGACGTGCTCGGTGTACGGATCGGCCGGCGACGACCTGGTCGACGAGGACGCACCGCTGCGCCCCCTGACCCCGTACGCGGAAAGCAAAGTCTGGGTGGAGGATGACCTCGCGGCGATCGCCGACTCCGGATTCGCACCGGTATTCCTGCGGAACGCAACCGCGTTCGGCTTCTCGCCGCGGCTTCGCGCCGACATCGTGCTGAACAATCTGGTCGGGCACGCGGTCCTGACCGGCGTGGTGAAGGTTCTCTCCGACGGCACGCCGTGGCGGCCGCTGGTACACGCCCAGGACATCGCCGAAGCCTTCCTGCTGTGTCTGACCGCGCCGGTGAAGACGATCTGGTGCCAGGCGTTCAATGTCGGCACCGAGGCCAACAACCTCACGGTTGCCGAGATTGCCCAGGCTGTCGTGGACGTGGTCCCGGGGACCGAATTGCGCATCACCGGCGAGACAGGTGCCGACCCCCGTTCGTACCGAGTCGATTTCGCCAAGATCCGGGATCGGCTGGGCTTCCAGGCGCAGTGGTCGGTGGCTGCCGGCGCCGCGGAGCTCCACGCCACCTACACCAACCACAACCTGACTCAGGACGCGTTCAGCGGCCGTTTCACCCGGCTGGCCCGCCTGAAGGAGCTTCGCGAGTCGGGCGTGCTCGACGAAACTATGTACCAGGGCGGCCGAGTTGGCTGACCACATCGCGCCAGCTGCCCGCCGCGCGGTCTCGTGCCGAGATCGCGGTGGGCGCAATCGGCCACGCAATGCCCAGATCGGGGTCGTCGAAGGCGACCGCGAGGTCTTCGCTCGGGTCGTGTGGCCGATCGATCCGATAGCAGACGTCGGCGGTCGGCGTGAGGGCCTGAAACCCGTGCAGAAATCCGCGCGGCACATAAAGATGCCGAAAGTCCCTGTCGTCGAGCAGAACCGATACGTGACGGCCGAAGGTCGGCGAGTCACGACGGATATCGACGACAACGTCGTGGACGGCGCCGTTGGCGCATCGGATGAGTTTGGCCTCACCGCGACCGGCGCGGCCGTGCATCCCGCGGATGGTGCCCTGCACCGAGCGCGACTGGGAATCCTGGATGAACGACGCGCTGAGTCCCGGCGCGCCGAGGTAGCTGTCGAAGATCTCCGCGTCGAAGGTCCTGGTGAAGAAACCGCGATCATCGAAAAACGGTTGAGGGACGAGCACCACGAGGCCGGCGATGCCGGTTTGCTTGATCTCCACGAGGCCATGCTGCCATGACTCGTTGCCGAGGATGTCATGGTCGGGGCCTACTGCCCGTGTTGGATGTGGGCCGCGTTCCCGCGCAGGACTTCTTCCCTGCTGCCGCCGAACCCGTTGCGCCCGAGGAATCGTCGCATCCGTTGGCGATGGTCCTGTGTGCCGGTTGCGGTCTGGCGCAGCTGGCCGATGACGACACCGTGACCGACGAGCCGCGCGGGGTGGAACCGGCCGCGTTGCAGCGCCAAGCCGTCGATGCCGTGACCAGGGTGGCCTCCGCGCAGTTGCTGCGCGGATCGACGGTCCGCGAGTTCGGCAGCCCCCACGGCGGCAGTTGGCTGCCGTTGCTGGCCGAGCGCGGATTCGCCACCGCCGAGGTCGCCGACGTGGTGCTCGACAGCTTCGGGTTGATGCACGAACCGGATCAGCGCACCGCGTTCGCACGCCGAGCGCAGGCGACGGCGAACGACGGTGTGCTGCTGGTCCAATACCACTCACTGGCGACGATCGTGGGCAAGAGACAGTGGAACGCCCTGCGCCACGGTCACTTTGCGTATTACTCGACCACCGCGCTGCTCGGCCTGCTGAGGCAGGCCGGGATGAGCGCGGTCGGCGCGTGGGAGTTCGACCTGTACGGCGGGACGGTGTTGGTGGCGGCCAGGCACGGGCATACCGCCCCGCCCGCGTCGGTGCGTCGCATCGTCGCCGCCGAGCAGATCGTCACCGAGCCTGCGGCGGTCGCGACGTTGCAGAGCGCGGCCGACGCCCACTGCCGGGCACTGCGCGACTGGCTCGAAGACCAAGCGGCCCAACACCGCCGGGTCTTCGCCTACGGTGCGGCGTCTCGTGCGGTTGCGCTGTTCGCGCTGGCGGGAGTGACTCGTCGGCTTATCACGGCGGTCGCGGACGCGTCGCGCGCCAAGCAGGGACGACGGATGCCGGGAACCGATGTGCCGATCATCGCGCCCGATGAACTTGTTGCGGCGCAACCAGACTGCGTCCTGCTTACCTTGCCGGACCTGCTCGCCGAGGTCTCGGTTGCCCACCCCCAGCTCACCGGACGGTGGATCAGTGACGACCGCTTCATGACCAGTGAGTCAGCGAACACGCCCCAGTTGCACAGTCTTGATCGAGAGGAGACACGTCTATGAGCAAGGTCGTCGGAATTTGGGAAGCGATGCCGCATTCGGCACGCCGGCCCACGATCTCGGTGGTGATCCCGGCGCTGAACGAGGAGCGCAACCTGTCCTACATCGCGTCGCGGTTGCCCCACGACGTCGACGAGATCGTGTTCGTGGACGGCGATTCCGTGGACAACACCGCGCTGGTGGCGCGGGAGCTCTGGCCGCACGGTGTGCACCTGCGGCAGACCCGAAAGGGTAAGGGCAATGCGCTGGCGTGTGGTTTCGCCGCCGCGTCGGGCGACATCGTGGTGATGATCGACGCCGACGGCAGCACCGACCCCGCGGAGATCCCGCGCTTCGTCGGCGCGCTGATCTCGGGCAAGGACTTCGCCAAGGGATCACGCTTCGTCCAGGGCGGCGGCAGCAGCGATATCACCCGTCTGCGGCGGTTCGGCAACTGGGGCCTCAACACGTTGGTCAACACGTTGTTCGCCACCAAGTACACCGATCTGTGCTACGGCTACAACGCCTTCTGGCGGGATTGCCTCGAGGTGATGGACCTGCCCGACACCGAGATCCAAGCTCCGCAGTGGGGAGACGGTTTCGAGATCGAGTCGCTGATCAATGTGCGCGTCGCCGCCAGTGGGATGCAGATCGCCGAAGTCAGCAGCTATGAGCTCGACCGCATCCACGGCGCCAGTAATCTCAACGCCGCCAAGGACGGTCTGCGCATCCTGTGGACCATCCTTCAGGAGTTCTACCGGGCTCGGCGGCGGGGGTGGCGCCGCAGCGTGCGCAGCGGGGATCTCGAGGTCGCTGTGACATCCCGGTACCGGCTCGACGCGGAGTCACACGACGAGTCCCTGCCCGACGTGCGGCACGCGTGAGATGACGAGGCAGGCGACCGTGCGGCAAGCCATTCCGGCCGAGCGACATACTGAGCGAGGCGGCGGGGCCAGGCGCCCCAAAGTCTCGCTGTGCATACCCGCCTATCAGGCGGGCGAGTTTCTGCGTGACACGCTCGACAGCGTTCTTGCGCAGGATTTCCCGGACCTGGAGATCCTCGTCGTCGACAATCACAGCACCGACGAGACACCGGCGATCCTCGACAGCATCACCGACGATCGCGTTCGGGTGGTCCGCAACGAGACCACCCTGTCGGCGGCGGAGAACCACAATCTGGCGGTCGAGCTCAGCCGCGGTGAGTTCGTCAAGGTGATCAGTGCCGACGACACGCTCAAGCACAACTGCGTCGCCGCCCAGGCCGCCGTACTGCAGAGCAATCCGGATGTGACGGTGGTGGCCAGTCGCACCGATTTCATCGATGACTCGGGTGCGCTGCTGTTCAAGGCCCGAGGATTACGCGGGCTCCTCGGACACCGGACCGGCGAACAGGTGATCCGGCGGATCGTTCGTAGCGCCAAGAATCCCGTCGGCGCGCCGGTATCAGTCATGTTCCGCCGCAGCGACTTCGACCGATGCGGCGGTTTCAGCGGGCCGCACGTGTTCACCCTCGACATGGACCTGTGGGCCCGGCTGCTGGGGCTCGGCCACTTCTACGGCATGCCCGAAACCCTTGCGTCCTATCGCATCCGCGGCGGGTCGCTCACCGCGTTGACCTCGGCGCGATCGCAACTGGTGCAGCAGGATACGTTCACCCGCAAGCTCATCGACGATCCGCGGTGGGAGATTCGGTACTCCGACCAGTTGCTCGGCAAGCTGAACCGCTACGACGTGCTGCTCAAACGGGTGATGCTGTTCAAGCTCAGCAGTGTGCGGGCGTCGCGACGATCCCGGAACCCGGTGAGATGACACGAGAGCTGAGCCTGTCCGTGGTGATCTGTGCCTACACCACCGACCGCTGGGACCGGCTGCGACATGCGGCCGAGTCGGTCTTGACCGGTAGCGCCAACCCGGTGGAGCTGATCATGGTGATCGATCACTGCGACGAGTTGCTGTCCGCCGCCCGGCACCTGTTCGACGGTGACACACGGGTGCGGGTGATTCCGAACGAAGAGACCCGCGGGCTGTCCGGAGCGCGCAACACCGGTGTCCGTGCCGCCCGCGGCGACGTGGTGGCCTTCCTCGACGACGATGCGGTGGCGCAACCGGGCTGGGCCGACGATCTGTGCGATCACTATCGGGACCAGACCGTCGCCGGCGTCGGCGGGTACGCCAGCCCGGTGTGGCCGGACAGCCGACCGAATTGGATTCCGCCCGAATTCGACTGGGTGGTCGGTTGCAGCTACGTCGGACAGCCGGAACAGCTTGCCCCGGTACGCAACCCGATCGGTTGCAACATGTCGCTGCGCCGTTCGGTCCTCGATACGGTCGGCGGATTCCGGTCCGAAGTGGGGCGGGTGGGTGCCACTCCGGTCGGCTGCGAGGAAACCGAGCTGTTCATCCGGGTCCGGGCCGCCGCAGCCACCAACCAGGTGCTCTTCGACCCCGACATCCGGGTCGAGCACCATGTATCCGACGATCGGACCACGCTGCGGTACTTCGTTCGGCGGTGTTATCACGAAGGCATGTCGAAGGCGGTTGTCACCGAGATGACCGGGGCGGCTGCCGGATTGAGCAGCGAGCGGTCCTATGTTCGGCGGGTGTTGCCGGCCGCCGTTGCCCGGGAGATGAGATCGATGACTTCCGACGGGCTGGCCCGGGCAGCCGCCATCTGCCTGGGGCTGGCCGCCACGACGCTGGGCTTCGCCAGGGCCAAGATCAGTCGAAGTCTGTCCCGGAGCGCACCGTGAACGCATCCGATTCAGCCTGCCTGACTCTGGCGCCTGTGCTGCCGAACCCGGATCGGCCGAGCTGGAGCGGTGCGGTCTGGATCGGTGAAGTGTGGCTCGACGCAGTCGAATCCGCCGACCGGGCGAGCGCGCACTCCGGTACGCCTGCGCAGTGCCTGTTGCAGAACGCCGAGGGATTCTCCCGCGCCCGGCTGCTGGTTCGCGATCAGCAACGGGCGGTCGGCTTTGTCGACATCGCCGTCACCGACGGCCAGGTGGCGTTCTCGGAATTGCGAGATCAGGTTGGTGCGCAGCGACAGTGCGCGGCGCGACCAGCACTGGGTTCAGCCGCGCGCTCGTCGGCCGAGTCGGCGCACGTGACGGTGGTGTTGTGCACGCGTGATCGCACCGCCCTGCTGAAGTCGGCGGTGGCCTCCGTTCTGGCCGCCGGGTATCACGATTTCGACGTGCTGATCGTCGACAACGCACCCCGCAGCGACGCGACGCGGGAGTTCGTCACGAGCCTCGCCGACTCACGGGTGCGGTTGATCACCGAGCCGGTGCCCGGTCTTTCCCGGGCACGGAACACCGGCCTGCTGGCGGCAACCGGGGACATCGTCGCCTTCGTCGACGACGATGTGGTCGTCGACCGGGACTGGTTGAGCGTCCTGGTCAAGGGGTTCAGCTACGGCGACTCGGTCGGATGTGTCTCCGGGATGGTGCCGGCCGGCGAGTTGCGCACCCCCGCTCAGGCCTACTTCGAGAATCGAGCCGGGTGGACGGAATCGGCGGAGGTCCGCATCTTCGAGTGGTCGCATGCACCGCACGACGTTCCGCTGTATCCCTTCGAAGTCCGGCACTACGGAACCGGGGCTAACTTCGCCGTCGACCGGCAGGTCGCGTTGAGCCTCGGCGGATTCGACGAACGACTGGGCGCGGGAACGCGGGTCAGCGGCGGCGAGGACATCGACATGTTCTTCCGCATCCTGCGGTCGGGCCGACAACTCGTACGTGAACCAGCCGCGATTGCGTGGCACCGGCACCGCGCGACCGTCGACGACCTGCGCGCCCAGACCCGCGGCTACGGACTGGGTTTGGGGGCCTGGTTGGCCAAGCTCGCCTCCGATCCGGCAATGGCGTTGCTCGCGCTGAAGACGGTGGTGCGGCGCAGGCCGGCGCTGGTTCGCCATCTGCGGTCCACGGCACGGCGAGCCGCTCCGTCGACCACGGTGCGATCCGATTTGCCGTCCGACATCGGCAATGGCACATGGCGATTCATCGCCGCCGGCGCGTGGGTGTATCTCGTCGCGGCGTGGCGCAACCGGCTGCGCAGGGCATCCGGCTGATGGTGACCACCGACGTCGTGCCGCCCACCGCGGGACGCAACATGACCGTCAACTCGATCTCGTTGATCGCCTCCAGCCTGCTGACCGGGATCCTGGGTCTGGTGTTCTGGGGAGCCGCTGGCCGGCTTTACCCCGCAGCCGAAGTCGGGGTGGCCGCCGCATTGCTCACCTCGGCACTGATGTTGTCGATGTTGTCGATGCTCAGCATCGACACGGTCTACGAACGCTTCCTGCCGTTGGCCGGCGAGAAGGCCGGGACGCTGATCACCCGCGGTTACCTGCTCGTCGCGGTGACCGCGCTGCTGGCCGGGTGGGCGCTGGTGGCCTTCGGCCCGCGCGACGAACTGTTCACCTCGCGCTGGGCGATGGCGGGCTACCCCCTGCTGGTGATGGTGCTGGCGGTGTTCACCCTGTTGGACAAGACCGCCGTCGGGCTCGGGGTGACGAAGTGGTCGGCGGTGAAGAACCTGGTCCATGCGGTCATCAAACTGGCGGTTCTGTTCGCCTTGGTCTGGACCGGCAGCGGCGCCTCGATCGTGCTGGCCTGGGGGGCGACCGCTGCGGCCGGAACACTGTTGGTGTTGGCGGCAATGCGCCGGCGGTGGCGCACGCACGCCCAGTTCCGGCAGCCGTCCGAACTACCGGCGCGAGCCCAGCTGCTGTCGTATGTCGGGTCGTCCTTCGGGATCACCACCCTGTGGATCATCGGACCCCTCGTCGTGCCGCTGATCATCGTGAGCAGGTTCGGTGCTGCCGCCAACGCACATTTCGCGGTGACCTGGGCGATCATCAACGCCCTGTACTTCGCGGTGCATCTGGTGATGAGCCCGTTCGTCGCCGAGGTGGCCGCCCACCCCGACAAGGTGGCGGCCCTGTCGACCCGGATGGTGCAGATGATGGCCGTCGTGTCGGTGGTCGGTTCGCTCGGATTGGTCGTGATCGGTCCGTGGGTGCTGGGCATCATCGGCTCCGACTATCGCGCCGAGGGACAGGGACTGCTTCTGCTGGCGGCGGCGTTCGTGCCGCTGTCGGCGGTGAGTGCGGTCTATGAAGGATTCGCGCGGGTGCGCCGCAAGCTGACCCTGATGGTGGTCATGCGGTGCGTGTCCACCACGATCGTGGTCGCCGGCACTGTGCTGATCACCGCACACGTCGGCGTGATCGGCGTCGGCTGGGCTTATCTTGCGGCCGAAGCGATTCCGGCGGTGGTCTTGTTGCCGCCGGCGATCCGCTGGCTGCGTCGCGTCCGGGCGCCCGGCCTGGAATAGGCCAGGTCTAGGCCGAATACTGACGGACCCAGTCGACCGACATCGAGCCCCCGTTGTTGAGGTCGCCACCGAAATTGTCCAGCTGAATGCACAGATGCATCGGCCCGGGAGGAAAGTGCGCCGGGTCGGTGGCCGCCCACCACTGGACGCCGTCGACGAACATCGCGATCCGCTGCGGGGTCCATTCGACGGCCCAGCTGTGCCACTGGGTGGCGTCGATCTGCACCGCGCTCGACTCGCGCTCGTCGTTGGGGCCGTAGTGCAGCCAGCCCTCGACGGACTGGCGGGCGGGATCGGCGATCTCCATGAAGTCCACTTCACCACCGACCGGCCAGTTTTCGGCGTCGGGCCACAGTAGGAGCAGCGCGTGGTAGTCGGGGGAGGCCGGTGAGGATTTGACGCAGGCCTCCCAGCGGCCATGCAGCTGGCCCGGGAGCAAAGCCATGCCGCCCGAGTTTCCTTGTGGATCACCGGTAATCGTGAGTTTGCCGTCCGCCGCAGAGATCGCGTCGCGCGTACGGCGGCCGTTTCCGTCGTGGCCCGGTCCGTCATAGATCGACCACTGGTTGAGTGAACCGGGTCCGTCGAAATTGTCGGTCCGGTTGGGTTCGCCCCAGCCGTGTGCGGCGGCGGCGGTGTTGGGGCAATTGCCGTTGCCCGACTGGGCGTCGGCGACCGGACGCAGGAGTGCGGCCGATCCGACGGTGAGCGCGAAGGTCGCCGCCGCGACGCTGGTCAGTGAAATCGCAACGCGCGCGGCCCGCGAGATGGGGACTGGCATGTGCTCCCTTGGTTCGTCGACCCCGGGACTGCCAGTCTACCCAGCTATCGGGACTGGTCGCCCCGGCCGAGTGACGTGATCCACTGCACCAGCTTGCCGGCCGGGCCGGGTCCACGGAAACGTGGGCATGGGCACAATCCGCACTCGGTCCCACGCCGGTAATGCTCGTGTGCCGAACGGTCGTGTCCACACTTACACAGCCGATCTCGCATAAGTCCCGAACCATACGCCGCCAGCGGACGTGTGGGCCTCATTTGGCCGGGCCGGTGGGCCTGGAGCTGAGAATTCTCAGCCACCGAACTGGACCGGCGGTTGGCGGCCGTCATCGGTATTCCGGTGGTGCTCAGTCCAATTCGATGGCCGGGTCCGACTGGGGCCGACCTTTTCCTTTCGCATGCAACTGTTACCAAAGTGATAGGTGAGCTCAATATGAATAGTGATCCGCCGCGGATTATTGTGACTTCGCTCACTCTCCGAGCGTCGTCAACCCGATGGAGCCACGATGTTCCGGTTGTGCTCGGCTGCAGTGGTGGCCCTGTCGCTTGTCTGGGGTGCGGTGCTGGCCGTGGCGCCGCCCGCCAGAGCGGCGGACAAGGTCTTGTTCGAGGCCGAGGCGATGACCCTCTCGACGACCAGCGGCGCCAAAGTCGTCACAGACGCGGCGGCATCCGGCGGCACGGCGCTAGGGCTGACCGGGGCGGTGACGGTGTCGACGACCCTCGCGCTGCCGCAATCCATTCAAGTTGTCGTGCGCGCCAGGGGATTGCAGTGTTTCGGAGCTCCGGTCGCGGCGGTGCTTGTCGACGGCGCGGTGATCGGGCGCAGTCCGATCACGGCGAGCAGATGGACCGATTACACGGCGACCGCCGCCGTCGCGGCCGGCACGCACACTGTCGGCGTCAAATTCGCCAACCCGCAGTGGTTCTTCTGCGTCCGCGCGTTGTACATCGACACCATCAGCGTCGTCGCGACGGCAACCACCCCGTCAGACGGACTGACCAGTGCGCCGGTGGCCGACCTTCCCGGTTGGAAACACCTTCTGGCGGACAACTTCACAAAGGATGCCGCACTGGGCAGCTGGGCCAATCCGTCGGACCCGGCCAAGATCGTCTACGTGGGCGCCGACGGCCAAAAGTGGCTGACCTATCCGCAGACCTTCACCGACACGTACCAACATCGCCCCTACCGTGCCGACCAAGTGCTCAGCGTCAATAACGGAACCCTGGACTACTACCTGCACAACGTCGCCGGCCAACCCGCGGGGGCGAACCCGTCGCCGGTCTTGCCCAACGGAACTCAGTACCAGACGTATGGCCGCTACTCGGTACGGCTCAAGGCCGACACGTCCGCGCTGAGCGAGTATCACATCGCGTTCCTGCTCTGGCCGCAGTCCGAGCTGTGGCCCGCCGACGGTGAAGAAGACTTCCCGGAGGGCGCGTTGTCGTCGACGTCGAACGCCTACGCCCACTACGCCCGCTCGGCAGGTGGTCAGGACGGCGTCAACACCGGCACGGCATTCACCGATTGGCACGTCTACACGATCGAGTGGTTGCCGGGCCATGTCCGGTTCTATCTGGACGACGCACTGGTGATGGACAGCACCAAATACGTGCCCAGCAAGCCCATGCGCTGGCAACTGCAGATCGAGACGGACGGGAACGGCACCAATAGCGGCCATGTGCTGGTCGACTGGGTTTCGATCTGGTCGTATGCGGGCAGTTGACGCGCGCGCGGGCGATATCAGCTAACGGTAGGCTGATTCAGTGCTGCAACGCGTCGAGAGTTCCCCGGCACGGCCGGGCAACCGCGCGCCACTGCCGCCATGGATACCCCTGACAGTCGTCCTCTCCGGCATCGTGATCGCCAGCTCGCTGGCCGTCACCCTGCTGTCCGCCTTTGGTGTGGCCGGCGTGCTGCCGCCGGCACTGCGTGCAGTGGTCGGGGTTGTGGCGGTGCTGCTGGTCCCTGGGCTCCCGGTCGCGGCATTGTTGCGGCTGCCCACCAACGGGGTATTCGGCGCGGTCGTGGTTTCGCTGTCGCTGGCAGTCAATGTGCTTGTCGCTCAACTGAACTACGCAGGCAATCTGCATCAGCCGTACGCGGCGCAGTTCATCGTGCTGGGCCTCGGCGCGGCCGCCACCGCGGTGCTCGGGCGGCGGTGGCAGCGTTCACGCGAGACGGCGACGGTACGGGACGTGCTGCGCTGGGTACGCCGCGCGGTCGCGCCGACCGGTGACCGCAAGCTCAGTGCGGTCCTGGTGATCGCGGCGATCGCGTTGTTCTTCAGCGCCGTTCGGCGATTGGACGTCTCGGCGGCGGGGAGCCTGGGATTGATCGGTGTGCTCGGGTTCGAGTACTTCGCCGGCCTGGTGCTGCTGTGCGTGCTGCTGGTGATCCAATATCGCCGCGCCGTTCTCGACCGGATCGCAGTCGCCACCGCCAACGTCGTCCTCATCGCCTACATCACCATGCCGGTCGCGTGGTCCATGGGCACGGCGCCGTTCGTGACGGCATACGTGCACCGGATGATCACCAACTGGCTGATCCAATCGGGCGCGCTGCCGCCACCGGTGGATGCCCGGATCAGTTGGGCCGGTTTCTTCTCCGCCGCGGCCAATGTGATCACCACCACCGGCCTGCACGACAGCGTGATCCTTCTGGTCAGCGCCTCACTGGTGTTCGGCATCTGCCTGATGTTCCCGGTGTTCGCGATCGGCTTGTCCATCACCGGCAGCCGCCGGGCCGCCTGGCTGGGCGTCACCATGCTCACCCTGTTCAACTGGTATCAGCAGGACTACTTCGCGCCGCAGGCCGTCGCGATGCAGTTCTACGCCACCCTGCTGGCCGTATTGCTCTGGCAGCTGCGGACTTCCGCGGTGCCCGCGCTCGCGGGTGGACGGATCACCAGGATCGCGACGGCGTGGCGGCGGATACCGGGGCGGGTGGCAGGCCGGGACGCGCCGTGGACTTTGGCGGTCGAGGCCGTTCTGGTCGTCATCCTCGCCGCGATGGTGGTCGCGCACCAACTCACGCCGCTGGCTGCCATCGGCATGCTGGTGATCATCTCGGCCGCCGGCCTGACCCGCTACAAGCTGCTCTGGCTGGCTGCCTTTCTGATCTTCATCGCCTGGTTCCGTTACGGCGCCGCCGCGTACTGGCAAGGGCACCTCGGCCAGGTGATCGCCGATATCGGCGGTGTTGATCAGAACCTCAACTCCAGTGTCTCCCAAAAGATCACCGGCGATCCGACGTACCGTCACATGCAGTTGCTCCGGATCGTCTCGGCGCTGTTGCTGATGTCGATGGCGGCCGTGGGCTGGCTTCGGCTGCGGCGCTTGCCCCGCAGCAGGCCGTGGTTGGTCGCGGCGCTGGCGTTTGCGCCGTTCGTTCTGGTGGTGCTGCAAAGCTACGGCGGCGAGGTGGCGATCCGCGCGTTTCTCTATGCGTCGCCGGTGCTTTCGCCGCTCGTCGCGCTTTGTCTGCTGCCGCTGATGCGTCCACGTACCGACCGCCTTGTCGTCCGTCGGCTGACCGCGGTGGCGGCGGGCTGCGCGCTGCTGCTCACCGGCCTGCTGGTGACCGCGAACCGCGGGCTCAACATCTCCTTCGAGCGAACGACACCGCACGAGTTGGCAATCGGCAACGAGCTCGTCGCGAAGATCGGCGATGCCGGACTGGGCTACTGGGGACAGGGCGCCCTGTACGGAGTGCCGCGGACCTTCGATCTCGAGGACACCTGCTTCTCCTCGGCCGAGGCGCTGGCCGATTGCACGGCGCGGCCCGAAGTCGAGTACTTCTCGGACAGTGCCCAGGACGAGAACTTCATCCGGTTGAGCGCCGGGGTGAGTGAGGCCACCCTGCGGCGCGCAGTGCAGATCCTGCAAACCGAGAAGGGCTATCAGGTGGTGTACGACTCCGGGGGAGTCCTGGTGCTCAAACGGCCCGAGGCGCCGGCCATCAGCTTGGGAGGATCCCGATGATCGCGATCGCATTGTTCGTCGTGGCAGGCGTGCTGTACGTGGCGGCCGGGTACCGGCGAGAACGGGCGGTGCCCGGTGACGGCACGCGCCGACCCGATCGCACGACCGCCATCCTGATGGCGGAGGCGGTGTGCGTGGCCGTCGCCGCAATCGCGGTCGCCACGGTCGATATGGTGACGTTTGTCTCGTAAGGGGAGGTTCATCGGCACGTGGTGGAGCAAGGGCGGTCCGGACGGGCGACGGTGACCTGCGCCAACGGCCATGACAACCCCGACGGACAGTACTTCTGCGGTGAGTGCGGTGACCTGCTGGAGGCAGGGGCGGTCATCTGCCTGGCCGGGCACGCCAACCCCGACACTCGGCGGTTCTGCGGTGACTGCGGCGCGCCGCTGGTCGCACCGCCCGGCGTCGAGCCTGCGGCGTCGACGGCCCGGTGGTCAGTCGATCCCACCGGCCGGCACCAGTGCCGATACTGGGACGGCGTGCGCTGGACCCGGCATGTCGCTGACGGCGGAACCCTCGGGGTGGACCGCCAGTCCAGGCGGACCGAGTCCTGGGTCGCGCTCGTCGCCGGGCTGATCACGGTGGCTCTGCTGGCCGGTGCCGGCGCCGACATCTGGGTTCAGTTGTCACGCGACGCAACCACTCCGTCTGCCGCAACTGCTCCGTCTGCCCCGCCGGCAGAGACCACGTCGTCGTCCGCCCCCGTGGAACCGCCCGCGCCAGGGCCCGCCAAGGTCGCAAGCCCGTGCCGGCCGGACACCGTCGGCGGCGTGGCTGCCGACGGTTCGCCGACCTACTGTGAGCGCCTCGCGGGCACCGACACCTACCTGTGGTCGCTGTCGCCGGGTGACATCCCGATGCCCGACGTCGGGCAGGGAGGCGACCCGGCCGTGGGGGTCTGCATGGCCCAGACGGGCCGCACCGAAGCCGGCTGCCTCGAATACCTCCAACCTGCCCAGTGACCGGGCCGACTAGGTAATCTTCGCCGCGTGGGATATCCCGAGAACGTGCTGGCCGCGAACGAACAGGTCGTGCTGCACCGTCACCCGCACTGGAAGCGGCTGGTCGGCCCGATTCTGGTGCTGCTGATCGCCACGATCCTGGCGGCATTCGTGGCTGCGCTGGTCAACAACACCAACTGGGACACCACCGCGAAGAAGGTGCTGTTCGGGGTCATCGCCGCGATCTGGGTGATCCTGGTCGGCTGGCTGACGTTGTGGAAGTTCTTCACTTGGCTCACAACGCATTTCGTGATTACGGACCGTCGGGTGATGTTCCGTCACGGGCTGCTGACCCGGTCGGGTATCGACATCCCGCTGGCGCGGATCAACAGTGTGGAATTCCGCCACGGTCTGCTCGACCGGATGTTGCGCACCGGCACCCTGATCATCGAGTCGGCGAGTCAAGATCCTCTGGAGTTCGACGACATTCCCCGCGTGGAGCGGGTGCATTCACTGCTGTATCACGAAGTCTTCGACACCCTGGGCTCTGACGAGTCACCCAGCTGACGCTCCTGATTTCTGGCCCGCCGGCGTCGCAGCGGTGTGACCGTGGCGCCCGCCTCGTACTCGTCCTCCATCGCCTCGGCGAAACCGCCGCCGGTGAGGGTGGATTCCAGTCCCTTGTCGTGGCTGGGGCCGAACTCGTCGGGGAAGACCCAACGGCGGAACGCCCAGAACCGGAACGCCATCTGCAGCAGGTTGCCCAGCACGTAGGCGGAGATGAAGTCCGCGATGTTCTCGTTGGTCAGTGAGACGTGCGGCACGCGCAGCTCCAGCACGTAACTGGAGAACCACAACGGGGCCATGCTCAGCAGCACGCCGACGCCGCTGACCCCGAAGAACAGCAACGCCTCGTGGTGACGTTCGCGGCCGCCGCGGTTGCGGAAGCTCCATTCCCGGTTCAGCACGTAGGAGGCGATCACCGCGACGATGCCCGCGATCACCTTGGCGGTGACCGGCTTGGGCTCGAGGATCGTCAGCTTCAGCGTGTAGAAGATCGCGGAGTCGATGATGAACGTCGTTGCGCCCACGATCGCGAACTTGATCAGCTCGTGATGCCGCTCGGCGAAGGGCCGGATCGGTCGGGGCAGCCGAGCGATGGTGGCATCAGCAAAAGACACAAGGAGAAAGTCTACGGAAGTCACCGCAGGTGTGCGTACTCGCGCAGGTCTGACACCATGATGGCCGTGTCGAAGAGCCCCAGACCTCCTATCGTCGCCATGGTCGGCGGCGGGCAGCTGGCCAGGATGACCCACCAGGCGGCGATCGCCCTCGGACAGAGCCTGCGCGTCCTGGCCGTCAGCCCCGACGACCCGGCCGCTCAGGTGACTCCCGACGTCGTCATCGGCGCCCACACCGACCTCGAGGCGCTGCGTCGCGCGGCCGCCGGAGCGTCGGCGCTGACGTTCGATCACGAGCACGTGCCCACCGAGCTGCTCGACACGCTGGTCGCCGAGGGTGTCACCGTGGCGCCGCCGCCCGAAGCCCTGGTGCACGCCCAGGACAAGCTGGTGATGCGGCGCAAGCTGGCGGAGCTGGGCGCGCCGATCCCGCGCTTCACCGCAGTGTCTGGTGTCGACGACGTCGACGCGTTCGCCGCCGACGTCGGTGGCCCGGTGGTGATCAAGACCGTGCGCGGGGGTTACGACGGCCGCGGCGTGGTGTTGGCCCGTGATCTCGCCCACGCCCGGGAGGCGGTCGCCGGATACCTGGCGGACGGGGTTCCGGTGCTCCTCGAGGAGCGGGTGTCGATGCGCCGCGAACTCGCGGCTCTGGTGGCGCGCTCCCCGTTCGGGCAGGGGGCGGCGTGGCCGATCGTGGAAACAGTGCAGCGCGACGGCATCTGCGTCACGGTCGTCGCGCCGGCGCCGGGGCTGTCCGAAGACCTGGCCGCCGAAGCCGAGCAGCTGGGTCTGCGGCTGGCCGGCGAGCTGGGCGTGGTCGGGGTGCTCGCCGTCGAACTGTTCGAGACCACCGATGGCACGCTGCTGGTCAACGAGTTGGCGATGCGGCCGCACAATTCTGGGCACTGGACCATGGACGGGGCGGTGACCAGCCAGTTCGAACAGCATGTGCGGGCGGTCCTGGACTATCCGCTTGGCGACACCCGGCCGATCGCGCCGGTGACGGTGATGGCCAACGTGCTGGGCGCGCCGCAGGCTCCGGCGATGAGCGTCGACGAGCGGCTGCACCACCTGTTCGGCCGCATCCCGGAGGCCAAGGTCCACCTGTACGGCAAGGCGGAACGGCCTGGTCGCAAGGTGGGTCACGTCAACATCGTCGGTGCGGCGGACGGTGACGTGGACCGGGTACGGGAACGCGCGGAACGGGCGGCACACTGGTTGTCGCACGCGGAGTGGACGGACGGATGGGACGGGCATGCCTGAACATGGGCCTCGGGTCGGGCTGATCATGGGTTCGGACAGCGACTGGCCCGTCATGGAGGCGGCCGCCGAGGCGCTGGCCGAGTTCGAGGTGCCTTTCGAGGTCGGCGTCGTCTCGGCGCACCGAACCCCGGGCCGGATGCTGGACTACGCGCGCGGCGCGGCGGCCCGGGGCATCCAGGTGATCATCGCCGGTGCCGGAGGGGCGGCTCACCTGCCCGGGATGGTGGCCTCGGCCACCGCGCTGCCGGTGATCGGGGTGCCGGTGCCGCTGGCCAAGCTCGACGGCCTGGATTCGTTGCTGTCGATCGTGCAGATGCCGGCGGGTGTGCCGGTGGCCACCGTGTCGATCGGCGGTGCACGCAACGCGGGGCTGCTGGCGGTGCGCATCCTGGCCACCGCGGATGTTGCGCTGCGCAAGCGCATGGAGAGTTTCCAGGACGACTTGGAAGCGCAAGTACTGGCGAAGGACCGGGCGCTCCGGGAGCGATTACTCGGTGAGGGATGAGCCGGGTAAAGTTACCGGCGAGTAGCAAGGAGGCTGTGATGGCTGGGAACCCCGATTTCGACGTATTCAAGTTGCCCGAGGAGCACGACGAGCTGCGGACCGCGATCCGCGCGCTGGCGGAGAAAGAGATCGCGCCGTATGCGGCCGATTGCGACGAGAATTCGCGCTTTCCGCAGGAGGCGCTGGATGCGCTGAACGCCTCGGGGTTCAACGCGGTCCACGTGCCGGAGGAGTACGGCGGCCAGGGAGCGGACTCGGTGGCGGCGTGCATCGTCATCGAAGAGGTCGCCCGGGTCGACGCCTCGGCGTCGCTGATCCCCGCCGTCAACAAGCTGGGCACGATGGGTCTGATCCTGCGAGGGTCCGAAGAGCTCAAGAAGAAGGTGCTGCCGTCGATCGCCTCGGGTGAGGCGATGGCGTCCTACGCACTCTCCGAGCGGGAGGCCGGCAGTGACGCGGCGTCGATGCGCACCCGGGCCAAGGCCGACGGCGACGACTGGATCCTCAACGGCGCCAAGGCGTGGATCACCAACGGCGGCAAGTCATCCTGGTACACCGTGATGGCGGTGACCGATCCCGACAAGGGCGCCAACGGTATCTCGGCGTTCATGGTGCACATCGACGACGAGGGCTTCACGATCGGGCCCAAGGAGCGCAAGCTCGGCATCAAGGGCTCGCCGACCACCGAGCTGTACTTCGAGAACTGCCGCATCCCGGGCGACCGGATGGTGGGCGATCCGGGCACCGGCTTCAAGACGGCGCTGGCCACCCTCGACCACACCCGCCCGACGATCGGTGCGCAGGCGGTCGGAATCGCGCAGGGCGCGCTGGACGCCGCGATCGCATACACCAAGGACCGCAAGCAGTTCGGTACCTCGATCTCCGATTTCCAGGGCGTGCAGTTCATGCTGGCCGACATGGCGATGAAGGTCGAAGCGGCCCGGCTGATGGTGTACTCCGCCGCCGCCCGCGCCGAGCGCGGTGAACCCAACCTCGGGTTCATCTCGGCGGCGTCGAAGTGCTTCGCCTCCGACGTCGCCATGGAGGTGACCACCGATGCGGTGCAGCTGTTCGGCGGCGCCGGCTACACCGTGGACTTCCCGGTGGAGCGAATGATGCGTGATGCCAAGATCACCCAGATCTATGAGGGCACCAACCAGATTCAGCGGGTTGTGATGTCCCGGGCGCTGCTGCGCTGATCTAGCCGGCCGGTCTCAGGTGGGTGATGTCGCCCGCCGAGACCGTGATGACCTCGGCGCCGGTATCGATGCGGAGCCGACCGAGTTCGTCGACATCGACTGCGGTACCGGTGATCTCACGGTCACCGGGCATGATGGCCCGCACTTGGCTGCCCAGGGTGCTGCTACGCCGCCGGTAGTCCTCGACGAGTGCCGGGTCGGGTCCTGGTGTGGTTTGCCACTTTTCGATCCGGGCGGTCAGCTCGCGCAGGATTGTCGCCGTCAGCGCGTCGCGGTCGAGCTGGGTGGAGCCGACCATCTGCAGAGAAGTGGCCCTGGGGTCGGGCGCCTCGTCGGGGGTCAGCGTGACGTTGAGCCCCAGACCCACCACGATGACCGGATCGGGTGCGGCCACCTCGGCCAGGACGCCGGCGAGCTTGCCGGTCCCCACCAGGACGTCATTGGGCCACTTCACTCTCGCCTCGATACCGGTGATCGCCGTGACCGCGTCGACCAGTGCTATCCCGGTGAGCAACGGCAGCCAGCCCCAGCTCTCCGCCGGGACACCGTCGGCGCCGACGCCGATCGACAGGGCGATCTGGGAGCGCGGCGGTGCCGACCAGCTGCGGCCATTGCGGCCACGGCCGGCGCTCTGGTGCTCGGCGAGCAGCACGGCGCCTCGGATGTCCTCGCCCGAGGCGTGCCGGGCCAGCAGGTCGGCGTTGGTGGAGCCGGTTTCGGCCACCACGTCGATGCGGCCGGGGAACTGCTCGCGGATCGAGGTGACGTTCACTGCGGCTCGGATCACCTCCGGCAGCCTAGTGCCCGGCCAGAGTCAACGGCTCACCAGAACGTCAGCCCGCTGAATGAGGGACTGTGAACTCGATCGCTTCTCCGCAGTGCTCGCAGGCCATGACGCTGACGTTCGTGGCCACCCAGTGCATCGCGCTACACCGTCGGCACCGCACATTGCGGCACCGCACCGATGATCCGTATTTGACTGCCGTCGACGCCATGGCATCGCTCATTAGTTCGCCCCCCGCTACAACATCCAGGCCCCTGCGCTGAACGTAGCCAGTGTCCGAAAGTACGGCGGCAAAATGGCGTTTTCCATCTGTCTCTGCTTCGCCGTCCGGTAGCGAGCCGGTCGCGATAGCAACGCTGTTCGCGCAGTTCAGGGCATGTGCACGGTGGGCACTGCATGAATGGGCAATGTAGTGAAGACCAGGGTGAGCCGGATCGGCCCGAGCCGATTACGCAGTTCGGCGTAGGTGCGCGCCCGCAGCTCATCCTGTTCGTCCACTGACATCGTGCCGGTGTAGGACACCCGCAGATCCACCTCGGTGGCCTTGCCCCGGCTGATCGCCAGCGCATCGACGAGGGTCAGTTCGTGGTCGAGTTCGTCGGCGTGCTCCTCGGCGACCTCGGCAATGACGGCCCGCACCGTCGCGTCCAGGGCGGGGTCGGCGCGCCGCCCGGACAGCCGGCCGAACTCGAGGCGGATCTGCCGGATCGGTTCGCCCACCAGCAGGGCGCACAGGATCAGCACGATGATGCTGTCGGCGATGTCTTTGATGTTGAAGGTGGCCGACGTCAGGAAGGTGCCTTCGGGTAGGACGGCGACGAGCACCAGTGAGGCGCAGATACCGCCGCTGATGAGGGCCTCCATCTTGGCCGCGGTGGCCTCAACCCGAAGCAACGCTGACGCACCGTTGACCGAGCGGTTGTTGCGTTCGTGATTCCACTTCAAGCCGAAGCAGATCACTACGCACACCGCGGTGTAGACGGCCGCAAGTCCGAACTCAGGCTCGGTGCCCTGACCGGTGATGGCGTAGTCGATCACTTTGATCGAGTTGGTCACCACCCCGACGATCACCACGCCGAGAATCATCAGCGAACGGAACAGGGCGTAGAGGTTCTCCAATGCCATTCGCCCGTAAGGGCTTTCGGCGTCCGGTGGCCTGGACGAGGTGACCGACAGCTTTGCGGCGATGAATGCCGCCGCCGCGTTGATCAGCGAGATGACACCGTCGAGCTGGGTGGCCGACACCCGGGTGATGGCATAGATGGCGAAGCCGAGCACCGCCAGCCCCACCATGGTGAACATGTAGGCACGCAGGCTGCGCCGCTCGGCACGAAGGACCAGGGCCTCCGGGGCGTCCGTCATCGGGTCAGCCTAGCGGTGGCACCAGGTCATCCCCGGCAGCTAGGTGTCGCTGGACTCAGTCCTCTTGTCGGCAGCCGATATTGAACCGGCCGCGCCCACCAAGGCGGCCGCCTCACACCAGATCCTTGGTGACCTTCTCGGTCGTCCGGCGCCGTTCCAGTGCTGCGGCATCGGGGTTGGCCACCTGAACCAGTGACGCGCCCGCGACGAACACTGCGAGCAGGTTGGCGATGACGTCGTCCGCGGAGGTCCACGGCAATGACGACATCACCCGGTCGCCTGCCGTCAGAGCGGCCTCGGCGGCGGAATCGGAAGCGGCAGAGAGCACGTCGTCGACCGACCTGCCATCCAGTGCTGGACCTGGTCGCGGCTCTGCGGCGTACTGGTCGCCGTGCACCCGCACCGCCGTCGCATAATCGGTGACACCGATCGGCAGATCGGGCGCCGGCTTGCCGAACGGATCCAGCGACAGCACCGCGACCTCACCGCCGGCGACCGCGTCGTCGGCCTCGTCCAGCCGCTCAGCGGTGCACAGCGCGAGATCCGCCGCTCCGGAGAGCACGACCTCGGCGCCGATCCACCACACGCCCAACAGCACCGCCGCGGTCTGCCAGTGCGCAGGCAACAGCACGGCCACCCGGGTGCCCGGGCCTGCGCCGAGTTCGTCGCGCAACAGGTTGGCGGTCTTGGCCGCCCAGTTGGCCAGCGTCACCGTCGAGCACTCGATGCGCTCACCGGTCGCGTCGTCGTAGTAGGTGATCCGCGGACCCATCGGGTCGGCCCGCAGCAGCGGATCCAGAACGGCAGCAGTCAGATTGGCCATCAGTTGACGCACTTGGGGTCGTCGGACCCCGCGGTGATGATGGGCGACGGCGGGGGAGCCACACCGTCACCGGCCTGACCGGCCGCCTGGCTGACCGCAGCCGACGTCGGCAGCGAACCCTCCAGGCCCGAGCCCGGTCCGGTGTAATCGCTGGACAGCACCACCCGCACCGTTCCCGCCGGAATCGCACTGTCGGCCACCACCGGCAGACCGCCCAGCTCCTTGGCGACCGCCTGCGCGCCCAGGTCATCCTCCTTGGCCGCCTGCACCTGGCTTTGCGTCACATGGTCCTTGTCGTTGTTGCCGATGTCGCCCGCCCCAAAGCCCCTGCCGGTGAGCACTTCTGACACGGCACCGGCAAGCCCGTTGATGTCGGTGTCGTTGACCACGTCGGCCTTGGTCTGCTCAGGGGAGTAGGCGATCTTCTCGGTCTTGCCCTCGGCTTGATCGTGCAGCAGGCCGGCGACCCATTCCTGAACCTGGGCTGGATCGACCCGGACCACGGACTGCATGCCGTCGTCGCTCCAGCCGGCTTCGTCGAGCACAGGGATGGTCGCGAACGCCACGTTGCCGCCCGCGAGGTTCTCCAGCTGCTTGATGAAATCCATGATGTCCCAACCCGATGAGAGCACCACGGAACGCTGGATGGCGTCCTGCAGCCTGTTCAGGGTCGATGGGCTGGTCAGCGTCTTGCCGGAGATCACCTGGTGCGCCAGGGATGCCATCACAACCTGTTGGCGCACCACCCGGTCGAGGTCACCGCGGGGGAGGTCGTGACGCTGCCGGACGAAACTCAGTGCCTGCGGTCCGTTGAGCTTCTGCCAGCCGGCCGGGAAGTCGGCACCGGAGAGTGGTTCGTAGACGGCATCTTTCAGACACACATTGACACCACCGAGCGCATCGGTGATCAATGAGAAACCGAGCAGGCCGATCTCGGCATAGTGGTCGACGGTCACGCCGGTCAGGTCGGCGACGGTCTTGATGAGCGCTTCGCGGCCCGCTTCGACGGCCTTGGGTTCGGCCTCGGCCGGATCCATGCCCTGCTGCTCGACCAACTGCTTCATCTTCTCGAGCTTGACCTGGCCGTAGACGCCGTTGATTTTCGTCTTGTCCAGTCCTGGCGCCTTGACATAGGAGTCGCGGGGGATCGAGATCGCCGTCGCCGACTTCCCGTTGTTGGGGATGCGGACCAGGATGATCGTGTCGGTGTTGGTCGACACGTCGTCGCCGGCGTGCAACGCCGCCAGCTCGTCTTCGGACAGCGGGTTGCCGTGAGCATCGGTGCGGCTGTCCATCCCGACCAACAAGATGTCGATCGCGCCGTCCTGACCGCCTCCGCCGAGTGCCGAGGTGCTCATGTGGAAGATGCCGTTCTCGAAGGAACGGATCTTGCCCCACGCGACACCGGTGCTGACCATCACGGTCACGGCGATCAACGCGAGCACGAGTCGGGTCACCCGCTGGGCGCCCGTCCGTGCTTCGGTGTCAGCAGGCATCAGCCCAGGCTACTGGCGAGACGGGCGCATACCGGGTAGCGCAAACCGGCGTGCCAGACTCGTAATTGTGGTGTCGAGGATCGTGATTACAGGTGCCGGCGGCCAAGTTGGGACATTTCTCGCAGGTGAGGCGGCCCGTCGGGGCATCGAAGCCAGCGCATTGACGCATCAGGAGTGTGACATCACCGACCCCGCCGCAGTCGAGCGGTTCATCGCCGCATCGGACCTGGTGGTGAACTGCGCGGCCATCGCAAACGTGGACGCCGCCGAGGCCGACCCCGACACCGCCTATGCCGTCAACGCCACCGGAGCGGAGAACGTCGCGCACGCCTGCGCCCGGGTCGGCGCGCCGCTGGTGCACCTCTCCACCGACTACGTCTTCTCCGGCGAGCCGGTCGACGGTCAGCACCGCCAGCCCTATGACGTCGGCGACGAGGCCGCGCCGCTGGGTGTCTACGGGCGCACCAAGCTCGCCGGTGAGGTGGCCGTACTGGCCGCGATGCCGGACGCCCACGTCGTGCGCACCTCATGGGTGTACACCGGCGCAGCGGGCACCGACTTCGTGGCGGCGATGCGCCGGCTCGCAGGCACCGGTGAGTCCGCCGACGCGGTCGACGACCAGATCGGCTCACCCACCTACGTCAAAGACCTCGCCAAGGCGATATTCGAGATCGGTGAGGGGCGCATTCGGGAGCCGATCCTGCACGTCGCCAACGAGGGCGCGTGCACGCGCTTGGAGCTGGCACGGGCGGTGTTCACCGAACTCGGCGCAGACCCGCAGCGGATCCGGCCGGTGAGCACAGCGCAGGCGGGCCGCCCGGCGCCGCGCCCGGCGTATTCAGCATTGTCGATGGGGCTCTCGGTGCGGGCCGGACTCACCCCGCCGAGGCCGTGGCGGGAGGCCCTGGCCGAGGCGCTTGCCCAGCCCGTCCCCGGCGGACAGTTACCCTCTACGCCGTGACGTCGAGCCGCCCCCTGACCGTGGTGACGGTGACCTACTCCCCGGGCTCACATCTGGATCGCTTCCTGTCCTCCTTGACGGTGGCCACCGACCGCCCGGTGACGGTGGTGCTCGCCGACAACGGTTCCACCGACGGCACACCGGAGGAGGCGGTGGAGCGCTACCCGGGCACCCGACTGGTGCGCACGGGCGGGAACCTCGGCTACGGCAGCGCCGCCAACCGCGGTGTGGCGACGGTCCCCGGCGACGACGAGTTCGTGATCGTCGCCAACCCCGATGTGGTGTGGGGACCCAACAGCATCGACGAACTGCTCGCCGCCGCCGACCGCTGGCCGCGCGCCGCGACCCTGGGCCCGCTGATCCGCGACCCGGACGGTTCGGTCTACCCGTCGGCGCGCCACCTGCCGAGCCTGCTGCGTGGCGGCATGCACGCGGTGGTCGGTTTCGTCTGGAAGACCAACCCGTGGACCAGGGCCTACCGCCAGGAGTACCTCGAGCCCACCGAGCGCCCGGTGGGCTGGCTGTCGGGGGCGTGCCTGCTGATCCGTCGCGCGGCATTCGACCAGGTCGGCGGGTTCGACGAGCGCTACTTCATGTACATGGAAGACGTCGACCTCGGTGACCGGTTGGGCCGGGCCGGCTGGCTCAACGTCTACGTCCCGTCGTCGGAGATCCTGCACGCCAAGGGCCACTCGACCGGCCGGGACCCGGCCAGCAACCTGCGCGCACATCACGAAAGCACCTACTTATATTTGTCCGATCGGCATTTTGGCTGGTGGCGTGCGCCGTTGCGATGGACTATGAAGAGCGCGTTGAAGGTTAGGTCACGCGCGGCGGTACGCAAATCCCGTCGCGAGCTGGCGAGAAGCAGGGGGACCCGGTGAGTGGAATTGATCCGTCGAAGGTCGACGCTGTGGTGCTGGTCGGCGGCAAAGGCACCCGGCTACGGCCGCTGACCGTGTCGGCGGCCAAGCCGATGCTGCCGACCGCGGGGTTGCCGTTCCTGACCCACCTGCTGTCCCGCATCGCCGAAGCCGGCATCGAGCACGTCGTGCTCGGCACCTCGTTCAAGGCGGCGACCTTCGAGAACGAATTCGGCGACGGGTCCAAGCTCGGCCTGCAGATCGAGTACGTCGTCGAAGATCACCCGTTGGGCACCGGCGGCGGGATCGCGAACGTCATCCCCAAACTGCGCAACGACACCGTGATGGTGTTCAACGGTGACGTCCTGTCCGGCATGGACCTGCGCCAGATGCTGGCCAGCCACCACGAGTCGCAGGCGGATCTGACCCTGCACCTGGTGCGCGTCAGTGACCCGCGGGCATTCGGCTGTGTGCCCACCGACGCCGACGGCCGGGTGGAAGCGTTCCTCGAGAAGACCGAAGATCCGCCGTCCGACCAGATCAACGCCGGCACCTACATCTTCAAACGCGAAATCCTCGATCAGATCCCACAGGGTCGCGAGGTGTCGGTGGAGCGTGAGGTGTTCCCCGCCCTGTTGGCCGACGGGGTGAAGGTCTGCGGCTACGTCGATTCCAGCTATTGGCGCGACATGGGCACACCGGAGGACTTCGTCCGCGGTTCGGCTGACCTGGTCCGGGGTTTGGCGCCGTCGCCGGCGCTCGGTGGGCGACGCGGGGAAAGCCTTGTGCACGACGGGGCTTCGGTGTCCCCGGGCGCGGTCCTGGTCGGCGGCACCGTGGTGGGCCGCGGCGCCGAGATCGGGCCGGGCGTCCGCCTGGACGGCGCGGTCATCTTCGACGGGGCGCACATCGAGGCGGGCTCGGTGGTGGAGCGGTCGATCATCGGGGCCGGCGCCCGGATCGGACCGCGCGCGTTACTGCGCGACGCCATCATCGGCGATGGCGCGAACATCGGCGCGCGCTGCGAACTCCTGCGCGGTGCGCGGGTGTGGCCGGGAGTTGTCATCCCGGACTGCGGCGTTCGCTACTCGTCCGACATCTAGACCCGCGAGCGGCCGACCGACACCAGGTGTGCGACCGCCGCGTCGATCCCGTCGGGCAGAGCGTCGACCGGCCACCATCGCAGATCGAGCGACTCGTCGCTGATGTGAATGGTCGCGTCCGCGGGTGCGCGGGCGATGAACTGGAGATCCAGATGCCGGGTGGGCACACCCAGCGAGCAGGTCAATGCGTGAACGTGGATGGCGCCCAACGACGCGTCGATGCGCAGGCCGTCGATCCCGGACTCTTCGGCCGCCTCCCGCATCGCGGCCGCGACGATGTCGGCGTCGGCGTCCTCGCAATGCCCGCCGAGCTGAACCCAACGGCCGAGCCGCGGATGCAGGGTGAGCAGCACCTGGTCGCCGGTGTGATTGACCACCAACGCCGACGCGGTGATATGCCCTGGGGTGCAAGCCCGCTCGCAGGCATCGGTGCGGGCCAGCAGAAAGGCCAGGACGGACTGCCGTAGCGAGTCCTGACAGTCGTCCGGCGCATCCCATTCGGTCAGCAGCTCGATGGCCGACTCCCGCACGCTCACTTGCGCACCAGCAGGTCGCCGACCGGCGCCGGCTCACGGGGTTCGGGCGGTTCGACGGGATAGCCGATCGCGACGGCGCCCAGCGGTTCCCAATCAGACGGTAGATCAAGGGTTTCCCGAACCAGTTCGGCCGCGAAGATCGTCGAGCCGATCCAGCAGCTGCCCACGCCGCGCACGGCCAGCGCCACCAGGAGTGCTTGTACCGCGGCGCCGACCGCGACGGTGAACATCGTGTGCTCGGCCTGGGTGCGGACCGGGTCGGGATAGCTGTGGGCGCCCTCGGGCACCAGGAACGGGATGACGACCTCGGGCGCGTCGTAGAGGATCTGACCGCGGGCGACGCGCCGCTCGACGGCGTCGGCGGGCTTACCGTCGCCGGAAAGATCCTCGCGCCAGGCGTCTTTCATCCGGTCCAGCAGTGCGATGCGACGCCCCCGATCCTGCAACCAGACGAACCGCACCGGCCGGGTGTGGTGCGGGGCGGGTGCGGTGAGTGCCTCGGCGACGGCCTCCTCGATGAGCGTGTGGTCGACCGGCTCCGGCGCGAACTGTCGGACCGACCGGCGCACGAGCTGGGCTTGGCGGCGCCCGAGCTCCAGTGCCTCGGCGGTGCCCAGCCAGAACAGGTCGTCCTCACCGCCGCGCAACAGGCGGGCCGCGGTGGACCCGTCGTCCTCGAGCTCGAGGCCGCGGACTACCGCGACGGGCACCGCGGTCAGCTTGCCCTTCACCAGGTCGGCGGCGGCGGCGATCTCGTCGGCGACGGCGACTTCGGTGACCACCAGCTCGTTGCCGTGCCGGTCGACGGCGCCGGCGTATCCGTAGAGGACGGGAAGCCCGGCGGCGCCGATTGCGGCGTCGGTCTGGCCGTTGCGCCAGGCACGACCCATGGTGTCGGTGACCAGAACCGCGACATTCACGCCGAGCCGCTCGCGCAGTGCCGTGCGCAGCGCGGCGGCGCTGCCGTCCGGATCGACGGGCAGCAAGGCCAATTCGGTGGACCCGACGTTGGATCCGTCGACGCCCGCGGCTGCCTGCACGATGCCGTTGCGATTCTCGGTGATCAGCGTCCGACCTTTGCGGGCCAGCACCCGCACGGCCTCCTGGTCGATGATCTTGCGACGCAGGGCGTCCCGTTCGTCGGGGTCCGCCGGTGCCGCGACGATGCGGCCCTCGCACTTGGACATCACCTTGCTGGTGACGACGACGATGTCGCCGTCGCGCAGCCATGGCGCCGCCGAGACGAGGGCGGCCGCCAGATCATCGCCGGGGCGGAACTCCGGAAGCCCGGGGACGGGCAGGATTTCGACGGGTGCTGCGCTGCCATGCTCGAGACTCACGGCGCCACCCCCGCCAATTCGAGCCCGGCGCGCACCATTTCGGCGGTGGCCGCCGGATCGGACATCAGCAGCGGTATCGAGTGCACCGTCAGTCCGGGTACGTCGGCGTGATCGCCTTCGGACACCAGCCAGTAGTCCAGGATTCCGGTCGCCGAGCGCGCGCCGTAGTGACGGGCGACGGCGTGCGAGGAGGTTTCGACGCCGATCACCGACAGGCATTCGTCGGCCATGCCGCGCAACGGCTTTCCGCCGATGATGGGGGAGTAGCCGACGACCGGGGCGGGTGTGGAGCGCAGCGCGGCGCGAACACCGGGGATGGCGAGGATTGCGCCGATGCTCACCACCGGGTTGGAGGGGGCGAGCATGACCACGTCGGCTTCGGTGATCGCGTCGACGACACCGGGCCCGGCAGTGGCGTTTTCGGACCCCACGAACGCGAAACTGTGCGTGGGCACCTGCGCCCGGTAGCGCACCCACCATTCCTGGAAGTGGATCGCTTTGCGGTCACCGGTGTCGGGATCGTCGATCACAACATGGGTTTCGCACCGGTCGTCACTGGCCGGCAGGAGCGTGGCCCCCGGTTGCCAGCGGTGGCACAGCGCCTCGGTCACCTGCGACAGGGGATATCCGGCACGCAGCATCTGACTGCGCACCAGATGTGTGGCGAGGTCGCGGTCGCCCAGGCCGAACCAATCGGGTTGCACGCCGTAGGCCGCCAATTCTTCTTTCGCGTGCCACGTCTCGTTGCGATGTCCCCAGCCGCGCTCGGGATCGATACCTCCACCTAAGGTGTACATGCAGGTGTCGAGGTCGGGACAGATGCGCACACCGTGCATCCAGGCGTCATCGCCGATGTTGACCACGGCGGTCAGCGCGTGATCAAGATCGCCTGTGGCTCCGGATATCTGGCCGGCGAACTGGCCCAGGCCGAGCAATCGCTGTACGCCCAGCAGGAAGCGGGCACCCCCGACGCCGCCGACCAGAACGGTGATCTTCACACCGATCGACACTAGGCGGTCGGGCATTTCGGCGGCCAACGCGGTCACGATCGCGTCACTCCCAAGACACGCCGGGGCATCGACTCGCCGAATTATCCAAGGGAAATGGTATTAATTTCGGTTCAATCGCTTGACCGGGCCACTGCATAAGTGTCTAATCACATCAGTGTCATTTCCCGGTCGGACCAGCCGGTTTCGGTGTCCCAGACCGCGATTCGACCAAGTGTTCGAACGAGTTGGGCACACTTCAATAGTGGGCGACATGCAAAAGATCTACGAAACCAGGTGAGGAGGCGGAAATGTCCTATGAGCACGTGTTCGGCACGATGGGGTTGCCGCAGTCCATTACCGGTTCGCAGACGATGGGGGTAATGGCACGCGCTCACTTGAGTTTGGTGCCAGACCCGATCATCGATGCGACGCCGGATTCGGCCGATGAAGAAGACCAGTGGCAGGAACGCGCGCTGTGCGCGCAGACCGATCCCGAAGCGTTCTTCCCCGAGAAGGGCGGTTCCACTCGCGAGGCCAAGCGGATCTGCTTGGGCTGCGAGGTCCGTGAGTCGTGCCTCGAGTACGCCTTGGCCAACGATGAGCGCTTCGGTATCTGGGGCGGACTCTCCGAGCGGGAGCGCCGTCGCCTCAAGCGCGGCATCATCTGACGACGACCGCGGGTCGGAGAATCCGACTCAGTCGTCGTCGATGGTCGGGTCGATGACCGACGGCTCGACCCCGAGATAGGTAGCCACCTGCGCCACCAGAATCTCGTGCAGAAGATCGGTCAGATCGATCGAGTCCTTGGCCCGGCGCTCGATCGGCTTGCGGAACAGCACAATTCGGGCGCGCGTCGAGTTTCCGCGAACGTCCACTCCGGCTGGGATCAGCCGGGCCAACGCGATCGGCCCGTCGGCCACCACTTCAGCGGGCCACTGCACACTGTCCGGATCCTTCGGCGCGATGCGCGGGATCTCGTCGACGGCAACGTCGAGACCGGTGAGCCGTTGTTGCCAGCGCCGCTCGATCGGCTCATAGGCTTCCAATACCGCCATGTCGAATCGCTCTGCGCGGCTGCGCCACCCCGGCACCGTCGGCGGCAGCAATGGGCCCCGCATCTCACGTCCCCGGCGCGACCCCGGGCTGCCACCGGCTCGTCCACCTCGCCGGGAGCTGCGGGAATCGACCACGGATGTGATCGTAACGGTTGTGAATCGGCCGACCGGCGGCTGCGCGTGTCCCCCGGCAACCTGTGAATGAACCGCGATAGCCTCACGGACGTGAATGTTCCTCGTCGCTGCTGCCGGCCTGGATGCCCCCATTATGCGGTGGCGACGCTGACGTTCGTCTACTCCGACTCGACTGCGGTCGTCGGGCCACTGGCAATCTCCCGCGAACCGCATTCGTGGGACCTGTGCATCACTCATGCCAACCGCATCACTGCCCCCCGGGGTTGGGAGCTGGTCCGCCACGCTGGCCCGCTGCCGGAGTTCCCCGACGAGGACGATCTCGTCGCTCTCGCCGATGCAGTCCGGGAAGGCCGTGAGTTGCCCACACGGCCCCCGATCGCCGGGTTCTCCGATCCCAGCGGAGCCGCGCATGCGCCCGCGACCGGAACTCCGATCATGCCGGCGGCTGCGCATCGACCGACGACCGCCGGCCGACGCCGTGGGCACCTGCGGGTACTGCCGGACCCCACCGACTGACCCGATAGCCGCCCTTGCCGGGGGACCGGAACAGATAGGCTGGCGGCCAAGAGTCCCTCTCGGTCAGGAGATCTGTCATGTCGAGGCCCGCCGACGCGGTTCGCCGTGTGATCAAGGCTTATGACGTGCGCGGTCTGGTCGGGGACGAGATCGACGACGCGTTCGTCTCCGACGTCGCCGCCGCGTTCGCCCGGCTGATCCGCGGTGAGGGCGGCGGCCGGATCGCGATCGGTTACGACATGCGCGAAAGCTCCCCGGCGCTTGCCGCGGCATTCGCCGACGGGGTCACCGCCCAGGGTCTGGATGTGGTGCGGATCGGGCTGGCGTCCACCGATCAGCTGTACTTTGCGTCCGGTTTCCTCGACTGCGCGGGTGCCATGTTCACCGCAAGCCATAATCCGGCCGCCTACAACGGCATCAAGCTCTGCCGCGCCGGGGCCAAGCCTGTCGGCGAGGACACCGGGCTGGCCAGCATCCGCGACGAAGTGATCGCCGGGGTTCCCGGCTATGACGGGCCGCGTGGGCAGGTGAGCGACCGCGATGTCCTCGCCGACTACGGACAGTTCCTTCGATCGCTGGTCGACGTCGCCGGCATGCGACCACTGCGGGTCGCGGTCGATGCAGGTAACGGCATGGCCGGCCATACCACGCCTGCCGTCCTCGGCCCGATCGAGGCGTTGACGGTGCTGCCGCTGTATTTTGAACTCGACGGTTCGTTCCCCAATCACGAAGCCAATCCGCTGGAGCCGGCCAATCTGGTCGATCTGCAGAAGTTCGTGGTGGAGACCGGCGCCGATATCGGGCTGGCGTTCGACGGCGACGCCGACCGGTGTTTCGTCGTCGACGAACGCGGCGGTCCTGTTTCGCCGTCGGCGGTCACCGCGCTGGTCGCCGGCCGCGAACTCACCCGGGAGATCGGTGCCACCGTCATCCACAACCTGATCACCTCGCGCGCGGTGCCCGAGTTGGTCGTCGAACGGGGCGGAACGCCGGTGCGGTCGCGCGTCGGGCACTCCTATATCAAGGCTCTGATGGCCGACACCGGAGCGATCTTCGGCGGTGAACATTCGGCGCACTACTACTTCCGCGACTTCTGGGGCGCGGACTCGGGCATGCTGGCCGCTTTGCATGTGCTGGCCGCGTTGGGCGAGCAGGACCGGCCGCTGTCGGAACTGATGGCGAATTATCAGCGCTATGAGGCCTCCGGGGAGATCAACTTCCGGGTGGCCGACGCGCCGGCGTGCGTCGAATCCGTTCTGAAAGCCTTTGGGCATCAAACTGTTTCGCTGGACCATCTCGACGGCGTGACGGTTGACCTCGGTGCGGGGGCCTGGTTCAACCTGCGCACCTCCAACACCGAACCGCTGCTGCGCCTCAACGTCGAAGCGCGCAGCGCCCAGGAGATCGAGGAGATCGTCCGCCGCGTCTCCGAGGACATCGCCGCCCAGCCGGCCGAGGCGGCGCCATGAGCGCAGCGCATGCCACCGTCGACCTCGATGACACCGAGGGCCTCCTGGAAGCCGACCGCGACGGGCTCCTGCGGGCCGCCGCGATGGCGGGCGCTCAGGTACGCGCCACCGCGGCCGCCGTCGACGAGGGCGAACTGGCACTGCTGGCGGCCGACCATCGGCCGCGGACCGTCATCTGGGTCGCCGCCCGCGGCGCGGCCGAGAGCGCAGGCTCGATGCTGGCCGCCACCCTCGGCGGCGTCGCAGGCGAGCCGATCGTGGTGGCCGCCGAATCTCCGCCCTGGATCGGCCCGCTCGACGTTCTCGTGGTGGCCGGCGACGACGCCGGGGATCCGGCGCTGGTGTCCGCCGCGGCGACGGCGGTGCGCCGCGGCGCCCGGGTGGTCGTCGCCGCACCGTATGAGGGTCCGCTGCGCGACGCCACCGCGGGACGGACCGCGGTGCTCGAGCCCCGGCTGCGGACGCCCGACGAATTCGGGTTGAGCCGTTACCTCGCGGCCGGCCTCGCGACCATGCAGGCTGTCGATCCGGCACTGCAGACCGATCTGGCCACCCTGGCCGACGAACTCGACGCCGAGGCGTTGCGCAACAGCGCGAGCCGCGACGTGTTCACCAATCCGGCGAAGGCACTGGCCGAGCGGATGTCCGGCAGGCAGGTTGTGCTCGCCGGCGATTGTGCGGCCACCCTGGGCCTGGCCCGGTACGCCGCGACGGTGTTACTGCGGCTGGCCGGCCAGGCCGTCGCCGCGGCCGGACTATCCGACGCGCTGGTCGCGTTACGCACCGGCATCGCACATCAATTCGGCGATCCGGTGGATGCGCTGTTCCACGACGAGGAGCTCGACGGTCCGCTCTCGAGGGGCCCGAAGGTGCTGGCTTTGACCCTGGACGCCGAACGCCCGATGCTCGCCGCGCGGGTGAGTGGCTTCGACGACGTCGATCTGGTCGGGGCGCAAGACCTCGGGGAGGGGGGGTCGGTTCCGGCCCCGACCGGGCGAGCCGAACAACAGCTCGCCACGCTGGCCGTCCGATTGCAGATGGCCGCGGTTTATCTCAGATTGGTGGGGGGATAACGTCCCAGTGGAATTGCTACGTGGTGCGATACGCACCTACGCATGGGGATCTCGGACAGCCATCGCGGAGTTCACCGGAAGACCTTCGCCCACAGCGCATCCCGAAGCCGAGCTGTGGCTGGGTGCTCATCCTGGGGATCCGGCGTGGTTGGAGACCGCGGACGGCGAGACATCGTTGCTCGACGCCGTGCGAGCCGATCCGGACGGTCAGTTGGGGACTGCGGTGCGCGGTCGCTACGGCGACGTGCTGCCCCTGCTGGTGAAGGTGCTGGCCGCCGAGGAGCCGCTGTCGCTGCAAGCTCATCCCAGCGCGGAACAGGCCGTGGAAGGTTATGTGCGCGAGGATCGTCTGGGCGTGCCGCTCACCTCACCGATCCGCAACTATCGCGACCGCAACCACAAGCCTGAGCTGTTGGTCGCGCTCAGCGAATTCCACGCCCTCGGCGGCTTCCGGCCGGCCGCGCGTTCGGTCGATTTGATGCGTGCCCTCGCGGTGGCCGAACTCGATCCGTTCATCGGATTGCTGAGTGGCCAGCCCGACGCCGACGGTCTGCGTGCCCTGTTCACCACCTGGATCACCGCACCGCAGCCCGATCTGGACGTGCTGATCCCCGCCGTCCTGGACGGTGCGGTGGATTATATGCGTTCCGGTGCAACGGAATTCGACGATGAGGCCAAGACGTTGCTGGAGCTCGGTGAGCGGTATCCCGGGGATGCCGGTGTGCTGGCGGCCATGCTGCTCAACCGGATCACGCTGGCTCCGGGTGAGGCCATCTTCATGCCGGCGGGCAACCTGCACAGTTACATCCACGGCGTGGGAATGGAGGTGATGGCCAACTCCGACAACGTCCTTCGCGGTGGCCTGACGCCCAAGCACGTCGACGTGCCCGAGCTCTTGCGGGTGCTGGACTTCAGGCCCGCCGATGAGACGATGCTGCGGGCGCCCACTCACCGCGAGGGCATCGAGCTGGTCTACGAGACGCCCGCGCAGGAGTTCGCCGCGTGCATCCTCATGCTCGACGGCGAGAATCTCGGCCACGAGATCGACGCCCCGTCCCGCCATGACGGTCCCCAGATCTTGGTCTGCACCGAAGGTTCGGTGCTCGTACGCGCGAAATCGGATGTGGTGGAGCTTGATCGCGGGGCCGCAGCCTGGGTGGCCGCCGACGACGGTCCGATCCGCTTGGAGGCGACGTCGCCGTCCCGGTTGTTCCGGGCTACGGTTGGCCTGTGAGTAACTGAGCCTGGGGAGGACACCGCATGTCGACCGAGGGCAGCACCAAGGCGATCCTCGCGGCGCTGGCCGCCAACGCGGGCATCGCGGTCGCGAAATTCGTCGGATTCCTGATCACCGGAAGTTCCTCGATGCTCGCCGAGTCGGTGCACTCGGTGGCCGACACGTCGAATCAGGGGCTGCTGCTGTTCGGTCAGCGCCAGGCCCGCAAACAGGCGGACAGCCTGCATCAGTTCGGGTACGGCCGCAGTCGCTACTTCTATTCGTTCGTCGTGGCGCTGGTGCTGTTCAGCCTGGGCTCGATCTTCGCCCTGTACGAGGGCTACCACAAGATCGGCCACCCCGAACCGCTGACCTCGCCGATCGTGGCGGTGGTGATTCTGGCGGTGGCAATTGCCCTGGAGTCCTACAGCTTTCGTACCGCGATGGTGGAGTCACGTCCGTTGAAGGGCACCAGCTCGTGGTGGCAGTTCATCCGTCGTTCCCGCAATCCCGAGCTGCCCGTGGTCCTGCTGGAGGACACCGGCGCCCTGATCGGTCTGGTCTTCGCGCTCGCCGGCGTGGGCTTGACGATTCTGACCGGCAACCCGGTGTGGGACGGCGTCGGCACCATCTTGATCGGTGCGCTGCTCGGTGTCATCGCCGTGATCCTGATGGTCGAGATGCACAGCCTGCTGATCGGCGAGGGCGCCACCCCTGACGAATGCCGGGCGATTCAGTCGGCACTCGAGCAGACCGCCAACGTCGACCGGGTCATCCACCTCCGAACGCAGTACCTGGGTCCCGAGGAGATGCTCGTCGGGGCCAAGATCGCGCTGGCCCCGGATACCGACCTGGCGACGGTGGCCGTCACCATCGACGCGGCGGAGGCGGCGGTCCGCTCTGCGGTGCCCGCCGCGCGGGTTATCTACCTGGAACCGGATCTGGATCGAGCACTGGCGCGGTAGCTCGTTTCTGCGCCCACCACGATGACATGTTGTGCCGGATCGCGCGGCCGATCATCGATGCGGGCGGCACCATGTACAAACTGTCCAGCAGGCTGAACCGACGCAGAAACCATTCCGCCAGAACGCGGTCGGTCTCGGCGGCGCCGAGGAACTGATCGAACAACGCCCCGACCGGTTGGTACCACCACGGCGCCGAGCCCTCGGTGCCGTGCAGGGTCAGGTCGCCGATCGCGTTCATCGTCCAGACGGGATACGTGGATTTCGCGGTGGCGCGGGCCAGTTCACGGGTCAGGTCGCCGGTACCGGAGTCCAACAGCCGGCGCAGATGGCCAGCCTGCAGCGCGGTCATCGTCATGCCCTGGCCGTAGGTCGGGTTGAAACTCACCACGGCGTCTCCGATCGGCACGATCCCGCCGGGAAAACGCTGGAGTTTGTCGTAGCGGCGCCACCGGCTGACCGGATAGCGGTGGAAAGCGATGTCGCCCAGGGGTTCTCCCTGGCGAATCGCGGACGCCAGCGGTGCAGGCAGCACGTCGTCGGCGACCTGGTGTATCTCGGACAGCGTCTGCGGCGGCGGGACGTGATTGACGGTGAACGTGGTCAAGCCCCAGGTGCCGTCCTCGTAGAAAAGCATGCCCAGCCCGGCCTGCTGACTGCGTGACGCCCCCGCCACCACGACCTTTTCGGTGATCAGGCCGTCGGGGATTCTCAACTGCTGTGTGGCGTAAGAGATTCCGACATCGATGGTTTGTTCGCGGGGGCGGGCGAACCCCCACTCGTCCAGCCACGACGGTAGTCGGGTGCCGCGACCGGAGGCGTCCACCACGAGGTCGGAGGCCACGAACTCGTCCCCGCCGGCTGCGGACAACTCGACGCCGGTGACTGTTTGGCGCTCCCCGTCGAATCGCGGTGCGTTCACGTCGCGCTGCACGATCTCCACGTTCGGCAGGGCGGCGGTGCGGCGGCGGATCTGCCACTCGAGCTGCTTGCGGCTGGGCACGTACGCGGTGAACTCACGCCGCAGGGTGTGCCCGGTGCCCAGCACATGGCCGGCGGCGCCGAAGTGGATGCAGTCGGGGCGGTTCTCCAGTTTCGCCACCCCGGCGGCGACCATGTCGTCGAGCAGACCGGGATACAGCGTGTCGAACTCGTGAGCCCCCCGCGCCATCAGGATGTGTACATGCCGATCCTGGGGCACCGCACCGCGGTGCGCGGGTTGCGGGGGCAGGGTGTCGCGTTCGTAGACGGTCACCCGCTCGTAGTGGTCGGACAACACCCGGGCAGTGCACAGCCCGGCGATGCTGGCCCCGATGACGATGGCATGGTGACGCTTCGGGGGTTGGCCCACGACCTCTTAGATACCCGCTCAAACTGTGCCTAACCGGGGTATGAGAAGGAACATGCAGATGACCTCTAAGTGGCGGACCAAGTCGGTGGAGCAGTCCATTCTCGACACCGACGAGCCGGGCACCCGGCTGCGTAAAAATCTGACGTGGTGGGACCTCACGGTCTTCGGGGTCTCCGTCGTGGTCGGCGCGGGCATCTTCACCGTCACCGCCTCGACCTTCGGCAACATCACCGGTCCAGCGATCTCGGTGTCCTTCGTCATCGCCGCCGTGACCTGCGGGTTGGCCGCGCTGTGTTACGCGGAGTTCGCCTCGATGCTCCCGGTGGCGGGCAGCGCCTACACGTTCTCGTACGCGACGTTCGGCGAGTTCGTCGCCTGGATCATCGGCTGGGACCTGATCTTGGAATTCGCGGTCGGCGCCGCCGTGGTGGCCAAGGGCTGGTCCAGTTATCTGGGCACCGTCTTTGGTTTCTCCGGTGGGGTCGTGGCCATCGGCCCGCTGAACTTCGACTGGGGTGCTCTGCTCATCGTCGCGATCGTCACCACCTTGCTGGCGTTGGGCACCAAGCTGTCGGCCAACGTCTCCGCGGTGATCACGGCCATCAAGGTCGCGGTTGTCGCACTCGTCGTCATCGTCGGGGCGTTCTACATCAAGGCTGCCAACTTCTCGCCGTTCATCCCTGCGACCGAGAGCGGCGAGAATGCGTCCGGGACCGGCATCAACCAGTCCGTATTCTCCCTGTTGACCGGCGCCCAGAGCAGTCATTACGGCTTCTACGGGGTGCTGGCCGGCGCCTCGATCGTGTTCTTCGCGTTCATCGGTTTCGATGTGGTGGCCACGACGGCCGAGGAGACCAAGAACCCGCAGCGCGATGTCGCGCGCGGCATTCTCGCTTCGCTGGCGATCGTCACCGTGCTCTACGTGTCGGTCTCGATCGTGCTGTCGGGCATGGTCCAGTTCAGCGACCTGCGAGACAAGGCCGAGAACGGTCACGCCAACCTCGCCACCGCCTTCTCGCTCAACGGGGTGGACTGGGCGGCCAAGGTGATCTCGATCGGTGCGCTGGCCGGTCTGACCACGGTGGTCATGGTGTTGATCCTGGGGCTGTCGCGGGTGTTGTTCGCGATGGCGCGTGACGGCCTGCTGCCCCGTCAGCTCGCCCAGACGGGCAACCGCGGCACCCCGGTGCGGATCACCGTGCTGGTCGGTGTGCTCACCGCCGTCGCGGCCACTGTCTTCCCGATCGACAAACTCGAAGAGATGGTGAACGTCGGGACGCTGTTCGCCTTCATCCTGGTCTCGGCCGGCGTGATCATCCTCCGGCGAACCCGCCCGGACCTGGAGCGCGGGTTTCGCGCGCCGCTGGTCCCGGTGTTGCCGATCTTGTCGATCGCGGCGTGCGGCTGGCTGATGCTCAACCTCACCGGCCTGACCTGGATCCGGTTCGTGGTGTGGATGGTCATCGGGGTGGGGTTCTACCTGCTCTATGGGCGATCGCATTCGGTGTTGGCCAAGCGGGAGGCCGCCGCCGCGTCCTGAGTTTTACAAACAACCATCATTTGTCTAGACACCCGACAAATCTGCCTCTATAGTCAAGTCATCGCAACTTGACGTGGGAGGTAACTGTCGTGACGTCTCAACTGGACTCCGCCGCCATTCCGGCGGCCGCGCCGTGGCGGGATAAGAAGCGCTATCTGTGGCTGATGGGCCTCATTGCGCCGACCGCACTGTTCGTGGTGCTGCCGGTCATCTGGGGTCTGAACCAGCTCGGCTGGACCGCGGCATCCCAGGTGTTCTTCTGGGTCGGCCCGTTCCTGATCTATGCGCTGCTGCCGGCGCTGGATCTGAGGTTCGGCCGCGACGGCCAGAACCCGCCCGACGAACTGATGGAGTACCTGGAGAACGACAAGTACTACCGGTACTGCACGTACGCGTTCATCCCGTTCCAGTTCCTCAGTCTGATCTTCGGCGCCTACATGTTCACCGCGTCGAACCTCAGCTGGCTGGGCTACGAGGGCTCGCTGAGCTGGTTCGCCAAGATCGGTCTGGCGCTGTCGGTGGGCGTGCTGGGCGGTACGGGCATCAACACCGCGCACGAACTCGGCCACAAGAAGGATTCGCTAGAGCGCTGGCTGTCCAAGATCACGCTGGCCCAGACCTGCTACGGCCACTTCTACATCGAGCACAACCGCGGCCATCACGTCCGCGTCGCCACCCCGGAGGATCCGGCATCGGCGCGCTTCGGTGAGACGTTCTGGGAGTTCCTGCCGCGCAGCGTGTTTGGTAGTGCCCGTTCAGCGCTCACACTCGAGGCGGCCCGGATTCGCCGACTCGGCAAGAGCCCGTGGGATCCGCGTACCTGGCTCGGCAACGACGTTCTCAACGCCTGGCTGATGTCGGTGGTGCTGTTCGGTGCGCTGATCGCGGTGTTCGGTCCCGCCCTGATCCCGTTCCTGATCATCCAGGCGGTGTTCGGATTCTCGATGCTGGAGTCGGTGAACTACCTGGAGCACTATGGGCTGCTGCGCCAGAAGAACGACAACGGCCGCTACGAGCGGTGCTCGCCGCAGCACAGCTGGAACTCCGATCATCTGGTGACCAACCTGTTCCTCTATCACCTGCAACGGCACAGTGACCACCACGCCAATCCGACTCGCCGTTATCAGACGCTGCGCAGCATGTCCGAGGCGCCCGAATTGCCAAGCGGCTATGCGACTTTGATCGGCGTGACGTACTTCCCGTGGGTGTGGCGCCGGATGATGGACCATCGGGTGATCGAGCACTACGACGGTGACATCACCAAGGTCAACATCGATCCGCGCCGACGGGCCAAGATCCTGGCCCGGTACGGAGTGCCGGCATGAGCGCCTACCAGTGCCCGATTTGCGATTACGTGTACGACGAAGCGAAAGGTGCTGCGCGGGAAGGCTTCCCGCCCGGCACTGCCTGGGCCGCGGTGCCCGACGACTGGTGCTGCCCCGACTGTGGGGTGCGAGAAAAAGTTGACTTCGAAGAGATGGGTGTCAAGCAATGAACGAGCAGGACTACAAGCTGTTCATCTGCGTGCAGTGCGGATTCGAGTACGACGAAGCCAAAGGCTGGCCTGAGGACGGCATCGCACCGGGCACCCGCTGGGACGACATCCCGGAGGACTGGAGCTGCCCGGACTGCGGCGCGGCGAAGTCGGACTTCGAGATGGTGGAAGTCGCCAGGCCGTGACCACTACTCTCGCGCATGTGAAGAGTCCTCGGGTGCCCTATCCCGAGGCCTCTCGCGCGCTGCTGCGGGACTCGGTCCTCGACGCGATGCGCGAGGAATTGCTGACCAAGGACTGGTCCGCGATCACCCTGTCCGACGTGGCGCGCACCGCCGGGGTCAGCCGTCAGACCATCTACAACGAATTCGGCTCGCGGCAGGGTCTGGCCCAGGGCTATGCGATCCGGCTGGCCGACCGCCTGGTTGATGCGATCGGGACCGCGATCAGCTCCAACGTGGGCGACGTGCTGGCCGCCTTCACCGAGGGCTTTCGGGTGTTCTTCACCGAGTCGGCGGCCGACCCGCTGGTGATCTCGTTGCTGACCGGTGTTGCCAAACCCGACCTGCTGCAGATGATCACCACCGACAGCGCGCCGATCATCACCCGCGCGTCGGCCAAGCTCACCGAGGCCTTCATGAACAGCTGGGTCAGTGCCAGTGAGGCCGACTCGGGGGTGCTGGCCCGCGCGATCGTGCGGCTGGCGATGAGCTACGTGTCGATGCCGCCCGAGGCCGACCACGATGTGGCCTTAGACCTGGCCCGATTGATGACGCCGTTCGCCGAACGCTACGGTGTAGTCGATATTCCTTAGCTGTCAGAGCGCTCCACGCGCCTGTCCCGCGAGCCCGCAGGCTGAGGGTGTCGCCAGCGCGCGTATCGCGCGCTCACCGGCAATGACGAACGAAAAGGGGCTCTACATGTCTGAAATGACCGTCGAGGTGCGCAACGGCATCGACTTCAAGGTGGCCGACCTGTCGCTGGCCGAATTCGGCCGCAAGGAAATCCGGCTGGCCGAGCACGAGATGCCCGGCCTGATGGCGCTGCGCCGCGAATACCACGACGTCCAGCCGCTCAAGGGTGCCCGTATCTCGGGTTCGCTGCACATGACCGTGCAGACCGCGGTGCTGATCGAGACGCTGGTTGCGCTCGGCGCTGAAGTCCGCTGGGCGAGCTGCAACATCTTCTCCACCCAGGACCATGCCGCGGCGGCCGTCGTCGTCGGCCCGCACGGCACCCCCGAGGAGCCGACCGGCACCCCGGTGTTCGCCTGGAAGGGCGAGACACTGGAGGAGTACTGGTGGGCCGCCGAGCAGATGCTCACCTGGGAAGGCGAGCCCGCCAACATGATTCTCGACGACGGCGGCGACGCCACCATGCTGGTGCTGCGCGGTGCGCAGTACGAGAAGGCTGGTGTGGTTCCGCCCGCCGAGGATGACGACTCGGCCGAGTGGAAGGTCTTCCTGGAGCTGTGCCGCAAGAGCTTCGAGAAGGACAACACCAAGTGGACGAAGATCGCCGAGTCGGTCAAGGGTGTCACCGAGGAGACCACCACCGGTGTGCTGCGGCTGTACCAGTTCGCCGCCGCCGGTGAGCTGGCGTTCCCGGCCATCAACGTCAACGACTCGGTCACCAAGAGCAAGTTCGACAACAAGTACGGCACCCGGCACTCGCTGATCGACGGGATCAACCGCGGCACCGACGTGCTGATCGGTGGCAAGAAGGTGCTGATCTGTGGCTACGGCGACGTGGGCAAGGGCTGTGCGGAGTCGCTGGCCGGCCAGGGCGCGCGCGTGCAGGTCACCGAGATCGACCCGATCAACGCGCTGCAGGCATTGATGGACGGCTTCGATGTGGTGACCGTCGAGGACGCC
This sequence comes from Mycobacterium sp. SA01, assembly GCF_041287105.1. Classification (NCBI taxonomy): domain Bacteria; kingdom Bacillati; phylum Actinomycetota; class Actinomycetes; order Mycobacteriales; family Mycobacteriaceae; genus Mycobacterium; species Mycobacterium sp. SA01. The sequence continues at coordinate 287,497 of NZ_JBGGNO010000019.1, read as the reverse complement.
ATCGGTGATGCCGACATCGTCGTCACCTCGACCGGCAACAAGGACATCATCACCCTCGATCACATGAAGGCGATGAAGGACAAGGCCATCCTGGGCAACATCGGCCACTTCGACAACGAGATCGACATGGCCGCCCTCGAGCGCTCGGGTGCCACCCGGATCAACATCAAGCCTCAGGTCGACGAGTGGATCTTCGGTGCCGACGGCAAGTCGATCATCGTGCTGTCCGAGGGCCGGCTGCTGAACCTGGGCAACGCGACGGGCCACCCGTCGTTCGTAATGAGCAACAGCTTCTCCAACCAGGTGATCGCTCAGATCGAGCTGTGGACCAAGAACGATGAGTACGACAACGAGGTCTACCGGCTGGCCAAGCACCTCGACGAGAAGGTGGCCCGCATCCACGTCGAGGCTCTCGGTGGCACGCTGACCAAGCTCACCAAGGACCAGGCCGAGTACATCGGCGTCGACGTCGAGGGTCCGTACAAGCCGGAGCACTACCGCTACTGAGCGTTAGGCTCCCGCCGTGCTGATCGTCATCGAGGGACTCGACGGGGCCGGTAAGCGGACGCTGACTGCCGGACTTCAGCGCGCGTTCGAAGCGGGCGGAAGGTCGGTCACCACACTGGCCTTCCCCCGCTACGGCCAGTCGATCCATGCCGACCTCGCGAGCGAGGCACTGCACGGACAGCACGGCGACCTGGCCTCATCGGTCTATGCGATGGCGATGCTGTTCGCCCTCGACCGGGCCGGGGCGATCGATCAGATGGCCGAACTAGGTCGTCGACACGATGTGGTGATCCTGGATCGCTACGTTGCCTCCAACGCCGCGTACAGCGCGGCCCGGCTGCACCAGGACGCCTCCGGTGCGGCGGTGTCGTGGGTGGGCGAACTCGAGTACGGCCGGTTCGCCCTGCCCAAACCCGACCGGCAGATCCTGCTCGACGCCTCGGTCGGGTTGGCCGCCCAGCGCGCCAGGCACCGGGCTCAGCAGGAGGCCGACCGGGCCCGCGACGCCTACGAACGCGACGACGGACTGCAGCGCCGGACGGGCGCGGTGTACGCCGAATTGGGTGCCGCTAACTGGGGCGGGCCCTGGTCGATCGTCGCCCCGGACGTCGATCCGGCGGCGTTGGCGGCCACACTGCTCGGTTAGAGGACCCCACGCAGCGGAAATGTCGCAACTCGCCCGTGTGGTAGCCGGGGTTTGTCGCAATTCGGTGACACCATGGACACCATGAGGCAAAGGATTCTCGTAGTCGACGACGACCCATCGCTGGCCGAGATGCTCACCATCGTGTTGCGTGGCGAGGGTTTCGACACCGCGGTCATCGGCGACGGCTCGCAGGCGCTGACGGCTGTGCGTGAGCTCCGCCCCGATCTGGTGTTGCTGGACCTCATGCTGCCCGGCATGAACGGCATCGATGTGTGCCGGGTGCTGCGCGCGGACTCCGGGGTGCCGATCGTCATGCTCACCGCCAAGACCGACACGGTGGACGTGGTGCTGGGCCTGGAGTCGGGCGCCGACGACTACGTGATGAAGCCGTTCAAGCCCAAGGAGCTGGTGGCGCGCGTCCGTGCCCGGCTGCGGCGCAACGAGGACGAGCCGGCCGAGGTGCTCTCGATCGCCGACATCGACATCGACGTGCCTGCGCACAAGGTCACTCGCGAGGGTGAGCAGATTTCGCTGACACCGCTGGAGTTCGACCTGCTGGTGGCGCTGGCACGCAAACCACGCCAGGTGTTTACTCGAGATGTGCTGCTCGAACAGGTGTGGGGATATCGCCACCCCGCGGACACCCGTTTGGTGAACGTGCATGTCCAGCGGTTGCGGGCGAAGGTCGAGAAGGACCCGGAGAACCCGCAGGTGGTGCTGACCGTTCGAGGAGTGGGTTACAAGGCCGGACCACCGTGATGCGCACGGAGGAGCGCCGCAGGTGATGTTCGGCTCGAGGCGGCGCATCCGCGGTCCGTGGGGACGATCGGGTCCCCTGGTTCGGGGTACGAGTGCGCTGAGTCGAGCACTGGGGTTGATCTGGCGCCGGTCGCTGCAGTTGCGGGTGGTCGTGCTGACGTTGGGTCTGTCGGCCGCCGTGATAGTGGCGCTCGGCTTCGTGCTCACCAGCCAGATCACGAACCGGGTGCTCGACGTGAAGGTGCACGCGGCGACCGAGGAATTGGATCGGGCGCGCAACACGGTCAGCGGAACTGTCAGTGGTGAAGAGGCGCGGTCTCTGGACAGCAGCCTGCAGCTGGCCCGCAACACACTGATCTCCAAGACAGGTCAATCGTCCGGCGCGGCGCTGGCCGGCACGTTCGACGCGGTCCTGATGGTCCCCGGCGACGGACCGCGAGCGGCCACCGCCGCCGGACCGATGGACCAGATCCCGAAGTCGTTGCGTGACTTCGTCAAAGCGGGCCAGGTCAGCTACCAGTACGAGACGGTACGAACCGACGCGTTCAGCGGTCCGGCGCTGTTGATCGGTACTCCGGCGCCGTCCCGCGTCCCGAATCTTGAGCTCTACCTGATCTTCCCGCTCAACAACGAGGAAAACACCATCACCCTGGTGCGCAGCACCATGGCCACCGGCGGGTTGGTGCTGCTGGTGCTGCTGGCGGGGATCGCCCTGCTGGTTTCCCGGCAGGTGGTGCTGCCGGTGCGCTCCGCATCGCGGATCGCCGAGCGCTTCGCCGAGGGTCATCTCTCCGAGCGGATGCCGGTGCGCGGCGAGGATGACATGGCGCGGCTTGCGGTGTCGTTCAACGACATGGCTGAGAGTCTGCAACGCCAGATCACCAATCTCGAGGAGTTCGGCAATCTGCAGCGCCGGTTCACCTCGGACGTCAGCCACGAGCTGCGCACGCCGTTGACCACTGTGCGGATGGCGGCTGATCTGATTCACGACCACTCCGAGGAACTGGACCCGGCGCTGCGCAGGTCCACCGAGTTGATGGTCAACGAGCTCGACCGATTCGAGACCCTGCTCAACGACCTACTCGAGATCTCGCGCCACGACGCCGGCGTCGCCGAACTCTCGGTCGAGGCAGTCGATTTGCGGTCCACGGTGAATAGTGCGCTCGGCAACGTCGGCCACCTGGCCGACGAGGCCGGGATCGAACTGATGGTCACCCTGCCCGACAGCGAGGTCATCGCCGAGGTCGATGCCCGCCGCGTCGAGCGCATCCTGCGCAACCTGATCGCCAACGCGATCGACCATGCCGAGCGCAAGCCGGTCCACATCCGGATGGCCGCCGACGAGGACACCGTCGCGGTCACCGTCCGCGACTTCGGTGTCGGCTTGCGCCCCGGCGAGGAGAAGCTGGTGTTCAGCCGGTTCTGGCGTTCGGACCCCTCCCGCGTGCGTCGTTCCGGCGGAACAGGTTTGGGCCTCGCGATCAGCATCGAGGACGCCCGGCTGCACCAGGGCCGGCTCGAGGCGTGGGGTGAACCCGGCAAGGGTGCCTGCTTCCGGCTGACCCTTCCGCTGGTGCGCGGCCACAAGGTCACCACCAGTCCGTTACCACTCAAACCCGCCGCCGCGGAACGCCAGGATGGCCGCAAAGACTCGCGCCAGGTTCGGCAGCGGGAGCCGGCGGGGGAGAGCGTGTGACACGCCGGCTGCTGGCCCTGATGCTGGCCGGACTGGTCGTGATGGTGGGCGGCGGATGTGCCGGGGTGCCGAATTCTTCTGCGCCGCAAGCGATCGGGACCGTCGAGCGGCCCCAGCCGAAGAGCCTGCCCAAGCCGACCCCCGGGATGGATCCGGACCAGCTGCTGCGGGAATTCCTCAAGGCCACCGCCGACCCGGCGAACCGGCATCTGGCGGCGCGACAGTTCCTCACCGCTTCGGCCTCCAGCGGTTGGGACGACCAGGGCAGTGCACTGCTGATCGACAACGTCGTGTTCGTCGAAACCCGTTCTCCTGACCGGGTTGCGGTCACGATGAAGGCAGACATGCTGGGGTCGCTGTCCGATGTGGGTGTCTTCGAAACCGCCGCGGGGCAACTTCCCGACCCGGGACCGCTCGAGTTGGTCCAGACGCCCGACGGCTGGCGCATCAACAAGCTGCCCAACGGAGTGTTCCTGGATTGGCAGCAGTTCCAGGCCACCTACAAGCGCAACACTCTCTATTTCGTCGACCCGACCGGCAAGACCGTCGTTCCAGATCCGCGGTATGTCGCGGTGTCCGACGCCGACCAGTTGGCGACCGAACTGCTCAACAAGTTGATCGCCGGGCCCCGCCCGGAGATGGCCCGCACGGTGCGCAACCTGCTGGGACCGGTGAAGATGATGGGCCCGGTGACCAGGGCCGACGGCGGCAAGACGGGTATCGGCCGCGGCTACGGCGGAGCGAAGGTCGACCTGGAGAATTTGACTACCACCGATCCGCACAGCAGGCAACTGCTTGCCGCCCAGATCATTTGGACACTGGCGCGGGCCGACATCAAGGGCCCGTACGTGATCAACGCCGACGGCGCAGCTCTCGACGACCGGTTCGCCGACGGCTGGGACACCACCGATGTGGCGGCCACCGATCCGGGTGCGGTCGACGGCGCCGCGGCAGGTGTGCATGCGCTGATCCGCGGATCGCTGGTGTCGCTGGACGGACAACGGGCCACACCGGTGCCCGGATCGTTCGGCCAGATGAACGATCAGGTGTCGGCGGCGCTGTCGCGAACCGGTCAGGCGATCGCGTCGGTGACGGTGCAGCGGCCCGGCGCGCCGGACATGGTCTCCACGGTGTGGATCGGCCCGAACGGTGGGGTGGCGGCGAAAGCCACCGATGCGCGGTCGCTGACGCGACCGTCCTGGGCGCTGGACGACGCCGTGTGGGTGGTGGTGGACGGCAACAGCGTCGTACGGGTGATCCAGGAGCAGGCGTCTGGGCAGCCCGCCCGGATCCCGGTGGACTCCGCCGCGGTGGTGTCCCAATTCCCCGGTGCGATAGCCGAATTGCAACTCTCCCGGGACAGCACCCGGGCGGTGATGGTGATCAACGGGCAAGTGATTCTGGCGAACGTGGAGCAGACCCCCGCCGGCGAGTTCTCGCTGACGTATCCGCGTCGGCTCGGTTTCGGGCTGGGGTCGTCGGTGGTGTCGCTGTCGTGGCGCACCGGCGACGACATCGTCGTCAGCCGAACCGATGCCGCGCATCCGGTGTCGTACGTGAACATCGACGGGGTGAACTCCGACGGGCCGAACGGAAACATCGTGATGCCGGTGACCGCTGTCGCGGCGAACCCGGCGGCGGTGTACGTGTCCGACAGTCGCGGCGTGCTGCAGCTGTCGGGTAACAGCGCCGAGAACAGTCAATCCTGGTCGGATGTACGGCCTTTCCTGACGCCCGGCGCGGTGCCGGTGCTGCCCGGCTGAGAGGAGACCTGGTGCCTGGACCTGTGCTGCCCGGCGTGATCCGCCAAATCGGTTACATCGTGCAGGATTTCGATGCCGCGCTAGCGAACTGGCTGGACCTCGGAGTCGGTCCGTTTTATGTGCTGCGCGGTATCGAGCAGACCGGTATCTACCGCGGCCAGGAGTGCACGGTGAAGCTGACGCTGGGGCTGGCCAACAGTGGCGACATGCAGATCGAAGTCATCCACCAGGACAACGATGCGCCCTCGATCTATTCGGAGTTCACCTCGGCGGGCGGGGACGGCTTCCACCAGCTGGCCTACTGGGCGCAGGACTACGACGCCGCGTTGGCGGCCGGGCAGGCCGCAGGCTGGCCGGTGGTGTGGTCGGGTGGCGACCCGGGCACGGCCCGCTATGCGTACTTCGAGCCCCCACCCGGGACGGCGGCGACGATCATCGAATTGATGGAGCTCACCCCCGCGACGATCGGGATGGGTGAGTTGGTGCGCTCCGCGGCGGTGGACTGGGACGGAAGCGACCCGATCCGGACCCTGTTCGGGTAGCGGTACAGGCGGCATTTCGGGCTCGCCCTGCTGCTCAGGAGTGAATTGTGGAGGCCGTGTCAAGCCAGTAGCGTTTGCTCTGTGAGTGGAACTGGCGACGGCGGCGTGCTGAAAGTCGACCCTGCGGTTCTGCGGGCGGCGTGTGAGGCACTGACCTCGGGGGCGCAGCATCTGCAGGCGGGGCTGCGCGATCTCGACACCGAGGCGCAGCAGGTGCTGGGGACCTGGGAGGGGTCGGCGGGCGGTTCGTATGGCACGGCGTGGAAACAGTGGCATGACGGATCGCTGAAGGTGCAGCAGGCGCTGGCGACCATCGCCGAGCGGTTGGGTCAAGCCGGGCAGGCTTTCGAAGCTCACGAGCAGGCGTCGGCAACACAGTTGCGAGGAGTTCACCGTGGCTGACGCATTTGCCGTCGATCTCGACAAGCTGGCCGACATCGTCGAACGCATGGCGGCCTACCAGGGGGTCGTCGACTCGATGCTCGAAGAGTGTGACGCTGTGGTGGCCAACTTGCATGCGCAGTGGGAGGGCGTCGCCAGTGAATCCCATGCCGCCATCCACAAACAGTGGAAGGAGGGCGCCGACATGATGCGAAATGCGCTGGGCCAGTTGCGGTCCGCCGGGCAGCATGCGCACACGTCCTACAGTGGCGCGGTCGAGGCGAACCAGAAAATCTGGGGCTAATCGATGTCCGCAGTGAGTCGCCATGGGTGAACCGTTGCGGGTGGATCCGCCGGCGCTCTCGGGTGCGGGCTCTGCGGTCGCCGGCCTCAGTGAGGGACTCACCGCGGCCGTAGGCGCTCTGACCGGGTCGTACAACGCGAACGCGGGTCAAGACGCCGCGGGAACCGCGTTCGGATTCGCATACCAGGATTCCGCCAGTGCGTTGGTCGAGGCGGTCGGTAAGGGCGTCAACGCATTACGCCACATTGGCTATCTGATCCAGGGCTCCGCGACCAACTATTCTCGCGCCGAGGCCGCGGCCGATATCGGCGGTAGGGCGGCGCCGTTGCCCGCGCCGATTGCGCCACCGGTCTACTCGGCGCCGGGCGGCGATCCAGATGTCAACGGGCCTGGGCAAACTCCACCGGTGTTGTGGTACCTGGTCGAGTTTCTGGTCGGGGACTGGTGGCCGAATGGTGAGCCCACCGAGCTGAGGGCGGCCGCTGCCGCCTGGGCCGTTTTCGCCACACCGCTGTACGGTGTGTCTGCGGCGAACTCGGGCGCGTACGCCACCATCGGCGCACAGCAGATGCCGGACAAAGAGCCGATGCAGCAGGCAGTGCGTGACGTCGGCACCGCGATGTCGTCGCTGGCCGGCGAGGCGCAAAAGCTCTCGAATCAACTGAGCAGCTTCGCAACCGATGTCGAGACGACGCAGAACGCGATCCGTGATCTGCTGAACAAGCTCAAGGATGTGGTGGGCTCGGTCATCGACCAAGGCATCATGGGCACAGTCTTCGAACTGATCACCGGTGACGCGGAAGAGAAGATCCAAGAGGTCGCCGACGACGTCAAAGCCGTCATCGCCAACCACAAACGGCAGTCTGCTGCCAGGAAAGAGCTACTCGCGCAGCTGAACAACAGCATCAAGAACTACACGCGCGCAATGGAAATCGTCACGCGGGTGGAATTGGTCAACTATCTCGGCGAGGATGCGGGCCGGGTCGCGGCCAACATCAACGACGCATTCACCGATGCAACGACCGGCGCCTCGCTCAGCGCGATCAATACGGTCGGCGGTCTGGTGACGGCATTCGATCCTCTTGGTGATCCGAAAGGCACGTGGAAGAACATCGAAAACCTGAGCAAGATGGCTCTGACGTTCAACCCGATGACTGCGCCGACCGCGTTTGCGATGGATCCCGAGGGCTCGATCGACATGGTCAAGAATGTCACGCACTTCGACGATATCTTCACGAGCAACCGGCCGTTCCTCGGGCTCGGCGAGGCGGGCTTCGACATCGCTACGGCGGTCGTACCCGGCGGAGCGGGTATCAAGGCCGCCGGTGGTGCCCGTGCCGCCGAGGGGGCAGCTGCACGTGCAGAAGTGAGTGCGACCGAGCGGGCCGCCGGTGAAGCAGGCGGGATCGCCTCGGCGACAGGTGGTTTGCGCAGTGCCGCGAGCGACGTCGACCGTGTCACCGCGAAACTGGACGACCTGAACAAGACGGGTCTTGACGGAGGCAAGCCACCGTCCGGAAGCCCGGGGCCGTTGCCCAAGCCATCGGAGCCAGGGCCACCGACGGCGCCGCGTGACCCTGCGCCTGCGCCGACAGGCGGCAAGCCGACGTCGGCTCCGCCGTCAGGTGATCCCGTTTCCCCGCCGGTGACTCACACGCCGGACCCGCACACCCCCGACGTTGCGCCCGCGCCGAAGGCCGAAGTGCCCTCTGCACCTGCGGCTTCCGAGGCGGCGCCGACGCCTGCGTCTTCGGGAGGAGTAAGTCCGTCGCCGAGCGCGCCCTCCGGTGGGCACCCGCCAGCACCTCCGATGGATGCGACAAGCGGGTCGCCGGCTGGCGCCGCGCCGCATGGCGGCGGTGGCACTATTGGCGATGCCCCGCACGATGGTGGTCTGCCCCATAACGGGGATGGCCACGGCTCTCCGTCGACAGAACACCAGCCGAATAACCCGCCACACACCGGATTACACGATCCGCCTGCTAATCACGGGACGCCAGGTGGTCATCTGCCGGACTTGGCAGAGATCAACCAGGAATATCGGATGCCGAGTGGCGCGGTTGACCCGGCTCGATTCGATGAGTGGACGGAAAAGGTCTCCGACGAGTATGAGCCAATATCGCCAGCCGGCGTGGGGGGCGTGTACGACTACAGCACCGAGCTGCATCAGGGCATGAATCCTTATCTGCGTGATATGGATTCGCTGAGCGAGAGGCAGCAATCCGTATTGGGCGTCGACTCGTTGAGTGACCTAACGCCAGAACAACGGGCATTGTGGGAGGAGAGGATCGCCCATACTGACGAAGGTCTCGCAGCGCTGCCGCCCTATCGAGTGGATCCCTCGGAACTGGCCTCGACCACCTGGCGCGGAATGCGTGCGTCGGACTCCTTGCTCGCACAACTTCACGAGGGAGCCATCTTCCATGATCCGGGGTATCTCAGTACGACCACGGATTCGTTCGTTGCCGAATCCTTCGCTAGGGGCGCGCTGCCCGGGGAAACGCCGACTTTACTCAAAGTGGTCGGGTCCGATGGAGTTGATGTGAGCCAGCTTTCCAGGTACATGGATGAATCGGAGATCTTGTTTCCGCGCGGCTCCCAATTCGAAATACTGTCTCGGGAGCTCGGCGACGACGGGGTCCTGCAAATTACTATGAGGCAGGTCAAGTGACGAACCCTGATCAGCTGGTTTCGGCCGAGGCAATCGAAGGCTGGATAAAGCGCCATCCAACCAAGGGTGAGGGAATGACTCGGCCCTACAACAGGAAGTGGGAAAACGGGGGGTGTAGGCCGAGCCATTCTCTTCGGCATTGGCGATCAGACCGAGTCAAGACACTTGCCGAGGGGATTGCGTCGCTACAGCATCCGGTGTTCGGGTTGAGCAACGGAGTGTTGGTGAATGTGGATGGTGTCCCTGTGCGCGTCTCGGGTGACCGCAGCGACCGAGGGGATGGCCCACCGCAGGAGTATCTGATACAAGTCGAAGGCGGTCCAGTGAATTTCGTGGGTGACTCGCCCGAAGTCATCGTCGAGATACTACGAGGGCTCTGGTCACCGACGTCACCGCCCAAAGATGTTGACTTCATCCAGGTGGGGTTCCCCGGCCATGAGCAGGACGAAGTTACTTACGTCGGTAGCTGGCAGTGGGATATTCACGGCGAAGCGCGCGGGCCAGAGTTCATCGACCGCGCGGCGGCAGCCACTTTGGCTGCTATCGACGCCGCGAAAAGGGAGTGATAAGTGGCCGAAGACATTGTGACAACGCTGTCCAAACTTCCGGCGATGCCGGCGATCACGTACAGGGGTATGGCTGGTCCGAGGCCGAACGCGTCCTTCACGCTCAGCGGGATCTTGCCCACGTCGATGGATCCGCGTGTTGCCAGCGAGAACTTCACCGCAGAGTGGTTGGCTGCGATCGTGAGCATCACTGGTCGCCTCGTGGCACCGTTCGCGCGGTATCGCGAGGAGCAGGAGATCGCCATGCTCCCAGGAACATTGCTGCTCTTCGCCGGCTCGGTGGACGTGCCCGAGCTAGGGGACAGTGTGGTGCTTCTTGCCGAGCCAGGGGATGCGCCTGGTTTGCCCACCGACTCAGCGGCACTCAAAGAAGCTGTTATTCAACAGATTAACAGTGCATTGGCGCGTCCTGCTGTCACCGTCAACACCCCGGGGCGGTTCGCATTCCGCCCGCCCAGCTGAATTGCCGCACCAACGCTGCGGTCGCAGTGAGGTACCGATGACACAGGCGTGGGCGGGAAATATGCACCTCAGAGTCGTGCGCGACGCGACCGGCATTCGCGTCGAAGAGCCGAAAACCCTGTGACGGCCTTGCGACTGGTAAGTGCGGAGTGAAAGGAAGCATGATATGAAACAAGTCGACAACACGATCGTCCGCGCGGCAGTCGCATCCTTTGCCGCGCAACCGAACCAGGCGAACGCTCTAGAAGTGCTGCGGTCCTGCATGTTTGGTGACCTGCTGTTGGACACGACTGGCTCCGATGCGCCGACCGCCACTGGCTTCGCGCCCGGTGCACGGCTGCAGATCCGTCGCGGCACAGGCCCAGACGGCAAAGGCGCACTGTTCGCTTACACACGCAACGAAGAAATCGCGCGCCTTCACCCGCCCGGAACAGCCACCATGTCCTTGGTCAACCCCGCGACCGGCGTACTCGAACTCGCCCAGTCGCAGCAAGACGCCTGGCTCTACATCGATCCGGCCGGACCGACCTGTGCGATGTCTGCGGCCGAGATCGACTTTGCATTGCGCAACCCGAACAACGAGCCACTCAAAACCGCCACGGTCGATCTGGCTGCTGGCCGCATCGACCGGCAGAAGGTGCTGGACTTACTCAAGCAGGACGGCCCTCTGCTCCTCGGCGTCGACGAGACGTCACAGCCTGGAAAGATGGCCTTCCGCGCAACAGCGATGCCGGACGGGTCGCCTGGACTCTTCGCGTTCACCAGTGCCCCGGAGGTCGTAGCCCACAACGTGGCGGACGCCGTCATGGCCAGCACGACAGAGAAGGTGATCGAGATAGCCCGCGAGCAGGGCTACGGTGGACTCGTCATCAATCCCAGCGGACCGTATCTCGCGGTCACGCTGGCGGAACTCAACGCCTGACCGCCGCCCACCCAACCTAATTCTCCGGTGGCGCCTGAGGCTGAAACGGTTGGTACCACTTCCAGTCGGCGCGTTCGCCGGTGGGTCCGGGGCAGGGTGGAACCATCGGGGGTGGATGGTGTGGTGGGCGGGCGAGTGAGCGCGAACTGAGGGGTTCGCCGTCGCTGTCGGTGACGGTGAGTTGGTGGGCGGGTCCGGTGATGGTGATGTCGCCGTGGTGGTGTGCGCGGTGGTGGAAGGGGCACAGCAGCACCAGGTTGTGCAGTTCGGTGGGGCCGCCGTTTTCCCAGTGTTGGATGTGGTGGGCGTGCAGTCCACGGGTGGCGCTGCAGCCGGGGACTGCGCAGGTGGTGTCGCGGTGTTCGAGGGCGCGGCGAAGCCGCCGGTTGATGGTGCGGGTGGTGCGGCCGGCGCCGATGGGTTGGCCGTCGCGTTCGAACCATGCTTCGCAGGTGGCGTCGCAGGTCAGGTAGTGGCGGTCGCCATCGGAGAGCAGCGGACCCAGATGCAGTTCCCCAGTCCTCTTGTCGACGTCGAGGTGAACCACCACGGTGGTGCGCTGCCCGTGTGGGCGGCGGGCCACGTCGGCGTCCCAGCCGGCCTCGACCAGGCTCAGGAACGCATCGGTGGTGTTGGGTAGCGGTGGCGCGTTGTCTGCACCACCGTTGTCGTGGTCGCGTTTCCAGTCGGCGACCAGCGCATCGTGGTGGGACTGCAGTGCGGCGTCGACGGTGGCTGCCTCGCGGTGCGGAAGGGTGATCTTCCAGGTGGTGGATTCGTCGCCGACGGTCTTGCGTATCGAGCGTGGCGGGTCGGGTTGGGGGCCAGGCTTGGGTGGGCGGGGTTCGAGCTTGATGGCGGTGCGCAGTTGGCTGACGGTGGCAACCGTGGCCAGTTGTGCGTAGTGCTCGTCGGAGCCGTCGGCGGCGCGTTCGGCGATGACGCCGACCTGATCCAGCGACAGCCGGCCCTCACGCAGCGCTTGTGTGCATCGCGGAAATTCAGAAAGTCGATGCGCGACAGCGGAAATGGTGGTGGCGTTGGTCGGCGAGGTGCCCAGCTTCCAGGCCACCACGGCCGCGACGGAGCGCGCCCCGGTCATACCGCAGAGGTCGTCGCGATCCAATTCGGCGACCAGCTCCACGATGCGCCCGTCGATCGCATTCCGCTGGCCGGCAAGCTCCGCCAACTCCTCGAACACCACCTCCAGGCGCTCCTTCGGGCTGAGCGCGACGGTCGAGGACATGACAACATCATCGCATCAGGGTCCGACAAAAACGGACCGCTCAAAGGTGACTCAGCACCCGCTCCGCGAAGACGTCCGGATGCTCCCGATGCATGAAGTGCCCACCCGGAACTTCCTCAATGACGTAGTCGCTCAGGAACTTCCGCGCAGCCCGGCGATAATCGGACAGTGCGGCCACCGGATCGTCCAACCCGGCGAAAACGGTGGTGGGCACCGTGATGCGCGCCCTCAGAGACGCGGACGGTAGCGGTGATAGCTTGCGGTAGTAGCCGAAGGCTGCGTCAAGGCTGCCCGGGCTGGCGAAGCACTCCCGTACGGCATTGAACTCCGAGGCGGGAGGATTCCACGTCGGTGACCATCGTCGATAGATCGCAGGCAACGCGGCGAAGTCGTTGCCGGCGAACCGTTTCGTGGCGCCCGGCAGCTTGTACGCAACGAAATGCCTGGCACCCCAAAGCTTCCTCGGCGTCGGGACAAGGGTCGCAGGATGGGGGATCGCCACCGTGATCAGCTTGCTGACCCGCTCCGGTCCGAGCGCGGCGGCGCCGTAGGCGGCCGAAGCGCCCCAGTCGTGCCCGATCAATACCGCCTCGGAGGCGCCCAAGGCGTCGATCAGAGCAAGAACATCACGAGCCAATATCTCTTGCGACGCATCAGCGTCCGGCACCTCGGTTGGGTGATACCCACGCATGAACGGGCTCACGGCCCGGTAGCCGCGATCGGCGACGCGCGGACGCAAATCGTCCCAGGTGTGCGCAGTGTCCGGAAAGCCGTGCAGCATCAGCACGAGGGGCCCGGAGCCTTCCTCGAGATAGGCGAACCGAAGTCCATTTGCGTTGGCGAAACCCATCGCACCGGCCATGACCTGTGGACAGTACTCCCGCTGCCCGGCCTCGAGGCGTCACACTCGAGCCATGCTCGACCTCATCCTCCCGCTCGAATGCGGAGGCTGCGGCGCGCCGTCGACCAAGTGGTGCGACGTCTGCGCCGCGACACTGAACGTCCACACCGACGAGCCGCATCTCGTCACCCCGCGCATCGACCCCGGCGTGCCCGTCTTTGCTCTTGGCCGCTACGTGGGCCCACGGCGGCAGGCCATCGTCGCGCTCAAGGAACACGGCCGTCGCGACCTCGCGGCTCCGTTCGCCCGCGCCCTGGCACTGGGCATCCACCAACTCGAAACCTGGGGCATCATCGATATCCCGTTCACCATCGTCCCGGCGCCCACCCGCGCCTTGGCCGCTCGCCGCCGCGGCGGAGATCCCGTCCTGCGCATCGCGACACAAGCCACCCGGGACAACCGCGACATCAGCGTCGTCCGGGCCTTGAAGACCCGGGCGATGGTCCGCGACTCCGTCGGCCTCACGATCGCCGACCGTGAACGCAACCTGGCCGGCCGGATCAAACTGACCACACGTGTGACAGGCGAGGTCCTGCTCGTCGACGACATCGTCACCACCGGCGCCACCGCCCGCGAGGCGGTGCGGACTCTCCAAGAATCCGGTGTGAATGTAACGGCCGTGCTCGCCTTGGCGCACGCCTGACCTGGGCGGGTGACGATCGGTGTAACAGGGGTCGAAAGACTTCGAAACAGGTGGGCCAAAAAGGTGGCACACCGGCGTGAACAACGACTACCGTCGGGGCCAACACACCGTGAACACATCACGGGGGCGGTCTAGTTCACAGGCCCGCCGCTTCGCCGAGTGACGGTAGGAGGTGAGGTTCCTCGACCCCTAGCGCCGGCGGGTGAGTTTCGTGCCAATCCTGTCGGCGCAGCATCCCAAGACAGGCCGGCACGCCAGAGTGCGTGCAACCCGTAACAGAAACGAGTTGTCAAGCATGTCAATCGATTCCGCGAACACCGGTCAATTACTCGCCGACGATGACGACCTTGCAGAATCCGCCAACGCCGAAGTTCAGGTGTGCGGACGCAATGTCGAGATCCCCGATCACTATCGCGTCTACGTGGCGCAGAAGCTCGCTCGCCTCGAACGGTTCGACCGCTCGATCTACCGCTTCGACGTCGAGCTCGAGCACGAACGCAACCGCCGCCAGCGCAAGAACTGTCAGCACGTCGAGATCACCGCGCGTGGCCGCGGTCCGGTGGTCCGTGGGGAGGCCTGCGCGGAGAGCTTCTACGGCGCCTTCGAGGCCGCCGTCCACAAACTTGAGAACCGGCTGCGGCGCACCAAGGACCGCCGCAAGGTTCACTACGGCGACAAGACCCCGGTATCGCTGCACGAGGCCACCGCGGTGACCCCGCTCCTCGACGCGGCCGCAGCGTTCACCCCCGAAAACGCCACCGCCCAGGAGCAGGTGCTCGACGACCATGAACCAGGCCGCATCGTGCGGACCAAGGAGCATCCCGCCAAGCCGATGACGGTCGACGACGCGCTCTACGAGATGGAGCTCGTCGGGCACGATTTCTTCCTGTTCCAGGACAAGGAGACCGATCGGCCGTCGGTCGTCTATCGCCGGCACGCCTACGACTATGGGTTGATCCGACTAGGCTGATCGCCGCTGCCCGGGCCCGACCAGCGCGTCACCTAGGATGGAGGGCGCTTAAGCCTCCAATTCACAGGGGGCCCCTCCTATATATGTTCAGGGGAAAACGTGCTGTCGAAGTTGCTGCGCCTTGGTGAAGGTCGCATGGTCAAGCGCCTCAAGGGGGTGGCTGACTACGTCAACACCTTGTCCGACGACGTAGAGAAGCTGTCGGACGGCGAGCTGCGGGCCAAGACCGATGAATTCAAGAAGCGCGTTGCTGACGGCGAAAGCCTCGATGACCTGCTGCCCGAGGCTTTCGCCGTCGCTCGCGAGGCGGCCTGGCGGGTGCTGCAGCAGCGCCACTTCGATGTCCAGGTGATGGGCGGCGCCGCGCTGCACTTCGGCAACGTCGCGGAGATGAAGACCGGTGAGGGCAAGACCCTGACCTGTGTCCTTCCCGCCTACCTCAACGCCCTGGGCGATGAGGGCGTGCACGTCGTCACCGTGAACGACTACCTAGCCAAGCGCGACAGCGAGTGGATGGGCCGGGTGCACCGCTTCCTGGGCCTCGAGGTCGGCGTCATCCTGTCCGGCCTGACCCCTGACGAGCGCCGCGCGGCCTACGCCGCCGACATCACGTACGGCACCAACAACGAGTTCGGCTTCGACTACCTGCGCGACAACATGGCGCATTCGGTCGAGGAGATGGTGCAGCGCGGCCACAACTACGCGATCGTCGACGAGGTCGACTCGATCCTCATCGACGAGGCCCGCACCCCGCTGATCATCTCCGGCCCCGCCGACGGCGCCTCGCACTGGTACAGCGAGTTCGCCCGCCTGGCCCCGATGATGAAGAAGGACACCCACTACGAGGTCGACATCAAGAAGCGCACCATCGGTGTGCACGAGTTGGGTGTCGAGTTCGTCGAGGACCAGCTCGGCATCGACAACCTTTACGAGGCAGCCAACTCGCCGCTGGTCAGCTACCTCAACAACGCGCTGAAGGCCAAGGAGCTCTTCGAACGCGACAAGGAGTACATCGTCCGCAACGGCGAAGTGCTGATTGTCGACGAGTTCACCGGCCGCGTGCTGATCGGCCGGCGCTACAACGAGGGCATGCACCAGGCCATCGAGGCCAAGGAAAACGTCGAGATCAAGGCCGAGAACCAGACGCTGGCCACGATCACGCTGCAGAACTACTTCCGGCTCTACGACAAGCTCGCCGGCATGACCGGTACCGCCGAGACCGAGGCCGCCGAACTTCACGAGATCTACAAGCTGGGCGTGGTGCCGATCCCGACGAACCGGCCGATGGTCCGTAAGGACCAGACCGACCTGATCTACAAGACCGAGGAAGCCAAGTACATCGCCGTCGTCGATGACGTCGTCGAGCGCTACGAGAAGGGCCAGCCGGTCCTGATCGGCACCACCAGCGTCGAGCGCTCGGAGTACCTGT
The DNA here is from genome assembly GCF_041287105.1 of Mycobacterium sp. SA01. Classification (NCBI taxonomy): domain Bacteria; kingdom Bacillati; phylum Actinomycetota; class Actinomycetes; order Mycobacteriales; family Mycobacteriaceae; genus Mycobacterium; species Mycobacterium sp. SA01. The sequence continues at coordinate 271,089 of NZ_JBGGNO010000019.1, read as the reverse complement.
CGCGGCAGTTCCAGAAGCGGCGCGTCCCGCACAATGTGCTCAACGCCAAGTTCCACGAGCAGGAGGCCGGCATCATTGCCGAGGCCGGCCGCCGTGGTGCGATCACGGTGGCCACCAACATGGCCGGCCGCGGTACCGACGTCGTGCTCGGCGGCAACGTCGACTTCCTCGTCGACACCCGGCTGCGCGAGCGGGGCCTGGATCCCGTTGAGACCCCCGACGAGTACGAGGCCGCGTGGCAGGAGGAACTGCCCAAGGTCAAGGCGCAAGCAGCTGAAGAGGCCGAGCACGTCATCGAGGTCGGTGGCCTCTACGTGCTGGGCACCGAACGTCACGAGTCACGGCGTATCGACAACCAGCTTCGTGGCCGTTCCGGTCGGCAGGGCGACCCGGGTGAGTCCCGCTTCTACCTGTCGCTGGGCGACGAGCTCATGCGGCGATTCAACGGCGCGACGCTGGAAAGCCTGCTGACGCGGCTCAACCTGCCCGACGACGTGCCGATCGAGGCCAAGATGGTGACCCGCGCGATCAAGAGTGCGCAGACCCAGGTCGAGCAGCAGAACTTCGAGATCCGCAAGAACGTCCTCAAGTACGACGAGGTGATGAACCAGCAGCGCAAGGTCATCTACGCCGAGCGCCGCCGGATCCTCGAGGGGGAGAACCTGCAGGAGCAGGCCCACGACATGCTGGTCGACGTCATCACCGCGTACGTCAACGGCGCCACCGCCGAGGGCTACGCCGAGGACTGGGACCTCGAGCAACTGTGGACCGCGCTCAAGCAGCTCTACCCGGTGGGCATCGACCACCACGACCTGCTCGACAACGATGCCGTCGGAGAGCCCGGTGAGCTGACTCGTGAAGAGCTGCTGGACGCACTGATCGCGGACGCCGAAAAGGCTTACGCGCGACGGGAAGCCGAGATCGAAGGCCTCGCCGGCGAGGGCGCCATGCGCCAGCTGGAGCGCAACGTGCTGCTCAATGTGATCGACCGCAAGTGGCGCGAGCACCTCTACGAGATGGACTACCTCAAAGAGGGCATCGGTCTGCGGGCGATGGCGCAGCGCGATCCGCTGGTCGAGTACCAGCGCGAGGGCTACGACATGTTCGTCGGCATGCTCGACGGCCTGAAAGAGGAGTCGGTCGGTTTCCTGTTCAACGTCCAGGTGGAGGCAACGCCGTCGCCGGCGGTCGCGCCGGTGGACACCCCGCAGGGGCTGGCGGATCTGGGCAACCAGCAGCAGGAGCCGGCACCGGCCTTGCGCGCCAAGGGAATCGACGACGAGGACTCCCGGCAGCTGACCTACAGCGGTCCCGCTGAAGACGGCTCGGCGGAAGTCAAGCGCAACGGCGGCGGCAAGCAGGCCGCGACGGCGGGCACCACCCGCAAGGAGCGACGCGAGGCGGCGCGCAAGCAGTCCAAGAGCAGCAGCAGGCTGCGCCGGGGTTAACCGCGGTTAAGTCACGCCGTCAGCCGATGTGCAGGGCCACCACCTGCCAGCGCAATCCGGTCGGCGTCAGCACCTGTTCGACACGACAGGCGATGGCGTGGGTGCGGCCGTCCCGGCTGTAGGTGGCCGCCACTTCGGCCGCCGAGCCGTCGGGCCCGACCGGTTGCACCCGTAGCCGCCGCAGTCGCGCGGCGCCGTCGCCCTCGTGCCGCGCGACGGCAGGCAGCAGCGACTCCACCAATCCGGCGGCCAGCAATGGTCGCAGCTGTGCCAGCGAGCGCCGCCGGTCGATCACCTCGAGGACCCGTCTCAGCGCGGCGTCGGCGAAGCCGCCCGCCGCGCGCATCGGGGCAGACACGGTCGGCTGTTGCAATGGGCGGGGCGACGGTCCGAGGGTGCGGGGACCCGGCAGGTGCACCCGCTCGGGGGCATTGCGCAACACCGGCGGTTCGTAGTCGACGACGGGAACGACACAGGACATGGGCACTCTCCGAAATAGGTCAACGGGTGACCGGCTGCCGGAGAGAGGCGACCGATGGCGACATGATGGCACAGTTCTGTCGTCGGTGTGTGCACCCGCGATGCGCTGACCCGGGGTTGGCGGCTACCGTGTCGGAACGGGGCGGGGATTGTCGATGAGGGGAATGTCGCAACGATGGTGACTAGGCTGTCAGCGTCGGACGCCTCGTTCTATCACCTGGAGAACACCTCCACCCCGATGTACGTCGGCTCCCTGGCGATCGTGCGCAAGCCCCGCGCCGGGTTGAGTTACGAGACCCTGCTGGAAACCGTCGAACATCGGCTGCCGCAGATCCGGCGTTATCGCCAGAAGGTCCGCGAGGTCACCTTCGGTTTGGCGCGGCCGGTATGGGTCGACGATCCGGACTTCGACATCACCTATCACGTCCGGCGTTCGGCGCTGCCGTCACCGGGAAGCGATTCGCAGCTGCACGAACTGATCGCCAGGCTGGGGTCGCGCCCGCTGGACCGGTCACGGCCGCTGTGGGAGATGTACCTGATCGAGGGCCTGTCCAAGAACCGGCTGGCCATTTACACGAAATCGCACCAGGCGCTGGTCAATGGGATGGCAGCGCTGGAGATCGGCCACGTCATCGCCGACCGCACCCAGAAGCCGCCGACGTTCGGTGAGGACATCTGGATCCCGGGCCGCGAACCCACCAACGGACAGCTGCTGCTCGGCGCGGTCGGGGAGTGGCTGGCCCGGCCCCGGATGCAGATGCAGGCGGTCACCTCCGCCGTCGGCGACCTGGCCCGCAACAGCGGGGAAGTGGTCGATCTGGCGCGGCGGCTGACCGACGTGGCGCGCACCGTGGCCCGCGGTACCGCGCCGAGCAGTCCGCTGAACACCAAGGTGTCGCGCAATCGGCGGTTCACGGTGGCCGTCGGTTCCCTCGCGGACTACCGGCTGGTGCGTTCGCGCTACGACTGCGACGTCAACGATGTCGTGCTGGCCGTCATCGCCGGTGCCTTACGCAACTGGCTGCTGTCGCGCGGCGAGCCGGTCACCACCAGCTCCACTGCGCGGGCGATGGTGCCGACGTCGGTGTACCCCGAGGCGGTCTTGGATTCATCCGGTCCGGGCCAGGCCATCAGCGAGGTCGCCCCGTTCCTGGTCGACCTCCCGATCGGCGAGGGCAACGCGGTGGTACGGCTGTCTCAGATTGCCCACACCACCGAATCGCATTCGGCGGCAGCCAGTCTGGTGGACGCCCGCACCATCCTCACCCTGTCCGGCTTCGCGCCGCCGACGTTGCATGCCATGGGTACCCGGGTCGCCACCCAGTTCTCGGCCCGCCAGTTCAACCTGTTGATCACCAATGTCCCTGGGCCGCAGTCGCAGATGTATGTGGCCGGGGCGAAGCTGCTCGAGACGTACGCGGTGCCGCCGCTGTTGCACAACCAGGTGCTGGCCATCGGCGTCACATCGTATTGCGGCATGCTCTATTTCGGCATCCACGCCGACCGCGATGCCATGAGCGATGTGGACGTGCTGCCGACGCTGCTGGCCGAATCTCTCGAGGAACTGCTCGAAGCCGCGCGGCAGACGTAGGATTCGGCGATGGGTAAGGCCAAATCGAAGGGTGACGAGCCGGTCGCCAAGGTTAATCGCAAGATTCCCAACGACATCTACGAAGCCGAATTATATCGGCTACAAACCGAATTGGTGTCCTTGCAGGAGTGGGTCAAGGCCACCGGCGCGCGGGTCGTCGTCGTGTTCGAGGGCCGCGATGCGGCCGGCAAGGGCGGCACGATCAAGCGCATCACCGAGTACCTGAGCCCCCGAATTGCGCGCATCGCGGCGCTGCCCGCACCGACCGAACGTGAGCGCGGCCAGTGGTATTTCCAGCGCTATGTCGAGCACCTGCCGGCTCGCGGCGAGATCGTGTTGTTCGACCGATCCTGGTACAACCGCGCCGGTGTCGAAGTGGTGATGGGCTTCTGCACACCGGTCGAGCACGAGCTGTTCCTGCGGCAGTGCCCGATCTTCGAGCAGATGCTGATCGACGAAGGAATCATCCTGCGCAAGTACTGGTTCTCGGTATCTGACGACGAGCAGCTCCGCCGGTTCAAGAAACGTCGCAAGGATCCGTTGCGGCGCTGGAAGCTCAGCCCGATGGACCTCGAGTCCATCTATCGCTGGGAGGACTACTCCCGCGCCAAGGACGAGATGATGGTGCGCACCGACACCCCGGCCAGCCCGTGGTTCGTGGTGGAGTCCGAGGACAAGAAGCACGCGCGCCTGAACATGATGGCCCATCTGCTGAAGGGCATCGACTACGAGCACGTCGAGCACCTCAAGGTCGATCTGCCCAAACGGCCGCCAATGGGCGATTATCAACGGCCGGCGCGGGAGCTGTCGACCTATGTCGACGACCACGTCTCCACCCTGCTCGGAAACGGCGCTTAGGCGCAGCGGCTAATCTGCCGGGATGCGGGTCTATATCCCAGCCACTTTGGCCATGCTGCAACAGCTGGTCGCCGACGGGTCGCTGCAGCCGTTGAGCGGGACGGCGTTCGCCGTCACGCCGACTCTGCGGGAGTCCTACGCCGAGGGCGATGACGAGGAGCTGGCCGAGGTCGCGATCGGAGAAGCCGCGCTGGCGTCGCTGCGGCTGCTGGCCGCCGAATCCGAACGCGCGGACGCGGAGATGCCGCTGCGCCGGGCGGTGCTGATCGCCGATGCGGATGCGACCCCGCGCCCTGACCTCGACGATGCGGTGGTGCGGGTCAGCGGGCGGGTGAACCTGGACCAGGTGGTGGCCGCCTATGTCGACAATTCCGTGGCCGAGCCGGCGGTCAAGGCCGCGATCGCGGTGATCGACGACGCCGATCTGGGCGATGAGGATGCCGAATTCGTCGTCGGCGACGCTGCGGACCATTCCCTGGCCTGGTACGGAACCCAGGAGCTGCCGTTCCTGCTCGATTTGCTCTGAGCCTGGATACGGAACCGTAAGTTACGGTACCGTAGGTTTAACGGCGAAGGAGGTGCGCAATGGCGAAGAACCAGGTCAAGATCAGTGCGAACGTGGTCGACACCGTGCGACCGAAGGTGGCCGGTGAGGGACGCAATCCCGCGATCGACGCGGTGCGGGCACTGTTCGGGCGGATCACCACACCGCTGCTGCCCGATGACTATCTGAAGCTGGCCAACCCGTTGTGGTCGGCGCGCGAACTGCGCGGCCGGGTGGTCGAGGTGCGGCGGGAGACCGAGGATTCGGCGACGCTGGTGATCAAGCCGGGCTGGGGGTTCACCTTCGATTACCAAGCCGGCCAGTACATCGGTATCGGCCTGCTGGTCGACGGCCGCTGGCGGTGGCGGTCGTATTCACTGACCTCGAGCCCGCACGCCGACGGCGCGGGTCGCTCGCGCACCATCACGATCACCGTCAAGGCCATGCCGGAGGGCTTCCTGTCGACTCACCTGGTCGGCGGCGTCACTCCCGGCACGATCGTGCGACTGGCCGCGCCGCAGGGCAATTTCGTGATGCCGGACCCGTCGCCCGCGTCGGTGCTGTTCTTGACCGGTGGCTCCGGAATCACCCCGGTGATGTCGATGCTGCGGACGCTGGAGCGTCGCGATCAGATCGGCGACCTGGGTCATATCGTCCATATCCATTCGGCCCCAACCGAATCCGATGTGATGTTTGCCGGCGAGCTCGCGCAGCTGGCTCGCGAGCACGACGGATATCGGCTGACCGTCCGTACCACCCGCACCGAGGGTCGCCTGGACCTGGGCCGGCTCGACGATCTGGTCCCGGACTGGCGGGAGCGCCAGACGTGGGCCTGTGGTCCGGAGGGGATGCTCACCGAGGCCGAGAAGGTATGGCAGGCCGCCGGCATCGGCGACCGCCTGCATCTGGAGCGGTTCGCGGCGTCCCGGACGGCCACCCACGGGGAGGGCGGGACGGTGACGTTCGGCCGCAGTGGCAAGTCCGTACAGGTGGATGCGGCGACGTCGCTGATGGAGGCCGGTGAGCAGGCTGGATTGCGGATGCCGTTCGGCTGCCGGATGGGCATCTGCCAGTCGTGTGTGGTGCCCCTGGTGGAAGGCCACGTCCGCGACCTGCGTACGGGTGCGGAGCACGAGCCGGGCACCCGAATTCAGACGTGTATTTCGGCCGCTTCGGGCGACTGTGTGGTTGACGTCTGAGGTTTACTGGCTAGTAACCTACGGGTACGTAGGTTACGGTAGCGTAGGCACAAGAAGGGAGGCGTGACTAATGGCTATTACCGATGTGGAAGCGTTTACGCATCTGACTGATGCAGACATCGAAAGCTTGGCGGTTGAGCTCGACGCCATCCGCCAGGACATCGAAGATTCCCTCGGCGCGCGGGATGCGCGCTATATCCGCCGCACCATCGCCGCCCAGCGCGGTCTCGAGGTCGCCGGGCGACTGATGCTGGCTGCCAGCTCCAAACGATCCGCCTGGTGGGCGGGCACCGTGACCCTGGGCGTGGCCAAGATCATCGAGAACATGGAGATCGGCCACAACGTCATGCACGGCCAGTGGGACTGGATGAACGATCCCGAGATTCACTCCTCGTCGTGGGAGTGGGACATGAGCGGGGCGTCCAAGCACTGGCGGTTCACCCACAACTTCATGCACCACAAGTACACCAACATCCTCGGTATGGACGATGACGTCGGCTACGGCGTCATCCGGGTCACCCGCGATGCCAAGTGGAAGCCGTTCAACCTGTACGGCAACCTGCTGTTCAACACCCTGCTGGCGATCGGCTTCGAGTGGGGTGTCGGCCTGCAGCACCTGGAGCTCGGCAAGATCTCCAAGGGCCGCGACGACCGCAAGGCCACCCTGATCCGGGTGCGTGAGTTCGGCGCCAAGGCGGGACGGCAGCTGCTCAAGGACTACGTGGCCTACCCGGCGATCACGTCGTTGTCGCCCGGCGCCACCTACCGCTCGACGGCCACCGCCAACGCTGTGGCCAACGTGATCCGCAACGTGTGGGCCAACGCGGTGATCTTCTGCGGCCACTTCCCGGATGGCGCAGAGAAATTCACCAAGACCGACATGGTCGGTGAGAGCAAGGGCCAGTGGTATCTGCGCCAGATGCTGGGTAGCGCCAACATCTCAGGCAGCCGCGCCATGGACTTCATGACCGGCAACCTGTCGTACCAGATCGAGCACCACTTGTTCCCTGACCTGCCCAGCAACCGGTACCACGAGATCTCGGTGCGGGTGCGGCAGATTTGCGACAAGTACGACCTGCCCTACACCACGGGCCCGTTCTTGGTGCAGTACGCCAAGACCTGGCGCACGATCGCCAAGCTGTCGTTGCCGGACAAGTACCTGCGCGACACCGCCGACGATGCACCTGAGACCCGCAGCGAGCGGATGTTCGCCGAGCTCGAATCGGGCTACGCGGGTGTGGACCCGGCGACCGGCCGCAAGCGCGGGCTCAAGACCGCGATCGCGACGGCTCGTCAGAAGCGACGCGCCAAGCGCGCGGCCAAGGCCGCCTAGCGTTTTATCGAGATCGACGCCGGCGAGGAAAAGTTCGAATAACTCCCTCGCTGGCGTCGATCTCGTCTTTACCAGCGTCTCGGCTACCGGTTACTTCGGGATGTAGTCGAAGGTGTCCGGGTTCGGACCACGCCGACCGGCTTCGCCCTGGTCCAGCGCGGTGATGGCGTCGATGTCGTCGTCGCCGAGTTCGAAGTCGAAGATCTCCAGGTTCTCCTTGATCCGCTCCGGGGTAACGGATTTCGGGAACACGATGTCGCCGCGTTCGATGTGCCAGCGCAGCACCACCTGGGCAGGGCTCTTACCCAGCCGCTCGGCGATCGTGCCGATCACCGGATCGCCGAGCACCGCGCCCTGAGCGATCGGCGACCACGCCTCGGTGAGGATGGTGTGGTCGGTGCCGTACGCGCGCAGCTCGTCGTTGGCGAAGTAGGGGTGCACCTCGATCTGGTTGACGGCGGGCACCGTCTCGGTGTCGCGGGCCAGGGTCTCCAGATGGTGGATCTGGAAGTTGGACACCCCGATGCTGCGGGCCCGGCCGTCATTCTTGAACTCCTCCAACGTCTTCCAGGTGGAGACGAAGTCGCCGTCATACAGCGTCGGCAGCGGCCAGTGGATCAGGAACAGGTCGACGTAGTCGAAGCCGAGCGCCTCGATCGTCGCGTCGAACGCGCGCCGCGCATCGTCGGGCTTGTGGAATCCGTTGTTGAGCTTGCTGGTGATGTACACCTCGCCGCGGTCGATGCCGAAGTCCCGGACGCCCTGCCCGACGCCCTTCTCGTTCTGATACATCTCGGCGGTGTCGATGTGGCGATAGCCGATTTCGAGGGCGGTGCGCACCGCGGACGCGGTTTCGTCCGGGTCGATCTGGAAGACGCCGAACCCCAGCTGCGGGATCGTGGTGCCGTCATTGAGTGTCAAGCTCGGAACAGTGCTCATGTGTGCGGCGTGCCCTCTCGGTTGGTGTTGCAAACAATTATCAGTACGCCGCGCCGTCTGACAACGCGGCGAGTAGCCGTCGGGCCGCTGCGACTCGCCGCGCGGGCGCGCCGGTGAGCGAGTCCAGGGCGCACTCCGGGTCGGCGGGCGGGCCGAGGTGGCCGCATCCACGCGGGCAGTCTTCGATGGCCTCCGCCAGATCCGAAAACGCCCGCAGCACATCGTCGGGCTGGATATGGGCCAGCCCGAACGATCTGATGCCCGGGGTGTCGACCACCCAGCCGCCGCCCGGTAGCGGCAGCGCCACCGACTGCGTGGAGGTGTGTTTGCCCTTGCCGACCCCGGACACTTCGCCGGTGGCTCGAAATGCCTGCGGAACAAGGCGATTCACCAGAGTGGACTTACCGACCCCGGAGTGGCCGAGCAACACGGTGACCTGTCCCGCCAGCATTTCCTCGACGTCGTCGATCGGGTCGCCGCGCCCCGCGGTCAGCACGGTGAGGTCCAGATCGGTGAACTGCTCGGCGAACGACTCGGCCGGCATCAGATCCGTCTTGGTCAGGCACAGGATCGGCCGTAGCCCGCCGGCGTACGCCGCGATCAGTGCACGGTCCACCAGGCCGGTGCGCGGCGGGGGATCGGCCAGCGCCACCACCATCAGCAACTGGTCGGCGTTGGCGACCACCACCCGCTCGGTCGGATCGGTGTCATCGGCGGTGCGGCGCAACACCGTTCGCCGTTCACCGCGCCGCACGATCCGGGCCAGCGTGTCCGGCCGTCCGGTCAGGTCGCCGACGACATCGACCTGGTCGCCGACGACGATCGGGGTGCGGCCCAGTTCCCGAGCCCGCATCGCCGTGACGAGCCGATGCGGATCATCGCCAAGGACGCAGCCCCAGCGGCCGCGGTCGACGGTGACCACCATGCCCGCCTCGGCGTCGGCGTGCTCGGGCCGGGTTTTGGTGCGCGGGCGCGAGCCACGGCCCGACCGGATCTTGACGTCGGACTCGTCGTACTCGCGTGGGCTCAACCGACCCCCACCATCTCGGTCCACAGCGCCGCGAACTCCGGCAAGGTTTTGGCGGTCGTCCCGATGTCCTCGACTTCGACACCGGGCACGCGGAGCCCGATGATGGCCCCGGCCATCGCCATTCGGTGGTCGGCGTACGAACGCCAGGTGCCCCCGTGTAGCGCTGTCGCGGTGATCACCAGGCCGTCGTCGGTCTCGGTGCACTGGCCGCCGAGCCCGCCGATCTCGGCGCTCAGCGCCGCCAGCCGGTCGGTCTCGTGGCCGCGCAGATGGGCGATGCCGGTCAGCCGCGACACCGAGCCCGGTGCGGCCAGGGCGGCCAGGGCGGCCACCGCGGGGGCCAGTTCACCGACGTCGTGCAGGTCCACCTCGAAGCCGTCGTAGGATTGCGGACCTTGTACCTCGAGGTGCGAATCTGATTGGTGCACAGTCGATCCCAAAAGCTTGAGGATACCCAGGATGGTGTCGGCGGGTTGGACGCTGGCTGACGGCCAGCCGGCGATCCCCACCGCCCCACCGGTCACCACACCCGCGGCAAGGAACGGGACCGAGTTGGACAGGTCCGGCTCGACGTCCCAGTGCCGGGCCGCGATCGGTCCCGGCGCCACCCGCCACTGATTGGTGGTGGCGTCGTCGACGTCGACACCGGCCTCCCGCAGCATCGCCACGGTCATCGCGATGTGCGGAGCCGACGGCACCGACGTGCCGGTGTGCGCGACGGTCAGGCCCTCGGTGAAGGCCGCGCCCGACAACAGCAGACCCGAGACGAACTGGGAGGAGCTCGACGCGTCGATGCGCACCGTGCCGCCGTCGACCGCGCCGCGGCCGTGGACCTCGAACGGCAGGCCGCTGCCGTGGATGTCGACACCGAGTCCCCGCAACGCGTCCAGCAGGGGAGCGATCGGCCGCGTTCGGGCTTGTTCGTCACCGTCGAATACGACGACGGCATTGCTCAGTGCTGCCAGCGGCGGAACGAACCGCAACACGGTTCCGGCCAATCCGCAGTCGATCCGCGCGTATGGGCCCGGGTCGAGCGCCCCGCCGACCGTCAGTTCGGCGCCCGCGCCGGACACGTCGATGCCGAGGGCCGCGATGGCCCCGATCATCAGGTCGGTGTCCCGGCTTCGCAGTGCGCCGCTGATCGTGGAGGTGCCCTGACCTTGGGCGGCGGCCAGCGCCGCGAGCACCAGGGTGCGGTTGGTCTGCGATTTCGAGCCGGGCACGGTGACGCGCGCATGCACCGGCGACGACGTTGACGGCGCGGCCCACAACTCGGTGCTCACGGCATACATCCTGCCCTGTCGGGATCGTGCGCCACCATGGAGTCATGTGCGGACGATTCGCGGTGACCACCGACCCGGCCCTGCTGGCCGAGAAGATCCACGCCATTGACGAAGCCACCGAGGCGGCGAAGGAGGCGCGCGGGCCCAACTACAACGTCGCCCCCACCGCCACCGTCGCCACGGTGGTCAGCAGGCACGACGATCCGGACGACACCCCGACCCGGCGGGTCCGGATGATGCGCTGGGGTCTGGTGCCGCCCTGGGTGAAGGCGACCGCCGACGGGGCCCCCGACAACAAGGGCCCCCTACTGATCAACGCTCGAGCTGAAAAGGTCACCAGTTCACCGGCATTCCGTGCCGCGGCGAAGAGCAAGCGCTGCCTGGTTCCGATGGACGGCTACTACGAGTGGAAGCCCAACCCGGACGCCCCGGCCGGCAAGAAGTCCCGTAAGACGCCGTACTTCATGTTCCGGGCGGACGGCGAGCCGCTGTTCATGGCGGGGCTGTGGTCGGTGTGGAAAGCACGTGACGAGGCGTCGCCGCTGCTGACGTGCACGATCATCACCACCGACGCGGTGGGCGAGCTCGCCGAGATCCACGACCGGATGCCGCTGGTGCTCGACGAGGCGGACTGGGACCGCTGGCTGGATCCCGATCAGCCTGCCGACCCCGAGCTGTTGTCGGCACCGCCCGACATCGCCGGTATCGATCTCCGCGAGGTCTCCACGCTGGTCAACAGTGTCCGCAACAACGGTCCGGAGCTCATCGAGCCTGCCGATCCACACAACCAACCGGTTGGCCTGTTCTAGCGACGCGGTGCCGGTTAGGCTCACAGCCAAGACCTGACCAGCGAGAGGAGCGGCCATGACCGCCGTCGAGCCCAAGGCCGACAAGGCCACGATCACCGTGCACAACCCGGCCGACGGCCGCGTCGCCGGTTCCGTGCCGGTCGACGGTCCGGACGCCGTCGCCGCGAAAGCCCGCGAGCTCCGGTTGTTCCAAACCGAGTGGGAAGAGATCGGCCCGCGCGGACGCAAGGTCTGGATGTACAAGTGGCAGGACTGGATCCTCGACAACGCCGATCACCTGACCGAGGTGTTGATGTCGGAGTCGGGCAAGTCACGCAACGACGCCAGCCTCGAGCCGGTGGCGATCGCCGACTCGATCAAGTACTGGGCCGGCAACGCCGAAGCCTTTCTGGCCGACGCGCACCCCAAGCCGCACAGCCCGCTGTACAAGATCAAGAAGCTCACCACCCGCTACCGCCCGTACCAGTTGGTCGGGATCATCGAGCCGTGGAACTTCCCGCTGGCGATGCTGGCCCTCGACGTGGTGCCCGCGCTCGCCGCGGGGGCGGCGGTGTTGCTGAAACCGTCTGAGGTGACGCCACTTTCGGCCGTCGAGTTCGCCCGGGGCTGGACCGAGGTCGGCGCGCCGCCCGTGCTGAGCCTGGCGACCGGCTACGGCGAGACCGGCGCCGCGGTGATCAACAATGCCGATTACGTGCACTTCACCGGATCGACCGCCACCGGCCGCAAGGTCGCGGTGGCCTGTGCCGAGCGGCTGATCCCGTTCAGCCTGGAGCTCGGCGGCAAGGATCCGGCGATCGTGCTGGCCGACGCCGACATCGATCGCGCCGCCAACGGCATCGCCTGGGGCGGGATGTTCAACTCCGGGCAGGTGTGCATCTCGGTGGAGCGGGTGTACGTGGAGGCTCCGGTGTACGACGAGTTCATCGGCAAGCTCACCGCAAATGTCCGCAATCTTGCTCAGGGGCAAGAAGATTCGGGCTTCAAGTACGACACCGGCGCGATGGCCACCGCGGCCCAGCGTGACATCGTCGACGGCCACGTCAAAGACGCCGTCGCTGCCGGCGCGCGGGTGCTGACCGGGGGCAAGCCCACCGGTGTCGGCACGTTCTACCAGCCGACCGTGCTTGCCGACGTCACCCCGACCATGTCCTGCATTGCCGAGGAGACCTTCGGCCCGACGCTGCCGGTGGTGAAGGTCGCCGACGAGGAGGAGGCCATCCGGTTGGCCAACGACTCCAAGTACGGGTTGTCGGCCACGGTGTGGACCGGCGACATCGAACGCGGTGAGCGGGTGGCCCGTCGCCTGGAGTGCGGCGCGGTCAACATCAACGACGCCCTGACCAACGTGTTCTGCCCGTCGCTTCCGATGGGCGGCTGGAAGGACTCCGGCATCGGCTACCGGGCCGGCGGCCCCAGCGGGCTGATCAAGTTCTGCCGCCAGCAGGCGATCACGGCTCCGCGAATTCCCACCCAGAAGTCAGAGCTGGTCTGGTACTCGTCGTCGCGGCGGCAGGGCCGGATCGCGCTGGCGGCGATGCGGGCCTTCGCGGGCAACGGTGTTCGCCGCTTCGGGCTTCGCCCGAAGAACTAGCAGCGCCCAGGCACTCGCGGCATTGACTTAAGTCACCTGCGTTTGCCGACGTAATGCCCGGTGAACGCGCGTCCCGGTGATACCCCGGTACGGCACAATGCCGGTACACCGTTGTACGGGGGATCCGATGGCCGAGACCGAGCTCGACGCGCAGCTCGAAACTCTGGTGCGTCGAGCCGGCCGCACGGCCTTGGCGGTGGTCTTTGTGGTCACCGCTGCGGACTGGCTCGGCTGGGCGACCGGTACCGAGCGGTTGACGAGAGTGTTTCGGTCGTGGCCGCAGATGACGCCGTGGGGCGCGCTGGTGATGGCCACTCTGGGTGTGGCAATCCTGTTGCAGTCTGGCCGACCCAAACCCGGGCGGGTGTGGGTCGCGCGCGCGTTGGCCATGGCGTGTGCGGCGATAGCGACGGTATTCATCGCCGAATACGCAACCGGCGTGCCCTTCGGCGTGGACAGGCTGTGGTTCCCGGGCGGCGTCGCGGTCATGGAGCGGCCATATCCGGGTCGCCCGGCCGTGCAGACGGCGGTGACGGTCCTCTTGCTCGGGATCGCGGTCGCGCTGATGCGCCTGGACCATCGGGCGGTCAGATCGGTGCGAACTGTGTGCTTGGTGTCCGCGGCGATCATGCCGTTCCTGGTGACGGTGGTCTACACGTTCCACGCGCTCTCCGTCATCGAGACGACGCCGTCAACCGGGATGGGAATTGCGACCGCAGTCAGCTTGCTGCTGCTGATCGCCGCGACCTTCGCCGGGCGCGTCGACGCCAATCCAGTGGCGTGGCTGCTGGCGCGCCCCGATGGTCTGGGACTGGTTCGGATGGCTGCGTTGTTTGTCGCCTTGCCGCTGGTCGTCGGGCTGTCCCGGTTGGCGTTCCTCGCATTCGGGGTCGAGGAGGGTGCGGTGTGGCCGCTGTCGATCTCGGCGGGCGCCGCGGTGATCGGCGTCGCGGTGTTCTATCTGAGTCAGCGTGAACAGCGCCTGCTGCTCGACAGGGCACTGCTGATCCGCGAACGCGAGGACGCCGAAGCGCGCTATCGCATCCTCGCCGAGAACGCCGTGGACGCCGTCATCCATGTGCGAGGAACCCAGGTTGTGTGGGCTTCGCCCTCTGTCCGAACGACTTTCGGCGACCGATCGTGGATCGGCTCGGAGTTCGATCGCCACATCCACGCCGACGATGTGGGTTTGGTCAGCGTGGGACGACAGCCCACCGGCGCCGCGGAACCCGCGGTCGAACGGTTCCGGATCATGCGCGCCGACGGCGGACACCACTGGGTCGACTGTCGCTCGAAACCATACGTGGCCGGCGACGGGGAGACCGACGGTGTGATCGCGGCCCTGCGCGTCGTCGATGACCAGGTCGAGTTCGAGCGCCGGCTCGAGCGGCTGGCCCGGTTCGACGAACTCACCGGGCTGGTCAACCGGGCCGAGGCGATCGCCCGCCTCGAATCAGCGCTGGCCGCCCTGGCGTCCGACGGTGGCTGCCTGGGTGTGCTGTTCTGCGACGTCGACGGTTTCAAACGCATCAACGATGCGTGGGGGCACGCGGTGGGGGACATCGTGCTCGCCGCCCTGGCGAGCCGCATCCGTGACTGCGTGCGTCAGGGCGACACGGTCGGCCGCACCGGTGGGGACGAGATCCTCGTCCTGTTGCCCGCGGTCCGCGACCTCGACGCCGTCATCGAAATCGCGGAATCGATCCGGCATCGCGCGGCCGAACCGATCTTCCATCCGGGCGGAATCATCCACGCCAGCTTGAGCATTGGTGCCACTCTCGCGGTTCCCGGCGAAACTGCCACCACTGCGGCGGCGCGCGCCGACGAGGCGATGTACCGGGCCAAGGAGACCGGCCGCAACACCGTCGTCCAGGTGTAGGCGCCTAGGTGCGATACCCGGGCGGATTGGGGGTGTCGACCCACAGGTCCACCCCCAACTCCGAACCCGGAATGCAGTCATAGACCGACAGGTCGCTGACGCCGGAGTCCACCAGCACGTCCTCGCACAGCAGCGTCTGCCCGGTGTATTCGCGGGCCGGCTTGCTCAGCACCGCGTAGGCGGCGTCGGCGTAGACCTCGGGCTTGCGGGAGCGGGCCATCGCCTCGTCACCGCCCAGCAGGTTCTGCACCGCCGCGGTGGCGACCATGGTGCGCGGCCAGAGCGTGTTGGAGGCGATGCCGGCGTCGCGCATCTCTTCAGCGATTCCCAAGGCGCACAACGTCATTCCGAACTTCGCCATCATGTAGGGGGTTGGCTTGAGCCACTGCGATTCCAGACGGATCGGCGGCGAGAGCGTCAGGATGTGCGGATTCTCCCGGCCCTTCATGTGCGGGATGCACGCCTGCGAGACGGCGTAGGTGCCGCGCACCTGGATACCGTTCATCAAGTCGAACCGCTTGAGCGGCACCTCCTCGATGGAGCCGAGGTTGATGGCCGAGGCGTTGTTGACACAGATGTCGATGCCACCGAACTGCTCGACGGCCTTGGCCACGGCGGCGGCCACCGAGTCGCCGTCGCGGACGTCGCCGACGATCGGCAGAGCCTGGCCGCCGGCCTCTTCGATCTCCTTGGCGGCGGTGTAGATGGTGCCGGGCAACTTCGGATGCGGCTCGGTGGTCTTGGCCACCAGCGCGATGTTGGCGCCGTCGGCGGCGACGCGTTTGGCGATGGCCAGGCCGATGCCGCGGCTGGCTCCCGAGATGAACATGGTCTTGCCGGAGAAGGACATTCCGTCACCCTAGACGGCGCGGATGTCGGCAGTCACCGCCTCGGTCAGCCGAATCAGATCCTGGGGGGCCAGTGCGACATCCCAGCCCCGCTTGCCCGCGCTGCACAGCACCCGGTCATACCCCAGCGCCGAGCTGTCGACCACCGTCGGCAGCCGCTTGCGCTGGCCCAGCGGCGAGATCCCGCCGAGCACGTAACCGGTGGCCCGTTCGGCGGCGGCACGGTCGGCCATCGCCGCCTTGGCGAGCCCCAACGCGGCGGCGGCGGCCTTCAGCGACAGCTTCCACGGCACCGGCAACACCGCCACCGCCAGCACCGAACCGGACGCGATCACCAGCGTCTTGAAGATCTGTTCGGGCACCACCGAATCACCAGCCAGAGCGGCGACCGCCTCGTCGCCATAGGAGTCCGAGCGGGGGTCATGGTGATAACGCAGCACCTCATGGGGTGCATCGGCCGCGATCAGCGTGGCGATCGCAGGGGTGGCCGCACGACTCACGGGGCACAGAATAACCACGGGAAATAGCGCGGTGAGAAATCCTGTTGTGGACATTGGTCGCAGCTCTCGAGGCCCGCGACCGAAAAGATGTTGGTCACAGCCTTAGGATTGGAAGGAGAGAAGTCCGGTGTCAGCTGCAGTCTGCATGATGGCCGATGAGCAGGCACCCGCACTTTTCATCCGTCCGATACCGCTGCTGGAGCCCGTCCCGGGCGCAGCGGCAGAAGGGACTGTGTCACCCACAATGACCGACATCGACAGCGCCGACGGTTCGGGCCCAGCCCAGGTCGCCGAACGCGAAGAGTCCGATGCGGAGTTGACGGCACGCTTCGAGCGTGACGCCATTCCGCTGCTGGACCAGCTCTACGGCGGTGCACTCCGCATGACGCGCAACCCGGCCGACGCCGAAGACCTGTTGCAGGAAACCATGGTCAAGGCGTACGCCGGCTTCCGGTCGTTCCGCGAGGGCACCAACCTCAAAGCCTGGTTGTACCGGATTCTGACGAACACCTACATCAACAGTTATCGCAAGAAGCAGCGCCAGCCGGCCGAGTATCCGACCGAGGAGATCACCGACTGGCAGTTGGCGGCCAACGCCGAGCACACCTCCACAGGTCTGCGGTCGGCAGAGGTCGAGGCCCTCGAGCTGCTGCCCGACACCGAGATCAAGGAAGCTCTGCAGGCGTTGCCGGAGGAGTTTCGGATGGCGGTGTACTACGCCGACGTCGAGGGCTTCCCGTACAAGGAGATCGCCGAGATCATGGATACCCCGATCGGGACGGTGATGTCCCGGCTGCACCGAGGTAGGCGCCAGCTGCGCGGCCTGCTGGCCGACGTCGCGAAGGAACGTGGATTCAGCCGCGGGAACGCGGAAGATGCGCCGGAGGAGGTGTCGTCATGAGCGACGATCAGGTATCGGGCGGCGAAGCTGAGTGGCGCCCGCCGATCGGACCGATCGACCCCGACCACCCCGAGTGCGCTGCGGTGATTGCCGAGGTCTGGACGCTGCTCGACGGTGAATGCACCACCGAGACGCGTGACCGCCTGCGTCATCACCTCGAAGAGTGCCCGACGTGCCTGCGGCATTACGGCGTCGAGGAGCGGATCAAGAAGCTGGTCGCGTCGCGGTGCAGTGGGGAGAAGGCGCCCCAGCACCTGCTGGAGAAGGTACGGCTACAGATCAGCCAGACCACGATCATCCGGCGCGGCTGACGCGCCGACAAATAAAGGGCCCGGCATGATGCCGGGCCCTTTATAACTAGCCTGAGTGTGTATCAGGCGTTGGGACGCCTGCCGTGATTGGCTTTGCTGTGCTTGCGGTCACGCTTCTTACGACCACGCTTGGCCATGATGTACCTCCATTGATTTACAGCTGCATGCTTGAGCTCTGAATAAATTGTCTCACGGCGCAGTCGAACCTCTGACCACCCGGTGTTGTGGTTCGATAGAGCGGCATTGAGAGACGAGCGGTACCAAGAGTGAGGTGAAGATGGCCGAGGATGTGCGCGCCGAAATCGTGGCCAGTGTGCTCGAGGTAGTGGTCAGCAAGGGTGACCAGATCGGCGCGGGAGACACCCTGGTGCTGCTGGAGTCCATGAAGATGGAGATCCCGGTGCTGGCCGAAGTCGGCGGCACCATCACCGAGGTCAGCGTGTCCGTGGGCGACGTCATCCAGGCCGGCGACCTCATTGCCGTGATCGACTAGCCCCGGTGTCCACCCTCGGTGACCTGCTCGCCGAGCACACGATGCTGCCGGGCAGTGCGGTGGATCATCTGCATGCGGTGGTGGGTGAGTGGCAGCTCTTGGCGGACCTGTCGTTCGCCGACTATCTGATGTGGGTGCGCCGCGACGACGGCGCGCTGGTCTGTGTGGCCCAATGCCGACCCAACACCGCCCCGACGGTCCTGATCCGGGATGCCGTCGGCTCCGTCGTCGCGGACGGTGATCTGCCGCTGGTGACGTCGGCCTTCACGTCGGGCGCGATCGGGCGCGGCGACAGCGATCTCGAGCTGCGCGAACCCGCGATCAACGTCGAAGCGGTCCCGGTGCGCTACAGCAACCAGGTGGTGGCCGTGCTGACCCATCAGACCGCCCTGGCCGAGCGGCGCACGTCGTCGCCGCTGGAGCGGGCCTACCTGGACTGCGCGGGCAACCTGCTGCACATGCTGTCGGAGGGCACCTTCCCCAACGTGGGGGACCTGGCGCTGTCCCGGTCGAGCCCACGCGTCGGCGACGGATTCATCCGCCTCGACGTCGACGGGGTCGTCGCCTATGCCAGCCCCAATGCGCTGTCGGCCTATCACCGGATGGGGTTGGCGGCCGAGTTGGAGGGCCACAACCTGGTGGTCATCACCCGGCCGCTGATCTCCGACCCGTTCGAGGCCCAGGAGTTGGCCGAACACGTCCGTGACTCACTGTCCGGCGGGTCGAGCATGCGCCTGGAGGTCGACGCCGGCGGGGCGGCGGTATTGCTGCGCACGCTGCCGCTGGTGGTTCACGGCGCCGCTGCGGGGGCGGCGGTGCTGATCCGGGACGTCACCGAGGTCAAGCGCCGCGACCGCGCGCTGCTGTCCAAGGACGCGACCATCCGCGAGATCCACCACCGGGTGAAGAACAACCTTCAGACCGTCGCCGCGCTGCTGCGCCTGCAGTCCCGCCGGACCAGCAACGAGGAGGCCCGCGAGGCGCTGATGGAGTCGGTGCGACGGGTCGCGTCGATTGCTCAGGTTCACGAGGCGCTGTCGATGTCGGTGGACGAGGAGGTCAACCTCGACGAGGTCATCGACCGGATCCTGCCGATCATGAACGACGTGGCCCGGGTCGACAGCCCCATCCGGATCAACCGGGACGGGGCGTTGGGGGTGCTCGACGCCGACCGGGCCACGGCACTGGTGATGGTGGTCACCGAGTTGGTGCAGAACGCCATCGAGCATGCCTTCGAGTCCTCGGCCAAGCAGGGCTGCGTGACCATCCGGGCGGAGCGGTCAGCGCGGTGGCTGGACGTCGTCGTGCATGACGACGGGCGTGGGCTTCCGGAAGGGTTCTCGCTGGAGAAGTCCGACCGGCTGGGCCTGCAGATCGTGCGGACGCTGGTCACCGCCGAGCTGGACGGCTCGCTGGGAATGCATGACGTCCCGGGCGGCGGTACCGATGTTGTGTTGCGCGTACCACTCGGCAGGCGTTCGAGTGCGCGACTTCCCCAATAGCAAATGTGACCGGGACGACATTTGCAAATAGAAATCGCGGCCCTGGCATTTGCCGGGGCCGCGATGTCAAAATTGCCGAAAGGGCGGGCTAGACGCTGCTGCGTGCGCGGGTGCGAGCATTGCGACGCTTGAGCGCACGGCGCTCGTCCTCGCTCATGCCGCCCCAGACGCCGGCATCCTGGCCGGAATCCAAAGCCCAGGTCAGGCACTCCGTGGTGACCGGACAGCGGTTGCAGACGAGCTTCGCGTCAGCGATCTGGGCGAGCGCCGGGCCGCTGTTCCCCACGGGGAAGAACAGTTCCGGATCCTCGTCACGGCAGACCGCCTTATGGCGCCAATCCATTTGTCGCTACTCCTTACTATGTGCGCAACGAAGCGCACGTGATTTTTCTTCGGCTGTTAATGCGGTGCACACAAATGTTTCTGTGTTGTTGCATCCGATCGTTTCACGTCCTCGACGGATGTCAATAGAACTCAGTTAACACGTGGGCAATGTCACTACAAGGTCTGGCTGGGGGTGGGTTACCGAACCCTCTATCCGTTTGTACTACACTCAACCCATCTGCGCCCTGAATCCTTTGGCGCGACCCCATTACTGCTGGTCAGGGCCCTTCACCGCGGGCGGGGCGACGACGCTGAGGGCGCCCGGAACCACGCGGAACGTCATTTCCGAGCGCAACCCCAGGAAATCTCCGTCGATCTGGCTGGCGACCGGTTCGTCGGCCGTGACCCGCACCCACGCCACGTCGTCGTGGCGGATCAGGTGCTTGGCCTTGATCACCGGCTTCTTCGACAGCATCCGGCGCACCAGCATGAGGTTGCGCCAGACGTTCATGCTGGTGATCGCGAAGACGCCCAGGCCCGTCTCGAAGGTGGTGTCCGGGTTGGTCCACACCGGCCTGGTGTTGGCGTACGTCCAGGGGCTGGAGTTGGAGATGAACGCGAAGTACACACCGCTTTGCGGTGGCTGGCCGGGCAGTTCGAGGGTCATCAGTGGCTCGTTGCGTGCGCTGGCCAGCATCTCGCGGACCGCCACGCGAATGTAGCGGCCCGGGGTGACCTTGCGGCCTTTGGCGCGCTGCGCCTCGACGGCTGCCACCACGTCGCCGTCCACCCCCATGCCTGCGGTGAACACCGCCCAGCGTTCACCGCAGTCCATCAACCCGATCTCGCGCCAGGCCGCGCCGTCGCGGCGCGCGCTGAGCAGGTCGACCAGCTGGTTTGTCGCCACGATCGGGTCGGGGCTGATGCCCAGTGCGCGGGCGAACACGTTGGCCGAGCCGCCGGGTACCACCGCCACCGCGGGCATCGTCTCCGGCAACGCCCCTTGTTCATGCCCGGGTCGCTGCGCTCCTGCCCGTCGGCCTGGCCGGCCCAGCAGCCCATTGACCACTTCGTTCACCGTTCCGTCGCCGCCGTGGACGATGATCACGTCGGTGCCGTCGTTCCTCGCCGCCTCGGCGATCTCGATGGCGTGCCCGCGGTGGTCGGTATGTACGACCGACAGGTCCACTCGGCTCTCCAGCGCGTGGGCGAGGAGGTCGCGGCCGGCCGCAGTGGTGGAAGTGGCGTTCGGGTTGACGATCAGGACGGCGCGCACGAGCCATGAGCCTAGACGGGTGCGGGAGGGCTCTTCGAAGTGTTTGTCTGCTCATCACGAAGCGGACAGCTGCCGGTGGCATGCTCGCGACGTGGTCGTGGGGTCGGAGCCGGATGCGGTCAGTGCTGTCGGCTGGTTCCACCGGGCTTGCGAGTCGGTGGTCAAGTGTTTGCCGTTCGGGCTGAATTCGGTTGTGCCGCCGACCTTCCTGGGCTTCGTGGTGATCAACTCCGGCACTTTCGCGCTCGACCTGCTGGTGCTTACGGTGCTGCACGGGGTGCTGCACGTGACGTTCGGGGCGGCGGTGACGGTGGCCTACGTGTGCGCGTTCGCGGCCAGTTATGTGCTCAACCGGGTAGTGAATTTCCAGTCGCACGGCGCGGTGGGACCGCAGGTTGGTGTCTACGTCGTCGTGGTGGTGATCAACTATCTGGCGTTCATCCTCGGCGTCTCCACCGGATTGCGGGCCCTTGGTGTCGAGTACCACGTGGCCCGGATGGCGGCGGGGGCCTGCGAGGGCATTTTCATGTACTGCGCGATGCGGTGGGTGGTGTTCCGGCGCTAGGGGCGATGACGCGGGCTGCCGCCTCGACGGCCGCGGCGCGTCGACCAGCCAGTACCGCCGCCGAGGTGGTCGCGGCAGCAGGGTCGGGCCAGTGTGCCCAGGCCAACGCGATCCCCAAGAGGATGACGATCAGGTCGGTTGGATCCCAGGACGCGTCGACGTGGCCCGTGGCCTGAGCTTCCTCGATCGCGGCGAGGGCCAGCTGGGGTAGGGGTAGCCCGTCGGCGCTGGGTGGCTCCAGTGGCAGCCCCTCGAGATGTGCCCACGAGACCATCCGGTGGTGCTCGGGCCGGCGCACGCTCAAGTCGAACATCCCGCCGACGAATTCGGGCACATCGTCGGGCAACATCCGCACCGCCTGGAAGAACTCCGCGACGTTGGTGGCGAGCACCTCCCGGAAGAGCGTCTCCTTGTCGCCGAAGTGGGCGTAGAGGCGTTCTTTGCTGGCGCTGGCCGTCGCCGCGATGCGGTCGATGCGGGCGCCGGCGAATCCGTGCCGGGCGAACTCGCTGCGAGCGGCAGCCAGGATCTCCTCGCGCAGCTCTGAGGTGCTTCTCATGAACATCGAGTATAAAGAACGAACTAGTTCGTCTGACGATAGGAGTGGGCGACATGGTCGCCAAGAGCAGCCAAGCAGCCGTCGACGTGGCGGCCGTCATGAATCACCCGCGGCGGGTCCGCGCCATCAAACACGTGCTGGGCGCCGTCGCGGACGGGATCCACCCGGTGGTCGACCTGTGGCGCCCCTACATCGACGGGGTGCACAACCTACCCGCTGACGGCCGATTCCTGTTGGTGGGTAACCACACTCAGGGCGGCGCCGAAGCTCTGCTGATCCCGTACGCGGTGCGCCGGGAGATCGGGGTGCGGGTGCGCCCGCTGGCCGACCGTCAGTTCGGGCAGATGCCTGGCCTGTTCGGCGACCTGCTGGCGGCGTTCGGCGGCGTGGTCGGTGCGCCGGAGACCGCCCGTGAACTCATGCGTCACGACCAGACCATCCTGGTCTTCCCCGGTGGTGGTCGGGAGATCCCGAAATTCAAGGGTGAGGAGTACACCCTGCGCTGGCAGGGCCGGTCCGGGTTCGCGCGGATCGCGGTGGAGAACGGTTATCCGATCGTCCCGGTGGGACTCGTCGGAGGTGACGACGTGTACCGAAGCCTGACGACGCGGGACAGCGCGTGGGGTCGGTTCAGCGAGTCCGTGAGCGGTCGCTTCAGCGGCCGACAGGATATGGCGATGCCGCTGATGCGCGGTATCGGACCGACTCTCATTCCCCGGCCGGAGCGGATGTATCTGCGGTTCGGCACCCCGATCGACACCACCACGCCGGTGGGGATCGACGCCTCGGGCTGGGCTGACGAGGTCAAGCGCAGTACGCAGACCGCGCTCGAGCAGATTCTCGACGACCTTCTCAGCCTGCGGGAGTCGGACCCCTACCGGAGCCTCAGCCCGCTGGGCTGGTCTCGCGCCGCGCGCCCGTGACGCGACCGGTTACCTTACGAAGGTGACCGAATCCGTTGTCCCGCCCGTGGTCCGCTACGCCGGCTTCGCGGCGGCCGCTGAAGGTGTCGTGGCGATCGTGGTGGCCGTGGTGTTGGTGGTGCGCGGTGTGTCCGGCGCTGACCAACACATCGTCAACGGCTATGGCACGGCGGGCTGGTTCGCGGTGATGGGCGCCGCGGTGGCGGCCGCCGGCTGGGGGCTGATCACCGGGCGCCGCTGGGGCCGGGGCATCGCGGTGTTCGCCAACCTGCTGCTGCTGCCGGTGGCCTGGTACATCGTGGCCGCCCATCAGCCGGGCTACGCGATTGCGATGGGTGGGGTGGCCATCGCCGTGCTGGCGTTGCTGTTCAGTCCGCCTGCCCTGCGCTGGGCCTCCCGGGCGCAGGACAACTAGACCTCGGCCGCCAGCGCGTCGAGCTCAGGTCCGCTGACCCGGTAGTTGATCCATTCCGACATCTGCTTGCCGCCGACGGCGTCGTAGAGCGCGATCGCGTTGACGTTCCAGTCCAGCACTTCCCACGCCAACCGGGTGTAGCCGTTGTCGACGCATACCTTGGCCAGCGTCGCGAGCAGCGTGCGGGCCAGGCCGCGCCGGCGGAACTTGTCGCGCACGAAGAGGTCTTCCAGGTAGATGCCGGCGACGCCGTCCCAGGTGGAGAAGGTTCGGAACCACAGCGCCACCGCGGCGGCCTCGCCGTCGATCTCGACCAGGTGGCAGGATCCCACCGGGTTGTCGCCGAAAAGTGCTGCGGTGATTTGACTTTCGGTCACCGTGCACTGATCGAGGGCGTGCTCGAATTCGGCTAGTTCGCGGATCATCGCGACGATTTCGGGCTCGTCGCCGGGACGGGCCATCCGGATGATCATTGCTGCACCCCCAGGGCTGACAGGATGGTTTTGAATTTCGTTGTGGTCTCTGCGACTTCGTCATCGGCGTCGGATTCGGCGACGATACCGCCGCCGGCCTGGGCGAGCGCCCCCAGCCGGTCTGCGGACAGCTGCGCGCCGCGGATCGCCACCACCCATCGGCCGTCGCCGCGAGCATCGCACCAGCCCACGGCGCCTGCGTAGAAGCCGCGGTCACCTTCGAGTTGCGCAATCAGATCGACCGCCGCCTGGGTGGGCACCCCGCCGACAGCCGGGGTGGGATGCAGCGCCAGTGCCAAATCGATTGCGGTGGTGGAAGTGTCACGCAACCGGCCACGGATCGGGGTGGACAGATGCCACAGTGCGGCCGTGCGGCTCAGCTGCGGTTGCGGTGCGATCTCCAGTTCGGCGCACAGCGGCTCGAGCGCGGCGCGCATGGTGTCGACGACCAGCTGATGCTCGTGGCGGTTCTTGCCCGACTCGGCCAGCGCGGCCGCGTTGGCGGCGTCGGTCTGCGGATCGACCGACCGCGGCGCGGACCCGGCGAACGGCTGACAGGTGACCACGTCACCCGACCGGGCGACCAGCAGTTCGGGGCTGGCCCCGACCAGCGCGGTACCGGTGTGGTCACCGCCCGCGACGGACAGGTCGGCCAGGTAGGCGCATGCCTCGGCATCGGCGGCCACCAGCCGGTCCAGGATCGCCCGTGCGTCGAGTGGACCGTCGGCGACCAGGCGCAGTGCCCGCGCCAAAACGACCTTCTGCAAAGCACTTTCGGGCGCGGTCAGGCGATCCAGGGCGGCGCGGATTCGGGCGCGATGCTCAGCCGGCGCCGGAACCATCGCCTCGATGCGCACCGCGGGCAGCGGCGCTGCCGGCCAGGACGGCAGGGCGTCGCCGAACGTCACCGACACCGGCGTCAGCAGCGCCGCCCTGCTCCGGATGTCGAACGGCAGCGCGCCCACCACCACGTCCGCCGAGCCGTCGGCCAGCGCCGCCGCCGCCGCGGCGACGTCGTCGTACCCGGTCCGGATCCCCTCGGCGATGACTGTTCCGGCGGGGCCGCTCAGCACAAAGGTCGGAAGTGCCATCACGTCCCGGTGACCGGCTCGCGGTGGGTGGTCAAGCCCAGCGCCGAGAGCTGTCGCAGACCGTACTCGAAGCCGCACACCGCCACCGAGGCCGCGCCGAACCCGTAGCGCGCACCCTCACGCAGTGGCTGCTCCACCCAGCGCGTGACCACCGAGCGGGAGAAGTGCCCGTGTCCGACGAACACCACGTCGCGGTCGACCATGCGCTCCAGCGCGTAGGACACCGCCTGGTCGGCGCGCATGCTGACCTGGTCGACGCTCTCGCCGCCGGGGCAGCCGTAGGTCCACAGCAGCCAGCCCGGGGTCTCGGTGCGGATCTGGTGGGTCGTCAGGCCCTCGTAGTCGCCGTAATTCCACTCCGATAGCAGCGGCGACACATCATCCACCGTCAGCCCGGCCAGCTCGGCGGTCGCCAGGGCGCGCTTGCGGGGGCTGCTGACCACCAGCGGGTTGTCCAGGCCGAGGTGCTCGATCGTGCGCGCGGCCAGGGTGGCCTGCTCGCGCCCGTGTTCGGTGAGATCGAGGTCGGTGGTGCTGGTGTGTTGACCGCTCTTGGACCACTCGGTTTCGCCGTGCCGAAGCAGGACCAACCGATGCGTACCGACACTCACAATCAATGATTCTGCCCGATGACCAGGCGCGCCGTGGCAGCCGGGACGTAACGGCGGCGAACCTGCAAGGATGGTCGGTGTGACCCGAGTATTGGCGGTGGCCAACCAGAAGGGTGGGGTGGCCAAGACAACCACGGTCGCGTCTCTTGGGGCGGCTTTCACCGATGCGGGTAAGCGTGTCTTGCTCGTCGACCTGGACCCGCAGGGGTGCCTGACGTTTTCGCTGGGCGCCGATCCGGACAAGTTGCCGGTGTCGGTGCACGAGGTGCTGCTCGGCGACGTCGAGCCCAGCGCGGCGCTGGTGGAGACGGCCGAAGGCATGACGCTGCTGCCCGCCAACATCGACCTCGCCGGTGCGGAAGCGATGCTGCTGATGCGCGCCGGACGCGAGTACGCCCTCAAACGCGCACTGGACAAGCTCGACCAGTTCGACGTGGTGATCATCGACTGCCCGCCGTCGCTGGGTGTGCTCACCCTCAACGGGCTGACCGCGGCCGACGAGGTGATCGTGCCGCTGCAGTGCGAGACGCTGGCGCACCGCGGGGTCGGGCAGTTCCTGCGCACCGTCGACGACGTCCAGCAGATCACCAACCCGAACCTGAAGCTGTTGGGTGCGCTGCCCACGTTGTACGACTCGCGCACCACGCACAGCCGCGACGTGCTGCTCGACGTCGCCGACCGTTACGACCTGCCGGTGTTGGCCCCGCCGATTCCGCGCACGGTCCGCTTCGCCGAGGCAAGCGCATCCGGTTCGTCGGTGTTGGCAGGCCGAAAGAGCAAGGGCGGCACGGCGTATCGCGAGCTGGCGGCCGCGCTGCTGAAGCACTGGAAGTCCGGCAAAGCGCTGCCGACCTTCACTCCCGAGGTCTAGGTCTTCGGGCCGAACACGGCCAGCGCGTCACCGTGCTGCTCGATCACCGTCGAGCCGGTGACGGCGGGCACCACCGGTCCCGTGCCGGCCGGATGGGTGACGGCGATGATCCGCTCGCTGGTGCCGCTGGTCGGGTCGTACACCCCGATGCCGTTGGTCAGCGGGATGAGCAGCCGGCCCGCCATCATCGCGCCAGGGCCCAGCGGGGCCACCGCTTCCGACGCTTCGATGGTGTAGCGGTAGGACAGCCGCGCATCGAACACTTCCACGCTGTCGCCGGTCCACCAGGTGTACAAGTCGCCGGCGTGGGTGACGGCCTGGGCCGGATTGGCAAGCACCGGAGCCTTTTTCAGAAGAGTGCTGGCGATCTTGGTGCCCGTGTCGTCGTACACGGCGATCTGCGGTTGGGGGGACGGCAGGTACACCGCGGTGGTGGTGCCCGACACCGCCAGCACGCGGGCCTCGGAGTCGGCACTGACGCCGGGCAGCGGGACGTTCTTGGTGTCGGGCTCGTCTTCTTCCTTCGCCGGCTTGAGCAGCGTCAGGCGCAGGTCTTTCTGGTCGCGGCAGGCTTCCATGACCGAGACGGCCTCGTCACTGGCTGCCGCCGACATCAGGGTGCAGCCCGTGCCGATGCCCTGGTTGACCGGTTTGACCCGGGCATCGATCTCGCCGTAGGACAGCATGCGCACCAGATCTGAGCGCCACAGTTCCAGCCGGGTGGGACCGGCCGACAGCACGGCGCTGCCGTTGGAGCTGAGCACCACCTGCTTGTCGGCGTAGGCGGTGCGGGTCGGTCCGCGTTGGCCGGTGCCGCCGTTGATGCTGCTGACCTGTCCGCAGCCACGCGAATCCGGATACACCGCGACAGCAAGGTCGTAAACGTAGGACACCCCGCACAGGTTCGTATCGCGGGCGAACGTCCAGCGGATCTGACCGTTTTGCGGGTCATGCCCATCGACGGTCCGTCCGTCGCCGGTCACCACGGTGCCGCCGACGACGATCGGGCTCAGCGTGCGCGGGCTGCTCGCGGTCCACAACTGGTGCAGCGTGGCGGGAACCACCCGCGCCGGGACCGGATTGGGCGCCGGCGATGTGGCGGGCCGGCTGATCGTGGCCCGCGCGGAGCTGTTCCACCAGAACAGCGCGGCGATGACGGCCACGACAAGTGCGATCGTCGCCGCGGCGATGAGATCGCCCTTGGTGCGGCGCTCGGGTCTGACCATCTAGGCGACGATAGCGGTCGTCAGCCTGCGGTTGCGGGGGCCTCGGCGGCGTTGCGCGGACGACGCCGGCGACGGCGCTTGCGGGCCGGGCTGTCGTCGCCACCCTCGACCGGCTGGTCGCCGCCTGCGGGGGAGTCGGACTGCGTGGCGGTGTGTCCGTTGGCGCCCTCGCCGCCGCGGGTACGCCGGCGAGAACGGTTGCGGCTGGGCCGCTCCCGGTTGGAGTCGGCGGAGCTGATCCGCGTGCCGTCCTGGGACTTGGCGCTCTGGGACTTGGCGCCCTGCGATTTGCGTGCGGCGCCGACCGTGCCGCCGGCGTCGGTGGGGATGCCGAGCTCTTCGTAGAAGTGCGGCGAGTTCGAGTAGGTCTCGGCGGGATCGGCGCAGTCGAGCTTGAGCGCGGTGTTGATCATCGACCACCGGTCGAGCTCATCCCAGTCCACCAAAGTGATCGCGATGCCGGTCTTGCCTGCCCGGCCGGTACGGCCGATGCGGTGCACGTAGGCCTGCTCGTCCTCGGGAATCTGGTAGTTGATCACATGCGTGATGTCGTCGATGTCGATGCCGCGGGCCGCTACGTCGGTCGCCACCAGCACGTCGATGTCGCCGTTGCGGAACGACTTGAGCGCCTTCTCGCGGGCGATCTGGCCCAGGTCGCCGTGCACGGCGCCGACCTTGAACCCGCGCTCGGCCAACTCGTCGGACACCTTCTGCGCGGTCCGCTTGGTGCGGGTGAAGATCATCGTCGCGCCGCGGCCCTGCGCCTGCAGGATGCGGCTGACCATCTCGACCTTGTCCAGCGCGTGGGCGCGGTAGACGAACTGCTCGGTGCTGTCGTGGGTCGCGGCCCCCTGCACGCCCTCGGCGCGGATGTGGGTGGGCTGGTTCATGAACGTGCGGGCCAGCGTGATGATGGGGTCCGGCATGGTCGCCGAGAACAGCATGGCCTGGCGCTCGGTCGGGATCTGCTTGAGGATCCGTTCGATGTCGGGCAGGAAGCCCAGGTCCAGCATTTCGTCGGCCTCGTCGAGCACCAGAACCGACAGGCCACCGAGCTGCAGGTGGCCCTGCTGGGCGAGGTCGAGCAACCGGCCCGGGGTGCCGACGACGACGTCGACGCCCTTCTGGAGCGCCTCGATCTGCGGCTCGTACGGGCGGCCGCCGTAGATGGCGGTGACGGTCAGCTTGCGCGACTCATCGGCCTTCAGGTACTTCGATGCGGCGACCAGGTCGCCGTGGACCTGCAAACACAGCTCACGGGTCGGGACCACGACGAGCGCGCGCGGAGTGCCGGTCAGCGGCCGCGTGGTGTCGGTGGTGATGCGGTGCAGCAGCGGCACACCGAAGGCGAGGGTCTTGCCCATGCCGGTGCGGGCCTGGCCGATCAGGTCGTCGCCGGCCAGCGCCATCGGCAGGGTCTGCTCCTGGATGGCGAAGGCGAATTCCTTGCCTTCTTCGGACAGCGCCCGGACGATCTCGTCACGTACTCCGAGCTGGGCGAATGAGATTTGGGGATGGATTGTCAGTGGGGTCATGTGGTGGCGTTGTGCCTTCCGTAGTCGGTCCTCGAATGCGTTGTCACGCGCGCACGAGTTCTGACTTCGGAATGGAGTCGGTGCCATCGATTCGATGCCCCGATTCGCCGGGCCCTGCACTGAGGGAGCGGGCCCACTGCGTGCACGCACATTTCGTTGACCACGCCTCACGGCGTTCGTCAGACCCCATCATAGCTGGTCGCGCTCTCCGGGACTGATCGGCGCTCTGGCCGGGACTACAGTGACGGCCATGACGGCCCCCCAGCCCGCCTCGGAGTCACCGGCGCGGATCACCGCCGACCACCCCGGCGTCAACGAGTTGTTCGCGCTGCTGGCCTACGGCGAGGTCGCCGCGTTCTACCGGCTGACCGAGGAAGCCCGGATGGCTCCGGACCTGCGCGGCCGGATCAACATGGCCAGCATGGCCGCTGCCGAGATGGCGCATTACGAGCTGCTGCGTGAGGCGCTGGAAGCGCGCGGTGTCGACGTCGTGCCGGCGATGACGCGGTATGCGTCGGCGTTGGAGAACTATCACCGGCTGACCACGCCCAGCACCTGGCTCGAGGCGTTGGTCAAGACGTATGTCGGTGACGCGCTGGCGGCGGACTTCTACCTCGAGATCGCGGACGTGCTGCCCGACGAGGTGGCCTCGGTGGTGCGCGGGGTGCTGTCCGAGACCGGGCATTCGCAGTTCGTGGTCGCCGAGGTTCGCAAGGCTGTGACCAGCAGTGGACGCCAGCGCAGCCGGTTGGCGCTGTGGTCGCGCCGGCTGCTCGGCGAGGCGATCACCCAGGCTCAGTACGTGCTGGCCGAGCGTGACGAACTCGTCGATCTGGTGCTGGCCGGTCCGGGTGGCCTCGGGCAGGTCGCCGATTTTTTCGACCGGCTGCAGCGCACGCACGCCGAGCGGATGGGCGAACTGGGCCTGACCTAGAACTGGGCCTGACCTAACGGTTGCAGGTCGCCGAGATGGTGTTGTCGGTCGCGGCGGCTACGGTCGCCCCCCGCGCATCGGTAATCCAGCAGTTCAGCTGACTTCCGTTGCTGCTGGCGGTCACGTAGTTGACGGGCACGGTCGGCACGACGGTCAGCCGCCAGGGCAGGGAGACGTTCTCGACGGTGCGCAGGGCGCCCACCTCGTCGGCGTAGGTGATCGTGACCGGGTCGTCGGGGCGCTGATTGCCCGCCACGGTGTAGACGATCTCGGCGGGATCGACCGTCGCCTGCGCCATCGGGGCCGCCGCCGCGCTCGGCGGCGGGACCATGACCGGTGTCTCGATGGGCAGGCCGGGGACGGTGACGGTGACCGGGGCCGGCGGTGGGGTCGACGTCCGGGGACCGGGAATCGCCACCACGGTGCGGGTGGGTGTGGTGCTGGAATCGGCGATGGTGCTGGCGGCGTCCCCGGTCCGCACCACGAACGTCGTCGCGGTGGCGGCGACCAGGACGCCGCCGACGGTCAGCGCCACGCGGGGCCACTGGACCAGCCGCTTCCGGCGCAAGGTGTCGCTCACGAGAAAAGGTTATGGACGCGCGCACCTGGCCACGGCGCGGCGCGCCTGTCCGTTGCCATGCTGTTATCGCAGCTTGACGCACTATTCGCTAACCGCGAACGGCTGGCCGCGACCGTGGAACGTCTTTGGTTCGGAGCGTCCACTAGCCTTCGTTGGGTAGATGCGCACACGACGCAGACGAGAGAGAAGGGGCCAGCGTGGAGGTCAAGATCGGTGTCACGGACAGTCCGCGTGAGCTCGTGTTCGCCAGCTCCCAGACGCCCGCTGAGGTCGAAGAGCTGG
The DNA here is from genome assembly GCF_041287105.1 of Mycobacterium sp. SA01. Lineage (NCBI taxonomy): Bacteria > Bacillati > Actinomycetota > Actinomycetes > Mycobacteriales > Mycobacteriaceae > Mycobacterium > Mycobacterium sp. SA01. The sequence goes on along the minus strand of NZ_JBGGNO010000019.1, from coordinate 239,882 downwards.
TGACCTCGGCGTTCGCCAAGGACGGCCCGGATGTGCTGAGCCTGAGCGACGACAAGGGTCGCCGCTTCCTGGTGCAGACCGCCAAGATCAGCTATGTCGAGATCGGTGTCGCCGACGTGCGGCGGGTCGGATTCGGGATCGGCGCGGGCGGTGCTGCCGGCGCGTAGCCGTTGGGGCCGCTAGGAGCGCGTCAGCGGGACGTGTGACAGTCCGCCCCAGGCGAACTGCACCGTCCCGTCGACCGCGGTCTCCTTGGAGACCGGGCGGTCGGCGTCCAGCCAGTACCTGGCGCAGTCGACGCTGATCGCCACCAGGCCCACCGCGATCATCCGGGCGCGATGCGGATCCAGCCCGGAGTCGCGGCTGATCAGGTCGAACACCGCGTCGGTGCAGGCTTCGGTGGCCACCTTGACCTGCGAGGCGACCTGCGGCTCGGTGACGTAGTCGTTCTCGAAGATCAGCCGGTAGCCCTGGCCGTCGTGCTCGATGAAATCGAAGAAGGCCTGCACCGCGGCGCGCAGTCGCTGCCGGTTGTCGGTGGTGGTCCGCAGGGCCTGCCGGACCCCGGACACCAGGTTCTCGACGTGCCGGTTCAGGACCGCCAGATAGAGCTCGAGTTTGCTCGAAAAATGTTGGTACAGAACGGGTTTGCTGACACCGGCGCGGTCGGCGATCTCGTCCATTCCGGCGGCGTGATAGCCGCGGTCGACGAAGACCTCGCTGGCCGCGATCAGTAGCTGGCCACGGCGCTCGTCGCGCGGCAAGCGGCTTCCGCGCCGCGGCGCGGCCGCGGCGGGACGGTCGCCACTGGCTGTTCGAGCGGACTTCCGCTCGGCCGTGTCGGCGAGTTCGCTCATCGAGTCCTCAATCTGGTTCTGTGGCCGGTCGCCGTGCCCCCGCGCTACCGGCCCGTCGCGTCGACATTACTACCCGGCTGGGGTTACTCGCCCGTAGCTGCGTCCGGCGGGCGCGGGCGCGCCGGAACTCCCGTGTTCGGCTGTTGTGCCATCCTGGGGCGGTGACCTACGACCCGGGGCACCGCGGCGGCGGTCGGGTGCCGGTGCTGCGCGACGAGTGGCGGGAGCCGCTGCGCGCGTTGCGCGACCCGTTGGCGGGGGAGTCGGGCCGGGCCAGATCCAACCGGGATCAGCATCGTCAATGGCGTAAGCAGAGCTGGCTGGGCCGGTTCATATCGACCTACGGCTGGCGCGCGTATGCCTTGCCCGTTCTGGTCGTGGTCACCGGAGTGGTGCTCTACCAAACGATCACCGGCACCGCCGCTCCCGCGGCTCAACACACCGCCCACGGCCCGGTGCAGGGCCCGCCGACGATCGGGTCGAGCGGGACGGCGATCATCGGTGCGCCACCCCGTGGGCTCACCGAGTTCGACGCCAACCTGCCGACCGGGATCCTGCCGGAGGGCGGAGCGTTCACCGAGGCCGGCGCCAAGACGTGGCACATCGTGCCGGGTACGACGCCGAAGGTCGGTGACGGAACCGCGAAGACGTTCACCTACACCGTCGAGGTCGAAGACGGTGTCGACACCGCGTCGTTCGGCGGTGACGAAGGATTCGCCCGGATGGTCTCCGAGACGCTGGGCAACCCCAAGAGCTGGATTCACAATCCGCAGTTCGCCTTTCAGCGGGTCGACGCCCCGGACGTCAAGCCGGACTTCCGGGTGTCGCTGACGTCGCCGATGACGGTGCGTGAGGGCTGCGGCTATGAGATCCCGCTGGAGTCGTCCTGCTACAACCCGGCCTACGGCCCGGACGCGCAACCGCGTGTCTTCATCAACGAGGCGCGGTGGGTGCGCGGTGCGGTGCCGTTCCAGGGCGACATCGGCTCCTACCGGCAATACCTGATCAACCATGAGGTCGGCCACGCGATCGGCTACCAGCATCACGAGCCCTGCGCCGACAGCGGTGGCCTGGCGCCGGTGATGATGCAGCAGACCTTCTCGACCGCCGACGACGACGCGTCGCGCTTCGATCCGGAGTACGTCAAGGCTGACGGCAAGACCTGCCGGTTCAACCCCTGGCCGTATCCGATCGCCTGACGATCCTAGGAGTGCCGGTGCCCTCGTTGCCGCCGCTGGTCGAGCCAGCCGCCGAGCTCACTCGCGACGAGGTCGCGCGGTACAGCCGACACCTGATCATCCCGGATCTCGGTGTCGACGGTCAGAAGCGCTTGAAGAACGCCAGGGTGCTCGTGATCGGGGCGGGCGGGCTCGGCTCGCCGACGCTGCTCTATCTGGCGGCCGCCGGCGTCGGCACGATCGGCATCGTCGAGTTCGACGTGGTCGACGAGTCCAACCTGCAGCGCCAGATCATCCACGGCCAGTCCGATATCGGCCGCTCCAAGGCCCACAGCGCGCGGGACTCCATCCTCGAGGTCAACCCGCTGGTGACCGTCCGCCTGCACGAGCAGCGGCTGGAACCCGACAACGCGGTGCAGCTATTCGAGCAGTACGACGTGATCCTCGACGGCACCGACAACTTCGCCACCCGCTATCTGGTGAACGACGCCGCAGTGCTCGCGCACAAGCCGTACGTATGGGGTTCGATCTACCGCTTCGAAGGTCAGGTCTCGGTGTTCTGGGAGGACGCTCCGGACGGGCTGGGCTTGAATTACCGCGACCTCTATCCCGAGCCGCCACCACCGGGCCTGGTGCCGTCCTGCGCGGAGGGCGGCGTGCTGGGCATCCTGTGCGCGTCGATCGCCTCGATCATGGGCACCGAGGCCATCAAGCTCATCACCGGCATCGGCGAGACGCTGCTGGGCCGGCTGATCATGTACGACGCGCTGGCCATGACGTACCGCACGATCACCATCCGCAAGGATCCGGAGACCCCGAAGATCACTGGGCTGATCGATTACGAGTCGTTCTGCGGCGTGGTGTCCGACGCGGCGGTCGATGCCGCGCAGGATTCCACCGTCACCCCGCGCGAACTGCGTGAGCTGCTCGATTCCGGGAAGAACGTGGCGTTGATCGACGTCCGCGAGCCGGTCGAGTGGGAGATCAATCACATCGCCGGCGCCGAGCTCATCCCCAAGTCGGCGATCGAGTCCGGCGAGGGCCTGTCGAGGTTGCCACACGACCGCACACCGGTGCTGTACTGCAAGACCGGGGTTCGCTCCGCGGAGATGCTGGCGGTGGTGAAGAAGGCAGGTTTCGCCGATGCGATGCACCTGCAGGGCGGCATCGTGGCCTGGGCGAAGCAAATCGATCCCGACATGGTGCTCTACTGACGGCTACTTTGCGTCGCGACAATTTAGGCTGTCGGGGTGGCTGACGGGGTGAGTGATGAGCGCCCGCCTGAGCATGTACTGGCCGCGTTCGGTCTCAAGAGCCACGATCCCGAACCGCTGGGGGCGGGTTGGGAAGGTGGCTTCAAGTGCGGCGAGGTGGTGCTGTCGGTGATCGCCGACCACGCCAGGGCCGCCTGGTCGGCGAAAGCGCGCGAGACGTTGTTCGTCGACGGGGTCCGGCTGGCGCGGCCGGTGCGGTCGACCGACGGACGCTACGTGGTCTCGGGTTGGCGGGCAGACACATTCGTCGCCGGTAGCCCGGAGCCCCGCCACGACGAGGTCGTGTCGGCGGGGGTGCGGTTGCACGAGGCGACCGCCAAACTGGAACGGCCGAGGTTCCTGACCCAGGCGCCGGTCGCTCCGTGGAGCGATGTCGACGTGTTCATCGCCGCCGACCGGGCCGCGTGGGAGGAACGTCCGCTGCATTCACTGCCGCCCGGCGCGCTGGTGGCTCCGGGATCGGCCGACGGCGAGCGGTCGGTGGAACTGATCAATCAGCTGGCCGGCTTGCGTAAGCCCACCAAGAGTCCCAACCAGCTGGTGCACGGCGATCTGTACGGCACCGTGTTGTTCGCGGGGACGGCGGCACCGGGCATCACCGACATCACCCCCTATTGGCGGCCGGCATCGTGGGCGGCCGGGGTGGTCGTCGTCGACGCGCTGGCGTGGGGTGAGGCCGACGACGGTCTGATCGAGCGGTGGGACGCGTTGCCGGAGTGGCCGCAGATGCTGTTGCGCGCGTTGATGTTCCGGCTCGCCGTGCATGCACTGCATCCACGCTCGACGGCGGCCGCGTTCCCCGGTTTGGCCCGTACCGCCGCGTTGATCCGGCTGGTTCTCTAGAACTGGTGTCGGGTCTGCGCCAGGTCGATCCGGCCGTCGTGGGCCAGTACACCTTCGGCGCGCAGCAATTCGAGTTGACGGGTCGTCAGATGAGCGGCCGGACGCCCGGACGCGGTGATCACCCGATGCCACGCCAGGTCAGAGGAATCGGTGCGCATGATCCAGCCGACGATGCGCGGACTGGAAAGCTGTGCCGCCGAGGCGATGTCACCGTAGGTCGCGACCCGGCCTGGAGGGATGGCCGCGACCAGCTCACGCACCCGCTCGACTTGCGCGTCGGTGATCGGGGCCATCGCTACGGCTCCAGCAGATCCCGGATGACCTTCGCGGTCTCCTCCGGTTTGGCGTGCGGCACCATGTGGAGGCAATCGAAATCGGCCAGGGTGAAATCGTCGCCGAGCCGGCCTGCGAGGCCGTCGAGCAATTCCGGACTGACGTACGGCGGATCCGTCCACTGCGCGCGTACCAGCGTCGTCGGAGTCCCGGTACGTGGCAGCACGATATCGCGGGCGAGCTCACTCCAATACGACATCATCGCGGGCACACAGATCCGCCAGCCGACGCGGCCGTTCGGCAGTTCGATCAGGTGCTCGTCGAGATCCTCGTCGAGTTCGGCCGGGTCCACGTCGGCCCATGAGCCGCTGAACTTCTCGGTGCGGGCCTCGTCGCGGTCGGGGTAGTCGGGGGAGGACAGCATCGAGTCGGCGATCTCGCGCATCCACTGCCCGTCCAGGCCGATCGCGGGATCCAGCAGCACCAACCCGGACACCAGGTCCGGGTACGCCGCCGCGAGATTCAGTGCGATCGCACCGCCGAAGGAGTGGCCCACCACCAGCACCGGCCCGTCGGCGTCGTCCTCCAGCAGGCTTGCCAGCGCCGCGACATTGGCGTCGATGGTCCACGGGGCCGACCACGACGACCGGCCGTGCCCGATCAGATCGGGTGCGGCCATGGCGAACTCCGGCAGGTGGTTCTGCGACAGCGCGCGCCAGCGACGGCCGTGGCCGGTCAGACCGTGGATGGCCAGGATCCGGATGGGTCCGGGCGGCCCGAAACGGTGGACGTGAAGATCGTGGGTCACGGGTCTCATGCTGCCAGTTCGCGAACTTGTCGGTGGTGCGTGGTGACATACCCGCATGACCTCCGCACTGCTGGCCCGGGCGACCGAACCTGCCGATGTGCTGCGCCCGGAATTGCGCGGCACGGTTCGGATCGTCGGCGGCCCGGGCACCGGCAAGACCAGCCTGCTGGTGGCGGCGGCCGCGGCACACATCGCCGCGGGGACCGACCCGGAATCTGTTCTGCTGCTGACGGGTTCGGGCCGCTTGGCCGGTGCCACCCGCAGCGCGCTGACCGCCCGGCTGCTCGCGGCTCGCTCGGCTGAGCCGTGCCGTGCGGTGGTGCGGGAGCCGCTGGTCCGGTCGGTGCACAGCTACGCCTTCGCGGTCCTGCGGCAGGCCGCCGCCCGCGCTGGTGACCCGCCGCCGCGGCTGGTCACCGGGGCGGAGCAGGATGGCATCATCCGCGAATTGCTGGCCGGTGACCTCGAGGACGGTGACGCGTCGGCGTCGCGGTGGCCGCAGGTCCTCCGCCCCGCGCTGACCACCGGCGGGTTCGCCAACGAGCTTCGGGATCTGTTGGCCCGCTGCGCCGAGCGGGGAGTGGATCCGCAGCACCTGCAACGCATCGGCCGGTTATCCGGGCGGCCCGAGTGGGCGGCCGCGGGGCGCTTCGCCCAGCAGTACGAACAGGTGATGCTGCTGCGCGCGGCCGTGGGCACCGCTGCGCCACAGGCCACGGTGCCTGCGCTCGGCGCGGCAGAGCTGGTCGGTGCCGCGCTGGAGGCGCTGGCATCCGATCCCGAACTGCTTGCGGCTGAACGGTCTCGAATCCGGTTGCTGCTCATCGACGATGCCCAGCACCTCGACCCGCAGGCCGCGCGGCTGGTCCGGGTGTTGGCGGCCGGCACGGAACTGACTCTGCTTGCCGGGGACCCGAATCAGGCGGTCTTCGGCTTCCGCGGCGCCGACCCGGCTGTGCTGACGGCAGCCGAGACCCCGGTGGTCGAACTGGGCCGTTCACACCGGTGCGCGCCCGCGGTGGCCCGTGCGATCAGCGGGATCGCTGCCGGGCTGCCGGGCAACAGCGCGTGGCGCGTGCTCGACGGCAATGCCGGTGACGACGGATCGGTCAGTGTGCGTATCGCCGGTTCGGCGCACGCCGAGGCGGCGCTGATCGCCGACACGCTGCGCCGCGCGCATCTCGTCGACGGTCTGCCGTGGTCGCAGCTGGCCGTCATCGTCCGGTCGCCGTCGGCGGCCGCGGCGCTGCCGCGTGCGCTGGCCGGTGCCGGTGTTCCGGTCGATGCGGCTCAGCTGGCCGGACCCGTCGCCGAACAGCCTGCGGCGCAAGCGCTGCTGGGTGTGCTGGCGGCGACCGCCGACGGTCTGACCGGCGAGCAGGCGGTGTCGCTGCTGACCGGCCCGATCGGCCGGGTGGACCCGGTGACCCTGCGCCAGCTGCGCCGGGTGTTGCGCCGCGGCGGTTCCGGCGAATTTGGCGAGCAGCTGGTCGCGGCTCTCACCACCGGTCCGGTGGATCTGCCGGTAACACTGGCGCGCCCGGTGAACCGGGTGCGTGCGGTGCTCACGGCGGCGGCCCGCGGACATCGCGGGCACCGCGACCCGCGCTACACCCTGTGGCAGGCGTGGGAGCGCAGCGGGCTGCAGCGCCGCTGGCTGTCGACGGCCGAGCGCGGCGGAACCGAAGGTGCGCTGGCCGACCGGAACCTGCACGCGGTCACCGCGTTGTTCGACATCGCCGACGACTACGTCACCCGCACCACCGGGGCGTCGCTGCGGGGGTTCGTGGATCATGTTGCGGGCCTGCAACTTCCACCGGTAAGCGGCGACGGACAGCCGGCATCGGAGACCGTCGCGGTGCTCAGTCCGCACGCGGCGCTCGAGCGTGACTGGGACCTGGTGGTGATCGCCGGCCTGCAGGACGGCCTGTGGCCCAACACCACACCCCGCGGTGGCGTGCTGGGCACCCAGCGGCTGCTGGACGTCCTCGACGGACTGGGAGACGACGTGTCGGCGCGGGCGCCCCTGCTGGCCGAGGAGCGCAGACTGCTCATCGCCGCGATGGGCCGCGCCCGGCGGGGGCTGCTGATCACCGCCGTCGACAGCGATGCCGGTGACGATGCGGCGCTGCCCTCGCCGTTCGTCGCCGAGCTCGAGGCGTACGCATGCGCCGATGACGTGCGGCCCGCCCAGCCGGTCGTCGCCCCGCCGGTGCTGGCACCGTCGGCTGTCGTCGGCCGGCTGCGGGCGGTGGTGTGCGCGCCCGCGGGTACGGTCAGCGACGGTGAACGCGCCACCGCTGCACAACAATTGGCACGGCTGGCCGCCGACGGTGTGGCCGGTGCCGACCCGGCGCAGTGGTACGGGATGACCTCGGTCAGCACCGCCGAACCGCTGTGGAGCGATGATCAGCACACCGTCACCCTGAGCCCCTCGACCGTGCAGACGCTCACCGACTGCCCGCTGCGCTGGCTGGCAGAACGGCACGGCGGCACGGAACGCCGCGACCTGCGCTCGACCTTGGGGTCGGTGGTGCACGCCCTGATCGCCGGGTCGGCGACCGGCGCGGAGCAGTTGGTGGCTGAGCTGGAAAAGCTCTGGAGCACAATTCCGTTCGACTCGACCTGGTATGCCGACAATGAATTCGAGCGGCACCGCGCCATGCTCGAGGCGTTCGTGGCGTGGCGTTCGGCGACCCGCCACGAGCTGACCGAGATCGGTACCGAGGTCGCCGTCGACGGTGTGATCGCCGAGCCCGGCGAAGGTCAGCCTGGGGTGCGGGTGCGCGGGCGGGTCGACCGGCTCGAGCGCGATGCGGAGGGCCGGCTGGTGATCGTCGACGTCAAGACCGGGAAGAGTCCCGTCACCAAGGACGACGCGCAGCGCCACGCCCAACTCGGGCTGTACCAGCTGGCCATCGCCGAAGGGGCACTGGCCGACGGGGACCGTCCCGGCGGCGGCCGGCTGGTCTACGTCGCCAAACCGAACGCATCGGGCGCCACCGAACGCGAACAGTCCGCACTCACCGCGGACAGCACAGCGCAGTGGCACCAGACCGTGCAACAGGCGGCGGCCGCGACGGCGGGACCGCAGTTCATCGCCCGGGTCAATGACGGCTGCGCACACTGCCCGATGCGCCCGTCCTGCCCTGCACACAGCGCACCGGGAACGGAGTCGTCATGACCTACAGCCCCGTCGAACTCGCTGAGGCCCTTGGTCTTCCGACGCCGACCGAGGAGCAGGCCGCGGTCATCGCTGCCCCGCCAGGACCGCTCGTCGTCATCGCCGGCGCCGGTGCGGGCAAGACCGAGACCATGGCCGCGCGGGTGGTGTGGCTGGTGGCCAATGGATTCGCCGATCCCGGTCAGGTGCTCGGCCTGACGTTCACCCGCAAGGCGGCCGGGCAGCTGCTGCGCCGGGTGCGGTCCCGGCTGGCCCGCCTGGCGGGTCACCTCGGAGGCGCCGCGCCGCAGGGAGCGCCGACGGTGAGCACCTACCACGCCTTCGCCGGTGCGTTGCTGCGCGAGTATGGACCGCTGCTTCCGGTGGAACCTGACGCCCGGCTGCTCACCGAAACCGAGTTGTGGCAACTGGCTTTCGACGTGGTCAGCAGCTACCCCGGGCCGTTGGACACCACCAAGGACCCGGCCGGTGTCACCGCGATGGTGCTCAAGCTGTCCGGCGAACTGGCCGAGCACCTGGTCGATACCGACCAGCTGCTGGGCACCCACCTCGAACTCGACCGACTGGTGCATCACCTGCCGGCCGGGCGGTATCAACGTGATCGCGGCCCGAGCCAGTTCCTGCTCGGCATGCTGGCCACCCAGACCGAGCGCACCGCCCTGGTACCGCTGATCGACGCGCTCCACGCACGGATGCGCGCCGACAAGGTGATGGACTTCGGCGCACAGATGTCGGCCGCGGCGCGGTTGGCCTCGACCTGCCCGCAGGTGGGGGAGCAGCTTCGCGCCCGCTACCGCGTTGTGCTGCTCGACGAATATCAGGACACCGGCCACGCCCAGCGCATCGCGCTGTCGTCGCTGTTCGGGGCCGGCGCCGACGAAGGCCTGGCGTTGACCGCGGTCGGCGATCCCATCCAGTCGATCTACGGTTGGCGCGGCGCGTCGGCGACCAACCTGCCGCGGTTCACCACCGACTTCCCGCAGGCCGACGGGTCCCCGGCGCCCACACTCGAACTGCGCACCAGCTGGCGCAACCCGCCGACCACATTGCACGTCGCCAACGAGATCTCCGCCGAAGCCCGCCGTCGCTCGGTCGCAGTCCGGGCGCTGCGGGCCCGCCCCGGCGCCGAGGCCGGCACGGTGCGTTGCGCGCTGCTCACCGACGTCGCCTCCGAGCGGGAGTGGGTCGCCGACCACATCGCGTCGCGCTACGCCGAGGCGGCGGCAGACAACGCTGAGCCGCCGACCGCCGCGGTGCTGGTGCGGCGCAACGCCGACGCCGGCCCGATCGCCGAGGCGCTCAGCGCCCGCGGCGTGCCCGTCGAAGTCGTCGGTCTGGCCGGTCTGCTGTCGATCCCGGAGGTCGCCGATGTGGCGGCGATGGTTCGACTGGTCGCCGATCCGGCCGCCGGCGCGGCGGCGATGCGGGTGCTGACGGGTCCACGCTGGCAACTCGGCGCCGCCGACCTCGCCGCGCTGTGGCGGCGCGCCATGGCGATCGACGGGGCTCGGCAGGCGGCCGTCACCGCTGAAGAGATCATTGCCTCCGCCGCGCCCGATGCCGACACCGCGAGCCTGGCCGACGCGCTGGCCGACCCGGGGCCGGCCACGGCGTACTCGCTTGAGGGACACCGTCGTATCACCGATCTCGCCGGTGAATTGGCCCGACTGCGAACGCTATTGGGCCACCCGGTCACCGAACTCGTCGGCGAGGTTCGGCGCGTCCTCGGGGTCGATGTTGAGGTGCGGGCTACCCGGCCCGTCGCCGCGGGCTGGGCCGGTGCCGAGCACCTCGACCGGTTCGCCGACGTGGTCGCCGACTATGCGACCCGGCCCGGGGCATGCATCAGCGGGCTGCTGGCCTACCTCGATGCGGCCGCGGTCGTGGAGAACGGTCTGGCGCCCGCCGAGGTCAACGTGGCCACCGGGCGCGTGCAGGTGCTGACCGTGCACGCCGCGAAGGGACTCGAATGGCAGGTGGTGGCGGTCCCGCACCTGTCCGCGCGGGTGTTTCCGTCCACCGCCTCCAAGCGGACCTGGCTCTCCGACCCGGCCGACCTGCCGCCGCTGCTGCGCGGGGATCGGGCCGCCGCTGGTCTGCATGGGGTTCCGGTGCTGGACACCGAACACGTCAACGATCGAAAAGCGTTGGCCGACAGCATCATGGCGCACAAGAAGCAGCTCGAACAGCGCCGCCTCGATGAGGAACGCCGACTGCTCTACGTCGCGATCACGCGAGCCGAGGACACCCTGCTGCTGTCCGGGCACCACTGGGGTTCCACGGAGAGCACACCGCGCGGGCCGTCGGATTTCCTGCACGAGATCAAGGACATCCTCGACGCCGCCGATGCGGCGGGGCAACCGTGCGGCGTGGTGGAACAGTGGGCCCCAGAGCCTGCTGACGGTGAACGAAACCCGTTGCGCGACAGCGTCCGGGAAGCGGTCTGGCCCGCCGACCCGCTCGGCCGCACCCGCGCCGACATCGAGCAGGGCGCCGCGCTGGTCCGGTCGGCGCTGGCCGGCGCGATCCCGGACTCCGGCGAGGACCCGGAGAATTGGGCCGCCGACGTCGACGCGCTGCTGGCCGAACGGGCGCGGATCGCCGCGCCGCCGCCGGTGCAGCTACCCGGGCAGCTGTCGGTCAGCGCACTGGTCGAACTCGACCGCGATCCTGCGGCGCTGCGCCGGCTGACCCGCAGGCTGCCGTCGCGGCCCGATCCGCACGCGATCCTGGGCACCGCATTCCACGAATGGGTGCAGCGCTTCTACGGCGCCGAGCGGCTCTTCGACCTCGACGACCTGCCGGGAGCCGTCGACGGCGCCGCCACTGAGACCGCGGAGCTGACCGTTCTGCAGGACGCATTCACGAAATCGCGGTGGGCGGCGCGCACTCCGGTCGACGTGGAGGTGCCGTTCGAGATGGCGATCGGCGACACGGTGGTGCGCGGACGCATCGACGCGGTGTTCGCCGATGCTGATGGCGGGATGACCGTCGTCGACTGGAAGACCGGCGAACCGCCGGCCGACGACGACGCCAAGAAGCACGCGGCCGTGCAGCTCGCGGTCTATCGCCTGGCGTGGGCGGCGATCAAGAACTGCCCGGAGTCGCACGTCCGGGCGGCGTTCCACTATGTGCGTGCCGGTGTCACCGTGACGCCGGAAAAGCTTTCCGGCCCAGAGGAATTGGTGGCCTTGCTCGCCGAAGCTAGTAGCGGGGAGCGTTGCGCCTGATGGCCAACGCCTGGGTGATCATCGGAATCTGCAACGGCAACCGGGCCAGCGCCACCAGTTTCATCGGCAACGGCTTGTCCTTCCACAACCGGCACATGTTGACGTTGGCCGGGAACACCGCGAGGTACAACGCGATCGCGAACAGCGCGGCAGCGCGACGGGTCCGCGGCACCAGCAGCATGGTCCCGATGCCGACCTCGGCCACTCCGGAGGCGTATGTGTAGAACCGGGCGTCGCCCGGGAGCTCCGCGGGCACGATCTCATCGAAGGGCTTGGGCGCCACGAAGTGCCCGACGCCGATGCCGATGAGCATCAGCGCGGCGCGGTAGGCAGGCAGCTGGCTGGGGCTGCGTGAAGGTTCGAGTTCGGTAGTCGTCGTCGGCATGGGTACATAATGCTGGAGTGGTGGCGCTCACGACGAGAGGGTTGGGCTTGACGACGGAGTCGCGTGGCCAAGGGTAGGTTGCGGCGCAGGCTCGAGGCGATCGACGAGAACCTGGCAGCCAAGCCCGACAGTGCACTCGTCGATTACCTGCACATCCCGGAGAAGTTCGTCAGTCCGGGCCGCCGCATCGCCCGCCGGTTGATCTACGCCCTGACCGCGCTGTTCCTGGCGGTCTTCATCGTCTACCTCGACCGGGACGGCTACCGGGACGTCCGCGACGGGCCGCTGACCTTCCTGGACTGCCTGTACTACGCCACCGTCTCGCTCTCGACCACCGGCTACGGCGACATCACCCCGTACACCGAGACCGCGCGTCTGGTGAACGTCTTGGTCATCACCCCGCTTCGGGTGGCATTCCTGATCGTTTTGGTCGGTACCACCGTCGAAACCCTGACCACGGCGTCGCGGCAGGCTCTCAAGATCCAGCGTTGGAGGAACAGCGTGCGCAACCACACCGTCGTCATCGGCTACGGGACGAAGGGCAGGACGGCGGTGGCCGCGATGATCGGCGACGGTGTCGCGCCGGCCGACATCGTCGTCGTCGACACCGATCAACCGTCGCTCGACCGGGCCAACGCCGCCGGACTGGTCACCGTGCGCGGGGACGCCAACAAGTCCGATGTGCTGCGGCTGGCCGGCGCCCAGCACGCCAATTCGATCATCGTGGCCACCAATAGCGATCCGACCGCGGTGCTGGTCACGCTGACCGCACGCGAGCTGGCCCCGAAAGCCAAGATCATCGCCGCGGTGCGGGAAGCCGAGAATCAGCATCTGCTGCGTCAGTCCGGCGCGGACTCGGTGGTGGTGTCCTCGGAGACCGCAGGCCGGTTGCTGGGCATCGCGACCACCACGCCCAGCGTCGTCGAGATGATCGAGGACCTGCTGACCCCGGATGCCGGCTTCGCGATCGCCGAGCGCGAGGTCGAGCACAAGGAGGTCGGCGGCTCTCCGCGCCACCTGCCCGACATCGTGCTGGGCGTGGTGCGCGGCGGGAAGCTGCTGCGCGTCGACGATCCGGACGTCGATGCCCTGGAGACCACCGACCGGCTGCTCTACGTTCGCGCCACCGGAGAAGACTGACAGCGTGGCTTTCCGACTTCGTAACGTTCCGCTGCTGTCCCGGGTTGGCGCCGACCGTGCCGATCATCTGCGTACCGACGTCGACGCCGCCATCGCCGGCTGGGCCGATGCCGCGCTGCTGCGCGTCGACCACCGCAACCAGGTGATGGTCGCCGACGGCCGGGTGTCGCTGACGGCGGCGGCCAAGCACGCCGATGCGCCGCCGCCCGATGCGGTGTTCCTGGGCCGCCTGGAGGATGGCCGGCACGTATGGGCGGTGCGCGCCGCCTTGGAGGCCCCCGAGCACGGTGAGGGCGAGGTGTCGGATCTGCGCCGTGGCGGTCAGCAGATCGACGACGTCAGCGCTCAATTGCTGGCCTCCGCGCTGGCCCTGCTGAACTGGCACGAGCACGCCCGGTACAGCGCTGTGGACGGGTCACCGACCAAAGCGGTCAAAGCGGGATGGTCGCGGCTGAATCCGCTCACCGGCCACGAGGAGTTCCCCCGCATCGACCCGGCGATCATCGTGTTGATTCACGACGGTCATGACCGGGCGGTGCTGGCCCGCCAGACCGTGTGGCCGCAGCGGTTGTTCTCGCTGCTCGCCGGCTTCGTCGAGGCGGGGGAGTCGTTCGAGAGCTGCGTGGTGCGCGAGGTCAACGAGGAGATCGGCCTCTCGGTGCGCGACGTCGAGTACCTGGGCAGTCAGCCGTGGCCGTTCCCGCGGTCACTGATGGTGGGGTTCCACGCCATCGGCGATCCCGAGCAGGAGTTCGTCTTCCACGACGGCGAGATCGCCGAGGCGGCCTGGTTCACCCGAGCCGAGGTCCGCGAAGCGCTCGAGCACGGCGACTGGAGCAGCGATTCGTCGTCGAAACTGCTGCTGCCCGGCTCGATCTCGATCGCCCGCGAGATCATCGAATCGTGGGCGCACGCCACCTAGCGCCCAAACCGACGATTGGCAGCGAAAGTGCGAGAAGAACGCCGCAATTCGTCGATCTCGGCGCGGGCCTACGACGCCAGCTTGGCCTGTACGTCTTTCAGGCTCGGGTTGGTCAGCGCCGAACCGTCGGAGAACTTCACGGTCGGGACGGTCTGGTTGCCGTTGTTGACTGACATGACGAACTTGGCGGCATCCGGGTCGTGCTCGATGTCGACTTCGGTGAACGCGATGCCCGCCGATTTCAGCGCGGTCTTCAGGCGCTTGCAGTAGCCGCACCACACGGTGGAGTACATGGTGAGCTGGGGATCGTTGCCACTCATGGGCTCGAACCTATCTTCAGCGCCAAACGTGCAATGTCCCCACCCCCTGCCAAGATGGAGCGCATGCCGGTGACCGTCGACCATCTGACCGGCCTCGACGACGAACAGCGCGAGGCCGTGCTGGCCGCCCGGGGGCCGTTGTGTGTGCTGGCCGGTGCCGGCACCGGTAAGACCCGCACGATCACCCACCGGATCGCGCACCTGGTCGCCAACGGTCACGTCGCCGCCGGTCAGGTCTTGGCGGTGACGTTCACCTCGCGCGCCGCTGGGGAGATGCGTTCCCGGTTGCGCGCCATGGACGCGCAGAACATGGGCGCCCCGGTCGGATCGGTGCAGGCGCTGACGTTCCACGCCGCCGCGCTGCGCCAGCTGCGGTACTTCTGGCCGCGGGTGGTCGGTGACACGGGCTGGCAGCTGCTGGACACCAAGTTCTCCGTCGTCGCGCAGGCCGCCAGCCGGGCCCGGCTGCAGGTCAGTACCGATGACGTCCGTGACTTGGCCGGCGAAATCGAATGGGCCAAGGCATCATTGATCAGCCCGGAGGGCTACGCCGCCGCGGTGGCCAAGATCCAGCGCGACATCCCGCTGGACGCCGCGAAGGTCGCGACCGTCTACGCCGGCTACGAGAAGCTCAAGGCCAACCGCGACGGCATCGCGCTGCTGGATTTCGACGACCTGCTGCTGCACACCGCCGGCGCGATCGAGAACGACGCGGCGGTGGCCGCCGAGTTCCGGGACCGCTACCGCTGCTTCGTCGTCGACGAGTATCAGGACGTGACACCGCTGCAGCAGCGGGTGCTCGACGCGTGGCTGGGCAACCGCGACGACCTGACCGTCGTCGGCGACGCCAACCAGACCATCTACTCGTTCACCGGCGCCTCGCCGCGCTACCTGCTCGATTTCTCCCGCCAGTTCCCCGATGCGACGGTGGTCCGCCTCGAGCGGGACTACCGCTCCACCCCGCAGGTGGTGTCACTGGCCAACCGGGTGATCGCGGCGGCGCGCGGCCGGGTGGCGGGCAGCAAGCTGCACCTGATCGGTCAGCGCGAACCCGGCCCGTCACCGACGTTCCACGAACATCCCGACGAGGTCGCCGAAGCGGCGTCCGTCGCGCGATCGATCAAGCGTCTGGTCGAATCCGGAACGCCCGCAGCCGAAATCGCGGTGCTGTATCGCATCAACGCGCAATCCGAGGCGTACGAGGAGGCGCTCACCGAGGCCGGCATCCCGTTCCAGGTGCGCGGCGGTGAGGGGTTCTTCAGCCGTCAGGAGATCAGGCAGTCGCTGCTGGCGCTGCAGCGGGCCGCTGAGCGCCAAACCGAAGGCCCGCTACCCGAGATCGTGCGCCAGATCCTCGAACCGCTCGGCCTGACCGGCGAACAGCCGGCCGGCACCAAGGCCAGGGAGCGCTGGGAGGCGTTGACCGCGCTGGCCGACCTGGTCGATGACGAGGTCGCCGCCCGCCCGCAGTTGGACCTGCCTGCGCTGGTCGCCGAGCTCAGGGTGCGCGCCGACGCCCGCCACCCACCGGTGGTGCAGGGTGTGACGCTGGCCTCGCTGCACGCCGCCAAGGGATTGGAATGGGACGCGGTGTTCCTGGTCGGCCTCGCCGACGGCACGCTGCCGATCTCGCACGCGCTGGCGCACGGCCCCGACAGTGAGGCGGTGGAGGAGGAGCGCCGCCTGCTGTACGTCGGAATCACCCGCGCCCGAATGCATTTGGAGCTCAGCTGGGCACTCGCCCGAACGCCCGGCGGCAGGCAGGGCCGGCGTCCGTCCCGGTTCCTCAACGGCATCGCACCGCAGACCCAGGCCGAGCCGACGCCGAGCCGGCCCCGCAGGCAGAAGGGCGCGACACCGCGCTGCCGGGTCTGCAACGCGGTGCTGAGCACGGCGCCGTCAATCATGTTGCGCCGCTGCGAAACCTGCTCGGTCGACGTCGACGACGAACTTCTCGGCCAGCTCAAGGATTGGCGGCTGCGGACCGCCAAGGAGCTGAAAGTGCCTGCCTACGTTGTCTTCACCGACAACACGCTGATCGCGATTGCCGAGTCGCTGCCCGCCGACGATGCGGCGCTGGTGGCGATCCCCGGCATCGGGGCGCGCAAGCTCGAGCAGTTCGGACCCGACGTGCTCGAGCTGGTGCGCGCCCGCCAGTAGCTCAGTGGCCGGGGCCGAAGTTGACCGTCCTGGTGGTGGAGTTGGTCCCGTTGTCCGCGATGCCGGGGACGCCGCCGCCGGTATAGCTGCTCACGTCGCCGACGCCGAGGCTGGCCGTACCGCCTGGGCTGTTGGTCGTGGCGGCGCCGGTATAGCTGGACGCGTCGCCGACCCCGACCGAGGCGGCCGCACAGTTCTGGTTCGTGATGCCGTCCGTGTACGGCATCGGCCCACCACACACGCTGTTGGACGTCGAGCCGCCGGTGTAGCTCGATGCGTCGCCGACGCCGGCGGACGGCCCGAAGCCCGCACCGGTGACGGCTCCTGAGTCGCCTTCGGCCGCGGCCGTCGCGATGGGGAATCCGACGAGTGAAATTGCCCCGGATACGACTACTGCTGCACCCATCCGGATAATTTGCCGTTTGTTCATCTTCAAGCACCTTTTCGTTGGTCTATTAGACGCGCACTCGTGGTACAAGCGCGAGGCTACGCCGCTTTAATCCCGACGCGGGCGCGAACGGACCGCGAGCGGGGTTTTTTCTCAATCAGACGGCGAGTGACCAGGGTGGTGAGTGGTCGCGGTGGTGCCTGCAGGCGCGATGAATCAGGCTGTGCGTGAGGTGATTTCGTGCGGTGTGAGTCATTCTTCAAGAATGGATGGGCAATCCGCGCGGGTCACGCGACTCATAGTGAAGACAAATGTGACAGGCACCGCCGCCGGCTGGTGCTTGCCGACGTCGGTGCCTGTCAGGCGGTGCTCAGTGCATCAACTCGGGGGCCACGCATCGGCCCCCGAGGTCATGGTTGTCGGGGATCAGCCGCCCAGTGCGGCGACGGCGGCGTCGTAGTCGGGTTCTTGCCCGATCTCGGGGACCAGCTCGGTGTAGGCCACCTTGCCGTCGGCGCCGACGACCACGACCGCGCGGCCCAGCAGGCCCGCCATCGGCCCGTCGGTGATCGTGATGCCGAAGTCCTCGCCGAAGCTGCTGCGGAACGCCGACGCGGCCACAGCGTTCTCGATGCCCTCGGCCCCGCAGAATCGCTTCAGCGCGAACGGCAGGTCCTTGGAGATGTTGACCACCGGCGCGCCGGTGGCTGCTGCGCGCTCATTGAACGTCCGCACGCTGGTGGCGCACACCGGGGTGTCGACCGAGGGAAAGATGTTGAGCACCAAGGCTTTTCCATCGAACTGGCTGCTGGCCAGGTCGCCGAGGTCGGTGCCGGTCAAAGTGAAGGCGGGGGCCTGGGCGCCGACGGCGGGCAGGTCTCCAACGGTGTTGATCGGGTTTCCACGCAGGGTTATCTGTGCCATGGGAATTAGTTTCTCAGGACCGGCGTTGCGGCTGCAGAGCGGGTCAGCCCCGGTGGCTTCGGCGGTTGTCCTGCCAGGACGTCCAACGAGGCTAAAACCGCAGGTCAGAAAATCGCTTGTAGCGAAACGGTGTTAGGGTTTAGCCTCTGAAACGAATCCTGAGCCGATCGATGGCTACAGGGCGGCGTGAGGAAAGGAGGGACCGACGATGATCAGCAGCACTACGAATTTTGGCGTAGCCGCAGTTGCGCGTCGTGCGTGGTCCTTCCGTGCCGTCATGGCGACCCCCACGCATCAGGCTTTCGCTGCTTACGCCGCCGACGCGGCCGCCGTTATTTCGGCGCAGCGTAAGCGTCGCGTCAACGCCGCCCCGACGATCGCGTCCGTGGACAGGAGCTTCATCTAGGAAAGCTCCCAGACACAGCCACTGGCCACGGACCCGAAGTCAAAGGATCCGTGGCCTTTGTGTTTCCACCCGATTCCTGGCCCGGATCCGAAGTAGAGATAGAGCCTTTCGACCAGGAAGCAGGTGAGCGAGACATGTCGACATCGACAGTCCGCGAGGAGAAACTGCCGGTGTTGCCGTGCCACGACGGGAATCCCGACTTGTGGTTCGCCGAGAGTCCCATGGAGCTGGAGCGCGCGAAGGTGCTCTGCGGGGACTGTCCGATCCGGCGGCAATGCCTTGCCGCCGCGTTGGACCGCGGTGAGCCGTGGGGAGTTTGGGGCGGCGAGATCATCGAGCGCGGCAGCATCGTGGAGCGCAAGCGGCCACGGGGGCGTCCGCGCAAGGACGTGATCGCGGCCTAGCGGGTCGGGTCCGAGCCGGCTAGTGCGCCGGCTCGGGCTCGACGAATCCTGGCACGAACTTCGCAGCCAGCTCCCGAGTCGGAACGTGGGCGTCGAGCTGACACGAGATCGCCACGGTCGACGCGATCACCCGCAGCGGGATTGCCAGTTTGGCCGGCAGATCCATCGCCCGGGCGGTCCTGATCTGCTCCGCTGAGACGTTCATATTCGCCGCTGCCATCTTCTGCAGCCACCGGCGGGTGTAGTGAAAGACGTCGACCTCGATGGGCTCGACGTACTGGCGCAGCATGTCGTCGATCTCGCGGACCGAGACCTGCTCACCTTTCTGGATGAAGCCGACGCGTTCCATCGCGGGCAGCAGTTCGTCGTACTTCTTGTCGCGGGCCAGACAGATGATCTGACCGATCTCGACGGGTAGTCCATCCGGCAGCGGGCCGACCGCGCCGAAGTCGATGACGCCCATCCGGCCGTCGGGCAGCATCATGAAGTTTCCGGGATGCGCGTCCCCGTGGATCATGCCGAGCCGTGCCGGTGCGTCGAAGGTGAGCTCGATAAGCCTTGTGCCACAGAGGTCTCGCTCGTCGGGCGTGCCATCCCGGATGATCTGCGCCATCGGGGTGCCGTCGATCCACTCGGAGATCATCACCTTCGGCGCGCTGGCGACCACATGCGGCACGACGAAATGCGGATGGCCTTGATAGGCCTTCGCGAAGGCGCGCTGATTGTCGGCCTCGAGCCGGTAGTCCAACTCCATCTCGGTGCGTTCGATGAGCTCGTCGACCACGCCCTCCACATCGGCGCCCGGCGCGAGTTGTTTGAACACACTGACCAGACGTTGCATGGTCTTCAGGTCGGCGCGCAGTGCCTCGTCGGCGCCGGGGTACTGGATCTTGACCGCCACCTCGCGACCGTCCGACCACACCCCCTTGTGCACCTGGCCGATGCTGGCCGACGCGACCGGGGTGTCGTCGAAAGACTGGAAGCGCTCACGCCATTTGGTGCCGAGTTGGCCGTCGAGCACGCGATGCACCTTCGCCGCCGGCAGTGGCGGAGCGTCCTTCTGCAGCTTGGTCAGGGCCTCGCGGTAGGGCTCGCCGAACTCCGGGGGGATGGCGGCTTCCATCACGGACAGCGCCTGGCCGACCTTCATGGCTCCGCCCTTGAGCTCACCGAGCACGGTGAACAACTGGTTGGCAGCCTTCTCCAACAGCTCGGCCTGGACCTCGTCTTTCGACTTACCGGTCAGTCGTTTGCCCAAGCCCAGCGCCGCCCTGCCGGCGAAGCCGACCGGGATGGTCGCCAGCTTGACGTTGCGGGCCGCGCGGCCTCGCTTGATGTCTGCCACCAGACCATCATCCCTGACGGCGGTCTCCTGGCAACCATGGATGTCAGCATTCGCAGCGTGGATGCCGTGACCAGCGGCGAGCCGTGATCGTGTTGTTACTCACATCGACCTGCAGGGTGGTGTTCAGGGTCGTCGGGGGAGCGCCGGCGGCTTCCTGTCCGCGCACCGCGGTGATGATGCGCTGCAACTGGCCGAGCGCGACTGCGGCGGTTGCTAGAACGGTCGGACGGTCGGCGGTACCGATCACGTCCCGTAGCTGAGCGGCCACCGCGGGCCAGGCGCCGTCCCGGTCGGTGCGGTGCAGGTCGGCGCAGGCCAGACAGCTCGTCACCCCGGGGATCACCAGCGGGCCGACCAGCCCGGCGCCGTCGCGCACCCGGACCGGCAGGTGCGGGACCCCGATGGTGTGCAGGTCACGCACCAGCCGGGGATCGGCCACCAGGTAATCGGTCAGCACGACCATGTCGGCGCGGGCCGTCGACAGCGCGGCGCCGGTGTGACTGGTCTGCGCGATCCGCGCCCCGGAACAGCGCAGCGCCTCGAGCAGAAGATCGGCCAGGGGGCCGCTGCCGTGCACCCGGATCGACAGTGCGCGCGCAGCGGTGGGCCGGGCCCGGCCGCGGACGACGCCGCGGGTTTCCAGCGCGTCCAACAGTTGGTCGAGGTTGTCGGCGAGTCCGTGCGTGGCGGCCAGTCGCTGCAGTTCGGGCTTGCCGAGCGGAACCTGCATGCCGCGCAGCAGGCTGGCCAGCGCGGCGGGTGTCACTCCGTCAGGTGGGCGAACCAGCACGGCGCGGCGGGGATCCCAGCCGACCTGCACCGCGTCGTCGGGTCGCAACAGCACCGGCATCGCCGGGTCGAGCGCGTAGAGCACCTGCCGACTGTGGCACCACGGGGGCGCCGCCCGGCTCAGCTATCCACAGGGCCGTCGGAACTACTTGTCGTCCTCCCCGGACTCCGTGGGCTTCTTGTCCTCGGCCTCGGCCTTCTCGTCTTCTGCTTTCTGGAACTCCGCGATCGCCGAGTCGATGTCCACGCCGCTGGTGTCCCCGCCGATGATCCGGTCGATGAAGCCGGCCGGCTCGTCGAGGTCGGCGGAGCTGGGCAGCAGATCCGGATGCTGCCAGACGGCGTCGCGCGCGTCGATGCCGACGGCGTCGGTGAGCCGCTCCCACAGCGCCGCGGCCTCCCGCATCTTGCGGGGCCGCAGTTCCAGCCCGACCAGCGTCGCGAAGGTCTGTTCCGCAGGTCCGGCGGTGGCCCGGCGGCGTCGCAGCATCTCCGAGAGCGCGGCGGTGCCGGGAATGCGTTCACCGAGTGCGGCGGTGACCACGGTCTGCACCCAGCCCTCGATCAGCGCCAGCATGGTCTCCAGCCGCTCGAGCGCCGCGGTCTGCTCCGGGGTGGCTTTCGGTTCGAACATGCCCTGGCTGAGCAGCTGTTCCATGGCGGCCGGGTCGGTCAGTGCGGCCGGGTTGATGCCCTGCGCCAGTTCCTCGAGGCCGCTGATGTCGATCTTCATGCCCTTGGCGTACGCCTCGACGGCGTTGAGCAGCTGGCTGGAGAGCCACGGCACATGGCTGAACAGCCGATGATGAGCCGCCTCGCGCGCGGCCAGGAACGTCATGACCTCGCTGCGCGGCTGCTCGAGACCCTCGGACAGGGTCTCGATGGCCTCCGGCAGCAGGGCGGCGACGCCGGTCGGTCCCAGCGGCAGGCCGATGTCGGTGGACGTCAGCACCTCGCGCGACAGCTTCCCGAGCGCCTGGCCCAGCTGCGAACCGAACGCCATGCCGCCCATCTGGGTCATCATCGCCATCAGGGGACCGGCCATCGCCTTGGCTTCCTCGGGCAACGACTGCGCCCATACCGACGAGATCTGCTCGGCCATCGGGTCGCACAAGCGCTTCCAGCGGTCCAGCGTGCCGTCGACCCAGTCGTTGGGGGTCCATGCGACGGCTTTGGTCGCCCCGGCGGGCAGCGCGGTCGCCCCGTCCAGCCAGGTGTCGGCCAGGTGCACGGCGTCGGCGACGGCGGTGCTGGTGGCCGACGGGATGGGAGCGACGAAGCCGATCGAGCTCGACGCGAGCTGGCGGGCCACGTCGTAGTTGACCGGTCCCGAACCGCCGGCCATCGGGTTACCGGCGCCGCTGAACATCTGGCCGAGCTTGGTGAAGATCTGACCGAGGTCGGCCATGTTGAAGTCGCCGCCGGCGAAGCCGAACGGGTCACCGGGGCCGGGGTTCGGATCCTTTTTCGGCTTGTCGCGGTCGGGGTCGTCTCCCGCGGAGAAGCCGAACGGCAGGTCAGACATGTCTCAACCGTACTCATCCTGGATCGCTGGCGCGTAACCGGCGATCACGCTGTCAGTGAACCGGGGCCGCCAGGGGCTCCGGCTATTTCCCCGGGTCGCTGCGCTCCTGCCCGCCGCATCTAATGTTGGCGGCGTGAACAGGCGGATTCTGACGCTGCTGACGGCGCTCGTGCCGATTGTCGTCTTCGGTGTGCTGCTGGCGGTCGTGACGGTGCCCTACGTGTCGCTGGGCCCGGGGCCGACGTTCAACACCCTCGGTGAGGTCGACGGCAAGGAGGTGGTGGCCATCGACGGCACCGAGACCCATCCCACCTCGGGGCACCTGAACATGACCACCGTCGCGCAGCGCGACGGGCTGACGCTGGGGCAGGCGCTGACCTTGTGGGTGTCGGGCCGTGAGCAGCTGGTTCCGCGGGATCTGGTGTTCCCGCCGGACAAGTCGCGCGAGGACGTCGAGAAGGACCAGGACGCTGACTTCAAGCGGTCCGAGGACAGCGCGGAGTACGCGGCGCTGGGATACCTGAAGTACCCCTCCGCGGTGCGGGTGGAGAAGGTCAACGATCCCGGGCCGTCGGCAGGCAAACTGCAGGACGGCGACGCGATCGACGCCGTCGACGGTAAGCCGGTAGCGAACATCGCCGAGTTCACCGCGCTGCTGAAGGCCACCAAGCCCGGCCAGGAAATCGCCATCGACTACCGCCGCAAGAACGCCCCGCCGGGCGTCGCGCGAATCACCTTGGGCCACAACCAAGATCGTGATTACGGCTATCTCGGGGTGGCGGTGCTCGACGCACCGTGGGCGCCGTTCAAGATCGATTTCAACCTGGCGAACATCGGCGGCCCGTCCGCCGGATTGATGTTCAGCCTCGCCGTCATCGACAAGCTGACCACCGGCGACCTGAACGGATCGAAGTTCATCGCCGGCACCGGAACGATCAGCGCGGACGGCAAGGTGGGCCCGATCGGCGGCATCACCCACAAGATGCTGGCTGCTCAGGAGGCCGGCGCGAGCGTGTTCCTGGTGCCCGCCGAGAACTGCGATGAGGCCAAGTCGATGCGTGACGACGGGATGGAATTGGTGAAGGTCGACACGTTGAGCACCGCGGTCGATTCGTTGCACGCGCTGACCTCCGGTGGGCGTCCGCCCAGCTGCTAGCTCATTGCTGCAGGACCGCATCGTTCTTGCGATGCGTAGAGTTGTGGCCGTACTGCTGCCTCGGCGCGGCGCGGCCGCCCGACAAGACTCAGGAGCCTGACAGGTGAGTATGCGGCCCGGCGCCAGGATGCCGAAGCTGACTCGGCGCAGCCGGATTCTGATCGGTATTGCGCTCACAGTCGTCGTGCTGTTGCTGGTGGGGCCACGATTGGTCGACACCTACGTGGACTGGTTGTGGTTCGGCGAGCTGGGCTACCGCTCGGTGTTCTCCACCGTGCTGGTCACCCGCCTCGTGGTGTTCCTGGTGGCCGCCCTGGGGGTGGGCGCGATCGTCTTCGCCGGACTGGCGTTGGCCTACCGCACCCGGCCGGTGTTCGTGCCGACGGTCGGGCCGAATGATCCGGTGGCGCGCTACCGGACCGCGGTGATGGCCCGGCTTCGGCTGTTCGGCTTCGGGATTCCCGTTGTCATCGGTGTTCTGTCCGGGGCGGTGGCGCAGAGCTACTGGGCACGGGTGCAGTTGTTCCTTCACGGCGGTGACTTCGGCATCACCGACCCGCAGTTCGGCAAGGACCTCGGGTTCTATGCGTTCGATCTGCCGTTTTACCGGCTGGTGCTGTCCTACCTGTTCGTCGCGCTGTTCCTGGCGTTCCTGGCCAACCTGGTCAGTCACTACATCTTCGGCGGGATCCGGTTGGCCGGCCGCAGCGGCGTCCTGAGCCGCCCCGCCCGTATTCAGCTGGTGGCCCTGATCGGCACGCTGGTGTTGCTCAAGGCTTTCGCCTACTGGTTGGACCGCTACGAACTGCTCAGCCACACCCGCGGTGGTAAGCCGTTCACCGGCGCCGGCTACACCGACATCAACGCTGTGCTGCCCGCCAAGCTGATCCTGCTGGCCATCGCCCTGATCTGCGCGGCCGCGGTGTTCTCCGCCCTCGTGTTGCGGGATCTGCGAATCCCCGCGATCGGCTTGGTGCTGTTGCTGCTGAGCTCGCTGATCGTCGGGGCGGGCTGGCCGCTGGTCGTCGAGCAGATCAGCGTCAAACCCAATGCCGCGCAGAAGGAAAGCGAATACATCAGTCGCAGTATCGCCGCGACCCGGCAGGCGTACGGGCTGACCAACGACCATGTGACGTACCGGGACTACAGCGGCACCGCGCCGACCACCGCGCAGCAGGTGGCCTCGGACCGGGCGACCACGTCCAACATCCGGGTGCTGGATCCCACGATCATCAGCCCGGCGTTCACCCAGTTCCAGCAGGGCAAGAACTTCTACTACTTCCCCGACCAGCTTTCGATCGACCGCTATCAGGGTCCTGACGGGCAGTTGCGCGACTATGTCGTCGCCGCCCGCGAACTCAACCCGGACCGGTTGCAGGACAACCAGCGGGACTGGATCAACCGGCACACCGTCTACACCCACGGCAACGGCTTCATCGCTTCGCCGGCCAACACGGTGCGCGGAATCGCCAACGACCCCAACCAGAATGGCGGTTATCCGGAGTTCCTGGCCAGCGTGGTCGGGGCCAACGGCAACGTCGTCTCGCCCGGCCCGGCACCGCTGGATCAGCCGCGGGTGTACTTCGGCCCGGTCATCTCCAACACCGCTGCGGACTACGCGATCGTCGGCAAGAACGGCGCCGACCGCGAGTACGACTACGAGACCAACACCGAGACCAAGAACTACACCTACACCGGCGCCGGCGGTGTGCCGATCGGCAACTGGCTGACGCGCAGCGTGTTCGCTGCCAAGTTCGCCGAGCGGAACTTCTTGTTCTCCAACGTGATCGGCAACAACAGCAAGATCTTGTTCAATCGCGACCCCGCGCAGCGGGTCGAGGCGGTGGCGCCGTGGCTGACCACCGACAGCACGGTGTACCCGGCGATCGTGAACAAGAGGATGGTGTGGGTCATCGACGGCTACACCACCTTGGACAACTATCCGTACTCGGAGTTGACCTCGCTGTCGTCGGCCACCGCTGACTCCAACGAGGTGGCCGTCAACCGGTTGGCGCCGGACAAGCAGGTGTCCTACATCCGCAACTCGGTCAAGGCCACCGTCGATGCCTACGACGGCACCGTGACGCTCTACGCCCAGGACGAGAGCGACCCGGTGCTGAAGGCGTGGATGGCGGTGTTCCCGGGCACGGTCAAGCCCAAGAGCGACATAACGCCGGATCTGGCTGCGCACCTTCGCTATCCGGAGGACCTGTTCAAGGTTCAGCGCATGCTGCTGGCCAAGTACCACGTCGACGACCCGGTGACGTTCTTCTCCACCTCGGATTTCTGGGACGTGCCGCTGGACCCCAACCCGACCGCCAGCAGCTACCAGCCGCCGTACTACATCGTCGCCAAAGACCTTGCCCGCAATACCGATACGGCGTCGTTCCAGCTGACCAGCGCGATGAACCGGTTCCGGCGGGACTTCCTGGCCGCCTACATCAGCGCCAGTTCCGACCCCGACACGTATGGCCGCATCACGGTGCTGACCATTCCGGGTCAGGTCAACGGCCCGAAGCTGGCGTTCAACGCGATCAGCACCGATACGGCGGTCAGCCAAGACCTCGGCGTGATCGGCCGCGACAATCAGAACCGAATACGGTGGGGCAATCTGCTGACCCTGCCGGTCGGGCAGGGCGGCCTGATCTACGTGTCGCCGGTGTATGCCTCACCGGGCAGCAGTGATGCCGCGTCGTCGTATCCGCGCTTGATCCGGGTGGCGATGATGTACAACGACAAGGTCGGCTACGGCCCGACGGTCAGCACCGCGCTGGACGGCATCTTCGGTGCCGGCGCGGGTGCGACAGCCACCGGTCCGGCCCCGGCCAGTCCACCTGGCGGTCAGCCACCGGGCTCCCGACCGCCTGCTGCTCCGGCACCGGCGCCGGGCAGCGCGCCTGAGGTGCCGACGCCGGTGGCGGGGGTGCCGGCCACGCCGGGTGTCCCGACGACGTTGTCGCCGTCGAAGTCTGCGGCACTGAACGACGTCGAGACGGCGCTGGGCGCGGTGCAGGAAGCCCAAAAGAACGGTAACTTCGCCGATTACGGTGATGCGCTGCAACGCCTCGACGACGCGATGAAGAAGTACGAGGCCGCCAAGTAGCGAAGGTGCCGCATGCGTGAGTTGGTAGTGCTCGGCACCGCCAGTCAGGTGCCGACCCGCTACCGCAACCACAACGGTTACTTGCTGCGCTGGGACGACGAGGGCATCCTCTTCGATCCCGGCGAGGGCACCCAGCGCCAGATGATGCTGGCCGGGGTGTCGGTCAGTGCGGTGAACCGGTTGTGCCTCACGCATTTCCACGGCGACCACTGTCTCGGGGTGCCCGGCATCATCCAGCGGGCGTCACTCGATCAGGTGGATCACCCTCTGGTTGCACACTTTCCGGCATCAGGCCGCGAATACTTCGACCGGTTGCGGCACGCCTCGGTGTTCTATGACCGGGTGGAGGTGCGCGAGCAGCCGGTCTCTGCCGACGGTGTTGTTGCGATCGGCCCGTTCGGTGTGCTCGAAGCTGCCGCGTTGGAGCATTCGACCGATGTGTTCGGCTACCGGCTGGTCGAGCCGGACGGTCGGCGATTCATTCCGGAGTTGTTGTCCCGCTTCGGGATCAGCGGGCCGTTGGTGGGTGAGTTGGAACGCGCGGGATCGCTGCGGGTGGGGGACCGGGTGGTCGATGTGGCGCAAGTCAGTGAGCCGCGGCCGGGGCAGCGGTTCGCGTTCGTGATGGACACCCGGCTCTGCGATGGGGTGTACGCGCTCGCCGACGGCGCCGACATGTTGGTGATCGAAGCGACGTTCCTGACTGAGGACGAGGATCTGGCGCACCGGTACGGGCACCTGACGGCGCGGCAGGCGGCCGCGGTGGCGTCGGAGTGTGGGGTGGGCACACTGGTGCTGACGCACTTCTCACAGCGCTACGTCGGCGCCGCATTGCGGTACGCCGAGGAGGCCGCCGCGGTGTTCTCCGGCGAGCTGGTGGTGGCGGAGGATCTGATGCGGGTGCCGGTGCCGGCGCGCCGTTAAGGCGTGGGCAGACCGACGCGCAGGGCGATGGCTTGCTTCTGGCCGACGTTGGTGACGAAGTCGGCCGCGGCGGGCTGGCCGGGCAGGCCGTCGAACTCGATGCGCGCCAGAGTGGAGCCCTCGGTGAACAGCAGGACGCTCACTGACTTCTTGCCGTCGGGGGAGTTGCCGGCGACCACGGTGCCGCCGGTGCCGACGATCGAGGGCTGCGGAGGGCCGGGCGTGACGGCCTTCTGCAGGCTGGCCTGGGCCTCGGCGAGGGCGGAGGGTCCGGCGGCGGGGTTGTCGAGGGCGACCAGCAGGATGCTGACGGCCTTGGTCTGCTCCTCGTTGACGAACAGCACCTCGGCGCCGGGCCGGCTGTCCGGGTTGGGGGTCGGCGGCTGGTCGACGAAGGCGTCGCCGGTGGCGGAGATGTCGCCGGCCTGCAGCAGCAGGCGGGTGTAGTCGACGGGGGCGGCCTTGGGCTTGGTGCTCGTGGTCGCCGTGACACCCGGCAGAGCGGGTACCGACGCGGCGGGTTTGCTTGTGTCCAGGCCCGATTCGTTGTCACAGGCTGTCGTACCGAGGGCGACCGCGGCGACCATCGCGGCCGCGGCGAAGCGGCGGGTGTGTTTTCGTTTCATCTCCAACGAGCCTGTCGACTTCCGGTCTGAGACGCAAGTGAATACCGGGGGCGTGTGACGAACTCGTGACGGCGGGCTCAGCGTTCGTGACATCGTTCCCAGGGCAACGAATATGCCTCTGAGCACCCGATTTGGAAGCACTGGTCGACGTTGGGTAACGTTGCGTTCACCGACGCGGGGTGGAGCAGCTCGGTAGCTCGCTGGGCTCATAACCCAGAGGTCGCAGGTTCGAATCCTGTCCCCGCTACCAGCGGAAATGGCCCTCAGAGACCTCTCTGAGGGCCATTTTCATGCCATTTGGGAACATAAATGGGAACATAAGGCTGTCTAACTACCGGCTGGGAGCAGCCTAAAATGTGGTCAACGGGCGCTGAAGCAGGGGTCTTGGGCTGAGAGACGGAAGTTTGCTCGCGGTCAATACGGCGGCGTTGTCACATGCCGAAGGAGAACCCATCTCTCCGGACGGCATCGATGAATAACCGTTTGCGTGGGCAGATGGCGCAGTCGGCCGCTCACCCCGCGGGCACCGCTAGTTGGTCACGTCCAGTTGGTCGTGTTGTCGCGGTTGATCTGCCTGGATGATGCCGCGCGCCCGGGCCGGGAGAGTGTGGGGGCAGTGTGCTGGGTGTACCGACCCGCGGAGTTGGACTGCCCGCTCAAAGCACATACGCCAGTGGTTGTGACGACCCTTCAGGAGTGGATGGGTTGGAGACAGCTGCTGAAGGGCTGTCGTCAGCATCAAGCCAGCTGCTGCTGAGAGAAACGGTAGGGCGGCGTCACCGGATTCGGGTCCGGGCTCAGTCGGGCCGGTGGAGCAGAGAAATGTGGCCGAGGCGTTGTGCGGTATGCGACATGCTGGGCAATCGTCGACGTCTGGCAGGTGTCGGTGCAATTCGGCTGTCCAACTCGGGGATGTTGTGGCGTGCAGCAGGATGGGCTCTCCACGGGAGGCCGCATCGGCCCGAACGCCGCGTTCGTTGGCCAGAATGAGTGTCAGGTCACTTCTCGGCGGGTCGGTCTGGGACCACTCGTCGAACCATGTCGGCACAGATTCCGCGGCGATCATCGCCGCGAGTACATCGGCCTTCGCGCGTGGTTCAGCGCCCGGTAGGCCAGCAGGCCATCCAGCGTCGGCAGCGCTCATACCGAGGCAACGGTTGGTATTGGACACATCTGCGATGTCCCCGTCCACCGTGCGCCATTTTCCAAGGTGGCCGAATTCTCTTGCCCACCAGGCAAATCCGTGAGCTACTGCGCCCGCGCCGATGATGGTGACGTCGCCGACATCGAGCGGGCCGCTCACGCTGGTGATCCCGACCCCGTCGAACGGTGTCAAGGAGTCCACTTCACGGCGGGGACCGACGATCGCACTGGCGCGTTCGGCAAGGTTCACTACGCACGACAGAACCTCACGGCCGTGGCTGAGGTGGAATACTGCTCCCGCGGCGAGGCACGCGGCGGTCGCCGCACCCAGGACGTCGGCATCGCCAGCGCCCACGCTGACGACGTCTGCTTCACTCGATAGCTGCGCACGCCCGCCCGACCAGCCGACCCGCACGTCGCAGTCGTCGCCGAAACCGCCGCCCAGGCTGACCGATACGACCTGGGCGGCGTTCTGAAGGTCGATTTCTTTGGTGTCGGTGCGCGTCCCGTTGATTATCAATAGCGCAGCTGGGTTGATGGCGAACACCATCCGGCAGAGGGCTTCTTCGATGGAGGAGGCCGCGATCATCGGTGCGGCAAGCAACGGCGCTGGAGTCAACTGGACGGTGATGTGTCGATGGGTGCGCGCGACCATGTTCGCCAGCGCCAGTAGCGCCACTTGGCCGGGGCGGGTGGTGCTCGTAGCAGTGGCGATCAGGTTCACGGTCACTTGCAATGCTTGTTCGCTGCCGCCGTACTGGACGGTGCGGGCGTCGCGTGCGCTGTAAAACCGGGCGATCTGTTCGGCATTCACCGTCGCGCCCCCTGCTCGTGTGTCGGCGCATGTGCGGTGGCAGGCACGATCACCATCGTGTCGTCGCCTTGCACCTGTACCCACTGGCCGTTCTGATATTGATGAAGTCCCACGCCATTGCCCGCCGCGATCACGCTGGCGCCGTAGGTTGCGACGACCAGTGAAAACATTCCCTCGAAGGGCATCAAGATGAGTTGGTCATCGCCGTCGGAGTGTCGGGTGTCCGTTCCGGGATGGCTGTGTACTTGCGCGATGACACCGAGCCCGAAATTGCGGGCGGTGCGAGACGTGGCGGCGACGGCCGGCTCGTCGAGCAGGACATAGTCGGGCCCGGTGCGGGCGTCGGGGCAGACCATCGCCATCACGATGGAGGTGGAGCCGACGGTCCTGCCTAGCCAGAGGACTAAGCCCTCGTGGGGCCCGTCTGGTCCTCGGCTCGATCGGAGGGCCCGCGTGGTCGGTTCGATGACTTGCTCGGCGACGAGGAGTCGGCCCCTCGCCGGGGCAACGGGTAACGGTGTGTGGCGGTGGACGGTCATGCGGCGATCGCCCGGCTAGCCGACAGGTGCAACGCGAGGGTCGTGAGCATGTCAGCGAGGGTGTGTGCCTGCGTGACTCCGCCGGTCACAGTCTTCCACCCGGTGAGGTCGCCCCAGTCGTTGTGCGGCCCGCCGTGCACGGCGTAGGCCAGCCTGTTCCACGGCGCGCAGATCACTCCGTTGGGATGGAAGATCGAGCCGGAGAGACCTGCTCGGGAGCCGGCGACGGGAAACGCTGCTGACGCCGCGTGACCTGTGCCGTTCAGACAGGTCCATGCCGGTGGTGTTGCCGGATAACCGGTCAAGTCGGCGCAGAACACGATCACTGTCTGGACAACAGGGTGGACAGTGGCAGCGCTCAGTCTCAAAGAGGGTGCGTCGGCCTCAATCGTCCAACCGCGGCGCGATGCCCACGCCGTCACCGCAGGCATTTCTGCTGCGAGAACGGCGCGGGTGATCGTCGCGGTGCTCACGGGCTAGACCCCGCCACCGACATCGACAAGTTCCAGCAGCTGATTGTTGTGGACATGCGCTGCGTGCAGCGAGACCGTGCGGTCCAAAACATCGTCCGTACTGGTCTGAAAGGTGTGGTTGCCGGGTGCATAACCGAAGTCGCGGGCAACCTGCTCGGCGGCCGCGCCGACCGTGGTGGTCCTGTCGAAGACGAAGGTGCGTTCTTCGGGGTCGCGCGGTGCGAACACGCGCACTTCCAGCCAGTGCTCTCGGGTCTGTGCACCTTTGTCGCTGCTGGTGCGGTCCTCAGTGATGTGCTGCTCGGGCATCTATTCCTCCTGAGAGTGAGTACTTACGATCGTGGGATCGCTTACCGATATCAGTATCGGTAAGCGACCGGAAAAAGTCAAGGACGTCTTCTCGCGATTGGTCGACCACTGGATCGTTTGGGGCCGTAGAGTGGGCCGATGCACCCGGATAGCAGTGATCTCCCGCCGCCATCGCAAACGTTCACCGAGTGGAGTGCGGGCTACGATCCGAACGAGTGGGCCGAAGATCGTCAGATGATGGCCACCGACGTCGTGGTGGCGAGCGTGATCGACAACTCGCTTTCGGTCCTGTTGATCAGGCGCACCGAATGGCCGGAGTACGGCAGCTGGGTTCTGCCTGGCGGCTTCGTGCGGCGGGATGACCGATTCGACGATGCGGCGCGGCGCGTCTTGGAGACCAAAGTATCGATCGATCGGCGCCGTCCACTAACCCGATTAAATTTCTTCGACAACCCGAACCGGGACCCACGCACAAAAGTTGGCTCACTGGCGTATCTGTGTCTGGCTGGGCCGTCCGAAGTCGCCCTCGCCGCCGAAGCGCCGTACCGGACTTTGGGAACAATCGTGGGCGACAAGGTTCAGGTCAACGGTGAGTACGTCGAATTAGGATTCGACCATGGCGAAATACTCGCGTACGCCTGCGATGAGATGCGGCGACGCGTTCAGGCTGACACGCTGTGGATAACGCCAGCACTTTCTGACGACGGTACGTTCACCGTCGCGAGCCTCAACCGCGCAAGGGTCACGCTCGGACTGGGCATGACCGAGGATGCTCTCCGGCGTCGGATATCGGGTGATGGACGGGTTACCGCGGACGGTTGGGTCGACTCCGGTACCGGTAAGCCTTCCCGCCTGTACACCACCCAGTTGTGAATGTGCCAGTGATGCGGGGCGAGGGTTTGAGCGTGTCTTGTCGACCCAAGGTGTGGGCATCGACTCCGGTGGGCGGATTCCCGACGCCGGCAATTCCTCTAACCGGGGCGTCGCTCTGATGTTGCTGGGCCGGGAGCGGCGCCTACCATGGCAAGGAGACCCCCGTCGTTGGAGCGCTCGCAAACCAGTCTGGCACCGATCTAGCGATAATCCGGACCGACCGACTGGGAGGCGGCATCCTGAATATGTCGAGGGCCCGATAACGTTGGGGGACGTATGGCATCACGGCTACCGATACGGGTTGGATGCGAATTAGGTATGAGTGGTAACGAGAGCTAGCGGAATACGATGACAAAACGCACTGGATCGAGCGCGCAGCGTAAGGAAGAGCCCGCGTCGCCACGCACGGCCGCGCCAGCGCTTGAAGGCTTGGGGATCGGCACTGGCCTGACGTCGACTCTGCGAATTGATCGGCGCGACCAGCATCTAAAGGCGATGTTCGCAGCCCAGCTAGGGCGCGAAATGGCCCAGCGCCAGGCGTTGCTCGAACGCTCCCATGGGACAGATCACCCTGAGTAGGTGCTGTAGGTCTTCTTGCTGAGGCCAAGGCTCATCTGACCTATGTGCCTCATGCGACGGACGCACTTGTCCAGCAGTGCTGGCTGCGACGCGTTCAGATGCGACTCTTCGGCCATCGAGGCAAGGGTGACGGCCCCGACAGCGTTGCGTCCGTACCCGACCGATACCGAGATCGGTACCGCAAGGAAGGTCCGCCACCGGCTGACGTGCGGGTTGTCCACCGAGGACTGGGCCGTGACTTCGCCGGCGTCGGACAATCGCGGGTGACCCTCGATCAGCGCACGTACCGCGGGGTATGCGCACTCCCGGGTGATCTCCGCGATTGGCGATGTTGCTTCCAGATAGTCGATGTCCCCGTCGTCCCACTGGCTACGTGGCCACCCTGAACTCGCCCACAACCTCATCGTCCGCCGCTGTTCAGATGGGTCCCAAATGCACCAGAGCTCGACTTTCAAATCCTCTTTTCGTCCGGTGGCTTCCAGAATATCTGCCGCCAACTCCGTCAGGAACAGACGAAGATAGCGATCCAAAGCGCGTCGACGCGCGCGATTCCGATAACGCGTGTGGTACCAATCGTCCCACCAAGCACTAAGGCGATCCCAGTAAGGTGAGACAATAGCCTTCGGGCGCTGCGGACCCCAAAGTTGACGGTACATGGAGCAATCGAGTTCGTCGCAGAATTGAGCGACGGAGGAGTAGAAATCCGGAACGAGCAATTCGACGCCAAGAGCTTTCATCCGCGCCACTTGCTGTTTGCAAACAGATTGCGTCTCTTCGGCATTGAGCTCCTGGTGGGTCTGTTCCTGGATCGCCGGAATGGGCAGGAGCGCTACCCGGTGGTAAAGCGTGTCTGACTGTTTGCCCTCGGTCTGAGGAGTGGTGTCCTGCAGGGCAGCTATCAGCGGGGGATCTGTGAGACTGGCGCCGAGAATGAGAAGCGGTGTGTACTTAAAGGTTTCGTATAAAAGCGTCGATACCGCCGACCGGGACTTCGCGTAGTCGATTTCCGTAAAAGCTATGTCGCCGCGTGCTGGTTCTGTCGGAGACGTGGAAATGCGGCCATGCAGGTAGATGAGACTAAGGGCGTCAGCTTCTGCGGGCATCTCGTCGTCGCCTAAGCAGTAAATCGCCAGCTCCGGTACTGAATCTGATAAACCGAAGCGCTCGAAGGATTGGACAAAAGACTCCCGCTGCTCAGAAACGTTCGCTTCAAGAAGCGTGTCATAGTTTGTGGTGATGATGCGGGTCTTCATGCCATTGACCGCACGGACTAGAGCGACGGTCGCAATCCCTCGAGCCAACTCGCCGCCGTTCCACCGCGCACCGGGATACAGACTATAGCCAATGCAGGATATTAATGCGTCGTTCGCCTCGTTTTGATCGAAATTTTCGCCGGTGGCTTTTTGGAAATGTTGAAGAATGGCTGTCGCCGCTTCGAGTGGATTGATCGCGGTACCCAGCATTCTGATATCCGTGTCGTTCACGATATTGTTTGCTCTGACAATGGTGCTCATAGCCACTCGGTGCACTAATTGGCTCCAGCTCAAGCCCCCTTGATCGATTGTCACGCCGGCACCCGCGTAGATCGTTAAATCAGGGGCGGCCGCAAGTTGGTCGATCAAACGATTGGTGCGATGCCTTTTGAAGAACGGACTGGGGTCACGGCGGTAGCTGCGCCCCGTCGTTGATTGTGCGCTCTCATCTGATGCCTGCATCGCCCACAATGCCTTATCTCATCTTCAGGTCTGTAAGTGCCCGGTCAGCGTAACTTCTCGTTTAGGTCAAGGGCACTGCGTTCCTGACTCGCAGCTTCTTTCGTTGCACATGACCAACACGTTGATCGCACGTCGGACGCGCTAGGCGCTGTCGGGGGGATCAGCTCTGGGAGCCAGAATTCCGCGCTGTCCAGGTCAGTTGACCCCGTGGCATCCGCGCGTCAGGCGGTCAATTCGACGGTGTCGTCACCGAACTCGACGACGATGCGCAACTGCCCGCCCAGCGCGGCGACATAAGCCTGCAGGGTGCCAAGCTCGGTGTGGGACAGGTCTCCACCTTCGAGCTTTGAAACGCGGGCCTGAGAAACGCCCATGAGAGCCGCGACGTCGGCTTGTCGGGAGTGGCCCAGCGCCTTACGAATCTCGGCCAGACGATGCGCCTGGACGGCCTCACGCATCTCCTCGCGCGCCGCCCCGGCCCGATCGACATCCAGCGCACCGCGAGCGATCGCATCCGCGCGAATGTCTCGCCAGTTCCGCGCCATGGTCATCACCTTTCGTACTCGGTCGCCAGCCAGCTCTCGAAGCGTGCGTCCGCGATCGGAATGTTCCTGTCGTACCAGCGCTTCCAGTCGCCTGCCTTGTCGCCGCCCAGGAGCAGGATCGCCTGCCGAGCCGGGTCGAAGATGAACAGGACGCGGATGCTCGTGCCGGCCGGGCGCAGCTCCTTCATGCTGTGAAACCTCGAGCCGTTCACCTTGTCGACGATCGGCCGGCCCAGTGTCGGCCCCTCCAGCTCCAACAGGTCGATGGCACCGGTCACCGCCGCCATCGTCTCCCTGTCGAGCATGAAGAACCACTGTTCGACCTCGTCGAGCAGGATCAGGTCCCAACGTTTCGACACCAGTATAACCTCTACGTTATATCGTGCGGAGGTAGATTCGCCGGAGCATCGTCGCCGTCGGTCCAGCTGTCACCGAGCAGGAACGAGGCGGCCTGCTCAGCCGCTTCACTGTCGTCGTTGTCGAGCACGTGAGCGTAGGTTTCCAGGAAGAAGCCGATGTTCGCGTGACCGATGCGCTCGCTGACAATCTTCGGACTCACCCCCGCCCGCAGCGCGCCGGTGGCATAGGTGTGGCGCAGATCGTGAAACGTGATGCGAGACAACCCAGCCCTGGCCGTCAGACGTTCGAACCGCTGGCGGATCGAATCCGGGTGTGGAGGACGCCCGTCGGGGTAGGTGAACACGAAGTCACCCGGGTGGTAGCCGTCGCCGAAGAACTCTCGCTCGGCGTCCTGCTGGGCGCGCCAGCGCCGCAGCGCACCCACCGTCGTCTTGTCGATGGAGATGGTCTGGTCGGCGTTGCGGGTCTTGCCCCCGGCCTTGTCCACGACTTGGCCACCGACGACCACCCGGTTGTCGTGCACCGTCACCTTTCCCGCGTCTAGGTCGACCGCCGACCATTTGAGTCCGCAGATCTGTCCACGTCGGATCCCAGTGGTCAACTCCAGGAGGAACAGTGCTGCGAAACGGTCCTCTCGCGCCGAGGCCAGGAAGGTCCGAATCTCCTCGGGTTTCCACACCTGCCGGCGGGTTCGTGGGTTGCGTGGCGGCTTGACGTTGCTCGCCGGATTCTCGGAGATGTATTTCCAGGCGACGGCATCGGCGAGTGCCCGGTGCAGGAACGAATGAATGTTGCGGACCGTCTTGGGGGCCAGGCCTTGAGTGAGGGTCCGAGGAGTCAGGCCCGCCTTGTAGCGTCGGACAGCGTCACGCGCGGCGTGGATGGAGGTGCCGCACGCCGTGGACAGCTCGCGCGGTGTTGGCGGCGACTTGCCGCTGGCGATCAGTTTCGCCCAGTGGGTGTACATCACCGCATCGTTGTTCGGCTTCACCCGGCCCTTGGCCAGCAGCATCGCGTAAAACTGCAGCAGCACCGGCTCATTGAGCGCCTGAAGCCACTCGCCGCCGATGTGGGGGATGACGTACCACCGGGCATAGTCGCTCCAGCTGCGCCACGTGGAGGCGTCAAGCGCCGGTTGCACCGCCGTCAGCCAGTCGGTGACGAACTCACCGACTGTCTGTTGCGACGGCCGCACGATCCGATTGCGGTCGGCATCGCGCATCGCCTCGCGGCAGGCCTCCCATGCTTCGCGCTCGGTGTCGTGGCCCCCCTTGGTCACCCACGGGAACTGGCCTGTCGAGGGATCTCGATGCGGCAGCCGAAACTTGTAGTACCACTTCGTGCCCCGCCGATATACCGAGCCCTTCATCACGCTCCCAACTCGCGTAGGCCTGCGGTTACCACGTAGATGCGTCCGCCGAGCCGACGAACTGGCAGCTCGCCAGAGTGGACGAGCCGGTAGGCCGCGGCACGGCTGATTCCCAGAAGCTTCGCCGCGTGCGGTACCGCGATGAGCAGGGGAAGATCGCTGAACACGTTATCTTCCAATGTAATTCACCACCTCTCACTGTGTCGATCGATAGACCAAGAAACCCTGGCAACTGTGGATGGCCCGCGAGTTGGTGACGGGCCGCGCTCGACGGTCGCGGGGCTGGTCCTGCCGAGTTGAGGGGCGCCACGTGCCATGGCGTGAAGTGGACCTCGCAGTCACCGGCATAACTGACAGCTAAATGCGCTCGGAACCGCTATGCGACGGTCAAATGAAATCGATTCGTAGCTCATGAATTGGTGCAATTTGGCCTGAGACGCAACGGAACTCTATGCAACAGGTTCTCAATCGACTCG
Organism: Mycobacterium sp. SA01; assembly: GCF_041287105.1. Taxonomy (NCBI): domain Bacteria; kingdom Bacillati; phylum Actinomycetota; class Actinomycetes; order Mycobacteriales; family Mycobacteriaceae; genus Mycobacterium; species Mycobacterium sp. SA01. The sequence continues at coordinate 202,523 of NZ_JBGGNO010000019.1, read as the reverse complement.
GGTCAACCCGTGCCGGTTCCTTTCAGTTGGATTGAATGCACCCACTGCGAACCCGATAGCGGATCTGCTCGATCACGAATTGCGACGGATATGGACGATGGTTGAGCGCCATGTTCTGACGCGTTCTGCATGAGCATCGACGTGCTGCAGAAGTGCTGCGGCAGTGCCCGGGCTGTCGGCCACCACTGCGATCTCGCCGACCATCGTCCGGTGGCTCGTCGGCTCTGTGGGCGTGGGAGGTCCAGGGGTACTTGGCTCCGCGCACTTATGCGTTCGCGGTTGTCGCCTCCGGCGTAGCGCACCCCACGCGCTACGTTGGTCCTCCCTCGACGGACGGCTCGGTTCGACGCGATGTCTCGTCCCGGCTTCGACCGATTCGACGCGCGTAGCGCCATCCGGGCCGCGGACGTTCGACGCCGCGGCACCACCTCATGCACCCCTACGACTGCCATCGCCCACATCTTCATGACGTCCCTGTAGTCTCAACCATCTCAACACATTCCGTCTGTTACTGCTGTGTCTCCAAACAGGTTGTCTGACAGAGCAACTCAGAGAAACTCACCTGATTTACCTATGGCACATTTGCACAAGCGTGTGCGAGATTGGCGGTAGCGAACGTTGCGTTCGCCGCCCGGCTCTATTGAGCCCCGGGCGATCTCGGGTCCAGGCGGTGATCGACATGCTCACGGTTGCCAAGCTGTCGGCCTGGTCGATCAACTACTACAACATCACCGCCCGCGCCGCTGCCGATGCCCAAATTGCCGGCGGAGGGCTGGGGGAGTACTACTCCGAACACGACACCCGGACACCTGTTTGGTTGTGTGCCGGTGACGGTCGCCGCGCCGCCGAACTGGTCGGCTTGTCGGATCTCGAACGGGTAGGTGCAGAGGCCGATCCCGGGGTCGTCGAGAACTGGCTAGTCGGCGGTAAAGCACCCAACGGCGCAGCCGGTCGCGGGTTCCGAAACGGAAGCGTGCACGGGTTCGATCTAACGTTCTGTGCCCCCAAATCGGTGTCGTTGATTCGCGCGCTTCGGGCCGATGACGTGACAGATAAAGCGATCGCAGGTGCCCACGCGACCGCGATTTCTGAGGCGATGGAATACCTTGCGACTCATGCCGGATACACCCGCGTGCACAACCCAGTGACAGGGGAGAAGGACCTCGTCCGACTGCCGGGTTTGGTGGCGATCGCTTATCAGCACGAGACCTCCCGGGCGGGTGATCCGCACCTGCACACCCACGTGATCGTGCCCAACCGGCAAGCCCGCGACGATGGCCGACTGGTATCGATCGATGGCACGTCGCTGTATCACGAAGCGAAGGCCGCGGGCGTCATCTATCAGGCGACGCTGCGCCGCGAATTGCACCGATCTTTGGGATACGAATGGTTGCCCGTCGACCCGGGAACGGGCATGGCCGAAGTCGCCGGCATCGACCCGAACAGCATCAGCGCGTGGTCGCAACGCTCATCACAACTGCGTGAGTGGGCAGCTGGAAACCTTGCGGTGAAGGAGAGCGGCGAGCCGACGGCATCCCAGCTCGCGGCGGCTCAGAAAGCCACGCGTCCAGGCAAGCCCGAACAACTCGCATGGACGGAACTGCGGACCGGATGGCGCACCGACAACCGTGGCCTCGGCATCGATTCGACAGCGCATCGAAGTGCCCGTCGTGACCGTCTAGCCACGAGCGGGCCACGGTTCGACCAGCATCGAATCGCCGATGCCGCCGCCACGATCGAGAAGGCCGCATTCACCCGAGCTGATCTCGTCGAAGTCATCGGCGCCCAACTTCCCGTCGACACCGCACGGTCGCCACGCGAGCTGGTCGAGGAAGCCGTTGACGAGATCGCGGTGCGGTTGACCGCGCCACGCGAGGTGCACCAGCGCGAGGGTCATGAGCGGTTCACTCTAGATCTGATCCTGGCCGAAGAAGCTGCGGTGCTCGACCTGGTCGACGCTGAAGATCCCCACTCAATACTCTGGGGCTTGCCGAGCGACATCGACGTGTTATCGCCGGATCAACAACGCGCAGTGGTAAATATCGCCGTATCACCCTGGTTGGTGCAGCCACTGAGCGCACCTGCCGGGGCCGGCAAGACTACGTCTATGCGGGCGCTAGTGTCGATGGCGCATCGTCGCCGAAACGGGCGTGTGATCGTGTTGGCGCCGACCGGAAACGCCGTCGATGTCGCGGTCCGCGAAGGCGCCGGCGACATCGGCTACACCATCGCCAAAGCACTACTCGAGATCGACAGTCAACGCCTCATTCTGAACCCGAGGGACCTGGTTATCGTCGACGAAGCAGGCATGGTTGGCACCGACGACTTCCGCCGTCTGCTCTCCGCGACCACCACCGTAGGCGTCAAGACCGTGCTCGTCGGCGATCAGCACCAGCTCGCCCCGGTCAAGGCCCGCGGTGGCATGTTCGCCCAACTCTGCGCCGACCTGCCGTGGACGCAAAAGCTGTCTGAAGTGTGGCGGATGTGCGACCCCGAAGAGCGCAGCGCATCCCTCGCGCTGCGCGATGGGGGACCGGCGCCGGTACGGCGCGCGATTGAGTGGTACCGCAAGAACGACCGACTGCACGCCGGAGATGAAATCGCCATGGCCAGCGCTGCTTTGACTGCGTACCGACGCGACACCGCGGCAGGGAAAGACAGTCTGCTCGTTTGCGACACCAAGGAGATGGCGGACGCACTCAACCAACGCATCCACAACGAGACCATCGACCCGAATGCGCCGGCCGTGACTGCTGCACGTGGACGCCAGATTGCCGTCGACGACCTGATCATCAGCCGCCGCAACGACCTAACAATTGACGTCTTCGATGCCACGGACACGACGACGCATGCCGACCCAGTGCGGAACGGAAACCGTTGGCGCGTCTATGCGATCGACCCTGTCAACCAGCGGATCGCTGCCCGCCGTGTCAGCGACGACGCCCGTACCGTCTTCAACGAGGACTACCTCCGCGACCACATCGCCCACGGGTACGCCCTCACCGTCCACTCCGCACAAGGCGCCACCGCCGACACCACGCACGCCGTGCTGAGCGAAAAGACCACCCGTGCAACGTTCTACGTCGCCATGACCCGCGGACGCCAGGCCAACACTGCATACCTCACCGAGCAGCTCAGCGGTGAGCAGGCAGGTCACTCGCGACCCGAGCTGGTCCAAGTGGCTCGTAGCATGAGTCGACATGCTTCCCAACTTGTTGGCGGAATCCTTGCCAACAAGAGAGAACTAGCCCGCACCGCCCATGACATTGCAGCGGAGGGGCCCGGCGACTGGGCGGGTCTCGGCTACGTTTCTACGCTGCAGTCTCGACGGCTTCGGCAGATCACTGACCGCAGGACTGCACTACAGGAATGGCAACGCGGGCGCTCGGGACTCGCAGACGGGGTTCATCACGGGAAGAGCCAGAGCCGGCAAGCGGGACTCGACGACGGCGCGGAACTTTAGATCCGACATCCGGACGCCGAGAACGGCCGGCGACTCATCAACTGCCAGGAAATGTGACGTCGCAACCTTGGGCAAAAAACTTCAGCGCTGGCACGCCCCGTCAGACGAAGTCTGTTTCGGGCGCACCAATCGAGGCATGTGCCGAAACTCGACGCGGGGATTAAGAACGCAATTGATCAGGTGGGGAGTGCTTTCTGCGTGGCAGGATGACCTGGCGGCGCTGGCGTGTTGGCCGTTCGCGAGCGGGACCATGGAAGAAATCGGGTAGCAGCATCGAAGAAATGGGGACGGGGCGTCGATGGGAGTTGAGCCGGTGAGGACCGTGAAGGGTGTTCTGGATCGGTTTCAGTCGGCGTTTGCAGCCTTCGCCGCTGCCTTTAACGAGGGCCAGTACGTTCTGTGGCTCGGTTCTGGAATCTCGCGGGCGCGAGTACCGAATGTCAACGAACTCCTCGAACGCGTGGTGGAGCATCTCCGTTCGAATATCGTCGGCAGTGACGCAGATTGCCCCTATCGGAAGGCTCTCCTAGAGGTTTTGCGGTTAGCTGGCCTCAGCGATGGCGAGCTGCAAAGCATTGAGTTATCTACTGCCTTCGATGAATGGCCTTTGAGGGATCGTATCGCCTCCACGCTTGTCACGAATTACTCGCGTGTTCTCGACGTACTCGTCGGTGAGGACAGACCCGACGACTACCTGGTGTGGACAGCTCTCGACGTCCCGAACACGTATGGCGCACCCGATCTTCAGCCGGACCTGGAACACTATTGCATCGCGATCCTAATGCTGGAGGGGCTGGTCACATCGGCTGTGACCGCCAATTGGGATGGGTTGCTTGAGAAGGCATTGGACGAGCTAACGCCCGCTTTCGCGTCGCTTGTTCGGGTTGCGGTGAAACCCGATGATTTCCGCTTGGTGGGACCGCGTATCGAAGTCATCAAGTTCCACGGTTGCGCGGTGCGTGCCCGAGAAAATGAGACTGAGTACCGGAGTTTGCTAATCGCACGCGAATCACAAATATCTGGCTGGACTCAGCAGCCAGAGAATCAGTCGATGCGTAAGCACCTTGAGGTGTTATACACTGATCGATTGACTCTAATGGTCGGGCTTTCGGCGCAAGACGCAAACCTCCACACGGTTTTTGCTACCGCTATACAGGACTTAGCTCGCCCATGGCCGGCGTCGCCTCCCGCAGTGGTTCTTAGTGAAGAAAATCTTGGGTCCTATCACCGGCATCTTCTCAAGATCACATACGGTTCGAATCACCAGGGAAACGCGAGCGTTATCGCGCAGTCCGCGCTCCTGGGCGCGTACGGTAAGCCGACATTGCTGGGGCTTGTCTTGTCGTCACTTACCGACAAACTGAGTTATTTGATCGATCACGCCGCCAGGACTGATTGGGGCTCCGCTCCTATAGAGCAATTGCAGACGGACTTAAGCAGCCTGCGTAACTTTCTGGCCTGCCATGCCGATCCCGAAGACTGGGAGACGGTTGAAGGCTCTGCGCTGGCGCAGTCTGAACGAGAGTTTCTTGCTCGATTTATCGATGTCGTTGGTTCGGGGCTATCCGTTTTCCGCACCGGCCGTATGCCGCCAGTAGGTGAACGCCGCTATGAGCCCATATCAGACCGTCCTATTAAGCAGGCGATACACAACCCAGATTTCCCGTCGAAGCAGTTCGGGCGGCTTGGCGTCGCCCTCGCACTGATTGCTCGAGGACTTTCACTCGGCCAGTGGACTGCAGTTGCAGGCGATCGCAACGACCCTGGTGGCGGTGTGGTTCGCCTAGTCACTCCTCAACGGCGTGCTCGGTTGTACTTCGTGAAGGACGCAGCGGCGTCAACGACGCTGGAGTTGGACACTTTGTTTGACGATAGCGATGAGGAGGTGCTGATCGTGACTGCCGACGAGGAGCCCCCCCGCGCCACCCGCTCTCCGAGACCTCGTTTCGGCCGGGACGGCAAAATCGGTCCTGGTCGATTTAGCGTTGCATCAAGCATCACCGAGACGGTCTCAGCCGATGACCTCTACGAAGCGTTTAGACTGGCCGGAGGATTTTGATGGCAAGCGTCCAAGATGTCCTCACAGTGTTAGAGAACGCCGGGTTCGAGCGTTTGCCTAAACCCCTGACTGTGGCCGGCACCGAGTTCGACTTTGACGCTGCTGTTCGCGGAACACATACATCGCATGACCTAGTTCTGATCGCAACCGATCAAGTACCCCGCCGCCGTCTGCAGCGCCTCGTGGCGGGTTTGGCTCGTTCCCTTGACCTGGCCGCGTCGCGCCGGCCGATGAGTCTCGTAATCGTCGGTGGAGTCGCGGCGTCCGACCGAAGCGATTTGGAGCGTTATGCACGCGTACTTCCCGTCGAGTCCACGACGCCTGATGTGGCCGAGATCGAGGAAGCTGTGGCGGTCTTGCTACCGCTCAAACTGCCAGATGCGGACCTAGTTCATGGGACCGATCCGGTCGACGCCGTTATGGCAGCGTTAGGTCCTCAAAACGCGACACCCGACCATATTGGCCTCATTGAGGCTGCGGCCGATGGCTCTGAAGCAGTGCGTGCTGCACTCCGGCGATACGCGAACGAAGGGGCAGGCTGGACGGAACGGATTGAAGACGATGATGAGTGATTTTCCAATTCGCCGTCTGATGGTCTCCGACTTCCGTCGTATCGAGGGAACACGTGAGCTGCCGTTTGATGCTCCTGTCGTCCTGATTCACGGTCCGAACGGCACGGGAAAGACCAGTATTCTCTCCGCCCTTGAGCTTGCCTTGACCGGTCAGATTCGGAGCATGGAGCGACAGTCTGACCGCTACAGGGCACATCTGCCGTTCTTCGGGCAGCCCTACGCAACGGTTCGAGCCGAAGTCGCCGAACACCTGCAGGCGAGCACCTCCGGCGCCCCGCTGACTGTAAGCGGAGCCCGTTTGGAGGGCACTCCGGCATTTAACAACGTGACCGCGAGGTTCTACGCCGAACGGTGTTACCTGGATCAGTCCTCCTTGGGACGTCTGCTCGACTTGTACCAAGCCCGCGAAAGCGATGAACAGACGGCGCTTGAGAAGTTTGTAAATGAACTGCTGGGCCTTGAGAAGTTGGATGCCCTTCGTGACGGCCTCAGCGAAGCACAGGATTTTAGGCTACTAAAGAAGCTCGCGGTCGGCGTTGATGAAGCTGACCGCGAAGCGAAGGCCGCGGCAGCGCAACTGAAAGAACAGAGCGCGATGCGCGCCGAGGCGCGGACTGCGGTCGCTGCCGCGCGGGCATCCACCCGGGAAGCAATCGCGAAGCTTCACCCAAATACGACCGACGGCATGACTGATGGCGACCTTCTCGAGTACGTGCAGTCGGCGCTCAGCTCCGAGACTGTTGCTGGTGAATCTGAAGCGGCTGCAGAGCTTTACGAGCAACTTATCGCTTTGGGTGGTCGCATCTCAGCCCTCACAGAACGTCCGACCGCACAGCGAATACAGGAAGCGCGCGCGGCATTGGCAGCTGCAATCGTCGACAGGGAGGCGTGGGCGACCACCGAAGAGATAACAGTCCGAACTTGGGAAGCAGCCGCACAGGCTGCCGGCGCCGACCCGCGCAGCGAGCCCCGCATCGCCATTGAGCGCGCTAGAAGCCTTGCCCTTCAGGAGTTGAACAACGACTCCAGCATCCGGACCAGGGCCGAAGCGGTTCGCGTTCAACTTGATAATGATCGACTTGAATTGGACGTGCTTCAAACGAGACTCGCTGACGCTCAAGAACACTCAAGCGCTCTCGTCGAGGGCTTGACTGCCCTTCGAAACGCCATCGACGGCAGCAACATATGCCCGGTTTGTGACCGTGACTTCAATGAAATGGGTGCCAACAGCCTCAGCGCGCATATCGATTCGAAACTGGCTGAGCTCACGAGTCATGGGCAGCAGCTCGTCGATCTTCGCACTGAGCGCGACCAACTGGCAGCGCGAGTGGCGCGGGCGGAGCTTGATTACACTCAGCTCACGGTCCAACTCATGCCCGGTGACCAGCGGTTGGCTATAGAGCAACGCCACGCAACGCTGGTCCAACTCACCGCCCAGGTTGACGAAATCGAGGCTGCGAAATATCGCGGGACAAATCTCACGATCCGCGCAGACGCCCTTCAGAGATCACTTGAGAATCTTGAGTCGGCGTCGTCGGAAGAGCGCTATATAGCTAGCGAACTGGCGAAGTATGCGGCTCGGCTGAAGGTTCCCTTGCCCTCGGAGCCCGATTCTTTCGAAGCCATCTCGGCCGAACTGGTGGATCGCGCCGAAGCGGAAGTCGCACGTCTTTCTGATGTCGCTAATCAGCAACGGCTCATGGCCGATGAAGCCCGCGGCCTCGCGGCCGCAATCGAACGCGAGTCCGCCGTTGGGCAACGCCTCGCGAACCTAGCCGAAGACAAAGAGAACTGGGACGAACGTGTCAGCGAATCGAAGCGCCGCCAAGGCGTCGCGAAAGATGTTCACGAGGCTGCGACAATAGCGCGCACAGCCATCGTTCACCGTGTGTTCACAGAGTCCCTCAACGAGGTATGGAGGACTGTATTTACACGGCTCGCGCCCAGCGAAGGCTTTATCCCAAGCTTCGGCATTCCCAGCGCAACTAAGAAGACATTCGATATCACGTTAGAGACCACGCACCGCAATGGAGAAGCTAGTGGTCCGCCCCAAATGATGCTGTCGGCGGGCAACTTGAATACCGCGGCGCTCTCTCTCTTCCTCGCGCTCCACCTCGCAGTCGAACCGATCGTCCCATGTCTCGTTTTCGACGACCCGGTGCAAGCCATGGATGAAGTCCACGTTGCCCAGTTTGCTGGCCTCATCCGACTGCTTGCCAAACAAAACGGACGACAAGTGATAGTCGCGGTCCACGAACGCGAACTGTTTGATTACCTAAACCTCGAGCTCAGCCCCGCTTACGAAGGCGACGAGCTGATCACCATTGAGTTGGGTGAACGCGCAGTTGAGGAAGATCGGGGCATCACCCGCCTCAGCTGGACGCCTGATCCGGCAATAGCCAATTGAACAGTTACAGGCCTGCCGGGGTTAGGCGGCGTAAGGCTGGAGCCAAGCGTTGGTAAGACTTTGGCGCGCTTGGTTGTGGAGGAAACCACTCAAGTCAGGTTTAAGCAAAACAGGATCAGTACGGGCCAGTCGCTGCTAAGGAGTCGCTTGGCATTCACCACGGAGGGCGGCTGTTGGCCATCCCATCTCGCAGCGAAGATTGAGCCGTGTTTGCCGGCAACGCTCTACCTTGCAACCCCCTCTCCAGCTAACACGCAAACGCAAAGACTTCCGATTTGGGAACAAATTTGGGAACAAAACGCGCCGAAACGGGTCGAAATGGATGAGCCGCCCTGGGACGGGCCGAAATGTCAATATCCATTTACCTGCATAAATGAGACTTAACGGACCTAGCAAACTATTGAGACGACAGCTCATAACCCAGAGGTCGCAGGTTCGAATCCTGTCCCCGCTACCAAAGTTGATTGATCGAACCACGGTCCTTCCCAAGGGCCGTGGTTCGTTTTTTGCGCTAGGTAAGCCGTCCGCCGTCAACCGCCACGAAGCGGACCGGGCCTGCCCGAAGCCATGGAGACTGGCGGCCCGCCGCCCTTCGCTGGTATTCATAAATCAGCAGGTCTGAAGGGGGATGACATGTCGCTCCGGGTCAACATCGAGCATTTGGCCGCGTCCGGCACAAAGGTCGCATGCCATGGCGAGGACGTGGCGGCGAAGCACGCGGCGGCGGCCAGCCGCATCGATGCCACCCAGGCCGGCTGGCAGGGCGCGTCCGCCGCGGCGATGGCCCTGCTCTCCGAGCAGTGGGTGGCCACAACCAGCGCGCTTGTCACGCGTCTGAGCGATCACGCACAAGGCCTGCATGCCAGCGCGATCGGTTTCACCGAAATGGAGCAGCGGGGCAGCCAGGCGTTGGAACAACCAGCGCAGGCGGCGAACGCCATCGCCGGCCAGACGAACATGTGAGCCCCGGTGCCGCTGACCGTCCAGGACATCGAGCGCTGGAACGCGGGCGACGTACGTGAGGTGTTCCACGCCGCCTCCAGCCGCGCACAAGCGGCCAAGGATGCCGCCGACGGCCTCGCGACCCTGCCGGCATTCGAGACGTGGGGCGGCCACGCGGCCGACGCCGCCAAGGACGCCATCGGAAAAACGCGTCAGGATCTCGACGCGCACGGTGACGAGGCGCTCGTCGTCGCCAATGCCGCGCGTAACGCCGCCGACGAGATCGAGCGCATCAAATCGGAGCTCGCGACGCTGAAGGCTGACGCCGCCTCACTGGGCATGGAGATTGACCCGGTAGCGGGGACCGTCGTGCCAGGGCCATCGGTCCGCAATCCGATGGAAGCCGAGCTCAAGGAGATGCAGCTGCAGCCGCGGCTGGACAAGATTGTGGCGGAAGCCAACGCGGTCGATATGGCTCTGGCCAACGCCATCAACATGGCAAGCGGCAAGACACCGATCCCGCCGACACTGCATGCCGGTGACCCCGACGTCCAGAACGTTCTCAACGGCGCTCCACTGCCTGATGACCCCAAGCAGTTTCACGATCTGTGGGAGAAGTTGTCCAAGGAGGACCGCGACCTGCTCTACAGCCGCGACCACAACATCGGCAATCACCCGGGCATGAATTGGGGCCAGGATGCGAACGGCGGCGGCAAGGACTACTACAACCGGCTGCACCTCGACGATCTCCAGCACACCAACCAAGCCAACCTCGACAGGCTGCGCGCCGCACATCCCGACTGGGCACGAGGTGATGCACCCTTCATGCTGTCGGACGAATACAAGGATTGGAAAGCCCAGTGGGACAGTGCAAATCAGCACCAGGCCGAATACTCGCAGGTGCGTCAGGGACTGACCTCGCCGGACGGTCTGCCGCGCCTGCTGGGCCTCCTCGACGACAAGGGACACGCCGCCATTGCCATCAACAACCCCGATACTGCGCGGCGAACCGCCACGTTCGTCCCAGGCACCGGCCAGGACGTGAGCCGGCTTGAATTCAGCACCAGCAAGTCGCAGCAGATGCTCCAATCTGCCCTGCGCGCCGACCCCACTCTGAAGCCGGGCGATGTTTCGGTGACGACGTGGATGGGCTATGACCGTCCGATGAGCGTCATCACCGACGCACCGTCGACCAGCTACGCCCATAACGGCGCCCAAGCGCTCGATGACTTCCAGGCCGGCTTGCGTGCCTCGCACAACGCTGTGGCCGCTGGCGGAGCGTCGATCAACACGGTGATCGGACACAGCTACGGGTCGACGTTGGTCGGCGCAGCAGGCCTCGACGGCCACACCCTTGACGCCAATAACGTTGTGGCGGTGGGGAGCCCAGGCGTACTGGCCGGCCACGCGAGCGACCTGAGCCTCGCGCCGGGTGCACACGTCTTCGCGACCCGCGCGGAAAACGACATCATCGGTATCGCCACCTACGCATCGCTGGGCCCCGACCCCATGTCATCGAAGTTCGGTGGCATCCCATTCGAGGCCGCGCCGGGCCCTGCCGGACCCTTGGGGCTGCCGACTATCGACGCCCACAGCAGTTACTGGAGTGCCGGCAACCCGGCACTCGATAACATGGGGCGCATTATTGCCGGACAGACGACCGTCACCCCGCCGCGGTTCACCCCATGACCGCCCGGCGCGTATCCCTTTCTGCCGCGCTGGCGCTTACCGCCGCAGCAGTGGTGGCCTGTTCGTCGTCATCGCCATCGCTTGGACCCCCGTCGCCGACCGGCGCCACCGCCATCCCAGGAGGCCCCATGGAGTCGCTGCCTGTTCCTGCCTCGCCCAAGATCCCGACCAGTCAACAGGAAGCGCAGGACACCCTGACCGGCTATCTGCAGAAGACGGTCGATGCGCTGCCGAAGGGCACCAGCCTCGACGGCACGCGCTACATCGTGGGCGACGGCACCGCGTATTGCGAGGACAACCCCAGCGGCCCGGATGCGCCGGTGCATGTTGAGGATTGGCGAGATATGGAACTGCCGCCTGGTACTGATTTCGCCGCCATCATCAGCCAGACCGGCGACATCTGGAAGCAATGGGGCTGGAAGGTCATCGAGCGTGACGGCTTCACCAAACCAAACCGTTTCGGCTACGCGCCGGACGGTTACATCCTCCAAATTGAAGCGCGTCCTGATCCCAAATTCGCGCCGTCGTTGGTGGGGTCCTCGCCGTGTTTCTCCGGAAATCTGAAGAGCGGCAACGTCTCTAGGCCGCCCATCATTCAGCAGGCTCCGCAGCAGTAGCAAGGCGGCTCCGCTACTGCCTTGGCCGTGGGATTCGGAAAGCTGGGCGCAGGCAGCGGACGCCCGCGCCGACCCGCTGGTTATATCTGTAGGCTTCGTTCGCCGAGATGCTCTCGGTGAAGGACATTGCGGGCGGGCCGGTGGGCGTCGTGAGTGCACGTTTCGAGGAACTCGATTGGTCCGAGACCCCCATGGGCGTGATCAGCCTGCGCAGACGCATCGAGCCGGCCTTGAACGTCAATGTGTACGAGGTCAAGCTCGGCGACGAGTTCCTGATGTCGAGCCTGTTCACGGCGGCCGAGGTAGCTCTCGCGCGCCTCGGCCTGGCCCAGGCGGTCGATGACGACCTCGATGTCGTCGTCGGGGGATTGGGGCTCGGCTACACCGCCCAGACGGCGATGGAGGATCCCCGCATTCGCTCACTCGTCGTGGTGGAGGCACTCGAAGAGGTGATCGGCTGGCATCAGCGCGGCTTGCTACCCAACACCGCCGACCTGGTGTCGGATCCGCGGGTGCGCCTGCAACGGGGCGACTTCTTCGCCATGGCCGGCAGCGAAGCCGGTTTCGATCCGCAGACACCCGGCCGGCGCTTTCACGCCGTGCTCCTCGATATCGATCACACGCCGCGACACGTCCTGCACCCCAGCCACTCCGCGTTCTACACACCCGCGGGGCTGCGGAAGCTCGTCGGGCACCTGCATCCCGGCGGGGTTTTCGCACTGTGGTCCGATGATCCACCCGACGCTCAGTTCGAGGCCGTCCTCGCCGAAGTCTTCCGCCAGTCCGAGGCCTCCGTCATCCGGTTCCCCAACCCGGTGACCGGCGGATATTCGACCAACACGGTCTACGTCGCACGGTAGCTGTCACCGACGGTGCGGTTCGCAAGTGCTGAAATCGTTGTGCGACAGTCGATTCGAGTACGGGCATAGCCGGGTTGTACGTCGTCATCGAACGAGACGGCATGATGGTCGTATGAGTGCACGATCAACCCACCGGCCGCGTCGACTCGTCGGGGCGGTGCTGGCCCTCCTGATGGCGCTGCTGGTCTCCGCGCCGACCGGCGTCGCGCACGCGGCGGCAGCGGCAGCAGCAGGCGATGCGCTCTCGATTGGCGACCCCGACGCACTGGGCCAGATCGATCTCTACGTCGATCCGCTCTGCCCCTTCAGCGGGAAGTTCGTGCGGACACAGGGTGATGAGATCGGAAAGCGCGTGGAGAACGGCGCACTGCGCGTCAACGTCCGGTTCGTCGACTTCCTCGACAAGTACTCCGCCAGTGGCACATACGACCGCCGAGCGATCTATGCGGCGTATGTGGTGGCCGACCAATCGCGATCGAGCGACGTTACGTGGCGCTTCATCAAGGCGATCTACGCCAAGGACACCCAGCCCAAGGAAGGTGGACCCACCGACCTGAGCAACGACCAGCTTGCTGACATCGCCAACCGGGTCGGTGCGCCTGCACTGGCCCAGGACCTCATTCGAGTGGGCCTACCGATCGGCTTCGACTCGCAGGTGATCGCTGCCAACAATCTCGATGTGCTGCACCAATTTCCCGAGCCGGGAGTCCCGCTCGTCGTCATCAACGGCCAGCCGGTCGACGAAGATTCGGACTGGCTGGCGCAGCTTCCCGGCTGAGCTGACAGTGGTTAAAGCTGTCCCAGCGGCCGGCAGACATTGGACAGGGCATTCCAGTACTGACCCGGCCCGCAGTTTTCGGCTTGCCGCGGCGTCTGGCACGTATTCGTGATCGGGTCCCAAAATTGCCCGTTCACACAGTTCAACGGCTCAGCAGCACTTATACCCACACCGAACGGCGCGGCTGCGGCGATGCAAACGCTTGCGACGGCGGCGACCGTCGCGCGACGACGAAGTGATTTCATGTTCTGATCCTTCCCGGGTGTGCGGATGTTCAAACCATCGTCGGCTGCCGCCGGCCAGACCCCTCACATGGTGCGCGCTAACCGCTCCGCCAGAAGCCCAGCGAACTTTGCCGGATCCTCCAGCGTGCCACCTTCAGCCAGAAGTGCTGTGCCGTAGAGCAGTTCGGCGGTCTCGGTCAACTGAGGATCGGTCCCTCGGGCGGCAAGCCCGTCGCGCAAACCAGCGATCAACGGGTGACTTGGGTTGACTTCGAGGATACGTTTCTCCGCAGGGATCGCTTGTCCGGACGCCTGCAGCATCCGCGCGAGCGCCGGCGTGATGCCGAAGCTGTCGGTGATCAGGCAGGCCGGCGACTCGGTGAGCCGGGTCGACAGCCGCACTTCCTTGACATGCTCCGACAGGGTCTCCTTGAGCCACTCGAGCAGACCCGCAAACTCCTGCTCCAGCTGGGAGCGCTCGGCCTCGCTGGCCTCCTCCTCGACAGACAGGTCCACCTCACCCTTGGCCACCGACTGCAGCCGCTTGCCGTCGAACTCGGGCACCATGTCTACCCAGACCTCGTCAACCGGGTCGGTGAGCAGTAGCACCTCATAGCCCTTGGCTTTGAACGCCTCCAGGTGCGGTGAACTCAGCAACTGCTGACGGGATTCGCCGGTGGCGTAGAAGATCTGGTCCTGACCGTCTTTCATGCGCTCGACGTACTGCGCCAGTGTGGTGGCCTCCTCGTCGCTGTGCGTCGAGGCGAAGGACGACACCGCCAGCACCGTGTCCTTGTTGTCGGCGTCCGAGAGCAGGCCCTCTTTGAGGACTCTGCCAAACTGCACCCAGAACGTGCGGTACTCGTCGGGCCGCTCTTTCTGCATCTCGGCAATCGTCGACAGCACCTTCTTGGTGAGTCGTCGACGGATCGCCTTGATCTGGCGGTCCTGCTGCAGAATCTCGCGAGACACGTTGAGCGACATGTCCGCCGCGTCGACAACACCTTTGACGAAGCGCAGGTACGGCGGCAGCAGTTCCTCGCAGTCGGCCATGATGAACACCCGCCGCACGTACAGCTGCACACCCACTCGTGCGTCCTGCTGGAACAGATCGAACGGCGCATGCGAGGGGATGAACAACAGCGCCTGGTACTCGAATGTGCCTTCCGCCTTCATCGGGATGACCTCCAGCGGGTCGTCCCAGGCGTGCGCGATGTGCTTGTAGAACTCGGTGTATTCCTCCTGGGAGACTTCGTCTTTGGGGCGAGTCCACAGGGCCTTCATCGAGTTGACCGTCTCGGTCTCGATGGTGACCTGTTCCTCACCGCCCTCTTCGGCGGCTGGGCTGCGGCGCTCGACCTGCATCCGGATGGGCCAGGAGATGAAGTCCGAGTACTGCTTGACCAGTGACCGGATCTTCCATTCCGAGGTGTAGTCGTGCAGCTCGTCCTCGGTGTCCTCCGGCTTGAGGTGCAAGGTGACCGCGGTGCCCTGCGGCGCGTCGTCGACGTCGGCCACGGTGTAGGTGCCTTCGCCGCTGGACTCCCAACGGGTCGCCGAACTCTCACCCGCCTTGCGGGTCAGCAGCGTGACTGTGTCAGCCACCATGAACGACGAGTAGAAACCTATCCCGAACTGGCCGATCAGCTCCTCGGACGCAGCGGCATTCTGGGCCTCTCGCAGCTGCTGGCGCAGTTCGGCGGTGCCGGACTTGGCCAGTGTGCCGATCAGGCCCACTACTTCGTCGCGGGTCATCCCGATCCCGTTGTCGCGGATCGTCAAAGTGCGCGCGGTCTTGTCGATGTCGATCTCGATGTGCAGGTCGGAGGTGTCGACGTCGAGATCCTTGTTGCGGAACGCCTCCAGGCGCAGCTTGTCCAGCGCGTCGGAGGCGTTGGAGATCAATTCCCGAAGGAATGAGTCCTTATTGGAGTACACGGAGTGGATCATCAGATCCAGCAACTGGCGGGCCTCGGCCTGAAACTCCAGCTGCTCTACCTGTTCAGTCATGGTGAATCCGTTCGAGATGACGAAAGTTGATGCCGGCGATAATAGTGATCCTTCACTGGCCGCCGGCGCGGGTGGTGACTATCAGCGCTCACCCCAGCAGCGGCGGCACCAGATACCGCCGAGCAAATGACCGCAGCGCGTCGTCGTCACCCAGGGCGACGTTCTGCGACGGCGTCAGCACGAACGACACGATGATCCGCACCGTCACCTCGGCGACTTCGAGCAGTTCGAGTTGAGTTCGGCGATCATCGGGCAGCGCGACCGCCAGCTGATGCGCCAGAAACGATGACGCGGTCCGCACCACGCTGTCGCCCTCAGTCGTCAGGAACGGCAGCACCGTCTCCGGTTCGGTCGCGAGCAGCCGCTGCAGAAGGGCATGTCCCCGCAGGGTGTTCAGCGTGAACACGAACCCCTCGACCAGCTTGTCTTCGGCTTCGTCGTAGCCGCCGGCCTCGGCCACCAACTCGGAGAGGAACCGTTCGAGTTCCCGCAGCAGCACGGCCTCGACGATCGCGTCCTTGTTCGCGAACGTCCGGTACAGCGTCACCCGCGCCAGGCCGGAACGCTTGGTGATGTCCTCCACCGTGGACCGGCGAATCCCGAACAGCTCGAACTGCCGTAGCGCCGCGTCCAGGATCTTTTCGGCGTTGCCCTCCACCGTCGGCGACCCGAAGCGCTGCACCGCTTTGGCGAGCAGGCCGCTGTACTTCATTGCTGCAGTGTAAGGCCTGCTCGCACGCTATTGATACAAACAAACTCAGAATGTATCTTCGGTTTCACCGGCTCAACCGCGATCTAGGAGGCTCGACATGGCTGCCGCTTTTTCGATGGCTGCTTCGACCAGGACGGCAACGCCACCGAGTCGAGAGGAGTTCTCCGACCGCCTGCTCAAAGGCTCGGCCCGCAAGTCCTACGCACCCGTCGTCGACATCGACTGGGACACCCCCGTCGTGCCTGACAAGTACTTCCTTCCACCCCGGGTGGTCTCCCTCTACGGCACACAGATGTGGGAGGAGATGAGCCGCGAACAGCAGATCGAGCTGTCCCGGCAGGAGTTCATCAACCTGCTCTCGGCCGGCGTCTGGTTCGAGAACATCCTCAACCAGGCGCTGCTGCGTGGGCTCATGCACGCCGACGTCACCGCGGCCTCCACCCACTACTCGCTCACCGAACTCGGCGACGAGACCCGCCACATGGTCATGTTCGGCCGCGCCATCGCGGCCGTCGACGGTAAACCGTTCCAGCCCAGTCGGCTTCAGCGGATGACCATCAACCTGCTGCCGCTGGTGTTCCAGAAGACCGTGCTCTGGATCGCTGCGCTGGTGGGGGAGGAGATCTTCGACGCGCTGCAGCGGGAGATCCTCGACGATCCCGAGATTCAGCCGATTGTGCGCCGCGTCATGCGAATTCACGTCACCGAGGAAGCGCGCCACATCCAGTTCGCCCGCGACGGTGCCCGCCGCGACGTGCCCAATATGAAGCGTCGAAACCGCTTCCTGCTCGCCACGATCCACGGCGCCGGCGGGCCGTTCTATCGTTACCTGTTCACCAACCGCGCCGTCTACCGCCGCGTTGGACTCGACGGGCATGAAGGTCGACGGCAGGCCCGTGCCAATCCGTACTTCCACCAGACCACGCGAACCGGATTCGCGCCGCTGGCGGCATTCCTCGAGGAGGTCGGGCTGATGAACCGGATCAGCCGGCGGATGTGGAAGCGGAGCAACTTCCTGTGACGGCCGCGGCCGACGACAGCGGTGTCTTCGATGGCGACGCCGAGTTGGACGTCGCCGGCGTGCCTTGTCCCGTCCGGGTTCGCCTCGCTGGACACCTCAACCCGATCGACGGGCAGTACCACTGGCAGGGCCTCGCATACGGCGTGCCCGATACCGTCACGGCAGGCACGCCCGCCCAGCTGGCGATCGGAAACCGCAGTGTCGCAGTGAAACTCGTCGAACGAGTTCCATCCGGTCAACTCATGATCAGCGGCGTCGGCTCACCGCCGTACGACCTGCTGTCGGTCTAATCCTGGCCGACCCGCAGATGCGCGGTCATGAGCAGTCCGTCGTACACCGATCGTTCCGGCATGGCGCCGTCGTGCGCCACACCCTGAAAATCGGTGGCGACCTGCTGGGCGAGGTCTCGCAACTTGACGTTGGTCTCTTGTGAACGCCAGCGCAGCAGGTCGAAGGCCGCGTCCGCGCTGATGTTGTACACCATCATCAGCATCCCTTTGGCCTGATCAATGGGAGACCGGCGGGCGGCGATGTCCTCGACCTCATTGCTCACCTGCTCCTGCGCGCTACGGAGGTCGCCGGTCATGTCGATGTAGAAGCCGTCACTGCCGATCACCTCACCGGCGTCGTTGCGCATCTGGTTGCCCACGACCACCACATGGTGGGTTCGTCCTTCGGTGTCGCGGATACGGTGCCGCGTGCTGAACGGCGCAAGGCTGTGGCGTATCCGCTGCAGCAACTCGCGAAGCTCGTCGCGATCCTCCGGATGCTTGTGGGAGAGCATCAATTCGGTTGTCGGAGTGACGGAGCCGGGCTCGTAGCCATGCATGCGGGCGACCTCGTCCGACCACTCCCAGCGGTCGTCGGTGAAGAAGTACTTGACCCACCCGATCCGCGACAGCGAGCCGGCTTCGGGCGGCCGCGGGCCACCACCGCGGCTGCGTTCACCCCGCCGCTCATCTGGCCGCCCCGACATGTCCCATACCTTTCGGCAAATCTGCGTCAATTATGACCGGCTGTCAGCAATTGTCGTCGCCCATTTTAATCGCTGCAACCGCCGCTGACGTGCATCTTTCGTATCGTCGGGACGGCGTCATCGTTCCTTCATAACTGGTGGGCACTCGCTGACACCCCAGCCGGTGGCCGGGCCGGTCGTCGGCGGCGGAGTCGCGCTGTGCGCCTTGGCATCCGAGTGCGCTCCGGGAGGGCGTGCGCGATATTGCCGGGTGAACACGCCCGATGCTTCTTTGGTGGTAAGTTGGCGGTTCGAACAGTTTGCTGCGCGGGGCGAGGAGGCGGGCCATGGCCGAGCCGCTGAAGGTCAATCCGGAGTCGCTGGTCACTTCGGGCGGAGTGTTGGATCAGCACTCGCAGAACGTGTTCGCCACCCATACGCAGGCGGACCAGACCATCGAGTCGTCATTGTTCAGCTGGGTGGGACAGTCGCAGTCCGCGCTGGCGGCGAAAGCTGCCGCCTGGTCCACGGTGACGACGACCCTGACCACTCGCCTCTACGAGCATGCCGAAGGTCTGCGGGTGAGCGGTATGACGTTCGCTGCGATGGATCAGCGCGACGCCGAGGAACTCGCCGACGTTTATCGGCCGAACGGTCAGGCGCGTGACGCTTAGCGTCGCAGACATCGAGCGGTGGGATCCAGAGGCCGTCCGGGAAGTTTTTCACGCAGCGTCCGCGCGCAGCGGAGCCTCCACCGACGCGGCACGGGCGTCCGAACAGCTCCCGGCATTTGAGTCCTGGGGTGGCGTCTCGGCGGACGCCGCCCGCGACGCGATACACAAGACGCGGGTGGACCTCGACGCTCATGCCCGTGAAGCTCTCGCGGTAGCCCAGGCCGCGCAGAAGGCCGCGCAAGACATCGAGAAGGTGAAGATCGAACTCCGCGAGCTCAAAGACGATGCGAGAAGCCAGGGGTTGGACATCGATCCAGCGACGAACTCGGTGGTGAAGGGTCCGGGATTCACGGGGACGGCCGCGGATCTGGCGGCGACGATCGCGGACCTGCAGGCGCGGTTGAACGCAATCCTGGTCGAAGCCAACGGTGTTGACGCCGAATTGGCCGCGGCGATCAACATGGCGGACGGCAAGCTTCCGATACCCGATGCCCAACCCACTCCGCCGCCACCGCCGGAATCAACCCCGCCCGAGGACGTCAAGAAGTGGTGGGATTCGCTGACACCCGAACAGCAGCAGGCCGAATTGCGCGACAACCCACCATATATGGGCAACCTCAACGGGATTCCCGTCGAGGCCCGTGACGTGGCGAACCAAACCGCCATGCGCACCGACATCGAGAACATCGAGGAAGCCGCCAGCCGGCACGGTGTCTCGGCGCAGGATGTGGTCAACGACCCGTTCCGCTACGGCTGCACCCCGGACGACGTCACGCGCTACACCAATGCGGTCAAGGTGCAACAGGCACTCGAAGACGATCAGATCGCAACCGGCGCCAAGACATTCCTTCAGGTTTATCAGCCGACGAAGTTCGACGGTCAGGGCCGCGCGGCGATCGCGATCGGCAATCCGGACAAAGCCGCCAACACCACGGTGGTGGTGCCCGGTACCAGTCACAGCGTCACCGAAGGCTGGCTCAGCGCCAGCGATGCCAGCAACCTGTACAACGAAGCCGTCAAGGCCGACCCGAGCCGATCGGCGTCCGTCGTCGCCTGGATGGGTTATGACGCACCGAACAGCTTGACCGACCCGCAGGTCGCCCAGACGTCGCTGGCGCACCAGGGCGGCGCGCTGCTCGCGGCAGATGTCAACGGCCTGAACGTCACTCACGGTCCGGGTCCATCCCACATGACCGTGATGGGGCACTCCTACGGCTCGACGACGGTGGCCGACGCGGCAGCGGGCTACGGGATGCACACCAATGACGTGATCCTCATCGGCTGCCCGGGAACCGATATGGCCAAGAGCGCCGCGGACTTCCACCTCGCGCCGGGTGGGCATGTCTTCGTCGGGTCGGCATCGACCGATCCGGTCACCCAGCTCGGCGGTCTTCCGCAGGTACACATCCCGGGTACCGGCGTGAATCTCGCGCTCGGCGCGGATCCGGCGATGGACGGTTTCGGCTCGACGCGTTTCAAAGCGGAGGTCCCCGGCTGGACGATCAACGACCACAGCCATTACTTCGAGCGTGGCACCGAGTCGCTGTTCAGCATGTCCGACATCGTCTCCGGCCACGGTGACGCCCTCGCTCTCGACGGTATGACTGCACAGCATCGCAGCGACAGCATCCTCACCGACATCGGCGTGCTGCCGTCCGATCCCGAGCTGTATCGTGCCCCGACATCAGGCCACTACCACTAGGACGGAGCCGAGTGATCCTGCCGCGCAAGAGAATCCCGCTCGCGGTGACCGTGATGGTTGCCGCCGCACTATCAGGATGTGGAATCATGCAATCCGATGCTGACCGAGTCTCCAACCCGTTGACCCCCGAGCAGTCCAAGGCTCAGGTCATGGATGCCGCGCACGACATCGTCACGACGCTGAACATCAATGTCGTGGAAGCGGCATTCTGGCACGCATCGTGTAACGACCAGGGTGATCCGCCTTTTCGCGGGCAGATGCGCATCGCGTATCCACCCGCGGCGTCGTTCGCCGCGTCCGACACCGAAATCGCCCAGATGGTCCAGCAACTCCGCAACACCGGCTGGGCGTCCGATCCCGGATTTCACACGCACGGCACCGCGTTGAGCAAGGGCAATGTCGTGGCTGTCTTCGGGCCGCAGAACGTCAGCAACCCGAACCGCGACATCGAACTGTTCGGCGAATGCCGTGATACCACCACGACCAAAGACACCAAGGGCCGGGTGGAGCGCGTCACGCTGCCCTGAGTGCTCAGATGCGCTGCGGTGCAGCACCGTTACGAGGTGATCTCCGCGATCGCCGACGGAGTGTCCAGATCGCCATAGGCATTGGCGTAGCGCTGCGCCAGGGCGACGGCGACTTCGAGGCGCTGCCACAGCCCGCCGCCGCTGCTGGCGGTCGCCAGCCACAGCGCCAGTCCATGCGCGACCGATGCGCGATAGCGCAGCCACACCTCCTCCGACGACGGCAGCTCCTCGGCGGGCAGGCCGAGCGCATCGCGGTACTCCTCCAGCAGCGCCCGCTCGTGCTCGCGACGGTCCTCGACGGTCAGCGCACCCTGCAGGAAGTACCCGACATCCAGTGACCAGTTGCCGCGTCGAGCGACCTGCCAGTCCAGGAACCCGACCTCATCGTCAGGCGTGACGTAGGTGTTGCCGATGTGCGGATCGCCATGCAGCAGGGTCTGCGGTGAGGTGGTCAACGTCCGGATGTACGGCTTCCACACTTCCTCGACCAGCTGGTCGATCGACAGCGACAGCACATCAATGGGGGTGCTGTCGTCAAGCTGTTCCAAAGCGCTCGGCAACGGCGCGTACTGAAGGCCGTCGAACGGCTCGAAGGGTTCCAGCCAGCCCAATGTCGGCTCTTGTAGCACGCGATCGCCCCAGAACCGTCCGTGCAGTCGCCCGAGCCCGCGCATGCCGGAACGTGCCTGATCGATTGTCAGCGGGCGCAGGGAATCCCGAGGATCCGCACCCCGCGCGGTGAGGTCTTCCATGACGAGGCAGAAGTCGTAAGCCTCCTCGTCGATGAGCGCCGCGTAGACGATGGGATGCTCCAGCGGGAGTGCGACGCCCGAGCTGAACAGCCGCGGCTCGTGGAACATGCCGCTGGTCATCCGGATCAGCTCTTTGTGGTCGGGGTCGGCGGCCTTGACGAAGACGGTTGCCGGGCCGGTGCCCGCGGAGTAGGACAATCGCAGGCGCGCACGACGATTGGTTCCGTCGTCGCGGAGGTCGATCGCGACGTCGCTGACCGTGGCGCTGGGGTAGTGGGCGGCCAGGGCGTCCGTCATCCAACCCGGCGACACCTCGGCGAAATCGGCGGGCACTGACAATGCGGGTGAGCTCATGTCGGCGGGCACTCCTCGGGTGCGACTCGTCTGAACTATTACGACACGAAGTGTGTCGTAATAGTCGGAAAGGTACCGCACCGTCGCGGACGGCCGTCGGGAATCGGCGAAGTTAAGCTCGCGACATGTCCCAACCGCCCGGCCGGCCTCGAGACGCATCGCTGCACGCGGCGATCCTCGATGCCGCGCGCGAGGTGCTGATGGAATCCAGCTATGCCGAGCTGTCGATGGACGGCGTGGCCGCGCGGGCGCAGGTCGGCAAGAAGACGCTCTACCGGCGGTGGACGTCGAAGGCGCCGCTGGTCGCCGAGGCGGTGCTGGACGCTTATGGCCGAGGCGGTTCGTTCGACGTGCCCGATACCGGCGATCTCGGCGCGGACCTCCAGCGCTGGCTGATCGAGCACGGTGAGTTCATCGCCGAGCCCGCCAATGCCAAGCTCATTCGTGCGCTCGTGGCTGCGGCGGCCGCGAATTCCGGTGATACCGAAGCGCTTTACGAACAGCTCAGCGTGCCGCAGCGCAGCGGACTCGTGGACAGGGTCCGCCGCGCGGTGGACAGCGGTGCCGTGCGCCCCGACGTCGAGCCCGACGCCATCGCCAACGCGCTGATGGGCACCCTGCTCCTGCAGGTCATGAGCAGCCCGGTGGGCGGCGAGGAAGCGGCGGGCCGGTACGGGGCTCTGGTGGATGCCCTGTTGAGCGGCGTCAGTTCGGCCTAGGGTCGTTCACGTGCATCTCGAGGAATTGCAGTGGTTCGTGGTGCTGGCCGAAACCGAACACGCCACCGAGGCCGCGGCCGAACTGGGGGTCAGTCAACCCACGCTGTCGCGCGCCCTGAGCAGACTCGAGCAGAACGCGGGTGTCCCGCTGTTCGATCGAGTCGGGCGCCGACTCCACCTCAACGAATACGGCCGGATCATGCTCGAGCACGCCCGCCGCAGTCTCGCCGAAGTGCAGGCGGCTCTGGATCGCATTGCGGCCCTGCGCGATCCCGACACCGGCCGCGTACGGCTGGCTTTCCTGCATTCACTAGCCAATTGGTATGTGCCCGAACAGCTTCGGCAATTCCGGGAAACCGCGCCGAAGATCCAATTCGACCTGTTTCAGGGCGCCGCGCATGAGATCGCCCGCAGTATCCTCGACGGCGGGTCTGACATCGCCATCACCTCGCCACGGCCCGACCCGGCCGACTTCTCCTGGCACCGCCTCTACGTCGAGCGACTGTGCTTGGCAGTCCCCGTGGAGCACCGGCTCGCGGGGCGCAGCCGGGTCAGCCTGTCGGTGGCGGCCGATGAACCGTTCGTCGCGCTCGAGAAGCCATTCGGGTTGCGGCAGTTGACCGACGAGTTGTGGGTCGAGGCCGGCATCGACCCGCAAATCGTGTTCGAGGCCTCCGAGATCCCGACGATGGAAGGTCTGGTCGCGGCGGGGTTCGGCGTGGCGGTGGTGCCGGTACCGCGGGACGGCGCCGATGCGAGGGTGGTTCATGTGCCCCTGTCGAACAGCCGGGCCAAACGTGAGGTCGGCTTGGCCTGGGCGCGCAACCGTCCGCTGGCGCCACCCAGCCAGCGTTTTGTGGATTTCCTCGCCGACGGCTGAGCCCACGGGGCCCGCCCACCAGCCGTCATGCGCACGGTGCATGGTTAGGCATTGGTCTATGCATTGGACACATCATTAGCGTGTTCCTACCGTGCACTCAGTGACCATTGACCAATCCCAGGAACGCGCTTGGACTGGGCACGCCCGAGGATCGACTGCCTACACGCGACTACTGGCGGCGCTGTTCTGCGCGGGCGTGGCCACGTTCGCGCAGCTGTACTCGCCGCAGGCCGTCCTGCCCCTGATCTCCGCGGACCTGGGCGTCGGTGCTGCCCATGCCGCACTGATCATTTCGGCGTCCACCGTCGGTTTGGCGATCGGCGTGATCCCCTGGTCGGCGCTGGCCGACCGCATCGGCAGGGTCAGGGCCATTACGGTCTCGGTCTCCGGCGCCACCCTGGTGGGGATACTGGTGCCGTTTGCGCCCACGTTCGGGCTGCTGATGGCCGGCCGGTTCATTGAGGGACTGCTGGTCGGTGGGGTGCCGGCCATCGCGGTGGCCTACCTGACCGAGGAAGTCGACCGTGCGCACGCCGCTCGGGCGGCCGGCACCTTTGTGGCCGGAACGACGATCGGCGGTCTGCTCGGACGACTGGTGTCCAGCCCGGTGGCTGAGTTCGCCGGATGGCGCATCGGGGTCTTCACCGTCGCGGTGATCTGCGGGATGGCGGCGATGGGCTTCGTCAAACTGGCTCCCGAACCGCAGGGTTTCACCCCGGCGTCGCACCGCGGCGCCAACCCTGACGGCAGTCTCGCGCATCGGCTCGCCGTCAACCTGCGAACGCCGCGCCAGCTCGTCCTGTTCGCGCAGGGCTTTCTGTTGATGGGCGGTTTCGTGGCGCTCTACAACTTCCTCGGCTACCGCCTGACTGCCGCGCCGTTCGGACTGCCGGCGTCGGTGGTGAGTCTGGTGTTCCTGGCGTACCTGGCCGGAACGTGGGCGTCGTCGCGCGCCGGGGCCGAGGCGGCCCGCTTCGGACGCAGGCGGGTGTTGCTCGTCTCGGTCGTCATCATGATGGTGGGAGTCGCGATCACGTTGAGCGCCAACGTGATCGCGATCCTGATCGGGTTGGTGGTGGCGACGGCCGGGTTCTTCGGCGCGCATTCCACCGCCGCCGGATGGACCGGGCAGGCCGCACCCGCTGGGAAAGCCCAGGCGTCGTCGCTCTACAACCTCTTCTACTACGGCGGCTCCAGCGCGATCGGCTGGCTGGGCGGTGTCGCGTTCGATGAGCACGGGTGGACGGCGGTCGCCGTCACCATCCTGGTGCTGACCGGCGTCGCCGGATCGCTTGCGGCCCTGGTACTGCGGGAAGGCTAGGCGGCAGCGGGATCCCCCGGGTATCAACATGACTCTCGACAGCCAGGTTCCAGCTGTTGAACGCCATCGCGAGGCAGGTATACGTCCCGACGACAAGCGGGATCTCCACCAACTGCTTCTCATCGAAGTGCTCGGCCAGGTGTGTCCATGTGTCGTCTGAGATCCGATGGGAGTCCAGCATTTCGTCGGTAGCGGTGACGAGGTCACATTCGATCGCAGTCCAGGCCGGCGACATCGCGCCGTCGACGAAGGCGTCGATGTCGTCCTGATTGATGCCGTACTGAGTCGCAAGAAGCGCATGGTGTACCCACTCGTACACGGCTCCGGTGCGCCAGGCCACCCGCAACAACATCAGCTCTCGGTAGCGGTGTCCGATTGCCGGCTCTCGCAGCAACACATTGCCGTAAGCCGTGAACGGTCCCGCCAGCGCTGGGTGATGCAGCATCGTCGCGAGGACGTTCGGCGCCTCGCCCGACACCCGCATTTGATCGATGACTCCCGCTGGGAAAGCCTGCCGTAGTGCTTGCAGCGCATCGTCATCCCACTCGTCAACATGCAGCAACTTCAACCGGGGCGATCGTGTCATCCGCCGAATCTACGTTCCCACAGCAGTGGTTGTACAGTCGTACAGCATAGGGGTACGGTGCAGACCATGACGCTCACTCCCGAGACGCTGGGTACCGCGCCAGGCCGCGGTCGGTTGGTCGGCCGTCGCATCGTCGTCGTGGGTGCCGGCACTCGCGCCTGCGATGACGGCGATGCACCGATAGGGAACGGCCGCGCCATCGCTGTGCTGTGCGCTCGGGAGGGCGCGGACGTCGCCTGTGTCGACGTGGACCCGGATGCCGCCCAGCGCACATCGGACTTGTGCCGACACGAGGGTGTGACTGCGGAGCCCATCGTCGCTGATGTCCGCGATGCCGGCGACTGTGAGCGCGCGGTCTCGGAGGCCTGCGCGGACCTTGGCGGACTCGACGGCGTGGTCGCCAACGTCGGATTCGGTGCCGGGCAGGGGCTGGAGGGGACGACACCCGAGCTGTGGGATGACCTCTTCGCGTTGAACGTCCGGTCCCACTTCCTGATCGCCAGGGCGGCCATGCCCGTGTTGGACGACGGCGCCTCGATGGTGTTCATCGGGTCGGCAGCAAGCCTGCGGGCAGGCACCCGATTTCCCGCGTACGACGCATCCAAGGCAGCGCTGTTCGGGGTGTGCCGGCACGTTGCGCTGGAGGGCGCACCTCGGGGCATTCGCGCTAACCAGGTGATCCCCGGTCCTGTCGACACACCTCTCGGTCGGTATGGCAGCACGCACGTGAAATCACGTTCACAGATCCAGTTTCCGTTGGGCCGGCAGGCAACAGCGTGGGATATCGCCTACGCGACCGTATTCATGCTGAGCGGCGAAGCCAGCTACGTCACCGGCGAGTCACTCGTTGTGGCCGGTGGACTGGGTCAGATTCGCTGAGCGGCGGGATCTTATGACCAGCTA
Source organism: Mycobacterium sp. SA01 (assembly GCF_041287105.1). Taxonomy (NCBI): domain Bacteria; kingdom Bacillati; phylum Actinomycetota; class Actinomycetes; order Mycobacteriales; family Mycobacteriaceae; genus Mycobacterium; species Mycobacterium sp. SA01. The sequence goes on along the minus strand of NZ_JBGGNO010000019.1, from coordinate 175,796 downwards.
CGACTACATTATCGCCGGCGCGGGTTCCGCGGGCTGTGTCCTGGCGAACCGGCTGTCGGCCAATCCTGCAATCACCGTCCTGTTGCTGGAAGCCGGCGGTAGCGATCGCAATCCACTGTTCGTGGTGCCCAAGGGATCGGGCAAGCTCTTCGAGAGCGACAAGCACATGTGGCACTACCAGACCACGCCTTTTGGCGTACACCCGCACAGCGAGCAGTGGATGCGCGGCAAGGTACTCGGCGGATCCAGCTCCATCAATGGCATGATCTACAACCGTGGCGGCCAGGCCGACTGGGACCAGCTCGAGCGGCTCGGTAACAAGGGTTGGGGCTGGGACGACATGCTCCCGATCTTTCGGGGCTTGGAGGACAACGAATTCGGTGCCTCCGTCACCCGTGGTAGCGGCGGACCGGTCCACGTCTCGATACCTCGTGATCCGGACCCGCTGTGCGACGAGATGATCGATGCCGGGGTGTCGGCGGGCTTGTCCCGCGTGCAGGACATCAACGAATCAGATGACGAACGCATCGGGTACGCCACGTCGACGATCAAGAGTGGGCGGCGGGTCAGTGCGGCCAGTGCCTTCCTGAAACCCGTGCTGCACCGCCCCAACCTGACGGTCCGTACCCACACCGAAGTGCAACGGGTCATCCTGGAGAACGGCAGGGCGGCCGGGGTGTTGATCTCGCACCGGGGCCGCACCGCCGCTGTGCACGCCGCGCGGGAGGTCATCCTCAGCATGGGCAGTTTGAACACGCCAAAGGTGCTGCAGCTGTCTGGAATCGGGCCGCGCGATGTCCTGCGTGCGGCGGGCGTCGATGTATATCTCGACCGAACGAATGTCGGTCGCAGGCTCCACGAACACCGGTGTGCCACCCTGCGGCTGCAGCTGAACGAGGACCTCGGTTACAACCGGCAACTGTCGAGCAGTGTGGCGCAAGCGATGACCGGGATCCGGTACTTGGCGACGCGCAAAGGTCCACTCGCCGCGCCCTCATTCGACATCGTCGCCTTCGTGAAGTCTCAACCGGGTGCAGAGCGGCCCGACGGGCAGCTGATGATGGGTCCGTGGACCATTCCGCCATACAACACCGGCGAACCGGTTGAGATCGAACGCCAAGCCGGTGTTTCCTGTCTTGGCATGGTGTTACGTCCGACGTCGGAGGGTTGGCTCGAGATCACGTCCGCCGATCCTGCTGCGGCACTGCGGATCAACCCGAACTACCTGCACACCGAGCACGACCGGGAGACGGCCGCCAATCTGTTGCGCACGATGCGAAGGATCTTCGAGCAATCGCCAATCGCACAACGCATCAGCCATGAGACCTACCCCGGACCGCGGGTGCGCTCCGATGACGAGCTGATCGATGCCGCCTTCGACGGCGGATATTGCGGCTACCACGCAGCGGGCAGCTGCGCGATGGGACCCATGGACGACGACGTCGTCGACGGCCAGCTCAGGGTACGGGGCATCGGCGGCCTGAGAGTTGTTGACTGCTCAGTTATTCCCACCATGGTGGCCGGTAACCTCAACGGTCCGATCATGGCGATGGCCTGGCGCGCAGCCGACTTCATCCTCAACGGTCGCTGAGGCGGCTGCATCACTCCAAAGCCGTGTCAGCCGATGACCGCGGGCATACTGTCCCAGCCGCGCACCGTAGAGGTTCGTGATCGGCGTGCGCCGGTCATGTCGATCTCCCACTCGGGCCACCGCTTGAGGACTTCCTCAAGCGCGACGCGACCCTCAAGACGGGCCAGGGGAGAACCCACGCAGAAGTGCGCACCGCGCCCGAATGTCAGATGGCCACCGGGCTTTCGGTGGATATCAAACGTGTCGGGGTCGTTGAAGTGCCGTTCGTCGCGGTTGGCAGAGGCCAGCATGAGCAGCAATGGCTTACCGGAGGGGATCACGCGTCCCTGGAAGGTGACGTCATCGGTGGTGACGTAGCGGGCGACATGCGGACCGGGCGGCTCGTAGCGCAGCAGTTCCTCGATCGCGGTCGGAATCAGGCTGTGGTCCTGCGCCAGCTCCTTGCGCTGGTCGGGATGTTCGGCCAGTACCTTGCCCATCCAGCCGAACAACCGCCCGGTGGTCTCGACCCCTGCACCGGCGACGACCGCCAGGAACACGATGAGCTCTTGCTTGGTGAGCTTGCGCGTGACTGCGTGTTCGTCCTCGAACTCGACGTTGAGCAGTTCGGTGATCAGGTCGTCGGAGGGGTTCTTCTCCCGCCATTCGACATACTCCCCGAACATTTCGCCGGTGAAGTAGCGGTCTTTCTTGATCGCCATCGGCTTGCCGGGTTCGTTGCGCAGCACCTGATTAGCGTGCTCGCGGACGGCGGGTTGCTCGGCGTCCGGGATACCCGCGAGCATGCCGATCGTTCGCATCGGCAGTTCGGCGCCAAGATCTTCCACGAAGTCGAAGTGAGTGCCGCCGACAAGCGGATCCAGGCACGCCACGCAGAAGGCACGGATCTTGTCCTCGATCGCTCGCATCTTCTTGGGTGTGAAAGCCCGGGACACGATCGCGCGGTGGATCGTGTGCAGCGGAGGATCCTCGTTGATGAAGATGCCCGGCGGCATCACCGGATCGGTCATGACGACCTCGAGGATGTCGCCCTTGGCTGAGCTCAGTCGCGCGGTGTCCTTCAGCGCTGCGTCCACGTCGGCGTAGCGGCTCACACCCCAGAAGTCGTGCCGCTCGTTGTAGTAGACCGGGCATTCGTCACGCAGCCGTCGATACGTGGGGTAGGGATCCAGGTCGATATCGAAGTCCCACGGGTCGTAATACAAATCGCTCAACGTCAGCTCCTCCGGGTCGATGCTGTACGACTGTATAGGAACGGTATACGCTCGTACAACATCCGCCCACGCAACCCGAGGGAGCGCAATGAGCAGTCGGTTCTCACTGGACGGCCGCGTCGCCGTCATCACCGGTGGGGGTACCGGGATCGGGCGGGGTGCCGCATTGGTCTTGGCCGAGCACGGTGCCGACGTCGTGCTGGCCGGCCGGCGGCTGGATCCGCTCGAGTCCACCGCCAAGGAAGTGATCGCGATGGGCCGGCGGGCAATGGCGATCTCCACGGACGTGACGACAGCTGATGCGTGCCGAGGACTGGTCGAGGCGACTGTCGCGGAATTCGGGCGGCTCGACATCCTCGTCAACTGTGCCGGCGGCGCGGAGACCAAGTCGATTCTCAAATGGCCGGATGACGACTTCGAGCACGTGCTGGCACTCAACTTCAGTGCGGTATGGCACTTGTCGAAGGCGGCAGCCAAACCGATGATGGCCCAGGGTAAGGGCGCGATCGTCAACATCTCGTCGGGCGCCAGCCTGCTCGCCATGCCTCAAGCGGCGCCTTACGGTGCGGCCAAGGCGGCGGTGAACAACCTGACCGGGTCGATGGCGGCCGCGTGGGCCAAGAAGGGTATTCGCGTCAACGCGATCGCTGTAGGCGCTGTTCGTGCGGCGACGTTGACCGACGACGCCGCACGATACGGCCTCGACCCCGAAGCCATCGCCTTGACCAATGGGCTTGGCCGCCTGGGGGAGCCCGACGAAATCGGTTATGGCGTCCTCTTCTTCGCCTCGGATGCCGCGAGTTTCTGCTCAGGCCAGACGCTGTACATGCATGGCGCGCCAGGGCCCGCGGGCGTATGAGGGCGCATCTTGTGTCGTGTCATGACTTCCGCTATACATTCGTACAGCACTGGATGAGGGAGTGAGCTGAGTGAACCGAACAGCAGTGGTGACCGGCGGGGGATCCGGATTGGGCCAGGCCATCAGTGCGCAGCTCGCCGCCGATGGCCATCGGGTGGCCGTGATGGACGTGAACACCGAAGCCGCGGAGAAGGTCGCCTCAGCGATCAAGGCGGCGGGCGGTGACGCCCTTGCCGTCGGGGTCGACGTGTCAGACGAGGCTGCGGTGGAAACCGCATTCGCGGCAGTTCGAGACTCCCACGGCCCCATCGAGATCCTGGTGACCAGCGCGGCGATCGCGGGCTTCACACGATTCGACAAGATCACCCTCGACGAGTGGAACCGCTACCTCGCGGTGAACCTGACCGGAACATTCCTGTGCATTCGAACCGTGTTGTCGGACATGGTCGCCGGCAAGTGGGGCCGCATCGTGACCATCTCGTCGGCCGCCGGACAGCAGGGCGCGCCGGCGCAGGGGCATTATTCGGCGACGAAGGGTGGCGTCATCGCCATGACCAAGACCGTGGCACTGGACTACGCCCGCAAAGGCATCACCGCCAACACCGTCCCCCCGTTCGTCATCGACTCCCCGATGCTTCGTCAACAGCAGGAGGAGGGCAAACTCCCCGCCACGGAGCTGCTCACCCGTGCGATCCCGGCCGGCCGGCTCGGCGTGGGCGAAGAAGTGGCAGCGGTGTGCTCCTTCCTGTGCTCGGAGGCGGCTGGATACGTCAACGGGCAAGTGATCGGCGTCAACGGTGGTGCGGTCGTCTGATCTCCCTCGGACTCGAAAACCGCTATTCAGCAATAATTTTGAGGAGGTACTGTGCGCGTTGACGGTGATCCACCCTTGGACCCCTTAGAGTCGGCCGAGGTCAGGAATGACACGCGCCTCATGGCTGTGATGGTGGATCAGGTGCTGGCGGGACGTGCCGCTCACGGCCATCCTCGGGTGCGGTGACGTGACTGCCCAGCGATACCACTTCGATCGCCACGCCGCCGACTATCGGGACCGCTTCCTCGACGTCACGCACGAGATGCATCAGCGGTGCCCGATTGCGTGGACTGACACCTACGACGGCCACTGGGTGGCCGCCGGCAGCCGGGAGGTGTTCGAACTCGCCCGGTGTCCGCACGTATCCAATGATCACGACGTCCACAACGAACGCCGAGGATATAAGGGCATTTCCATCCCGTTGATGGTCGAGGCGGAGGGTTTCCGCGGCGGCATGCTGGAGATGGACGACCCCGAACACCGCTACTACCGCACCGCGCTGAACCCCTACCTGTCGCCGGCCGCGGTCAAGCGATGGGAGCCGTTCATCGACGAGGTCGTGCGGGCGTGCCTCGACGAGCACATCGAATCGGGCACGATCGACTTCGTCGACGACCTCGCCAACGTGGTGCCGGCCGTGCTGACTCTGGCAATGCTCGGTGTGCGGCTGGAGAAGTGGACGCTGTACAACGAGCCCGCGCATGCGTCGGTGTACACCCCGCCCGATTCGCCGGACGCTGCGCGGGTGCGGGAGTTGTACATGGCCATGGGCGTCGACCTGTTCACCAATCTCGCCGACATTCGCGAGCACCCCCGCCCCGGCATCATCGACGCCTTGGCGAAGCTGCGGATCGACGGCCAAGCGCCGCCCGACATCGAGCTGTTGGGCATGTTGAACCTGTTGATCGGCGGAGGCTTCGACACGACGACTGCGCTGACCGCTCACGCGTTGGAATGGTTGTCGGACCATCCCGATGAGCGCGACCGGCTCAGTAGGGAACGCACAGCGCTACTCAATCCCGCGACCGAGGAATTTTTGCGGTACTTCACGCCGGCACCAGGTGATGCTCGCACGATTGCCGAAGACATGGACCTTGCCGGCACGACGCTGCGGGAGGGGCAGCGGCTGTGGTTGTCCTGGGCGATGGCCAACCGGGATCCAGCGGTCTTCGGCGAACCTGACGAGGTGATCCTGGACCGGAAAGGCAATCGGCACTTCAGTTTCGGGCTCGGGGTGCACCGGTGCATCGGGTCGAACGTGGCGCGCACGGTGTTCAAGGCAATGCTCACCGCCGTGTTGGACCGAATGCCGGACTACCGGTGCACGGCGGAGGGCACCGTGCACTACGACAGCATCGGGGTGATCCAGGGGATGCGTCACCTGCCCGCGACGTTCACTCCTGGCAAGCGGATCGGCCCTGGCGTTGGCGAAACCGTGGACCGGCTTCAACTCATCTGCGAGGAACAAGGGTTGGCCCGGCCGATCACCGAACTGAAGGAAGCGGCGAGAATCGATGTCTGACAACAGCCCGATTGCGGTGGTCACGGGGGCAAGCCGGGGTGCCGGGGCGGGCATTGCCCGTGCGCTGGGCAGCCACGGCTGCACCGTGTACGTCACGGGGCGTTCCCGTGACGGGGGAGCCTCGACCCAGAAGGGCACCATCGACGAGACCGCCGCTCGGGTAACCGAGGCCGGTGGCACCGGAATCGCCGTCGCCGTCGATCACGGTGATGACACCCAGGTGGAGGCGCTGTTCGGCCAGATTCGCCGAGACCACGGTCGAGTCGACATTCTGGTCAACAACGCCGCGATCATCCGCGACGAAATGATGGGGCGTACCAAATTCTGGGATGAGCCCATCAATGTGATCGACACCCTCGACGTCGGATTGCGCAGCAGTTACGTCGCAACCGTCTATGCGGCGCCGTTGATGATCCCGCAGGGCAAGGGGTTGGTGGCGTTCTCGTCCTCTTCGGGCGCCGTCCACTATGCATTCGGTCCGGCCTATGGCGTGCCCAAGGCAGGCACCGACAAGATGGCCGCCGATATGGCGGTCGACTTCCGCGAATTCGGCGTTGCTGCAGTGTCGATCTGGATGGGATCGCTGCTCACCGATCGGGTGCGAAAGATCATCGCACGCAACCCGGAGAAGTTCGGCCACATCCTCGACAGCGCCGAGACGCCCGAGCTGACCGGCCATGTCATCTGGGCGCTGTACAACGATCCGGACTTGATGGGAGTCAGTGGCCGAACGTTGATCGGCGCGGAGTTGGCCGCCCTGTACGGCATCTGCGACGAAGACGGCCGGCAGCCCCCGTCGTACCGCGACATGTTCGACGTCCACCCTCACCAACAGTGCGCACACGTGATGCGGTAGTGCGGGCCCGTCGAAAAATGAGGAGGGGCAGTGCAACTGGACTTTGATGACGACATCGAGTCTTTTCGCGCCGAGTTCGCGGCCTTTCTGGCCCAACATCTGCCGGACGAAGCTGTAGCCGCCTCCGAACGCCCGTGCTCCAGCGCCGATGTTCCGCCCTGGGCGCGTGAGTGGCAACGTCTCTTGTTCGACAACGGCTGGCTGCAGCCCGGCTATCCTCCCGGCTTCGGTGGTCGCAACGCGTCTGTGGTGGAGCAGTACGTGTACTTCCAGGAGCTGTCGCGGCGGCGCATCTACCAGACTTTCAATCCGCAGGGCGTCGGAATCATCGCCGCCTCATTGATCGAGCACGGCACTCCCGACCAACACCGACGCTGGGCCATTCCCATTCTGCGGGCCGAAATCGTTGCCGCACTGGGTATGAGCGAGCCGGAGGCCGGATCTGATCTCGCGTCGCTGCGCACCAGGGCGGTCCGCGATGGAGCTCACTTCGTTGTCAACGGCCAGAAGGTATGGACCTCGGGAGCCCACGACGCCGACGTCTTGTTCACCTTGGTGCGCACCGATCCTTCGGCTCCGAAGCACAAAGGAATCAGCGTGCTGATGATTCCCACCGATACCTCCGGTGTCACGCGGCGCCCCTTCGCATCAGCGTGTGGACGTGACGACGTCGACTTCAACGAGGTGTTCTTCTCCGATGCGCGGGTACCTGCTGACAATCTCGTGGGTGGCCTGAACGAGGGTTGGATGGTGGCCAATTCGTCGTTGGGACACGAACGAACACTGCTGTGGCTCAGCTACGCCGATCGATTACAGGAGTTCGTCGACGATTGGAGACCCCGGGGGCCGGTTGACCGGGACTCGTACGCCACGCTTGTCATGGACCTGTGGTCGCTTCGGCTTCTCGGATCGGCGGAACTTGCCCGTGCCGCCCGCGGGGCGGCCGATCCATCGTCGATGTCAGTACTCAAATTGCTTGGCTCCGAGTCCATTCAGACGGCAGCGGAGGCTGCGCTGACAACAGCCGGCAGCGCCGGCTTGTGCGACCCTGGCCAAACAAGCGCGTTCTCGCCCTACCACCTAGAGGCCTACACAAGTAGCTGGTTTACCCGCTACCTCCGCAGCTTCGGGGCCACCATCGCCGGCGGTACCTCGGAGATCCAACGCAACGTCATCGCCCAACGGATCCTCGGCCTGCCGCGGTCCTGATAACTCTACAGACGAGGTCGAGATGTCGAAACGCATGATCTTCACCCTGTTGGTGATGGATTCCATCGGGCACAACTTCCATGGCATCTGGCGTCACCCCCAGGCCCGCAATCGCGAATTCAAGAACTTCGACCTCTGGGTGGACCTTGCGAAGCGCGCAGAGCAAGCCAAGATCGACGCCTTCTTCTTCACCGACGTGATCGGCGTCCAGGGCGAGTACAACGGATCGCGTGACGTGATCTTCGAGATGGCGATGAACGTGCCGATCGGGGACTGCACGATGCTCATCCCCGCCATGGCGCACCAGACGACTGACATCGGTTTCCTGTACACCAGTTCGGTCATCCAACATCACCCCTTCGTGTTCGCCCGCGCCGCATCGACACTCGATCACCTCAGTAATGGGCGCATCGGATGGAACATTGTCACGTCGGCGAACGAACAGGCATTTCGCAACCTTGGCCTACCCGGCAACCTCTCTCACGACGAGCGCTATGCCTGGGCCGAGGAGTACGTCGACGTCACGTACAAGCTTTGGGAGGGATCGTGGGACGTCGATGCGGTCGTCAACGACGCCGTCGCCGGCCGGTACGCCGACCCCACCAAAGTGCATGACATCGACCACCGCGGCAAGCGGTACAGCGTCGAGGGCTTCAACCTCATGGAGCCGTCTCCGCAGCGCACACCCGTGCTGGCGCAGGCCGGAGGCTCCCCGGCCGGTCTCGAATTCGCCAGCAGCCATGCCGAACTCATGTTCTTGTCGGCGATGTCGTTGGAAACCATTGCACAGCAGATCGATACCGTGCGCGGACTGGCCCGGGAGCGGGGCCGGCGCGACGGCGACATCAAGTTCTTGCAGGGCATGATGTTCATCACCGGGTCCACTGATGAAGAGGCCTATCGCAAATGGGGCGAGCTGGAGGAGTTCCGCAGCCAGGAAGCGCAGACGGCGTACTTCTCCAGCCTGAGCGGGATGGATCTCGGCCGCTACGAGCCGTCCACGCCACTCGAGGACATCATCGACGAGATCCCCGGGATCCGCGGTGCGTTCCTGTCGATGATCAACGCTTGGCCGGAGGGGGTGAAGCCGACGGTCAAGGATTTCCTGACGTCACTGTCATTGCCCCAAATGGTCGTTGGCTCACCCGAAACCATCGCCGACCGACTTGTCGAGTACCAGGCGGTTGGGGTCGACGGGGTCCAGATCATGAACGCGATGATGCCGCAGAGCTATGACGAGTTCTTTGAACACGTGGTGCCTGTTCTGCAGGCGCGGGGCCTGATGCAAAGCGAGTACCGGTCCGGCACGCTCAGGGAGAAGCTCTTTGGTGGCCGACCCGACATCAGTGATCGCCATCCGGCGTACGGATATCGCGGGATTTTCACGGCCCAGTGAGTGCCTAGCGACCCGTCGCGGGTTTGCGGGCGGCGGACTTTCGCTTCGGCTTCGATGTCGCGCGCGGCTCGACCGAATCAATGTATCGCTCAAAGGCATCGGTCACCTCGGCGTGCGCGGAGTTGACCCCTATGCCCTTTTCGAGGTTCAGGAACTTCGGCAGGCCGGACATCAAGAGCTGCAGAGCCGGCAGTGACAGGTCGCCGATGGGTTTCGCGTTCTTGCCGAATTTGGTGACGAGGGCGTCCAGTTGCAATTTCCGGACCGTTTCAGTGACGGCGGCGATCTCGGTTCGGATCGACTTGCGGTGATTGCCCAGCGCCATGAACTCGGTGATCATCGCACCGGTCGCTTCGTCCCAGCTGTACTCCCACACCGCCCGCAGTGGGTCATCTGTCCGGTGTTGCATCAAGTCGGTGAGGTGGGCGATGCCACGCTCGGAGTATCGCCGGATCGCGGCGATGAAGATGTCGTCCAATGTGGGGAAGTAGTACTGGACCAGGCTGGGCGTGACACCCGCCTTTGCAGCCAGTGCCCGGTATGTGACGCTGGCATAGCCTTCTTCCAGCATCATTTTCTCGACGCAATCGAGCAGCGCGTCCCTGGTCTTGGACGTAGCGGCGCCTACCCGCCGCGGCGATGTCGCCATGTCTCCCCACTCCGTCGGTCACCAGTATTCTGACACGACGCGTGCTATACGATCGTATAGTGTTGATGACAACGCCCAACGTGAGGAGAGGCATGACTACGACGAATGCCGAAATAGACACTCTGCGCAGGGACGTCCGCTACCTCATGGATCGCACCGAGATCCTGGACTGCATTTCTCGGCACGCCCGTGGCTGCGACCGGCACGACATCGATCTGATCACGTCTGCCTACCATGCCGACGGCGTGGACGAACATGGCCACGCGGTCAATGCCGGTCCCGAGTACGGCAAGTGGGCCAATGCGACCCACGCCGAGACATCTCAGGTGCACACCCACAACATCACCACCCACACCTGTGAAATAGACGGCGATACCGCACACGCGGACAGTTACGCGATCGTCGTTCTGATCAGTTCGGACGGCAAGACGGCACAATTCATCACTGGCCGCTACATCGACCGCTTGGAGCGGCGAGACGGCCAGTGGCGCATCGCCGTTCGCCGCTCCACGGTCGAGGGAATGTTCATTGCGGACGCACGAGTCCTGCAATCCTCGTTCTTCACCGAGAAGGGCTACCTTGTCGGTACGCGGGACCGGTCAGATCTGTCCTATGACCGCCCCCTGTCGATCGATACGCCTGCTCCTGCCCGCTGGTACCTGACGTCGCCTCAGTAGTCCCACACCGCGGGCACACACCGGAACACATCACCGGCGGTCGCCACATGGCAGACCGAGGGGAACGGGAGATGAGTGGCCACCAGTGCCTCGCCGGTCGCCGCGACCTCGCGCAGCAGGTTCACCCGCACGCGGGCGGCCTCCTCCGGATCGTGCTCAAAGCCGTTCTGCCACTGCGGATTGTCGAAGCCGGGCGCGAACACCGCGTCGCCGGCGAATGTCAGCCGTTCGCCGCGGGACTCCAGCCGAACGACGCTGTGCCCGGGCGTGTGGCCGCCGGTGCGGGTGACGAGCACGCCCGGCGCCACCTCATGCTCCGTCTCGAACGGCCGGAGTTGCCCGCGGTAGTCGTTCAGGAACCGGGTGGCGGTCCGGCGCAGCACATCCGGGATCGGTTGCGGCATGACGGTGTGGGTGAAGTCGGGCTTCTCCCAGAACTCTGCCTCCCGGCTGGCCACATGCACCTGCAGGTCTGGGCGAAGCCGCGCCTTGAGACCCTCGGTGAGCAACCCGCCGATGTGGTCCATGTGCAGGTGGGTGAGCACGACATCGGTCACCGCAGCCGGGTCGATGCCGGCGGCTTCGAGGCGCGCAACCGTCTGCCCGGCCCGCGGAAAGTCTGGGAACTCCACCCCGAGACCGGCATCGACGAGAATCGTTCGGCCTCCGGTACGCACCACCACGACGTTGAGCGGCCAGTCGACGACATCGCGCGGCAGGAACTGATCGTCCAGCCAACCCGCCAGCTCGGCCGGGGGCGTCGTGGTCGCCAACGTCGACGCGGTGATCGGCAACACCCCGTCGCTGATCACCAGCACCTCGATATCACCGACCGGCACCGCGTAGCGCGACGGAACGAGCTCGTCGGCTCGGGAAATGTTGGCCACACTCATGTTTGTTCTCCTGACCGGTTCGGGAATTGCCCTTCGACTGCCCAGAACGCGTGGTCATTCGCAAAGTCATCCCGGCAGCGCAGCTGTAATGCGAAGGTAGAGCCGATGCGTCGAGGAATGTTCGGTGTGCCGCTGCTGGCCACAACGGTGCTGATGGGCCTGATCGGTGCGCCCACGGCGGCGGCCGGCGACAATGACTGCGCGCTGCTGCTGCCCGCGGCGGACCAACTGGAAGCGGTGTTCAACGAGATCGCACCGACAGGGACACCGCCGTGGGTCGCCGCTCAGGTTCGGGCGCCGCTGAGCCCGCTGCACAATCTGAGCAGTCCGCCCGGGATCGATCTGCGGATCCGGTCCAACATGGTGGCGTCGCAGATCGACAACGGCGACCCGTACCGCCCGGCGACACCGGAGCGACTCGCCGGCGATCTCGCCAAGGCCAGGGCCTTGCTCGTCGCAGTCCGTGACTGGTGTGCGCCCTGACGTCGCGTGCGCGACGAGCACTCTTGTCCTTGTTGCGAGCCGACCCGAGGATAATCGGGAACGACGCGATGGACGGAGGTGACACGGCAGGTGAGTTCCTTGCCCGACGCGGCGACGCTGGAGACAGTGCTCGACGTCGCTGCCCGCGCCCCGTCCCTGCGCAACCTGCAGCCGTGGCGCTGGCAGGTCGACGGCGAGGCCGTGCACCTGTATGCGGACTGGGGTCGGCGGGCCGGTGACGCCCCGGCGGACCGGCGCGACGTCCTCCTCGGCTGCGGGGCGGTTCTCGACCACTGCGTCGTCGCGATGGCGGCTGCGGGCTGGCACCCGAGTGTCCGGCGGTTCCCCGACCGTGCAGACACCAGCCATCTGGCGATCCTGGAAGTGGTCGAGCAGCCGCCTCAGGGTGGGTGGCGCGAGCTGGCCTCGGCGATACCGCGGCGCCGCGCCGACCGCCGTCCATACGGCACTCGACCGATAGCGCCCGGCACGCTCGAGTTGCTGTACATCCGGGCCAGGCGGCTGGATGTGGATGTGCGGGTTGTCCCGACGTCGCGGTGGACTCGACTAGAGGACGGCGCCGTCGAGCTTCACTACCCAACGGGCGCCGGCGAGTGGTCCGAGGAATCACCCGATGGCGCAGTGCTGCTGGTTCTGGGCACTCGCAGCGATGGTGACGACATGCGGTTGCGAGCCGGGGAAGCGCTCAGCCTCGTGACGCTGACGGCCACCGCGATGGGTTTCGCGAGCTGCCCGCTGACCGAGCCGTTGAACGACACCAAAAGCCGACTTGCGCTGGCATGCGAGGTGTTCGACGGAGCAACGTATCCGCAAGCCCTGATCCGTGTCGGACACCCGTTGGACGATGCCGAGCCGCTGCCCCCGACCGACCGTCGCGCGGCCCGCGATATCACCGTGTGGACCAATCGATAGCCCTCAGTTACCGAACACACCCCAGCGCTTGATCTGGACGCGCTCGGCGTCGGGCCAAATCGCCTTGGCGGCAGGTGAATTGCAGAAATAGTCCTCAGCTTGTCGAATGCTCATGTCGACCGCGTGCAGGCCGTCTTCCTGATGCGCGCGGCAGTTGACGGTCAACGCCTTGTTGGTGGCCGGGTCGGCTTCCAGCACTTCGATGGTCAACACCACGACGAGGGTGTACCCGGCACCGGTCGGCAGATAGAAGGTCAGGTCCCGACTGGCCGGGCCGCCGCCATTGCTGACGACATAGCCGTCGCCGCTGGGATACACGGCCTGTCCGACCATCTGGGTGCGCTCGTAATGCCGACTGTCGTCGTGGGCACGCCACACCGCGAACCGCGTGTTCGGATTGGCGCCGTTGAGCAGATTCCGCGAGATCGGGATGATCAGTTCCTCACGCCCGTCGCCGTCGATGTCCTGCAGCCCGACGCCGCCCGGGGTGGACGGCTCCAGGAGTTCGTCGATCGTCTGCACCACCGCGCCCGACCGATCCGTCACGGTGACCTTGACCGCCCCGGGCTTCGGCAATTCGGGCACCCGCCAGTAGTTCACGGCGAAGTCGAGATCGCCGGAGTGCAAGGCGCAGTCGACTTGCGGCGAGGTACCCGACGGTGTGATCACCGGGTTCGACTGCGGGCAGGGCGGCAGCGCGGTGTCCGCGGCCGCGTGCGGACACGTTACGCCGGCCGTCGCGACCGTCAGCGACGCCAGCAGCGCCGACAAGCGCCTGAACGCGTGCCGACTGTGGGTGTTATGCACCGGTTTCGGGCAAATCCCGTGCATAACACCCACACTCACGGACGCGGTGCCGGTTTGGCCGGGGCCGGGGCGGGGGCAGCGGGAACGGGCGGTGCTGGGGGAGCGGGCGCAGCACCGGGAAGCTGCTGCTCCTCGGGTGCCTTGGTGCCGGTCTTCGGGCCGATATCGGTGACCTGCCAGCCGTTTCCGACCTTGTTCACGGTGACCCGCAGCAGGATGATCGACACCTTCGGCGTCGGGTTCTGCAGATTGCGGGTCGTTTGATGGGCGGACACCACCACTTCGTAGGACCCGTCCGGGGTGAGGACCGGGTCGGTGGCCAGCACTTCGCCGGTGGAGCTGACCTGTGCCTGCAGCATCACCGCCTTGAGTAAGTCGGTGGCGTTGACGTACTTGTCCTTGAGTTGTTGTGACACACCGTCTTCGACGGAGCGGAAGAACGCGTCCGGGTCTTCGAAGCTGTAGGTGAGCGACTTCATCGCGTAGTCGCGGGCCAGCTGTGCGGCGGCCTCACGGTCGGCCTGAGCTTGACGTGCCTGGGCGAGTTGGCCGTTCACCTCGCGGTACTTGACGACGCCGAACGCGCCGCCGCCGACGAGCAGCACCGCCAAGACGATCGCCACCCAGAAGCTGCGGGCCCGCCGCGGGCCGGGCGTAACCTGGTCCACCGCGGCGGTCTCGCTCACCGCGTCGTCGACCTTGTCGTCCTCGCCGACAGGTGAATCGGTCATGTCAGAGCTGTCCTCGCTGTCGGTCATTGATGCCACTCAGGTACGTTGAGCTGCACCCGAACGCCGCCGGTGTCGTTGAACGTCGATTCCCAGAAGTCCAGCCAGTGCCCGGCGTCGATCTTGATGTCGTGTAATGGTGCCATCGCGGGCTGCAGGATGGTGGCGAACGTACCCAGCGGGCCGGCCAGCATGTCGAGCCATTCGCCGAACTTGGCGACCAGGATCCCCGCCGGGTCCTGCGGGCCGATCACGCCGATGCCGGTGTGCGACAGGATCTCGATCTGATGGACCAGCTGCAAAAAGGCGGGCACCGACTTCGGCAGCATCTTGCCTGTCTCGCTGATGATTTCGCCGGCATGGATGTCACCCAGGTTGGTGGTGAACGTCGACACATTGCTGAACAACGTGTTCAACAGTTCCTTGTCGTCGCGGATCACCTTGGCGGTCAGACCGGCAGTGACGGCCAGCGAGTCGATCGTCTCGTCGTTGCCCTTGAACGCCGCGGACATGTCGTTGATGATGCCGTGGATCTGGTCGAGGTTCAGCGCCGTGAACAGAACATTGGCCCGGGTGAGCAGGTCGCTGGCGGTCACGATCGGCGCCACCCGGTCTGGCGGGATCACGGCGCCGTCGGCGAAGTAGGGCGGCGCGATCAACGTCGGCCGGAAGTCGATGTACTGTTCGCCGGCCGCCGACAGGTTCTCCACGCTGATCGCGCTGTCGGCCGGAACCTGGTACTTGCGGTCGACGTCCATCGAAACGGCAAGTCCGGTTGCGGTGGTCTGAATGCCGGTCACCCGACCGACCTTGATGCCGCGCATCGTCACTTCCGAGGTGGGCATCAAACCACCGGAAGAGTTGAGCAGCAACGTCAGTCGCGTGACCTGTTTGGTCGGCCCCATGTCGAGCACGCCGAACGACATGTAGGCCGCGCCGGCCAGGGTCATCACCACCAGGATCACCAGGGTGGTGCGCGCACTGAACTTCATGGCACCAGCCCCATCGTCTGCATGGCTTCGACAGCCTGGTTCGCCTTGTCTGCGGGATCGACCCCTTCGTGCCCGGTGGGCGCGTGGAGTTCGGTGATGGTGTACTTCGGACCGCCGTCGCGGAACCACCCGAGCAGCTTGTAGCGCAGCAGCGCCACGAACTTGTCGGCGATCACCGGGATCGTGGTGTCCGCGGTGGCCATCGTATGGATCATCGGCGTGATGTAGGACAGGATCTGCATCAGGTCGCCGGCGATGGGGTTGATCAGATCGCCGCCGAGCTTGCCGACGTCCTTGCTGGCGCCCACGACATTCAGGATGGCCATCGTGACCGCCGACAGTCCGTGGAGTTTCGCCGGGCCTTCGGTCACCAGCCGGTTGAACACCTGGGTGTTGGCCGCGAATCCGGAGGTGATGTTCTCCATGCCGTCGAGCATCTGGTCGATGGTGTCCTGATTGGTGGCCAGGTCGTTGAGCACCCCGGCGACCGTGTGCTGCATGCGGGTCAGCTCGTGCGGATCTTGCGGGAACGCTTTGTTGACGTTGACCACGGTGGTCTGCAGGGTGCCGATCGCGCCACCGGCGACGAGGTTCGACATCGAGCGCAGCAGATCCTCGACGTTGTCGGCCGGTGAGGTGTTGCCCAGCGGAATGGTGTCACCGTCACGCAGCACCGGCCCGGACTTGTCTTCCGGCGGTAGTAGGGCGATGTAGATGTCGCCGAGCGGGGTGGCCTGACGCAGTTCGGCACGGGTCGCGACGGGAAGCTTGGTGTCACCGGCGATTTCGACAGTCGTGACCGCGGTGGTGCCCTGGAGTCGGACGCTGTCGAGCACGCCGATTTGAACGCCACCGGAGTCCACCTTGGCCCGGGCCGGCAGATTGAGCACGCTGGCGAACTCGATGTTGATGTCGTAGGAGTGCCGCGGGCTGTAGGCGCCCGGGACCGGCAGCCGGGTCGGATCCAGTGAACAGGCCGCGGTGAGTCCGATGGTGACGGTGAACAACAGTGCGCTGACCGCGCGCATCGGGCGTCGGGTCATGGCAGCGCCGCTCCCAGAACGAGATTGGTCAGGCCGAGCGTCACCGGGTCGGTGGGGGTGCCCGACGCGCACGCCGCCGCGGCGCCGGGGATGTTGCGTTCGGTGAGTCCTTGGCAAATCGCGCCGGCCTGCGTCGGGGCGATCGACACTTGCGGCGGGATGTAGGTGACGTTGTGGGTGCCCCATGCCGGTTCGTAGATGTCGGCGAGCCAGTTGCTGAACTGCGGCCAGGAGTTGATCATCGCGGTGATCGCCGGGATGTGCCGGTTCAACAGATCACGCAGCCCACCGAACCGCTTGTCGAACTTGTCGTAGAACCGTGGGCCGAACCGGTTGAGCGCCTCGATCAGCGTCGGCAGCAGGTGGGACACGTTGGCCATCGCGGCACCAAAGTTGTCCGACAGGCCTTCCATCAATTGGGTGGTGACCGGCAGGGTTTGAATCACCGAGGCGAAGCTGTCCCAGTTCTTGAGGAAGTCGGAGCTGAGGATCTCGCCGTTCTCGAACAGCTGGCGGTAGTCGGCGTCGGCCTTGTACGGGTCGGCGAGCATGGTGCGCAGGTTGCGCATCGTCTTGTTGATCCCGGGCCCGGTGCCCTGGAGGGAATTGCTTGCCGCGCTGAGACTGTCATTGATCGCCTGCACGCCGGGCGCCGTGGACGGATCCTGGCCCGGTTGGGATCCCAGGATCGCATCGGTGAGACTGCCGATGGCGGAGAACGTTTCGCTGACGCTGATCGGCGTCTTGGTGGACTTGAGTTTGATGCAGCCCGGCCCGGTGAACTTGGGGCCGCCGGTGTAGGGCTTGGTCAGCTCGACGTGGCGATCCGTGACGATGGATTGCGAGTAGGTGACCGCGCCGACATCGGCAGGCAGGACCAGGTCCGCGGGCACGGTGAAGTCCACTTCGACATGGTCGGGTTTGTTGACGATCGCGGTCGTGGAGCCGATCTCGATACCCAGCAGCGCGACCTTGTTGCCGGGGTAGAGGCCGACCGCGTCGGTGAATTCGGCGCACATCGCCCGGGTCGGGTTGATCTTCGGCGCCAGTACTGTGATGCTGACCGCCACCGCGACGGCCAGCACGGTGAGGATCACCACGGCTACGGCGATCCCACGACGTGACCGCAGTCGCGCGCCGACGCTCGATGCTTTCGTCATGTCAGCAGGTCTTCATGATGTTGGGTAGGCAGAGGTCCTGACCGGGG
The DNA here is from genome assembly GCF_041287105.1 of Mycobacterium sp. SA01. Lineage (NCBI taxonomy): Bacteria > Bacillati > Actinomycetota > Actinomycetes > Mycobacteriales > Mycobacteriaceae > Mycobacterium > Mycobacterium sp. SA01. The sequence continues at coordinate 157,923 of NZ_JBGGNO010000019.1, read as the reverse complement.
ACCAGCCGGTTGTGCTGATCGAAGGTGACACCATTGCCGCTGAGCATGGGCCCGATGATGTTGAGTGTCTGGCCGAGACCGTCCAGGGCCATGCCCCAGCGTTCCGGGTGGGCCGCCAGCGTGTCGCTGATGTCTTCGATTCCCTCGGCGATGGGCATGACGTCTTTGCCGTACCACATCGTCAGCCGGTCGAGGACGCGGGTCAATTCCTTGATCAGAGCGAAGAATTCGACGATGTCGACGGCCTTGGACGTGTACATCTTGCCGAGGATGTCGAACTGCTCGAACAGCGTGATGAGCTGGGCGCGCCCGGCCGTCATGGCTCGCAGCCCGTCGTTGACGAAGTCGAGGCCGCGATGAAAGTCGGTGGTGGATCTGCTCATCGATTCGGTCAACCGGTCGGCGGACTGCAGCAGGTTGCGCACGGCGTCGGGGTAGCGGTTGGCCGCGTTGGCGACTTCGGCGAAGGTGTCGTGGATGACCTGGCCGTCGACCTCTTTCACCACCGGGGTGGCGGCCTGGATGATGTCGTTGACCTCGAACGGCAGGGTGACGCGCTGCGGCGGAATGCCGTTGCGGCCCAATGGAGCTGTTCCCTTGGGGTCCAGCGCGACGTAGTGGCCGCCGAGCGGGGTCAGTAGCTTGATGTTGAGGGTGGAGTCCGAGCCGACCTTCACCGAGTTCTGCACGTCGAACTTCATCTCGACCAAGGCGCCGTCGAGTCGGACGCTGCTGACTTTGCCGACCGCGATGCCGGCCACCCGCACCTGGTCGCCGGCGCGCAGCCCCGCGGAGTTGGGCATGTGTGCGGTGTAGCCCGCCTCGTCGGCCGGATTCAGGTAGGCCATCGCGGTGCCGGCGAGCGCGGCGATGATGACGACGACGCCGATGATCCCGTTGCGGCGGTTGCGGTTGGCGGTGGCACGCTCGTCGCGTGCGCCTTGGCGTCCACCGATTGTGGCGCGCAAGGTGGTGAGGTGCTTGTCGAGTTGCATTACTTGCACACCACCAGGTTCTGCTGCGCGAAGGAGACCTCGCCGATCCCCGGGAGCGTGACCTCGCCGCGGGAGCAGGAGAACGTCGGGGTGGCCGGCTGTTCGTCGACCAGCCAGTCCCGCATGCCCTGGATCAACGATGGCGCGAGTGAGAGGCCCGCGATGATGGTCGGGGTCTGTGGCCACATCCGGCTGCTCAGGTCGTAGAGCGGGCCGGTCGTGCCGTCGAAGGTGCGCTCGAAGTACTGCATGACGTGGGTGGTGTTCCGCAGGACCGGCAGCCCGCTGTCCAGCGACTGGCGGAATTCCTCTGCCTTGGAGCCGAATTGAGCGAGCACCACATTGAGCTGGGCGATCAGCTGGAACAGCTGTCCGGACTTGCCACCCAGATCTTGGGAGATCGCGCTGAGATTACGGATCATCGTGGTGATGACGAGCTGGCGGTCCACCGCCAGGGTGGAGATTTCGTCGAGGTCGTGGAGGAACGGGCCGATGCCCGATTCGTCACCCTGAATGAGCCGCAGCAGGTTCTCGCCCAGCAGGTTGAACTGGGCAGGGTCGAGGGTTTGGAAGATCGGCTGAAATCCGTTGAACAGCTTGGCCACGTCGAATGACGGGATGGTCTGCCCGATGGGAATGGTGCCCCCGTCCGGCAGCCGGTTGTCGGGCTTGGCCGGCTGCACGAGCTCCACGTAGCGCTGCCCGATCAGGGTTTGATACCGCACCGCGGCCACGGTGTTGGTGTAGAGCGGATGGTCGGCCTGGGCGGTGAAATCGACCTTGGCCACCCGCCCGTCGAGCCGGATGGTCTGCACCTTGCCGACTTGAACCCCGGATATGCGGACGTCGTCACCGACGTAAAGGCCCGACACATCGGAGAACGTGGCGGCGTACCCGGACAACGCTCCGGTGACCGGACTGCGCAGGGCCGTCAGCACGATGAGCGTGCACACCACCGCGACCGCCGTGAACACCGTCAGCCAGAACACCGACTTGGTAACGCTTCTCACCGGCCACCGCCGTGCGGGGGCGCCGGGGCGGGGGCCTCGGCGGGCAAGGCGGCGGCCAGCCCGGGCATGGTGTCCAGGGTCAGTTCGAGATTCAACCGGACCTTGCCGTTGATGATCGGAAACGCCGTGCTGGTGCGGTCCAGCAGACCGGAGATCCGGTCGTAGGCCGGCGACATGCTCCCGTACATGTACGCGTAGGGCACAAAGACGCTCATGATGCCGCCGAACAGCGGGACGAGCCACGAGATGTGCTTGGCGAAGATCCCGTCCGTGGTGAAGAGCAGCTTCGCCAGCTGGTCCATGATCAGATTCATCCGGTCCACGCCGTCCGGGTGCGCCAGGAATTCCATCCCGTTGAGCAGGTCGTAGGCCAGGCTGACCAGCGGAACGGCGTCACTGACCCCGTTGACCACCGAGGCGAGCACCGAAAGCGATTGTGAGACCGGCACTTTCTGCGAGTCGGTGACCATCTTGATCAGGTCGAAGTAGGACCGGGTGACCGGCTCGGTGAGGTCGGCGTGCTTCCGCACGATCGCGATGATGTGGTCGATGTCGGGCGAGTCCATGATCCGGCCGAACTTCTGACCCTGGCGCAGCAGCCCGGTGATGGACGCCGAGCGCACAGTGGTGTCGACCGTCAGCGTCTGGTTGGACCCCAGCCGCGGGCCGGTGCCACTGCTGACCAACTCGACGGCGGCCAGGCCAAAGGTGTTGGACGAGGTGAAGTTCGCGGTGGTGTCGGCCGCCAAGGCTGCTGCCTGGCGCGGCTCGAGTTCGAGGGTGATCGTCTGCTTGTTGAAACCGGCCGACTGCAACGTCTTCACCGACCCGATGGTCAGGCCGCGGAATTTCACTTCCGCACCCGGGGTCAGGCCTTCGCCGAGTTTGTCGGCCATCACCGTCAGCTTGAATGTGTCGGCGTAGCCGCCGGTTCCGAGGTGATAGAGGACAGTGCCCGCGACGAGCAACACGATCGCGGCGATGAGGCCGCGGATGCGCAGCGCGCGCGACGTGGGCCTGCGCCCGCCCTGGTCGGCAGATGCGAACATGCCCTATCCCGAGATCCGAATCCCGGGGCTGTTGCCCCAGAACAGCAGCGTCAGAACCATATCCGCGGCGACGACCGTGACGATGCTGGCCCGGATGGCCCGCCCGGACGCGCGCCCGACACCTTCGGGACCGCCGACGGCGTAGTAGCCCTGGTAGCCGTGGATGGCGATGATCAGCGTCACGAAGATGACGGCCTTCAGCACCGAGAACACCACGTCGGAGGGTTGGATGAAGGAGTCGAAATAGTGGTAGTAGGTGCCCGACGACTGGCCGTGCATCACGTTGACCACCAGTGCGCACGACACATAGCTCAGCGCCAGCGTCACCACATACAGCGGGATGATGGTCAGCATGCCGGCGATCACCCGGGTGGTGACGACGAACGGGATAGACCGGATACCAAGCGCTTCCAGCGCGTCGATCTCCTCGGAGATCCGCATGGCGCCGATCTCGGCGGTCATCCGGCAGCCGGCCTGCGCTGCGAAGCCGATCCCGGCGATCATCGGCGCCATCTCCCGGGTGTTCGCGTACGCGGAGACGAATCCGGTCAGCGGGCCCATCCCGACCATGTCGAGGGCGCTGTAGCCCTCGATTCCCACCGAGCCGCCGACCGCGGTGCCCATGAAGATCAGCACACCGATGGTGCCGCCGCCGACGATCAGTGATCCGTTGCCCCACATCACGTCGACCAGCAGCACCCCGGTCTGATGCCGGTAGTGCCGCAGCGTGTGCGGGATCGCGCCGAGCACCTGGGCCAGGAAGCTGACCTGATGCCCGAGGCGCTGGACCAGCGAGTCACCTTGGTCGGCGATCCACAACGGCGCGCGTAACGCATTGGGAATGTGCCGCGACGGCGCCGACACCCGGGCCATCAGCCCATCCTCAGCGGCATCGACATCGAGACACCCTGGGTGATGATCAGGTTGAGGACGAACACGGCCACCACACCGATGACCACCGACGCGTTGACGGCATCGGCCACGCCGCGCGCACCGCCGGTGGCCTCCAGACCGCGCTGGCAGGCCACCAGGATCACGACCACACCGAACAACCACGTCTTCAACATCGCCACGATGACGTCGTTGACACTGGCGAACGAGGCGAAGGACGCGATGTAGCTGCCGGGTGTGCCGGACTGGAAGCCGACGTTGATCGCGTAGCCGGCCGCCAGGCCCATGAAGATGATGAAGGCACACAGCACCGGCGCGACGAACACGATCGCGGCGAGGCGCGGGGTGACCAGTCGCTGCACCGGATCGACGCCCATCACCCGCAGCGCGTCGACCTCTTCGCGGATGGTGCGGGCGCCGAGGTCGGTGGCCACCGCCGAACCGGCCGCCCCGCCGAGCAGCAATGCCGCCACCATCGGTGCGCCCTGCCGGATCACGCCCAGACCGCCGGCGGCGCCCGACACCGAGGAAGCCCCGACCTGCTGGATGAAGTTGCCGACCTGCACGGCCACGATCACGCCGAACGGTATGGACACCAACAGCGCCGGGATCGCCGTGACGCTGATGATGAACCAGGCTTGGTTGAGGGTGTCTCGCCAGGGATGGCGCAACCTGACGAGGTCGGTGACGAGGAAGCCGAGGGCTTGCGCGCCGAGGCCGAAGAACCGGCCCAACGTCTGCAGTGAGGAATCCGTTCGGGACAGGAAGCGCCGGAAGGGCCGGCTCAAGATGTCGGCGACCTGGCGGCCCAACGGTGCTTCCGCGGAAGCCGGGGGATCGACGGGCGGCTCGGAGGTGGCGGCTGCCACGAATGCGTCGATATCGACGCATTCAAGTTCGCTGGCTTCTGTCTCGGTCGCTGCTTGGGCCGCAGTCGCGTCATCGACACCTGCGGTCAACGGCAGGCACCTCCTTAATCGCTGGGTACGGCCAGTTCCCCCAGCAAAGTTCGAGCTTGGTAGTCGCGCGTTTACCAGCGGTACGAGTACGTGCGTTGTACCAGCGGCGGCAGGCATGTGTTCGCAGAAAGAAGATCAGTGTGACGTACGCCACATTTGAGCGTCAAGCCCTGCGTGCGTCGCCTCCGGACGACGGTGGGCGCCACTTTCCTGCGGAAGGGTCAATAACGTGCGCGGATTCGCCGTCAGCCCGCCGGCGGCGGCAAGTTCGCAGCACGGACTGGGGTTTGACCCGATTGGTGCTCGGCGCTCCGCGCCGCATCGGCGGTCCGTGTACCCGGGAAATGCACAGGAATTTGCCAGCCGGTCAAATTGCTGCGCGGCTATCTGCGAGGAGCAGTGGCGACCGCGCCTCTGACCGCCCAACTCGGGCCCGTCGATCGGTAGCGGTACCGCGCACCGCCATGTTCACATTTCGCGTGAGCGTCGCCGAGGGGCAGTCCGGGCAAATGTCGCCATGGCTGTCTGTGAGATCCCCAAACCCCGGCGAAGTGCGGCGCACCTGCATTAGGGTGCGTGCAAGTTAGACACACTAGGTGGGGGTCATGGCGAGCGCTGTTTCTGGACACGTGCCGGGGGCGATTGCGCTCGAACGACATGCCGGTCGGCTCTGACCGCAACGGCGCGGGGGATGGGCGCACGCGAGTAGTCGATTACATCGTCGAGCGCCTCGTTCGCCGCGGCGTTCGCCATGTGTTCGGCGTGGACGGCGCCAACATCGAGGATTTCTACGACGCCGCGCACTTCTGTCCGGACCTCACCGCGGTGGTGGCCAAGCACGAGTTCTCCGCGGCGGCGATGGCCGATGCCTACAGCCGGGCCGGCGCCGGTATCGGCGTCGTGTGCGCCACCTCCGGCGGCGGCGCCCTCAACACGATCCCGGGATTGGGGGAGTCGTTCGCAGGCCGGGTGCCGGTGCTGGCGTTGATCGGCCAACCGCCGACCTCGTCGGACGGGCTCGGCTCATTCCAGGACACCAGCGGCGTCAACGGAGCCCTGCACGGCGAGGCGTTGTTCACGGCGGTGTCGGTGTTCTGCGAACGGGTTGTGACGGCCGACGACATTGTGACCGCGCTGCCTCGGGCGATCTCAGCAGCGACGAGCCTCGGTGGGCCGGCGGTCCTGCTGTTGCCCAAGGACATTCAGCAGGCCGTGGTGGAGCCCATGCATGATGATCCCGCCGACGCGCCAGCGGCGGCCGGGGACATCGAGGAACTGGTGCAGCTGCTGCGCGACACCGACGGGCCGGTGACGATCATCGCCGGTGACCAGGTTGGCCGCGACAACGCCCGGGCCGAGCTGGAGACGCTTCGCGCGGTCCTGCAGGCGAACGTGGCCACGGTGCCCGACGCGAAAGACGTCGCAGCTGAGTCATTGGGCATCGCCGGGGTGATGGGTCATCCGGCAGTGGTTGCGGCACTGGGCGACAGCGCGCTGTGCCTGGTGATCGGCACCCGGCTGCCGCTGATGGCCCGCGGCGGTCTGGACACGGTATTGGGTTCCCTGCCGATCGCGTCGATCGGTGCCGAGGTTCCCTACCTGCCATGTGCGCACGTCGAAAGCCACGACCTCCGTGGCTCACTGACCCAGCTGGCGACGGTGCTGTGCGACACGGCGAGCCGGGTGCCTGCGTCGCAGCCCGTCCGGGGAGAGCTGACGCCACCAGAGCATGCCGGCGCGGGAGTGCGCTACCGCGACGCGATGCGCGCATTGGACGGGCTGCTGCCGCAGGATGCCGACATCGTCGTGGACGCAGGCAACATCGGTGCCGCGGCGATCCACTGGCTGCCCGCCCGGCGCGACGGCCGCTTCCTGGTCGCCCTCGGAATGGGTGGCATGGGCTACAGCTTCGGCGCCGGCATCGGTATGGCCTTCGCCCGACATCGCCGAACCGTCGTCATCGCCGGCGATGGCTCGTTCTTCATGCACGGCATGGAGATTCACACCGCGCTGCACTACCGGCTTCCGGTGACGTTCCTGTTGTTCGACAACCACGCGCACGCCATGTGCGTGACTCGCGAGCAGCTGTTCTACGGTGACCGCTACAGCTACAACCGGTTCGGCCCCAGCCGGCTGGGTGCGGGGCTGTCGGCCATGTTCCCCGCCCTGCCGTCGGTGGATGTCACCGGCATCGGCGAACTCGGCGTGGCCGTCACAGCAGCGCTCGACGCCGACGGCCCATCCGTGGTGGCGGTGGAATGCTCGGCCGACGAAATACCGCCCTTCACAGCATTTTTGGGTGCCACAACACAGCTGGGTCGATCGCCCCAGCCAGATCCGAGGGAACGCTGATGACACTGCCTGCGCTCGAGGACATCGCCGACCCGATTCCGGGGCTGATGCGCATCGAGACCTCGCCCCGGGAGAAAGCCACCCCGGTCCTGATGGAGATGATCCACGCGGTATATCCGCACGACGAGGTCTTCGGCGAGTTCTGCACCGTAAACGAATACATCGACTGCCCGCCCGACGAACTCTTCGACTATCTGGCGGACACCCGGTCCCTGGAGGAATGGACCTACAGTCTGCGGGGATTCACCCGCACCGAGGAGGACGGCCTCTGGCTGGCCTACGACCGGCTGGGTACCGAAACCGAGATCTACACCCGCACGGTGGCCAACCGGGATGCCCGCACCGTGGATTACCACTGCGCCTGGGATCAGGGCAAGCACCTGTGGATGATCTACCTGATGCGGGTGGTCGACGCGCAGGTGGTGCTCAACAAGCCGGGTTCGGTGGTGTTGTGGACGAACTGCCACCACCCGTTCTACGACGAGAACCCGTACCCGGACGCCGCCCCGCCGCAGCGGCCGGTTTGGGTGGGGGACTTCTGGGACATGTTCGGCGCCGGGCACCTTCTGGAGTTGAAGAATCTCAAGGCGATCGCCGAATACCGCCACCGTAACGGCCTGCCGATCACTCCGGATTGGATGCGCGAATCATGAGCCAGCCCACCGTAAGCCTGATCGACGTCGCGACCTATCTGCCGGAAAACCGGGTTCCCGCAGAGTGGTACACCCGATTCAGCGGCGACGACGACATGCGAGACAACCCCATGTTCCGGCCGCCGGACTTCCGTCACCATGCCGCCGATGACGAGTCCAATGTCGACATGATCCAGCGTGCCGTCGGCGCACTGATCGACCGGCACGGGCCCGCTGTGCTCGACGACGTCGATGTGCTGCTGACCCATTCCCAGCTGCCCGATCTGCCGATCCTCGGCGCCGGCGGCGAAGTCGCCAAGCGGCTGGGCATCAATCCCGAGTGGATCATCGACGTCCACAACGGCGGCTGCGCGGCATTCGTGTTGATGCTCAAGCTCGCTCGCCAGCTGCTGGCGAGCGGTGCCGGGCGGACCGCGCTGATCGCGGTCGCGCAGAACGCCGCAGGGAAGATCTTCGAGCAGGACCAGGTACGCAAGCTTGCCCAGGCGTCGGTGCCCGGCGACGGCGCGGCGGTCGGGTTGGTCACCGTGTCGGACAGCTCACCGGTGCTCGACATCGAATGCCGCTACTTCGGCGAGAACGCGACCGACATGACGCTGGCCGCCGATCCCGCGCGGCGCTGGTGGGAGGCCGGGCCCGGTCAGGGTTACGTCGGATTCAACGAAGGCAAGATCATCAAGGTCCTCGCCCGCGGCAACCGGCAGGTACCCCAGGTGGTGCGTGCAGTGTGCGACCGGATCGGCGTGAAGCCGGGCGACCTCGACCTGCTGGTCACCAATCAGCCCAATCGGCTGCTGTTGCGGAACTGGAATGAGGCACTGGGGATTTCCCCGGATCGGCATCGCGACACATTCCAGGAATGTGGCAACCTGTTCGCCGTTGCCATCCCGGTGAACCTGGAGGCGGCAGTCCTCGACGGCCAGATCGGTGCCGGCGACATCGTGATGATGGCGGGGTTCGCGCACGCCGGGGACTTCGCAGGCGCCGCCGCCATCCAGTGGGGCGGAAGCCGCACATGACGGCGGCCGACGGCCAACCGGCGTCGATCAACACCGTCGTCGACGACATCATCGCCCTGATCCAGGCCGAAACCGACAGTGCCGCAACCTTGACCGCAGACTCGGGACTCCAAGACGCGGGCATGGACTCTGCTCGGGTGCTGTCGCTGGTGTTCCGACTCGAAGCCCGCTACGACATCGAACTGGACGCCGAGGACGGCGACGACTTGCGCACCGTCGGCGACTTGGCCCGGCTCGTGCTGCGTCGCATCCAGGAACGCCCATGATCAGCACCCCGGCGATCCGGCCCAAGTTCGAGACGCTCACCGAGATGCTCGACGCGGCAGCGCTGGGCAACCACAGTCTGATCTTCGTCGACCGCAACGAGGTCGACACCGACGTTCCGATGGTCGACATCGCTCGGCGGGCGCGTTCGGTGGCGGCGGGCCTGCACGACAACGGGGTTCAGCCCGGCGACCGGGTGGCACTGGTACTGCCCACCGGTCCGGAATTCGTCGCCTGCTTCTTCGGTGCCCTGTACGCGGGCGCCATCCCGGTACCGCTGTATCCGCCGGTGCGGCTGGGCAAGCTCGACGAATACCGGCATCGCACCGCCGCGATGCTGCAGGCGGTCGACGCCGTCCTGGTGGTCACCGAGGATCGCATACGTCCGCTGCTCGAAGCGGCGGGGGCGTCGTGCCGAACAGCAGCCGAACTCGACGGGGCCGGTCGCCGCGACATCGATGTGTCCGCCGATGACGTTGCGCTGATCCAGTTCTCGTCCGGCACCACCCATGACCCGAAACCCGTCGCACTCAGCCACCGCAACCTGCTGTCCAACCTCGCCGCGATCGCGGACTACTTCGCTGCGGCGGGCATGCCCGACCAGGTCGGTGTCACGTGGCTGCCGCTATATCACGACATGGGACTGATCGGGAATCTGCTGAGCGCGTTCTATCTGCCGCGGCCGTTGGTGCTGCTGCCGCCCGAACTGTTCCTGGCCGTCCCCGCGGCGTGGTTGCGCGCGATCTCGCGGCACCGCGGAACCGTCACCGCCGCACCGAACTTCGCGTTCGGACTGTGCCTCAAGCGGATCCGCGACGACGAACTCGACGGTGTCGACCTGAGCTCGTGGCGGCTGTGTCTGAACGGCGCCGAGCTGACCAGCGCCGAGGTCCAGCGCCGATTCAGTGAGCGGTTCGGGCGGTGGGGATTCGATGCGCGGGCGTTCACCCCGGTCTACGGACTGGCCGAGGCGTCGCTGGCGGTCACGTTCAAGCCGGCGGGCAGCATGTTCGGTGAGCACCGGCTCGGCGACCGGGAACTGGTGAGCACGGGCCGTCCGCTGGCCGGTGTCGAGGTGGAGATCCGCGACGACAACTCCCGGCCGCTGCCCGACGGCGACGTGGGCCACATCTTCGTTCGTGGACCCAGCGTGATGACCGGGTACTTCGGCCGTGCCGACCTCACCGCGCAGGTGCTGTCCGCCGGCTGGCTGGACTGCGGCGACGTCGGGTTCATCCACGACGGTGAGCTTTTCGTCTGCGGCCGCACCAAGGAGACCGTGATCATCCGCGGCGCCAACCACGCACCGCAGGATTTCGAGGCCGCCCTCGACGGTCTGGCCGGCGTCCGCGCCGGATGTGCGGTTGCGGTGGGATACGTTCCCCCCGACGCGCACGACGAGGCGCTGGCGATGCTCGTCGAAACCACCGCCGACGCCCCCGAGGATCTGGCGAGCGATGTCGCGGCCCGGGTGCTGCAGCACACCGGCATCGCCGTCGGACACGTCGAGCTGCTGGCACCGGGCACCCTGCCGCGGACGTCGAGCGGGAAGATGCGCCGCATCGAAGCGCGCACCCAGTGGCTGGCGGGGACCTTGTCGCCGTGTTAGCCGGGATCGCGCGGCTTGCGATGCGCGCTCCCCGGCGGATGATCGCGCTCGCGCTGCTCGTCGTCGCCGGTGCGGCGGCATTCGGCATTCCGGTGGCGGGCCGGCTCTCCGCGGGCGGTCTCACCGATCCCGGTGCCCAGTCGTCACAGGTGAAAGCTCTGTTGGCCAGCACTTTCGGCCAGGGTGACATGCCGCTGCTGATCACTGTCAGCTCACCCGATGGGGTCAATTCAGCGGCTGCGCGCACAGTGGGCACCGGCATCGTGCGCACACTGACTCAGTCGCCGACGGTTGCGACGGTCACCTCGCCCTGGACCGCGCCGCCGTCGGCAGCGACCTCGCTGGTCAGCAAGGACGGCACGATCGGCGTCATCGTCGCCGGCATCACCGGCGGCGACAACAGCGCGCCGAAGAATGCCGGGGCACTGATCAGCACGGTGGTGCACGACCGCGACGACGTGACCGTGCGGGCCGGTGGCGAGTCGGCCATGATGTTGGAGATCAACCAGCAGAGCGAAAAAGACCTGAAAGTCATGGAAGGCGTTGCGATTCCGCTGAGCTTCCTGGTGCTGGTGTGGGTGTTCGGCGGTCTGGTCGCGGCGTCGCTGCCCCTGGCGGTGGGCGCGGTCGCGATCTTCGGCGCGATGGCCGTGCTGCATGCGATCACCTTCGTTACGGATGTGTCGATCTTCGCCCTCAATCTCGCTGTGGCCCTTGGGCTGGCGTTGGCGATCGACTACACGCTGCTGTTGCTGAGCCGGTTCCGCGACGAGCTGGCGGCCGGTGCGCCCCGCGACCGCGCCCTGATCCGCACCATGACGTCCGCCGGCCGGACGGTGTTGTTCTCGGCGATGACCGTCGCGCTGTCGATGTCGGCGATGGTGCTGTTCCCGATCTACACCCTCAAGTCGTTCGGCTACGCGGGTGTCGCTGTCGTCGCATTCGCTTCGCTTGCCGCGGTTTTCGTGACGCCCGCGGCCATCGTGGTGCTTGGTGACCGGCTCGAGTCACTGGACCTGCGCCGGTGGCTGCGACGCCCGGTCGCGGCTGCCGGGCGGGTGGAGGACGGCGGCTGGTATCGGCTGGCGATGTTCTCGATGCGCAGGGCGGTGCCGGTCGGTCTGGTCATCGTGGCGCTACTGGGAGTGCTCGGCGCGCCGTTCCTCGGCGTCAGATGGGGAGTGCCCGACGACCGTGTCTTGCCGACGTCGAGTTCGGCGCACCTGGTCGGCGACCAGCTGCGTACACAGTTCGCCGCGGACCTGGCCAAGAATCTGACCGTCGTCATACCGGATCTCGGTGGCGTCACCCCCGCACAGCTCGACGGTTATGCCGCTGAGCTGTCCCGGGTGTCAGGCGTGTCCTCGGTCTCCTCGCCCGGCGTGACGTTCGTCGGCGGCGCCTCCGTGGGTCCGCCGACGGCGGCGACCGCGATCAGAAACAACAGCGCGTTCCTCACCGTCACCAGCACCACACCGCTGTACTCCCCGGCATCCGAGACGCTGCTCGATCAGCTGCACGCCGTGCCCACCCCGGCCGGTCACCAGGTGTTGATCGGCGGGACCCCCCAGGTCAACCGTGATACCGCCGGCGCCATCGCCTCCCGGCTGGGGATGGTTCTGGCGATCATCGCCGTAATCACGTTCGTGCTGCTGTTCCTGATGACCGGCAGCGTCGTGGTTCCGCTGAAGGCGTTGATCCTCAACGTTTTGTCGTTGACCGCGGCGTTCGGTGCGCTGGTGTGGATCTTCCAGGACGGCAACCTCGATGCCTTGGGCACGACCTCGACGGGCACCCTGGCGATCAGCATCCCGGTGTTGTTGTTCTGCATCGCCTTCGGCCTGTCGATGGACTACGAGGTGTTCCTGGTGTCGCGCATCCGCGAGTTCTGGCTGGCGAGCGGCAAGACCGCCGCCGACAACGACAGGAGCGTCGCGCTGGGGCTCGCCCACACGGCGCGGGTGATAACGGCCGCGGCGCTGATCATGGCGATCACGTTCGCGGCGCTCTCCGGTGCTCAGGTGTCCTTCCTGCGGATGCTGGGCGTCGGTCTGACGCTGGCGATCCTCGCCGACGCCACGCTGGTGCGCGTCCTGCTCGTGCCCGCCTTCATGCATGTGATGGGCCGGTTCAACTGGTGGGCGCCAAAGCCTCTGGCGCGCTTGCACGATCGGTTCGGGATCAGGGAGGCCTCGCATGCCTAGGAACGCCATGGTGCCGCCGGCCGGACTGGCGCGCGCCGTCGAATGGTTGCGCCATCACCTGTTGCTGCTCCATCAGCGGATGTTGCCCGCACCGATGGCGATGATGGAGTTGGTGGTGTCGGGTTGGCCTGCGCAGGCGATCACCACGGCCGCGCAACTGGGCATCGCCGACGCGCTGGCGGACGGACCGCTGCCGATCGACGAGCTCGCCGCGCGGGTGGGCGCGGACCCCGATGCGCTGCGACGGCTGATGCGGGCACTGATCGGGCGGGGCATCTTCCGACGCCGCCGCGACGGCCGGTACGCGCTGAATTCCCTTGCCGATACCCTTCGCGCGGACGCGGCGATCTCGCTGCGAGGTGCGGCGATGTTCCAGGGCTCGCAAGAGCAACGTGAACGCTGGACACTGCTGACCGACTCGGTCCGAACCGGCGAGTCGATCGTCCCCGCCCTGAGAGGCATGGAAGGTTTCGACTACCTCATCGAAATACCGGAGCATGCCAAGCTTTTCGATCAGACCATGACCAGTCTCGCCCAGATGACGCTGGCTGTCGTGGTGGCCAGCTACGACTTCGCCGCGCACCGCACGATCGTCGACGTCGGCGGGGGACAAGGTGCGATGCTGGCCGCCATCCTGGCGAAGGCGCCGCGGTCGCGAGGCGTTCTCTACGACGTGCCCCGGGTCGTCGCGGGTGCACCGGAGTTGTTGCGCGCCAACGGTGTCACCGACCGGGTGCAGATCGTCGAGGGCTCGTTCTTCGACCAGGTTCCCGGCGGCGGCGATGCGTATCTGCTGAAGAACATCATTCACGACTGGGCCGACGACAAGGCGTTGCACATCCTGCGCAATGTCCGGTCGGCCGCAGTCCCGGGCGCCACCGTGCTGCTTGTCGAGATGGTCATCCGCGACAACGGGCGCGACGGACCGGAGAACTGGGTGGATCTGGAGATGCTGCTGAACCTCGGATCCCGCGAACGGACCGCCGACGAGTACCGAATATTGTTGGCACATGCCGGTTTCCGGATGACGCGGGTGGTGACGACTGCGTCGCCGCTCTGCGTGGTGGAGGCCGTCGTCGACGACGCGCTGCCCGGCTAGTCGAGGAGCCTCGGATGGATATCGCGACCATGCCGCGCGCCGGATTCGACGCCTCCTGGCTGGATCGACGTCTGCAGACCGGCCGGCTGGAATACCTGGACCGCGACGATGTCGATGAGCGCGTCAAGCGGCAGGTGATCTGGTCCCTCGACTGGATGGGCCGGATCCTGCGGGATCATAAGCACCTCGCCGCCAGGGCACTGCCGCTCGTCGCGAACATCAGCGAGCCGAGAATCCTGGAGTTGGGGGCAGGTCACGGGGCGCTGTCGCGAGCGGTGCTCGCACTGCGCCCCGACGCGCGTGTGACGGTGACCGACATCGATCCGGTGTCGGTGGCCACCATCGCCGCCGGTGATCTCGGCAGCGACCCGAGGGCAGTTGTCCGCCGCGTCGACGCCACCGATATCGACGCCCCCGATCAGTCCTACGATCTCGCGTTGTTCGCCCTGTCGTTTCATCATCTGCTGCCGGTTCAGGCCGCGCGCGTGCTGGCGGAGGGAACCCGCGTCGCAGACACGGTGCTGATCTGCGATCTGTATCGGCCGTCGGCGCCCGTGCACCTCCTGCGGCTGGCGTCGATGCTGCCGTTTGTGCTGCTGCCATTCGCGCACGACGGTCTGATCAGTTCGCTACGCGCCTACAGCCCTTCGGCATTCCGTTCGCTGGCCGCCCACGCCGATCCGGCCATCAGCCTCGAGTTCAGCCGCCTGGGCCGCAACCAGGTTGTGCTGGCGCGGCGCACGAGGCTGCCGTGAGACCGCCGGCGACGGCAGCCGCACTCGGCCGTGCGGCGTGGGCCGGGATCGACCCGGAGGGCTTCTTCCGCCGCCACGCCGCCGACCGCGCACCGTTCACGGTGCGCTTTCCCGGGTTGGGTAAGGTGTTGTTCTTCACCACCATGGACGGGGCGCGCGACATTCTCAGCGCGCCAGGCGCACTGTGCCGGGCGCCGCTGCCCAACCCGATCGAGCCGGTCGTCGGCAAGAACTCGCTCATCCTGCTCTCCGGTGAGGCACATCGCCGGGCCCGAAGTGTCCTGGCGCCACCTTTTCGCGGCGAGCTCATGCGCGACTACGTCGATCTGATCGCCGAGGCGGCCGAGCGGGAGATCGCGGCGTTGCGGCCGGGCGATCACCTGCTGGTGGGCCGCACCGCGCAATCGATCACCCTGGACGTGGTGATCCGGGTGGTGTTCGGGGTCACCGACGATGCCCGGCGTCGCGAGTTCTCCTCGGTGACAACGCAGTTGCTCCGATCCGGTGGCGCGGCGCTGATGCTGGTTCCCTGGCTGCGCCGCGATATCGCGGGCCGGGGGCCGTGGGCCCGCCTCGTTGCCTTCCGAACCCACCTCGACGACTTGCTGTCCGAGCAGATCGACGAACGACGGCGCGGCGGTGAGCGCGGCGGCGACGTGCTGGCGTTGATCCTCGACGCCACCGATGACGAGGGCAACAGTCTGACCGATGAGATGGTGCGCGACCAGCTGCGGACGATGTTGGCCGCCGGCCACGAAACCAGCTCCACGTCGCTGGCGTGGGCGCTGCACCATATCCACCGCGACGACCATGTCCGCACCCGCGTGCTGGACGAACTCGCCACCGTCGACACACCGGCGGAGATGGCCGCTCTGCCGTACCTCGCCGCGGTCATCCAGGAAACGCTGCGCATCCACCCGACAGTGCCGATCGTCCTGCGCAGGCTCACCGGGCCGCTCACCGTCGCCGGTGTTGCCTGCGCACGCGATGACGTGGTGGGAATCGCGCTGCCAGCACTGCATGCCAACCCCGACCTGTGGACCGATCCGAACACCTTCGACCCCGAACGGTTTCTGAATGCCAGGCCGTCACCATTTCAGTACGCGCCGTTCGGCGGGGGCTACCGCCGGTGCATCGGTGCGGCCTTCGCGCTCGACGAGCTGGCTGTCGCGATCGGCACGATGATGAAGCGGCTCGAGCTGGCGCCTGTACAGCGCGGGCGACCGCCGCGCGCGGTGGCGCGCGGGATCGCGACCAAGCCCAGCCGCGAAATCACCTTGGAAGTGATCGCCCGCCGTTAGTCACCGGCGTCGCGCGTGGAGGCTGTCGGTGATCATTGGCGATAGGTCGTCAGGAACTGCCCGATCGTCCCGATGGTGGCTTCCAGCTCATCGGCCCGCGGCAGCATCACGATCCGGATGTGGTCGGGGTCAGGCCAACTGAGGCCGGTGCCGGGAATGATGTGGATCTTCTCCTGCAGCAGCAGGTCCAGGGCGAACTGCTCGTCGTCGCGGATCGAATACACGTTCAGATCGATTTTCGGGAACGCGTACAGCGCACCTCGGGGTTTGACGCACGAGACACCGGGAATGGAATTCAGCGCCTCCCAGGCGCGGTCGCGTTGCTCGCGCAGCGCGCCAGCCGGAAGTGTGAGCTCGTGCCCGGACCCATCGGCCTCCAGTGCGATCTGAATCGCTTGCTGGCCGGGCACATTCGCGCATCGGCGTAGACCGGCGACGGTCGTCAGTCCGTCGAGGTAGCTCACCGCGTGATCCGTGGGTCCGGACACGGCGAGCCACCCGGCCCGAAATCCCGCGCAGCGGTACGCCTTTGACAGCCCGTTGAAGGTCAGGCACAACAGATCCGGCGCCAACGAGGCCGTCGTGGTGTGAACGGCGTCGTCATAGAGGATCTTGTCGTAGATCTCGTCGGAACAGACGATGAGGTTGTGCTCGCGCGCGATGTCGAGAATGCCGGTCAGCACCTCGGGTGGGTACACCGCGCCGGTCGGATTGTTCGGGTTGATGATGACGATCGCCCTGGTTCGTGCGGTGACCTTCGCTGCGATGTCGGCGACGTCCGGATACCAGTCCGACGACTCGTCGCACCGATAGTGGACGGCGCGTCCGCCGTTGACGTTCACCGCGGCGGTCCACACCGGGAAGTCAGGAGCGGGCACCAGGACCTCGTCGCGCTCGTCGAGCAAGGCCGTCATAGCCATCACGATCAGTTCGGAGGCGCCGTTGCCCAGGAACACATGCTCGACGTCGATGCCCGGGACATCGCGGACGGAGTAGTACTGCACGACGGCGTTGCGGGCCGGCAGCAAACCCTTGGTGGGGCTGTAGCCGGCCGATGTCGGCAGGGCCTCGGCGATCTGGCGAACCAGCTCAGCGGGCGCCGCGAAGCCGAACGGGTACGGGTCTCCGGTATCGAGCCGCATGACCCGGTTTCCGGCTGCTTCGAGTCGCGACACTTGCTCGGCGATGGGCCCCGGCGCTTCGTGCGAGAGGTTGGACAACCTGCTCGACTGCGCGAACTTCATACGGTTCCTTCGCAGGGTCATCCCGGGTCGCGGGGCGGTGTATTAACCGAGGCGTCAAAAGCCTATCGTCCAATCGTCGACTGACCGAGCGATCAGGTGAACGGGTGAGCTGCAGCATTGGTTAGCCTTACCAGCGAAGATGGTGGTTATCGGCCGCCGGCGGCAGGCCCGCGTCCCGCTACGTCCGTCCGCGTTTCAAGAGCACGGCAACGGAGACGACGGCGATGATCAAGACCACAGCCGCCGGAATGGCCTGCTCCCGCCCCCGTTGAGCCGTCAACGGCATGGCCCGGGCTTTCGCCGCTGACTTGGGAAGTGGAACAGAGTGGGCGGACGTGGGCGCCGCGAGCGATGCGTCCGCTGCGGCGACCGAAGGTGGCGTCCCCGAACGGTTCTCGGTCCAGAACCGATGTCCGCCGAGGAACAGTACGGCGGCGGACGAGAACACCACGGCCCCCAATACGAGGCCGCCGCGAGTGATGCGTGGCATGAATTTGGCCTAAGGTCTGGCAACACCGGCCGCTACCGTCGTAGGACGTGTGTGTCGCTGCTTGGCAAGACACCGGCACGGTGATACCTCTGAACCGGCGATCTGCAGGACTATCGAGCCTGTTGTTGCTATCCATATCGCTGTGCCGCACCGCCGCGTTACCGGCCCGATCCGTACCATTGCTTTGTGCTGCTTCAACTTTCGTCGGTCCCCAGCGCCTGGAAAGGCTGGCACCAGCAGAGTCTCCGATGCGGTTAGGCTCATTCGCACCATGAGTCACTCGAGAAACCTCGTCGACGAGCGGCCGGCTCGGTTGAGCCTGGTTTGCGTCGCCGTCATCGTGGCTATGGAGAAGTCATGACCGGCCACGAGATGCTCGTGGACCGCTATGCAATTCACGGTGTTCTCGGCCGCGGAGGCATGGCCGAGGTTCGCGAGGGATGGGACACCAGGCTGAATCGGCCGGTGGCGATCAAACTGCTCCATCCGACGCTGAGTGGCGACCCGGGCATTCGGCGCCGGTTCGAGGACGAAGCCCGGTCAGCTGCTCGCCTCTGCCACCAGAACATCGTCACCGTCTACGACTTCGGCGACCACCAGGGCACCCCGTTCATCGTGCTGGAACGCTTGCCGGGACAGACGCTGGCCGACATCATCGCCGCCGGCCCGATGCCTGCGTCGCACGTTCGCTCCATGCTCGACGATGTCCTTGCCGGTCTCGGCGTGGCCCATGCGGCCGGGGTGCTGCACCGCGATATCAAGCCGGGCAACATCCTGGTGTCGGCCCCGGGTGACTCGATGAAGGTGGCTGACTTCGGTATCGCCAAGACCGGTGGCGCCGCGCACACGATGACCGGGCAGATCGTCGGAACGATGAGTTACATGAGTCCTGAGCGCGTCGCCGGGGCTCCGGCGTCCATCAGCGACGATCTCTACGCCGTCGGCCTGATGGGCTATGAAGCGCTCGCGGGCAGAAGGGTGTTCCCGCAAGACAACCCCGCGGCGCTGGCGCATGCGATCATGGACAACACACCTGCGCCCGTCGCGGCGGTGCGTAGCGATGTGGATCCGGTGCTAGCCGCTGTCATCGACCGCGCCGTCGCCCGAAATCCGTTGCAGCGCTTCGCTAGTGCTGAACACATGCGCGCCGCGTTGGCTGGCGATCAGCGGGCGCTGCGCGGCGATGTCGCCTCTGCGAGACCGCGACCGGCAACCAAAGTCCTGGAAGGACCTCCGATTCCGGCCGCCCCCTACCTGCCGCGGCGACCTCGGCAGCGGATGCGCACGTACGGAATTGCGGCCGGCGTCCTCGGTGTTCTCGCCGTCTCGGCGTTCGCATTGGCGATGGAACCGGCATCGTCGACGCCGGCACCGCACCCAGTCGGCACCAGCACCCCCGCCGCTCCCGCGCCGAGCATCGCACCGCCGCCGAGCCCCGTCATCCAGCAGCCTGCCCCCGAGCAACCTGCGCCGGGGGGACCCGCCGGTCGGGGGCATGGAAAGGGCGACAAGAAGCGGGGCTAGATCACCCGCCCGCTCGACGATGCGGCGCTAGTATCGACTGGCCACGGGAGGCCTGCGCTGCGCCGGAGAGCCTGGGGGAGGAACGTGTTGTGCCATTGGAATGGCCATTCGTAGCGAGAGAAGCTGAGATCGAGCTCGCTCTCGAAGCCGTCGAGGGCTCCTCGTTCAGTGGAGTGGTCTTCACAGGGGAGGCCGGTGTCGGCAAGAGCGCGCTGGCGCGCCAGGTTGGCGAACGGCTCGGCGGGCGGGGAATGCAGACCCACTTTGTTCTTGCCACTCAGACCTCCCGCGATGTGCCGCTTGCCGCTTTCGCCGGCATCGTGCGGATCCCGAGCGCCCTCGAGCCGATTGGCCTGCTCGCCGCGGCCCACGAGGCGCTCGACGATGTTCACGACCTGCTGCTTGTCGTCGACGACGCCCATCTGCTCGACCCGCTTTCGGCGATCGTCGTCCATCAGCTCGCGGTGCGCGGATCTGCGACGCTGATCGTCACCATGCGCGCGGGAGTCGAGGTGCCAGACGCCATAACCGCGCTGTGGAAGGACCACTATCTGCGCCGCATCGACGTAGGTGCGCTGTCGCGGGAAGAGACCGAACGGTTGATAATCGAGGTGCTCGGTGGCCCGGTGTCCGGCACGCTTGTCGACCAGCTTCATGAACTGTCGTCGGGCAATCCACTGCTGCTGCGCAGCCTGCTGGACACCGCAAGTGACGACGGATTGCTCACCGACGACACCGGTTGGTGGCGACTGACCCAGATGCCGCGGCTGGGCTCCGACGTCGAGCAACTATTCGACGCGAGGGTGCGCGGCCTGCCGCCGGCGGAACGGGAAGTCCTCGAAATCATCTCGGCTGCCGAGGTATTGGACTGGGATGCGCTGCGTACCATGTGCGATGCCGACGCGATCAGCGATGCGGAACGACGCGCGGTCATTGAGGTGATCAACGATCCGCAACGCGTGCGTGTCCAGGTGGCCCATCCGGCGCTGGCCGACGTGGTGCGCAAACGGTGCGGGACAGCACGGCTACGGCAGATCAATACCACTCTGGCACAGCACTTCTGGGCACTGATCAACAACGATGACGACGGCGGCGCGGCCAGAGATCCGCGACTGGTCATCGAGTATGCGCGTTTGATGATGAACAGTGACGCGACGCCGGACGTCAGCCTGGTGACCGATGCCGCCGAAAGCGCGATGGCGATGTCGAGTCTGGCGCTGGCTGAGCGGCTGGCGCGGTCCGCCTACGACAATGGCGGCGGCTTGCGCGCCGCCATCCCACTCGCCGACGCCCTGGCTTGGCAGGGTCGCAATCACGAGGCTGAAGAACTGCTGGCGGCCTTCGATCCGCGCGATGAGGTCATGCTCGTTCGGTGGGGCTGCTTACGGGCAACCAACTTGTTCTTCGGGTGCGGTCAACGTGCGATGGCTGAAGAGGTGTTGGGTACCGTCCGGTCCCGCGTCACGCTGACCGTTCTGCGCAGCTACGCCCTGGCGGTCGAGGCTTCGATCGCGTACTTCTCCGGTGACCTCGATACCGCTGCGGCCGCCAGTTCCGCCGTCATCGCCGACCCCGAGGCGATGCCGATGGCGGTGTTGTGGGCAGCAGTACCGGCTGCGGCCGTGGCCAACTTTCGCGGTAGGCCGGACGATGTTGCCGCGGCGGCCAGCCGAGGCAACGATGCGGCGCGGCACTGCGCGTCTGGACCTCAGCGGTATGCCATCTCACTCACGGAGACGTTGTCGGCGCTCAACCAAGGCGACATTGTCTCGGCCCTGGCGATCGTGGAGAGGCAACGACACCAGACCCATGGCGCGCCTCACGCAGAGGCCATCGTCGCCGCGATGGCCGGGCGGGTCGAGCTCGGGGCCGGCAACGCCCAGGCTGCCAGTGACTGGCTGCAGCGGGCGCTGTCGGCCATGGTGTCGACGCTGTCCGGCGGGTGGGTGAATCTGGTGGCGACGTGGGCCGTGCAGGCCGAGGTGCTGCGCGGTGATTCAGCAGCAGCAGCGCGGGCATTGCGCACGGCTGAGGCTAGTTGGGCGCCCGCTGTCGAGGTGTTCCGGCCGCTTCTCGAAGTGGCCAGGGCCTACCTGAGTGCGGCCTCCGGCGATTTCGCAGCGGCACACACCCACATCGGCCGTTCTGCGGATGCCGCTGCCCGCTCGGGGATGATCGTCGGCGAGTTGGAGGCGCTGCACACCGGGCTGCGGTTCGGTATGGCCCCTGATGTCTCCCGCTTCAAAGCGCTTGCCGAACAATTGAATAGCCCGGTCGCTGAGCTCGCCGCCGCGCACGCCGAGGCGGTTGCCGCACACGATGGGGTAGGCCTCGACAGGGTGGCCGGAGGTTGGGAATCACTGCGGATGAGGGCGCACGCGGCAGACACCTTCGCTGCCGCGGCAGTCGCACACCGGGGCGCGGGCGCTCGTCTGCTGGCAATGCAATCGTCGACACGAGCTCATTGGCTGGTGAGCACTTCCGGGCTACACACTCCGGCGACTGCGGTCACTGGAATGCCACTGCCATTGAGCGACCGGGAGCGGGAGATCGCAGCTCTGGTTGCCGACGGGCTGTCAAACCGACAGATCGCCGACCGACTGGTGGTGTCGGTTCGTACTGTGGAGGGACACCTCTACCGCGTGTACAACAAGCTTGGTATCAACGATCGCGAGCAGCTCGTCGGTCTGATCCGCACTGTCGATCCGGATGCACCTGCAACCGGCGGTTACTAGTGTGGCGCCGTCACGCGCACAAGGAGTGACAAAGCGTCATGACACGCGAAACGCACTGTGCCGGTGCTATTTCCAGCGAAACGTTGGCTTCGCTGCAGCGTTCTTCGATGCACTCGAGCGCTGAAATCCCAGCGCAGTCAAAGAATGTCACCCGGGTCATGTCCAGAGTGAGGTGTCGGCAGTTACCCGCACGGCGGAAAACGTAGGCGGTGAATTCGCGGGCGGTGGACATGTCGACGTCGCCAACCGCGGTGACGCGAACGTCAGTGGTGTTGGACCATTCTGCAAAGAGTTGCAGTCGGTCTGTAGGCGGGTCAACGGTCGAATTAGACGTGATCAAATGCATCGAATGGCTCCAATGAGCACTAGAAGGAAATAACAAGTGTGTGTGGGACGCGCCCGAAAGGCTCGCATTGCGGGTGCAACATGCACCGCTCGCCTGCGACGAATACCGAGGCTGGAAATTCAACCTGCTTCGACCCTACACCCACAGGCACGCCACGGCCTAGCTTGGCGAATACCCACTGTTGAGGCGGTCGGGGGCAATCAGATCCCAAGGCAGCCGGCAACAGTGCCGGCCTTGTCGGGAAACTGTCAGCAGGGCATGTCGGCCGGGGTGTAGTACGGCACCCCGTTGCCGGTCAGACACGGCGGGCGCCCGGCTGCGGCTTGAGCTGCCGCATCGTCGGGCGAGGCGACCGGCGGTACCACTCCGGGGCTCAGCTCGATGCCGGGACCGACCATCACATCCGGGCTGACGGCGACGCATCCCGTGGCGTCCTGCGCCGCAGCCGCTGCGCCGCAATCGTCGGCCCGAGCCGGCGAGGGTGCCACCACCAGTGCCGCAGCCACCACCACGACGGCAAAAAGTGTCTTCATCGGACTGTTTTTACCCGCCCGGGACCGTGCTGAGGCGGGTTTCGGCCGCATTGGGCCGGCTCGCGTCGGCCGCCCCCACGGCGCCCTCGCGCACATGGGGGAGCCCGGACCGCGAAATGTCATGGCGGCCAGGCAGAGTCGACGCCCCAGAGGGCTCGGCCACACCCACGATTGCTGATCCGTCAATTCGGGTACGAAATCTGCATGGCACTGAAAACACTCTCTTTGACATCAGTTCTGTTCTCCGGTGCGGCAGCTGCCGCGATCGCGGTCGCCCCACTCGCTGCCGCCGATCCCGCGCCGGGCTGCGTCAACCCTGACGGCAGCCCCTGCCCGGTCGCCACCGCCGGCCCGAACGGCGCGTCCGGCGTCATTCCCGGTGGTCCGGGCGGCGTGGCAGGCCCCGGTGGTGCGTCCGGTGCGATCCCGAATGGTCCCGTCGGCGCAGCCGGTCCCGACGGCGCCAGCGGATCGATTCCCTATGGCCCCGGCGGTACCGCGGACCGTGGCGGCGCCAGCGGCGGGATCCCGAACGGTCCCAGCGGCTCGGCCGGGCCCGGCGGGGCCACCGGATGCATCCCGTACGTGGGTTGCGCCTCCGTCGGCTAATTGAATCTGGCTAGCTCCAACGGTTTTCGCTGACGAATTCGGCGAGTGGACGCCCGAACGTCCACTCGTCGAGTTCGAGCGCCGGACGATCGGGGAAGTCGGGCACTGGGCCGAGGCACAGCACGGCCACCGCCTCACCGCCGGCCGGAATGCCCAGCAGCTCGCCAAGTTGCTGCGGATCGAAAATGGATACCCAGCCCATTCCGAGGCCCTCGGCTCGTGCTGCCAACCACAGGTTCTGGATCGCGCACGACACCGAAGCCAGGTCCATATGCGGCATCGTGCGGCGCCCGAAGACGTGGCTCTCGCGGCCTTCGTCGAGCGCCACCACCAGCAATTCGGCGCAATCCAGGATGCCTTCCACCTTGAGCGCGAGGAATTCTTCTGCCCGGGCACCCAGGGCCGTGGCGGTATGCCTGCGCTCTTCATCGACCAGAGCGTGGATCTTGTGGCGCAACCCCGTGTCGGTGATGCGCAGGAACCGCCAGGGCTGCATCAGGCCGACGCTGGGGGCGGCGTGTGCGGCCGCCAGCAACCGGGCCAGTACCGCATCGGGTACCGACACCTCTGGGGTGAACCGGCGCATGTCCCGGCGCTGGTGAATGACGCGGTAGACGGCCCGGCGCTCGGCGTCGGTGAACGCGTGCTCGGTCACCGGGTCATCCTAAGAGGCACGGTGCGATAACGACCGGCGCGGTGCGACGGTTCGATCGGGTTCGCGGTGGTTACTCTAGGGATCCCGGAGCGGCAGTGGCGCCGTCCCGAGCGAGGAGGGGGCCATGTCAGCGTCCCGTACGGCCGTCAAAAACGGTGTCGACCTGCCGCCGAGCCGAACGGTTGAGGTCAGGGCCGCTGACGGCACCCGCCTGCACACCGAGGTCTTCGGCCCCGACGACGGCTACCCGATCGTGCTGGCGCACGGCATCACCTGCGCACTGCGGGTCTGGCATCAGCAGATCAACGATCTGTCCCGCGACTTCCGGGTGATCGCCTACGACCACCGCGGGCATGGCCGCAGCGGGGTACCCCGCCGGTCCGGCTACAGCCTCGGCCACCTGGCCGGGGACCTCGACTCGGTACTGACGGCGACCCTGCGTCCGGGCGAACGAGCGGTGATCGCCGGGCATTCGATGGGCGGTATCGCGATCAGTTCCTGGGCCGACCGCTACCGCCACCGCGTTGCCCAGCGTGCCGACGCAGTCGCGCTGATCAACACCACCACCGGCGACCTGCTGAAAGAGATCAACCTGCTGCGGGTGCCCGCGCTGCTGGCCGCCGGCCGATCCCTCGCCGCACGCCATCTCATCAGGACATTCGGCGGGGCGCCACTGGTGCGAGGCGCCCAGCCCGGCAGCCGCTGGTTCGTCACGATGATGGCCGTCGGTGCGGGCGCCGACCCCGCGATCGGCAAGCTGGTTCACGACCTGTTCGCCGAGACCCCGGCCGGTGGCCGCGGCGCGTGGGCGCGGGTGCTTGTCGACGAGATGAATGCCCGACACATCGACCTCACCGGTTTGACGGTGCCCACGCTGGTGATCGGCAGCACCGAGGACCGGCTGTTGCCGATGTGCCAGTCCCGCAAGATTGCCGACGCTGTTCCGAACCTGGTCGACCTGGTCGAGACGCCGGGCGGACACTGCGCGATCCTGGAGCATCCCGACGTCGTGAATGGGCATCTTCGGACACTGGTCTCAGCTGTGACCGAGCAGCGCATCAGTTCCTAAGCGCTGCAACGACTTCCGCTGCCGCGCGTCGACCTGACCGCACCGCGCCGTCCAGGAAGCCGGTCCATTCGTCGGCGGTCTCCGTACCCGCCCAATGCAGCGGTCCGACCGGTTCGCGCAGCAGGTGGCCGAACTCCGTCCAGGCGCCGGGCGGAACCGCCGCCGTCGGGCCGCCAGGTGCGAAAGTCTCTGCGCCCCAGCAGTGGTCGAGGTAATCGATGGGGTTCTCGGCGTCCGGGCCGAACAACGCCGAGAAGCAGGCCAGTGCGTGCTTGCGGCGCTCCTCGGCGCCGAGTGCGTCGAATCCGCGGGAGTCGGCGAACCCGAGCAGGATTCCCGGGCCGTCGTCGCCGGGGCTGACGTCGAACGTGATGAACACCGGCCCTTCGTCGGACAGCGCCTGCCCGGACAGGTCCTTGTCGCGCCAGAACGGCCGTGGATAGGCGGCGTACGCCTTGCTCAGGGCGCCCTGCGGCCAGCTTTGGGCCAGCTGCTGGTAGCCGATCGGGGGTGGCGGGGCGATGTCGATGTTCAGCCGGTGCGCCGGCGGGATCGCCACGATGACACGTCGCGCCTCGACGACGCCGGCCGACGACGTGACCGCAACCGCCGCATCGGACCACTCGATTCGGGTGGCTATCGCATTGAGCCGGACGCGATCACCCAGTTCGGCGGCCATCGCGTCGGCGATCTGCTGTGTGCCGCCGGGGAAGTGGTCCTGCTGGGCGCCGCCGACCACGTCGAGCATGCGGTCCAAACCCCCGGCCGCCTTGACGTAGCGCACCGCATGCAGCATCGACACCTCGTCGGGCTCGGCACCCCAGGTGACCCGCGACATGATGGCCATCAGGTCGTGCGAGGACGCGGTCGCGCCCACCGAGCGCAACCAGCCGCCCAGGGACGTGGCGTCCAGCTGCGTGGCCTTGGCCGATGTCCAGGGTCGGGCGACGTCGATGCCGCGGCCAAGCCGCTCGACCTGCCATTGGATCCGGCCGATGTCGAGCAGGCCGATCAGCGACAGCTTGGGGATGGTGCCGCGGTAGGACCGCACCTTGCCGCGCCATCGGATGAGATTGGCGCCGTCGTGGTAGGTGGGGGAGGTGCGACACCCGAGTTCGGTGGCCAGCGCGAGCACCGCGTCCTGGGTGGGGCCCACGAAGGTGCCGCCGAGGTCGACGGGCACACCGGCCAGCGATGCGGTGCTCGAGCGTCCGCCGACGCGGTCGCGGCCCTCCAGCACCAGCACCTCGTGCCCGTGTTTGACCAGTTCACGTGCGGCGGCCAGGCCTGCGAAGCCTGCGCCGATCACCACTACGTCGTAACCCGCCACCCCACCAGTGTTGCCTGTCCCTTTCGCCCAAACCAACGTTTGGCCGCGAAAAGGCGAGTGGTGGCCTGCAGAACGTCGACCTCGGCGACTACCGGGCCAGCTCGTCGACGATCTCGGCCAGCGTCAGAACTTTCACGGTGTGGTTACGGCGCGACCGTCAGCCAGTCGGCGAAGCCCGACGGGTCGTGGCGACCCAGCGCGCCGTGTTCGAACAGGCCCCAGCCCTCGGCCGACGTGGTGCCGTCGTGGCACACCGCGCGCCCGACGTGGTCGATCACACCGAACGCGGAGCGTCCGATGATGGCCGGATCGGTCATGTCATAGGTGAGCCGCTCGGCGAACTTCTCGCCCTTCCACACGCCGTGGATCCAATCCGAGTCGCCGCCATAGCCGCCGCCGACGTGGATCGGGACGGGCAGCTTCGATTCGACGTCAAAACGGAGCAACGCACCCGTGGAATCAGTGGCCTCGATCGTCGCGCCGGTCGGAATGCGGGTGCCGGAGCGGTAGTGGATCTTGACCCGTGGCCAGCCCAGCTGCTCGACCCGTCCGTTGCGCCAGATCCGCGTGCAGTCGTTCAGCGAGCGGAAGCCGTCGGGCGCCTCCTGGATGATGATGACAATCGCGTAGTCGTCAAAGGCCATCGGGACATACAGCCACCACATGCCCTCGAACGGCGGGTCGGCCGGACGACCGGCGGGCTCGGCCTCACCGATCGGACGGATACCCCACGACCGGTCGCGGCTGCCGATCCACACCGACGGGTCGACGGCGATCTCCTCGCCATCGATGACGATATGTCCTGCCCAGGAACCCAATTGGGCGAACCGCTGTGCGTCCAGCGTCACCCGGTTGCCCTGACGCATGATGTGCGGCTGCTCCTGAACGACCGGGAACAACCCCTCCCAAGTGAGGTCGACGGCCATGCCCTCGGTCTCGTCCATGACGATCCGCACCTTCTGCAGCGGATCGATCACCTCGACGCGGTAACCGTTGCAGTGCTGGTTGAGCCGGTCCTGGTCGATCGCGTCGGACACGTGGACCGCGGTCTGCGTGTCACCCCGCCGCACGAGTACGTAGGCATCCTTGACCCCGAGGTTGGGGTAGTAGCCGATGCCGGTGATCAAGAAGATGTCCCCGGTGCGGTCGTGGGCGTTGAAATAGCTGCGGTCGTAGAAGTTTCGGTCCGAGGAGTTCGGCCAGGCGATGGGCAGCGGCGCCTGGTGGACGGGGTATTCGTCGAGCGGTCCGAGCATTGGCGGCTATGCCTCCTCAATGAGCCGGCGCAGCAGCCCGGCGTGGTAGAACGTCGACTCGACATCCTCTGGCCTTTCGATCTCGCCGAAGTGCACGCGGCGCGCACCGGTGCGCATGAACACACAGCACCAGATCACCCCGGAGTAGACGTAGAACCAGCGCAGGTCGCCGAGTTCGACGCCGGTCAGCTTCTGGTAGGTGGCGCGAACATCCTCTTCGCGCATCACGTTCGGCAGGCCGGGCATCCCGGCCAGGCCTGCGAGCTCCTGGAACACCATGTGCGCGAAGATGATCCACGCCACGTCGAGCTCGCGTGGACCCAGCGTCGCCATCTCCCAATCCAGCACCGCGACCGGCCGGAAGTCTTCGTAGAGCACGTTGCCGACCCGCGAGTCGCCCCATGCCAGCACTGTCTCGCCGGCCGCGACATCGGCAGGGAAGTTGTCTTCCAGCCACGTCAGCGCGGTCTCGACCAGCGGCGAGCGGCCGATATCGGGTACCGCGAACTCGTACCAGCCCTTGAGCCAGTTCAATTGGCGACGCAGTGGGGTGTCGCCCTCGGGCACGGCTTCGGCGAGGAAACCAAATGTGTCGGCAGCGTTGGGAATCGAGTGCAGCTTGGCCAGCACCTCGACCGTCGCGTCCTGCAGAGCGCGCTGCTGCTCGGCCGGTGCGTCGGCAAACCAGTTGTCGCCGAACGTATACGGCATCACGTCGGGCGGGACGGTGCCGTCGATGTGGTCCATCAGGAAGAAGGGGGCGCCGAGCACTGTGCCCGTCGGGTCGATCCAGCGCACCTTGGGCACCGGCACATCGGTCAGTTCGTCGACCAGCCGGATGACTTCGAACTGATGGTCCATCCGGTAGGTGATGAAGACCGGGACGTCTTCGGTGGTGGGTGCCACCCGGGCGACCCACTTCTGCTCGACCCGTTTGCCGTCCTGCACCCAGCGGCCGGTCAGGATGATCGTCTCCGACGACATGCCGTTGGAGTCGATGCCGCTTTCGACGGTCACCTCCGGCTTCACGCCGCCGGGCATGACGGTCGACAGCCATTCCGACAGCAGCGCGGGAACGGTGCTGACGTCACGACCGGAACGTTGTAACCGCTCGACGTCGGTCTCCACAGACGGTTGGTTGGTCACCTTTGTCCTCTCCAACCCTATTACGATACGGTGGGTAGCGTTATGAAAGCAGACCCGTCTTCGCTTGACAAGACCGTGGTCCCGGGGAGGCCCCGCGATCCGCGTATCGACGCTGCCATACTGCGTGCCACCGCGGAGCTCCTTGTCGAAATCGGTTATCCGAATCTGACTTTGGCGGCTGTCGCCGAGCGGGCGGGCACGACAAAGACGGCGCTGTACCGTCGCTGGTCGAGCAAGGCCGAGTTGGTCCATGAGGCGGCGTTCCCGACCGCGCCCACGGCGTTGAGCACGCCGGCCGGCGACATTTCAGCCGATGTCCGCGCGATGCTCTCGGCCACTCGCGACGTGTTCACCAGCCCGGTGGTGCGCGCCGCGCTGCCCGGGCTGATCGCGGACATGAGCGCCGACGCGGCGCTGAACGCCCGGGTGATGTCCCGGTTCACCGAATTGTTCGCCGCGGTTCGGGATCGCCTGACCGAAGCGGTGCACTGCCGCGAAGTGCACGCCGACGTCGAGCCGGAACGCCTCATCGAACTGATCGGTGGTGCGACGATGATGCGGTTACTTTTGAGCCCCGACGACGTTCTCGACGAGAGCTGGGTGGACCAGACCGCGGCCATCCTCGTCCACGGGGTGGCGCTATGACTTCAGGAGTGCGATGACCGGACGACTTGCCGGCCGAACCGCCATCGTCACCGGCGCGAGCCGTGGGCTCGGCCGCGCGACGGCCCTGGCGCTGGCCGCCGAGGGCGCCGCGGTGGCGGTGGTGGCGCGAACCCAACAGCAGTGGGACGACCGGCTGCCGGGCACCATCGGCGACACCGTCGCGGCCATCGAATCCGCCGGCGGACTGGCCGTGGCGATTGCCGCCGACCTGCTCGACCGTGACGACCTTCCCCGCCTGGTCGACGAAGCCCGGGCAGCGTTGGGGCCCATCACGATTCTGGTGAACAACGCCGCGTTCACCGCGCCGGGACGTCCGCCCAAGCCGAACGCCGCGCCGAGGGCGCCGAAGCCCACGAGTGCGCCGGCGGCTTCCAACGCCGAATGGCCCGGCTTCGTGACGATTCCGTTCACTGCCTATCGACGGCATTTCGAGAT
This sequence comes from Mycobacterium sp. SA01, assembly GCF_041287105.1. NCBI lineage: Bacteria > Bacillati > Actinomycetota > Actinomycetes > Mycobacteriales > Mycobacteriaceae > Mycobacterium > Mycobacterium sp. SA01. The sequence goes on along the minus strand of NZ_JBGGNO010000019.1, from coordinate 127,725 downwards.
CGGTGTGTTCGCCTCCTACGAGCTGATGCAGCTGGTGTGCCCCGACATGTTCGCCGCCGGTGCCGGCTCGATCATCAACGTCACGTCGGTGGCGTCGCGGGTGCCCGGTGACGGTCCGTACCACAACTTCACCGGCGGGGTGCTGCCCGGCTACGGCGGAGCCAAGGCCGCGCTGGAGCACCTGACCTGGTGCGCGGCCTACGATCTGCAGCGGCACAACATTGCGGTCAACGCGCTGGCCCCGTCGCGGCCGATCCCGACACCGGGCCTGTCCTATTACCGCAATGAATTCGCGAGCGTGTCGCCCGAGGACGAGTTCGCCCGTGCCGCAGTCGAACTGGCCCTCGTGGACCCGAACGTCGTCACGGGCCGCACCATCGGCCATCTCGAAGCGCTCGACGGCAGTTTCGCGCCGTTCACCAACACTGAGTCGGCGCTGGGTTAGCGGAACGACGCTGGTGTCGCGGCTACTTCAGGTGCGGGCCCAGTAACTGGCTCCACGCGTGGCTCAGCTTGTCCCATTCGTCGTCGCACAGCTCGGCCCGGCTTTGCGGTAGATGGCCGTCGCCGACCAGGTCGCCGTTGGCGGCCGGGTTCGACCCGTAGAGCCAGCATTCCATGTTGAAGGCCCTGACCTTGTTCGGCGAATGGCCACCGGCGAGGTCGGTGTCATCGAGTTCACCGGCGGCCTCGGCGTAGCCCTGGAATTCGCGGGCCGAGTCTTTGATGGCCTGCACATTGGCCGGGTCCACCTTGCCGTCCGGCCCCGGCGTCAACAAGATGTAGGCCGAAAGCTGGTCGGCGACATCCTCTTCGCGGCCGGTGATGGGCAGGTCGTACAGGCTGATCACCATGTGGCCGAGCTCGTGGTAGAAGGTGGCGATCTCACCGTTGACCGTGGACGCCCTCGGGTCGGCGTCACCGGCTTTGGTGTAGATCTCCAGACCCTCCGTCGCCTCCTCGTAGCAGAGCGTCACCGAGTTGTCGCCCGGATCCCACCAGGCATTGGCTGTGTCGCACTGCTTACCGACCAACTGGATGTCGTGCGGCAGTTTGAGTGTGTTGTTGACGCTGTTCGAGAGATGGTTCAGGAGGTCGGCCTGCTCTTGGATATCGCGGCCGGTCTTGGCCTCCGGCGAGGTGGCCTCGTCGTACCTCGGAATCATCGAGCCCGGCGAATCGTCGTTGCCTGCCTCGGATGGCTCGCCCGGGTGGGCTGACTGCGCCGGGCTCGCCTCGGCCGTCGAGGGACTGGCGGTGGACTCGTGAAGCTGATGGGGTTGTGATCCCGCGCTGCGGCACCCGCTGAGCAGTACCACCAAGCCGAGGAGAGCCGCACCGGCTCGACCGCAGTCTGTCACAGGGAGTATTGAATCACTCACACGCCGAAATCGACGTTCTGCTGCGATTTACTCGCACATTCGCTGCGGAATGTCGGTTTGGGCGAGAGCTACATCTGCCGCTTGTTGCGCTCGGCGACCTCACGCTGACGCGCGGCCAACTCCTCAATGCTGACATGGGCGTCGGCGGCCACCGCTCGTTCGGCCTTCAACGCAGGCCCGGTGACCGCCGCCGTCCCGGTGCGGTAGATCTCCTTGAGACCCGACATGGTGGGGGAGGGCACTTCCGCGATCTGGCCGGCGAGGTCGAGCGCACGCGGCAGAAGGTGTTCGTGGGCAACGACTTCGGTGACCAGTCCGATCTTCTCGGCCCGCTGGGCGTCGACCACCTCGCCGGTCATCGACAGCCGACGCGCCATCGCGGATCCGACCAGCCGCGGCAGCCGCGCCGTCATCCCGCCGCCGGGCAGGATTCCGACCCGGGCGTGGGTGTCGGCGAAAACCGCACGCTCCGAGGCGATCAGGAAGTCGCACGCCAGCGCGATCTCCAAACCACCGGTGAACGTCGCACCGTTGATCGCCCCGACGACCGGCTTGCTCAGCTCGACGATCGCGTTCATGCAGTTCATCTTGTCGAACCGCCCGAAATAGTCCATGCCCAGGCTCTGCGCCTGTTTGAGGTCGACGCCGGCGCAGAACGCCGGATCGGTGCCGGTGAGCACCACGGCACGCACTGAGTCGTCGGCGTCGGCCGCACCGAGTGCGGCATAGAGCGCCTCGAACAACTCGGTGCTCAACGCATTGCGCACCTCGGGGCGGTTCATCGTCAAAACCCGCACTGCGCCGTGGTCATCGCTGAGAAGAATCATCAGTTCAGGAATCTAGCCGCATGGTCGACGAGGTCGAGCAGCGGCTGGGGCAGCGCACCGAGCGAGAACGTGATGGCCGCGGTCACGGTGATGGTCGCGACGCTCAACGGGCTGGGCGTGACGACCTCCGGGGGGTCCTGCGGCGGGTCGGTGAAGAACATCAGCACGATCACCCGCACGTAGAAGTACGCGGCGATCGCGGAGGCGATCACGCCCACCACCACCAGCGGGATCGCGCCGCCCTGCCCGGCCGCCTTGAACACCGCGAACTTGCTGACGAATCCGCTGGTCAGCGGTATACCGGCGAACGCGAGCAAGAACAGTGAAAACACCACCCCGACAAGGGGATAGCGTCGTCCCAGCCCCGCCCAGCGGGACATGTCGGCTTCCTCGGCCCCGGTCGCGTCGCGGACCACGCTCACCACGGCGAAGGCACCCAGGGTGGAGAACCCGTAGGCGAAGAGATAGAACAGCGTCGCCGACAGCCCTGGCGGGTTCGCGGCGATCACCCCGGTCAGGATGAAACCCGCATGCGCCACAGCCGAATACGCGAGCATGCGCTTGACGTCGGTCTGGGTCACCGCGGTGATGGTGCCGACGACCATGGTGAGGATCGCCACCGCCCACAGGACGGGCCGCCATTCGTGGTTGAGGCCGGGCAGCGCGACGTAGAAGATCCGCAACATCGCGCCGAAGGCAGCCACCTTGGTGGCAGCCGCCATGAACGCGGTGATCGGGGTGGGGGCGCCCTGGTAGACGTCGGGTATCCAGGAGTGGAACGGCACCGCGCCGACCTTGAACAGCACACCGACGGCGACCAGGGCCGCGCCGATCAGCGCCAGGGTCGAGTTGTCGGTACTGGCAGCGATGGCGCGCGCGATGCCGGGCAGGCTCAAGGTGCCCGAGTAGCCGTACAGCAGGGCGATGCCGTACAGGAAGAACGCCGACGAGAACGCGCCCAGCAGAAAGTACTTCAGCGCCGATTCCTGGGACAGCAGCCGCCGGCGGCGAGCCAGCCCGCACATCAGGTACAGCGGCAGCGAGAACACTTCCAGCGCCACGAACATCGTCAACAGGTCGTTGGCCGCCGGGAACAGCATCATCCCGGCCACCGCGAACATGGTCAGCGGGAACACCTCGGTCTGCACCAGCGCCGCCTTTGTGGCGATCTTCTCCGCGACGCTGCCCGGCACCGTTGACGCATCGGGGGTGAAGGCGTCCAACGTGGCTGAGCTGTCCTCGAATTCGGCCGGTGTGCGGCGTTCGGCGATCAACAACACGCCGAGCACACCGATCAGCAGGATGGTGCCCTGCAGGAACAGCGCGGGAGCGTCGACCGCGACGGCGCCGACCACCGCGGACTGACCCACCCCGTGCAGATCGCGGGCCAGCAGAACCACGGCGACGAACGCGGCCACCAGGCCCGCCAGGCTCAGGGTGACTTGGGTTGGGTAGCGGCTCTTGCGGGGCGCGAATGCCTCGACCAGCACCCCCGCGACGGCTACGCCGAGGACGATCAACATCGGCGCGACTTGGCTGTATTCGATGCTGGGCGCGTTCATGGGCGGGCCCCTTCGGCGACCGTCGGCGCCGGGTCGGGTTCATGAATCGATGTCAGTGTTGCGGTCACCGCGGGATTGATGACATCCAGCGCGATCTTCGGGTACACCCCGAGGCCGATCAACAGCGCGATCAGCGGTGCCACCACGAGCAGTTCCCGTGGCCGCAGATCCCGCACGCGGTCGGTTCCATCGGTGACCGGACCGGTCATCATCCGCTGATAGAGCCACAGGATGTAGATCGCCGAGAGCACCAGCGCCACCGACGCGATGACGGCGAACGCCGGGTAGCGGGTGAATGTGCCGATGAGGACCAGGAATTCACTGATGAACGGCGCCAGGCCCGGCAGCGACAGCGTCGCCAGGCCCGCCACCAGGAACGTGCCCGCCAGCACGGGTGCGACTTTCTGGACTCCGCCGTAATCGGCGATGAGGCGGCTGCCGCGGCGGCTGACCAGGAACCCGGCGATCAAGAACAGTGCGGCCGTGGAGATTCCGTGGTTGACCATGTACAGCGTGGAGCCGGCCTGACCCTGGCTGGTCATCACGAATATGCCGAGGATGATGAAGCCGAAGTGGCTGATCGAGGTGTAGGCGATCAGCCGCATGACGTCGGTCTGACCGATCGCCAGGACGGCCCCGTAGACGATGCCGATCACGGCCAGGGCGATGATGACCGGGCGGAAGTACGTTGCGGAATCGGGGAACAGTGGCAGGCAGTAGCGCAGCATGCCGAACGTGCCGACCTTGTCCATCACGGCCATCATCAACACCGCCGATGCGGGCGTGGCCTGGACGGCGGCGTCGGGCAGCCACCGGTGGAACGGCCACAGCGGAGCTTTCACCGCGAAAGCGAACATGAACCCGAGGAACAACGCGTTGGCGATGCCGGGGCTCATGGTGAACTTCCCGGTGGCCACGGCGTCGGCGATCGCGCGGAAGTCGAATGTTCCCGCCTCGAACGCCTTGCTGGCGGAGGTCACCACGTAGAGACCGATCACCGCGGCCAGCATGATCAACCCGCCGAACAGGTTGTACAGCAGGAACTTCACCGCGGCTTTGGATCTTTCCTCACCGCCGAAGCCGCCGATCAGGAAGTACATCGGGATCAGCATGGCCTCGAAGAACACATAGAACAGCAGGATGTCCAGGGCGACCAGCGACATCATCACCATGCCCTCGACGGCGAGTATCAGTGCGATGTAGCTGTGCGATGCGCGGCCGGACAACCCCGGTCGGTCGTCGGCGTCGTTCCAGCCGGCGATCAGCAGGATCGGCACCAGCACGGCGGTGAGCACCACCAGAGCCAGGGCGATCCCGTCGAGGCCGAGGATGTAGCCGGTGCCGAATGACGGTATCCACGGGTGATTTTCGACGAACTGGAATTGTTGACCGGCCGGATCGAACCGCACCGCGAGCACCAGCGACAGCGCCAGAACCGCGAGGGACACCACCACACCGGCGTACTTCGCGAACTGCCGCAGCGAGGCAGGCAGCAGGATGATGATGGCCGCGCCGATGACCGGGATGGCCCACAGAATGGTCAGCCAGGGAATCATGCCACTCACCTCCACGCCGTGAAGAGGACTGCGGCGACCACCAGCGCCGTACCGGCCAACATGGACAACGCATAGGAGCGGGCATACCCGGTCTGCACCTGGCGCAGGCGGTCCGAGAACCGGCCGACCACGAATGCCAGCCCCTGCGTCACCCCATCGACGCCCTTCTCATCCATGGCGACAAGGCCTTTGGTGAGTTCCTGGCCGGTGCGCATGAACGCGGCCTCGTTGAACGCGTCACCGTAGAGGTCGTTGCGCGCCGCGACGGTCAACGCGGAAACGTCCAGCGGCGCGGACTCGGGAACCTTGTGATTCGCGTACTGCCGATACGCCACCGCGATACCGATCGCGACGACACCCAAGGCGGTGACGGTGATGATCCAGGCCGGAAAGACGTGTGTGGCCTCGTGATGGCCGACCACGGGTTCGAGCCAGTGCTCCAGGGTGTTGCCGATGGCGAGCAGCGCCCCGGCGCCGACCGAGCCGACCGCGAGGACGACCATCGGTGCCGTCATCGAGGCGGGGGACTCGTGCGGGTGGGTGTTGGGTTTCCAGCGCCGCTGCCCGAAGAACGTCAGCAGCATCACCCGGGTCATGTAGAACGCGGTGATCCCGGCGCCGAGCAGGGCGGCGCCGCCGAGGAGCAATCCTTTGAGTCCACCGGTGTTGAGGGCGGTTTCGATGATCGCGTCTTTGGAGAAGTACCCGGCGAACGGCGGGACGCCGATAATGGCGAGATACCCCAGCCCGAAGGTGACGAAGGTGACGGGCAGCAGCGTCCGCAGGCCGCCGAAGCGACGCATGTCGGTTTCGTCGTCCATCGCGTGCATGACCGAGCCGGCGCCCAGGAACAGGCCGGCTTTGAAGAAGCCGTGGGTGAGCAGATGCATGATGGCCACCGCATAGCCGGCAGGGCCGAGTCCGGCGGCGAGCACCATGTAGCCGATCTGACTCATGGTGGAGGCGGCGAGAGCCTTTTTGATGTCGTCTTTGGCGCAGCCGATGATCGCCCCGAACAACAGGGTCACCGCCCCCACTGTGACGACGGCGGTCTGCGCGGCGGGCGCGGCGGTGAAGATCGGGCCGGAGCGGACGATCAGATAGACACCGGCGGTGACCATCGTGGCGGCGTGGATCAGGGCGGACACCGGGGTCGGGCCCTCCATGGCGTCACCGAGCCAGGACTGCAGCGGCACCTGCGCGCTCTTGCCGCACGCCCCCAGCAGCAGCAGCAGACCGACGGCGGTCAACACACCCGATGTCATCTGCGGAACCGCGCTGAACACCGTGCTGAAGGTGACCGAGCCCAGCGTGGCGAACAAGACCATCAACGCGATCGCCAGACCCATGTCGCCGACCCGGTTGACCACGAACGCCTTCTTCGCCGCGGTGGCCGCACTCGGCTTGTACGACCAGAACCCGATCAGCAGGTACGACGCCAGACCCACACCCTCCCAACCCATGTAGAGACCGAGGTAGTTGTCGGCGAGCACCAGCAACAACATCGCGGCGACGAACAGGTTGAGGTAGGCGAAAAACCGCCGGCGGCCGGGATCGGTTTTCATGTAGCCGATCGAGTAGATGTGGATCAGCGCCCCGACGCCGGTGATCAACAGCACGAAGCACATGGACAACGCATCGAGTTGCAGGCCGAAGTCCACCCGCAGGACTCCGACCGGCACCCAGGTGAACAGCACCTCGTGCACGGTCCGGTCTTCACCGGGCAGACCGAGTAGGTGGGTGAACAACACCGCGCCGCAGGCGAACGCGCCGATCACCGCCGCGCAGCCCAGAAGATGCCCCCACGCGTCGGTGGCCTTACCGCCCAGCAGCAGGATCACCGCGCCGGCCAAGGGCAGGGCGATGGTCAATAGGAGGAAGGTCTGCATGGCGGTGCCGTTCAATGCCGTAGCAGGTGGGCGTCGTCGACGTTGGCGCTGCGTCGGGTCCGGAAGATCGTCATGATGATGGCCAGACCGACCACCACTTCGCAGGCGGCGACCACCATCGTGAAGAACGCCACCACCTGCCCGTCCAGATGGCCGTGCATACGCGAGAACGTCACGAACGCGAGGTTCGCGGCGTTGAGCATCAACTCGACGCACATGAACATGACGATCGCGTTGCGGCGCAACAACACTCCCGCGGCGCCGATCGTGAACAGCAACGCCGACAAATACAGATAGTTGACCGGGTTCATCGCGGACCGTCTCCGTTCTCGTCGGTGCGAAGGATGGTGCTGACCGACGATTCATCGTCGGTGCCGTCGGGGAGGCGAGCGCGCGTGTTGACGGCGTTGTGGCGGGCGAAGACACCGGGGTTGGGTAGCGGCGTTGCCCGCGCCCCCGTTTGGAAGCGTTCGACGACCATCTCGCGCTGCGTCTTTCGCCGCTCGAAGCGCTCCCGGTGGGCCAAGACCATCGCTCCGAGCGCCGCGGTGATCAGTAGCGCGCTGGTCAACTCGAACGCCCACAGATCGCGGGTGAAGATCAGCGTCGCCAGACCTTGCACATTCCCGCCGGCGTTGGCCTCGGTGAGCCCGACGAATCCGGTGGTGGCGATGTTGCCGATCCCGGCGATCAGCAGGACGCCGAATCCGAGACCCGCGATGATCGCGGCAACCCGCTGTCCCCGAATGGTTTCCACCAACGACTCCGAGGAGTCGACGCCGACCAGCATGAGCACAAACAAGAACAACATCATCACCGCGCCGGTGTAGACCACCACCTGCACGACCCCGAGGAACAACGCGTCCTGCGCGACATACATCATGGCAAGCGCGATCATCGTGGTGGCGAGGAAGATCGCCGAATAGACGGCCTTCGGTGCGGTGACCACTCCGATCGCGCCTGCCACCGCGATGACGGCAAGAATCCAGAATGCGATGGCTTCGGGAGTGGAGGTGCGGGTGAGGGTTTCGGCGGCCAGCAGCGTGATCGTCACCGAACCTCCTTGGGGGTGACGTGTCCCAGGTAGTAGTCGTCGTCCGTGGCCCCCGGCGCCATCGCGTGCGGCGGTTCCACCATGCCGGGCTGCAACGGGGCCAGCAGCTTGTCCTTGTCGTAGATCAGATCAGATCGATTGTCGTCGGCCATCTCGTAGACATTGGTCATCGTCAGCGCGCGGGTGGGGCAGGCCTCGATGCACAGTCCGCAGCCGATGCAGCGCAGATAGTTGATCTGGTAGACCCGCCCGTAGCGTTCGCCGGGCGAAAAGCGTTGCTCCTCGGTGTTGTCCGCACCTTCGACATAGATGGCGTCGGCGGGACACGCCCAGGCGCACAGCTCGCAGCCGATGCACTTCTCCAGCCCGTCGGGGTAGCGGTTGAGTTGGTGCCTGCCGTGGTAGCGCGGCGCCACGGGTCCCGGCTTCTCCGGATACTCCTCGGTGATGGGGCGTTTGAACATGGTCCCGAACGTCACGCCGAAACCCTTGACCGCGTCGAGGAACTTAGGCATCTGCTTTCTCCTTGCTCGGTGCCGGCGAACCGGGCAGCGGAGGTATCGGGAACGATCCTTCGACCGCAGCGGGAGGCGGCGCAGTGCTGCGTTGGATCAGCTTGTGTCGCAGCGAGTTCGCACCCAGCACGGCCAGCAGCAGTATCGCTGCGGCGATCAGGTTGGGAATGATGCCGGTGTGGCCGACACTATGCAGGACGGCCACGATCATGATCCACACCAGCGAGACCGGGATGAGAAGCTTCCATCCCAGTGCCATGAACTGGTCGTAGCGCAGCCGAGGCAGGGTGGCGCGCAGCCACATGAAGACGAACAGGAACGTCCATACCTTGGCCACAAACCAGATCAGCGGCCACCAACCGGTGTTGACACCGTCGATCAGGCTGATCGGCCACGGCGCATGCCAGCCGCCCAGGAACAAGGTGGTGGCCAGCGCCGAGACGGTGGTCATGTTGACGTATTCGGCGAGCATGAACATCGCGAACTTCAGCGAGGAGTATTCGGTGTGGAACCCGCCCACCAGTTCGCCTTCAGCTTCGGGAAGGTCGAACGGGGCCCGGTTGGTCTCGCCGACCATCGACGTCACGTACACCGCGAAACTGGGCAGCAGCAGGAACACATACCAGGTGTGTTCCTGGGCGGCGACGATCCCCGACGTGGACATGGTGCCGGCGTAGAGGAACACCGCCGCGAACGACAGCGCCATCGCGATCTCGTACGAGATCACCTGGGCGCTGGACCGCAGCCCACCCAGAAGCGGGTAGGTGGAGCCCGAGGCCCAGCCCGCCAGCACGATCCCGTACACCCCGATCGAGGTGACCGCCAGGATGTAGAGCACCGCCACCGGCAGATCCGTCAGCTGCAGCGGCGTGCGGTGGCCGAACACCGAGACCAGCGGACCCAGCGGGATCACCGCGAACGCCATGATCGCCGGGATCACCGAAATGACCGGCGCCATCAGGTAAATGGGTTTGTCCACCCCGGCCGGGGTGAGCCCCTCTTTGAGCGCCAGCTTGATGCCGTCGGCCAGGGACTGCAGGATGCCGAACGGCCCGACCCGGTTGGGGCCGTAGCGCATCTGCATGCGGCCCAGGATCTTGCGCTCCAGCAGGATTGCCACCAGAACGGTAAGCAGCAGAAAGGCGAAGACCGCAACCGCTTTGATCAGGATCAACCACCACGGATCGTGGCCGAACACACTCAGATCCGGGTAGCTCATCTGCCGGCCTCCCGCTCGATGCGTACGACGGTGCCCGGGGTGACGCCGAGTTGCCGGTAGACCACGCTGCCGGGCGAGTTGAGCGGCAGCCACACCACGCCGTCGGCCATCTCGGTGATGACCAGTGGCAGAGCGATATCGCCACGACCTGTCGACACACTGACCACCTCGCCGTCGACCGCGCCGATCCCGGCGGCCGTGGCCGCCGACAACCGCACCACGGCCGGGCGAGCGGTCCCCGCCAAGAACGGCTCGCCGTCCTGCAATCGGCCGTCGTCGAGCAACACCCGCCAGCCGGCCAGCACCGCCTCGTCAGAATCCAGCGGCGGCGGCTGTTTCGGCTCCACCGACGGCGCGGCCGGCCGCTCACCGTCCCACCGATCCAGTGTCAGCAGCTCGGCGCGGGCTTCCTCGACGGTGCGGAACCCAAGGTCCACGCCGAGCTCGTCGGCCAGGATCTGCAACACCCGCAGGTCGGGGAAGGCGTTGGAGGCCAGCGCGGGCTCGAACGGACGAATCCGGCCCTCCCAGTTCAGGAATGAGCCGGCCTTCTCGGCGACCGGGGATATCGGGAAGACCACGTCGGCCAGCGCGGTGATCGCGGACTCCCGCAACTCGAGGCTGACGACGAAGCCGGCCGACTCGATCGCCGCCAGTGCCGCCGGCGGGTCCGGCAGGTCGTCGGCGTCGACACCGCCGATGAGCAGTGCGTCGAGTTCACCGCCGGCCGCGGCGGTGAGGATCTCGGTTGCGTCGCGACCCTCTTCTGATGGGAGAGCGTCGACATGCCATGCGCTGGCCAACTGTTGTCGTGCAACGTCATTCGAGGCCGGCCGGGCGCCGGGCAACAGGTTTGGCAGGCAGCCGGTCTCGACGGCGCCGCGGTCACCGGCGCGCCGGGGGATCCAGGCCAGCCGGGCGCCGGTGCGTTCGGCCAGGCGCGCCGCCGCCGACAGCGCACCGGCACTGGTGGCGAGCCGTTCCCCGACCAGGATGATCGCCCCCGACGGCAGCTCGTCGGCCAGCGCATCGAGGGCGGGCGCCTCGTGGCCGGGGGCGGTGAGCACCACCCGTGCGGCGAGCTTCTCCGACCCGCGGGACACCAGCGGAGCGACGCTCACAACCCGCAGGCCGTGCTTGCGGACCGTCTTGCGCAACCGCAGGAACACGATCGGGGATTCATCCTCGGGCTCGAACCCGGCGAGCACCACCATGGGTGCGCCTTCCAGATCCGCATAGCTGACGTCACGGCGACCGGCCACGTGCTCGGCGAGGAAGTCCTGCTCTTCGACCGAGTGCGGGCGGGAGCGGAAGTCGATGTCGTTGGTGTCCAGTGCAATCCGTGCGAATTTGGCGTACGCGTAGGCGTCTTCGACGGTCGCCCTGCCGCCCACCAGAACACCGGCGCGTCCGGACCGCAGGCCCGCTGCGGCCACCGCGATGGCCTCCGACCAGGAAGCCGGCCGCAGTGCACCGTTCTCGTCGCGCACCAGTGGGGTGGTGATGCGATCGCCGACCCGGGTGTAGGTGAAGGCCCAGCGGCCCTTGTCGCAGTTCCACTCCTCGTTGACTTCCGGGTCGTCGCCGGCCAGCCGGCGCAACACCACTCCGCGGCGGTGATCGGTGCGCTGGGCACACCCGGACGCGCAGTGTTCACAGACACTGGGGCTGGACACCAGATCGAACGGGCGGGCCCGGAACCGGTAGGCGGTTCCGGTCAGCGCACCGACCGGGCAGATCTGCACGGTGTTGCCGCTGAAGTAGGAATCGAACGGTTCACCCGGACCGATACCGACCTGTTGCAGCGCACCACGTTCCAGCAGGGAGATGAACGGATCCCCGGCGATCTGCTCGGAGAACCGTGTGCAGCGCGCGCACAGCACACACCGTTCCCGGTCCAGCAGCACCTGGCTGGACAGGTTGATCGGTTTGGGGAAGGTGCGTTTGATGTCCTCGAAGCGGGTTTCGACCCGGCCGTTGGACATGGCCTGGTTCTGCAGCGGGCATTCCCCGCCCTTGTCGCAGACCGGGCAGTCCAGCGGGTGGTTGATCAGCAGCAGCTCCATCACCCCGTGCTGCGCCTTGTCCGCGGCCTCGGAGGTGAACTGCGTGCGCACCACCATGCCGTCGGACACCGTGGTGGTACAGCTGGCCATCGGCTTGCGCTGACCCTCCACCTCCACCAGACATTGTCGGCACGCCCCGACCGGATCCAGCAACGGATGGTCGCAGAACCGGGGGATCTGCACTCCCATCAACTCGGCGGCCCGAATCACCAACGTGCCCTTGGGCACCGCCACCTCGACGTCGTCGATGACAAGGGTGACCATCTCCACCGGAGGCGCCTCGGGGGTCCCGGTCTCCGAGATCTGCGTCATCAGGCACCCACCCCTTCCGGTGCGGAGAGCATCGAGGCGTACGGGTCGAACGGGCAGCTGCCGCCCAGATGGGCCTCGTACTCGTCGCGGAAATGCTTGATCGAGGAGATGATCGGTGATGCGGCGCCATCACCCAACGCGCAGAACGACTTTCCGAAGATGGTGTCCGATATGTCGAGCAGTTTGCCGATGTCGTCCTCGGTGCCGCGGCCCGTCTCGAGCCGCTCATAGATCTGGCTGAGCCAGTAGGTGCCCTCCCGGCACGGCGTGCACTTGCCGCAGGATTCATGGGCGTAGAACTGGGTCCAGCGCCGCACCGCCCGCACCACACAGGTGGTCTCGTCAAAGATCTGCAACGCCTTGGTGCCCAGCATCGAGCCGACCGAGGCCATGCCTTCGTAATCCAGTGGCACATCGAGATGTTCGGCTGTCAGCAGCGGGGTCGACGATCCGCCAGGAGTCCAGAACTTCAACTCGTGGCCGGCGCGGACACCGCCGGCGTACTCGAGCAACTCTCGCAAGGTGATCCCCAACGGGGCCTCGTACTGACCGGGATTGGTGACGTGGCCCGACAACGAATACAACGTGAAACCAGGCGATTTCTCCGAGCCCATCTCCTTGAACCAGTCGACGCCGTTCAGCAGGATCGGCGGCACGCTGGCGATGGATTCGACGTTGTTGACCACCGTCGGGCAGGCGTACAAGCCCGCGACAGCGGGGAACGGCGGGCGCAGGCGGGGTTGACCGCGACGGCCCTCCAGCGAGTCCAACAGGGCGGTTTCCTCACCGCAGATGTAGGCGCCCGCGCCGGCATGCACGATCAGATCCAGATCGAATCCCGAACCCGCGATGTCGGTGCCGAGGTACCCGGCCTCATAGGCCTCGGCCACCGCGGCCTGCAGTCGGCGCAGCACCGGCACGACCTCGCCGCGCACATAGATAAACGCATGCCGGGCGCGGATGGCGTAGGCGGCAATGATCACACCCTCGACCAGGAAATGCGGCGTGGTCAGCATCAGTGGAATGTCTTTACAGGTACCGGGTTCCGATTCGTCGGCGTTGACCACCAGGTACTTCGGCTTGGCCCCGGCTCCGGTGTCATCCTGCGGAATGAACGACCATTTGGTGCCGGTGGGGAACCCCGCGCCGCCGCGGCCGCGCAACCCGGATTCCTTGACCGTGGCGATCACCTCGTCGGGTGTCATGCCCAGCGCCGTTCGCAGGGCCTGGTAACCGTCGTGGCGCAGATACGTTTGCAGGGTCCACGGTTCGGGCTCATCCCAGAAGCGGCTGAGTACCGGAGTCAGCGGGGTTGCCGGTGTCATTGCCCCTCGCTTTCTCTGGACGGAGGCGCTGACATGTCCAGTTCGCGGGCCACCCGAAGGCCTGCCAGGGTCGCCTCACCAGGCGCGCCGCCGCCCGAGTCGCCCCCGCCGGACAACCCGGCCAGCGTTCGCGCGGTGTCCCGGAACGAACACACCCGCGATCCGCGGGTGGCCTGGGGCTGCTCGCCGGTTCGGATGTCGTCGACGAGTTGTCGTGCACTGGAGGGGGTTTGGTTGTCGAAGAACTCCCAGTTCACCATGATCACCGGGGCGTAATCGCAGGCGGCGTTGCATTCGATGTGCTCGAGGGTGATACGCCCGTCGGCGGTGGTGTCCCCGGCGTGGATGCCGAGTTCGGTCTCCAGGGTGTCCAGGATGGCGTCACCGCCCATGATGGCGCACAGGGTGTTGGTGCACACGCCGACCAGGTAGTCGCCGGTGGGAGTACGGCGGTACATCGAGTAGAAGGTGGCCACGGCGGTCACTTCGGCTTCGGTCAGCCCGAGTTGTCCGGCGCAGAAGGTGATTCCGGCTCCGGTGAGATAGCCGTCCTCGGATTGCACCAGGTGCAGCAGCGGCAACAGCGCGGAACGGGGCTGCGGGTAGCGGGCAATGATGTCCGCCGCATCGGCGCTCAGCCGCTCGGTCACCGCGGCGGGGTAGGCGCCGCGGCCGCCGATCGGTGGGCCGGGCTCATCGGGGCGCGGACCCAACACCAAATCAATCGTCATCGAGCTCTCACCTGTCCACACCTCCCATGACCGGGTCGATGGACGCGACGGCGGCGATGACGTCGGCGACCATGCCGCCTTCGCACATCGCTGCCACCGCTTGCAGATTGGTGAACGACGGGTCGCGGTAATGCACCCGGTACGGGCGGGTGCCACCGTCGGACACCATGTGCACCCCCAACTCGCCGCGAGGGGACTCCACCGCGATGTACACCTGGCCGGCCGGCACCCGGATCCCTTCGGTGACCAGTTTGAAGTGGTGGATCAGCCCTTCCATGGAAGTGCCCATGATCTTGGCGATGTGGGCAGGGGAGTTCCCCAGACCGTCAGGGCCGAGTTGCAGGTCGGCCGGCCAGGCCAGCTTCTTGTCGCTGATCATCACCGGACCCGGCTCCAGGCGGTCCAGGCACTGGGCGACGATCTTGAGGGACTCGTGCATCTCGCCGACCCGGATCAGATAGCGGCCGTAGCAGTCCGCCCCGGTATCGGTGATCACGTCGAAGTCGTAATTCTCATAGCCGCAATAGGGTTGGGTCTTGCGCAGATCGTGCGGCAGTCCGGTGGAGCGCAACACCGGTCCGGTCATGCCCAGCGCCATGCAGCCGGTCAGATCCAGATAGCCGATGCCCTGGGTGCGGGCCTTCCAGATGTAGTTCTGGGTCAGCAGGTCTTCGAGCTCGCGCAGCCGGCCCGGCAGGATCTTGAGCAGATCGCGCACGCGTTGGGGCCCGTCGTCGGGCAGGTCGGTGGCCAGCCCGCCCGGGCGGATGTAGGCGTTGTTCATCCGCAATCCGGTGATCGCCTCGAACACCGACAGGATCAGCTCGCGCTCGCGGAAGCCGAAGAACATCGGCGTCATCGCGCCGAGCTCCATGCCGCCGGTGGCCAACGCCACCAAATGGCTTGAGATGCGGTTGAGTTCCATCATCATCACCCGCACCACGCTCGCGCGTTCCGGAATCTGATCGGTGATGTCCAGCAGCTGTTCCACGCCCAGGCAGTAGGCGGTCTCGTTGAAAAACGGTGACAGGTAGTCCATTCGGGTCACGAAAGTGACGCCCTGGGTCCAGGTGCGGTATTCGAGGTTCTTCTCGATCCCGGTGTGCAGATAGCCGATCCCGCAGCGCGCCTGGGTGACTGTCTCGCCCTCGATCTCCAGGATCAGCCGCAACACCCCGTGGGTGGAGGGGTGCTGCGGACCCATATTCACCACGATGCGTTCGCCGGCCTCACCCTGGCGGGCGGCGGCGACGATTTCCTCCCAGTCCTGGCCGCCCAGGACGATCACGTTCTCGTCGGTGGTCATCAGTGATACGACCTGCGTTCGTCGGGCGGCGGAATCTGGGCGCCGTGGTACTCGACCGGCACACCGCCCAGCGGATAGTCCTTGCGTTGTGGGTGTCCCACCCAGTCATCGGGCATCTCGATCCGGGTCAGACCGGGATGCTCGTCGAAGACGATGCCGAAGAAGTCATACGTCTCACGCTCATGCCAGTCGACCGTCGGGTACACCGAAAACAACGACGGCACATGCGGATCGGAGTCGGGGCAGGCCACCTCCACCTGCACCCGGCGGTTGTGCGTGATCGACAGCAGCGGGTAGAAGGCGTGCAGCTCCCGGCCCGCATCCTGCGGGTAGTGCACACCTGAAACCCCGCAACACAATTCGAAGCGCAACCGCTCGTCGTCGCGTAACGCCCGGGCGACGGTCAGCAGGTGTGCACGGCGGACCTCGATGGTGAGCTGGTTGCGGAAGACGATGATGCGCTCGACGGCCGCACCGAATTCGTCGTCGCCCAGTACCTCGGCCAATCGGTCGACCACGTCGTCGAAATAACCGCCATAGGGCCGTGGTGTGCTGCCGGGCAGGGCGACTTCGCGGACGAGTCGGCCATACCCGGAGGTGTCGCCACTGCCACTGATGCCGAACATGCCCCGGCGCACACCGATGACCTCACCGCCACTGTCTGTCGCCGGGTCGCTTCGCTCCTGATCGCTCACCGCAGCAGACCCTTGAGCTCCAAGGTGGTCGGCGCGGCCAGCGCGGCCTTTTCGGCCGCGGCGACGGCCTCGGCGCGGTGCACCCCCAACGGCATCTCGGCGATCTTGGCGTGCAACGCCAGGATCGCGTTCAACAACATCTCCGGCCGCGGCGGGCACCCGGGGAGATAGATGTCCACCGGCACCACGTGATCCACCCCTTGGACCACCGCGTAGTTGTTGAACATGCCGCCGCTGGAGGCGCACACCCCCATGGCCAGCACCCACTTGGGTTCGGCCATCTGGTCATACACCTGCCGTAGCACCGGCGCCATCTTCTGCGACACCCGGCCGGCCACGATCATCAGATCGGCCTGCCGGGGTGTGGCCGAAAACCGCTCCATGCCAAACCGGGCGATATCGAAGCGCGGGCCCGCCGTCGCCATCATCTCGATGGCACAACACGCCAACCCGAACGTCGCCGGCCACAACGACCCCTTGCGCACGAACCCGGCGACCTTCTCCACCGTCGACAGCAGAATGCCGCCCGGCAGCTGCTCTTCTAATCCCATTCCAGACCGCCCCGGCGCCACACGTACCCGTACGCGACGAACACCGTCGCCATGAAGATCAGCATCTCCACCAGCGCGAACGTCCCCAATGAATCGAAGGAGACCGCCCACGGATACAAGAACACGATCTCGATGTCGAAGACGATGAACAACATCGCGGTCAGGTAGTACTTGATCGGGAAGCGCTGACCAGCCGACTCTCCGGCCACCGGTTCGATACCGCACTCGTAGGCTTCCAGCTTGGCCCGGTTGAACCGCCGCGGACCGATCACCAATGCGATCACCACCGACACGATCGCGAACGCGGCCGCGATGACACCCAACACCAGGATGGGCAGATACAAATTCATAGAGCTGTGTCACTCCTCGCTGGGCTGGAGATGTGAGCTACGACACAGCCTAGCGATCTTGAGACTCGCTGTCGCGATTTCGTTAGGATGGCTTGAATAGCTGAGCGCGGTCCATCTCTGGTCGAGAGGGCAAGGGCGACAGCGTATTTGGCGTTTAAGTCACTGCACGGATGTGCGCAGCAAACCTACGACCGCCTCGCCGAGTCGCACCGGGTCGATCGGGTGAGGCACTGCGGCCTCGGCGCGCGACCAGTTGGCCAGCCACGCATCGTCGGATCGGCCGGTCAGCACCAGCACCGGCGGGCAGTCGTCGATCTCGTCTTTGAGTTGTTTGGCAATGCCCATCCCGCCGACGGGCGCCGCCTCGCCGTCGAGGATCACCAGATCAAATCCGCCGGCGTCCATCAGCTGGATCACCATCGGTCCGGTCGCCACCTCGGTGTAAATGAGATCCGGGAGTTCGGGGTGGACGCGCTTCCCCAGAGCCAGGCGCACCTCATCACGGGTGCGGGCATTGCTGCTGTAGACCAGCACGTGGAGGGGCTGTGCGCCCGGGCGAGACACGCAGCCGATGCTACTGCCGCATCTGTGATTTCGGCGCGGAAACGTTCGCTGGGCGAACGAACGCGCGTCCAGGTCACTCTTTGGCGAAGACGACGTCGGCCAGCAGGGTGGTGGTCGGGGGCATCATCCCGATCATGTTGCCGCTGACACCGAGTTCGGTGCGGTCGACCGTCGCCGTGGTGGTCAGCTGCACCGAGCCGTCACCGAGCGGGGTGATCGTGACCGACAGCGGCAGTGCAGTGCTGACTCCTCGGACGGTGAGCGTGGCGGTGAGATCGGCCGTGTCCGCGCCGGTGGGTTCCAGCCCGGTCACCTCGACGCGGATCTCGGGATGGTTCTCGACGTCGAAGAAGTCGGCCGAGCGCAGATGCTCGTCACGTTTTCCGATGCCCGTCTTCAGCGACGACGCTCCGATCTCCAGCCGCCCCGAGACCGCGCCGTTCGCGCCGACCTGCCCGGTGCCGCTCACATCGCCGAATGTGCCGGTGACGGTGGCCAACCCCCAGAACGTCTTGTTCTTGAACCGCACCGAGGAGCGCGCGGGAACCAGTTGCCACACTCCGGCGGCCCCGGGGTCGTTGAGTAACGCGTGCAGTGCGGACATGTGATGTGCCTTCTCTCAGGACAGCAGCGGTGCCAGGTCGGCGGGATCGAGGTATTCGTCGATTCGCCGGATGAGGCCGTCGTCTCCGACTTTCACGATCAGGCATACCCGCAAGGCCACGTCTTCACCGCGGGTGTTGGTGCACCGCAGAATGTGCTGCTGGACGAATCCGCCGTCGAACACCTGCCGGTCGAGCACGTCGTAGTGCCGGTAGGTGGTGGCGCCGACGTACCACCGGATCACCTTGAGAGCGCGCGTCTTGTCGCTGTCGCGCTCATCGCCGGTGTGCCAGACGGTGACATCGTCGGCCCACAGCTCCGCCACCGCGGCGACATCGCCCTGCGTGATCGCGGCGAACAGCCGGTCGGCGGCCTGCAGGATCTGGCTTTCGGTGGTCATGCCGGTGAACCTCCCTCGGGTGAGTCGTATCCGGGGTGGGCGATGGCCACCCGGTGCTTGACCACGGCGCGAAGGCACCTCATCACCTCATCGCCGCGGCCGTCGAGGTCCCCGGCGCGGATCGCCGCGGCCAGTGCGGCTTCGTCCCGATAGCCGAGTCCCTCGAGTGCGGCCTGCGGTTCGGCGGCGGTCTCGTCGAGCAACTCACGTTCCACGGTGCGCAAGACGTTGACCGCGACCAGGGCGTGGAAATTGACCGACCCGGTGGTGCTGGACCGGACGTCACCGGCGAGGAATTCGGCGACGGCAGCGACGAGTTCGGCGGCGGTGGGCCGTCCGTTGAGTCCGGTCACGAGGCGCCCTCCAGTAGGTCGAGAACATCCCATTCTGTCTCGCAGACCCGCCGGCCGATCGCGGCCAGCTCGACCGACCGGGTCTGGCCGCTCAGGTGCCGTTCGGCCTGGAAACGGCAGATCACTCCCCAGCGAAGGGTGGCCAGCACCAGCCACCACCGCAAGGTCGCGCGGTCGACGGGCGCGCCGCCGGCCTCCTCATAGGCCGCGACGAAATCGTCGATGCTGCCCAGACCGCCGGCCGCCATGCTGGACGGGGCGCCGAACCGCCAGGCCCGAATGCAGAACCAGGCGAGGTCTTCGTAGATCTCGCCGATGTGGACCAGTTCCCAGTCCAGGACGGCCGCCAGGTGCGAACCGTCCACGATGAGGTTGCCCATCCGGAAATCGCCGTGCACAAGCCGCAGCGGCGACGGCGGTGGCCGGTGGGCCGCCAACCATCGGAACGCCCACTCGAATGTCGCTGTGGTGTCGCCCATTTCATCGAGGCGCTGGTGCCACTCCGTCATCTGGTCCTGCTCGGCCAGCCCGGGCGCGTCGGCCGCGCCACGGTGAATCGCCGCCAGCGCCTGTGCGCACTGCCGCAGCAGCTTCGCCCGGCCGTCGTCGTCGAGGTGGCGCTGGATACGGCGCACGATGGTCTCGCCGGCGATCTCACCGCAGATCAGAAACGGATTGCCCAGCGCCTCAACCGAATCGGACGCAACCAGGATGTCGGGCACCGGCGCACCGGCCGCGGCGGCGGCCGCCTGGACGGCTGCCTCCAGTTCCATTCCGGCGTGGACGTCATCGGGCGGCCCGGTGCGCAGAATCAGTGCACGGCGCGCCGATCCGGTCACCGCGTCGAACGCCCAGGTGGTGCGGCTGGCCCCGCCGGTCAGCGCGCGCAAGTTGTCCACGTCGGTCTGCGGACCGAGCAGCGGGCGCAACACGTCGGCCAGATCCGCGGCCAGTGTCTCGGCGGCCACGTCAGCGAGCCGGCTTGCCGAACTTGAACATCCGCTGGGCCACGCGGCGCATCTGGATCTCCTCGGCGCCCTCGGTGATGCGGTACCGGCGGTGGTGCCGGTAAATGTGCTCGAACGGTTCGTGGCGGCTGTAGCCGACTCCGCCGTGCACCTGCATGGCCCGGTCGGCCGCCTCGCACACCAGCCGGTTGGCGCGGTAGTTGGCCATCGACACCTTGTCGGACACCTCGAGGTGATGGTTGCGGTCGAGTTCGGTAGCCGCGTAGCGCACCAGCAGCCGCACCATCTGGGCCTCGGTCTGCAGCTCGACCAGCGGCCACTGGACGGCCTGGTTGACTGCCAGCGGCTTGCCGAACGTCACCCGCTTGCCCGCATAGTCGACGGCGCGGTCGATGCAGTACTGGGCGGCACCGAGGCTGCTTGCCGCTTGCCGAATCCTGTTCTCGTGCAGGAAGGTCTGGGCGACCTCCAGGCCGTGGTCCACTTCGCCGAGGACGGCATCGGCGGGGATCCGCACGTCGCGCAGAACGACCTCGGCGTGGTCGGTCGGCATGTTGAACGTCCACCAGTAGTACGGCACCTCGAACCCGTCGGCGTCGCACGGAACAAGGAATGCGGTGATGCCGCGCGCCTGCCCGGCCTCGCCGGAGGTGCGCGCGAAGACCAGGTCGTGGGTGGCGCGGTGCACACCGGTGTTCCACCGCTTGTTGCCGTTGATCACCCAGTCGTCACCGTCGCGAACGGCGCGGGTCTCCAGCCAGGTGGCGTCCGAGCCGTGGTCGGGTTCGGTCAGTCCGAATGCCATGGACCGGGTGCCGGTCAGCATCGCCTCGATCCACTCGCTCTTCTGATCGTCGGTGCCGAACCGGTCCATCATGATGACCTGTGGGAAGTTCCCAACGATCGAGGACTCGTCCTGCAGATCGTTGTGCAGACCAAGTCCCTTGTGCGCCAGGTGTTCCCGAATCACCGCCATATCGAGATTGGTGCCATCCCGGCCGCCGAATTTCGACGGCAGGCCGTACCGCAACCACCCCGCTTTTTCGGCTCGCCGGCGCATCTCGTCGAGCAGATCCTCCCACTCCCGACGGGGGATACCGCCATTCTCGACATCGGTGCGGGCAAACTCGCGACGCTGATCGAAATACTGGATGTGTTCACGCTCGAGGGGCTTGATCTCGGCTTCGATGAACGCATCCATTTCGTCCAGCAGAGTCGTAAGATGTTCGGGCAGAGAGAAATCCACGCTGATCTCCTAATCAATCAAAAGCCGTAGAGCGTTTTTTTCCAAATAGTAGACAGGGTCGTCACGGCGTCGTCGTCCGACAGGCGCAGACCCAGGCCCGCGCTGTCGGGACGCAGGCACACGGTGGTGAACTGTTCGAACAACAGCGCGATCGCCAAGGCGGTGTGCTCGGGTTGCAGGCCGGCCGCGTACCCGTGTTCCTGGGCGCGCAGCACCGACGCGGCGACGATGTCGATGCCGAACTGACGGAATTGGTTCTGCAGGGCGGCGAACCGGGGTTCCGTGGCGGCGAGTTGGTCGACAGCGACCATGACGCCGATGCTCTGCTTGAACATGTCCCAGTAGGCGCTGACGACGGTGACGAAAAAGTGGGTGTCGTCCGGGGATTCCGGGAGGTGCAGTCGCAGACCGGACGGCAGCACGACGTCGTGCAGGAACGAACCTGCCAATGCGGCCAACAGGTCCTCTTTGTCGTCGTAGTAGCGGTAGAACACCGCGGGGGATCTACCCGCGGCCGACGTGATGTCGACCAGGGTGGTGCCGTGGAAACCCCGTTCGGCAAACAGTTTTCGAGCGGCGTCCTCGATGGCTTGGCGGGTTTGGCGCCCCTTGGAGCTCAGTTCGCGCGGGCCGTCGGCGGCCCCGTCCGCTTTGCGCGAACGGCTGGACGGTTCCATGGGCTGGCCCCCGTGCTTTCGGAAGGGAAACTAAAGCTGACGTTACTTTTCGTTTTAACGGTTGGCAAGACCTCTCGCGACGGCGAATTTCGAGCTGACCTGCCCCAACGCCATTCCTGGCAACGACAACTTGACATCGTTGCGTACTCTTACGAGTGGTCGGGGAGGCTCTTGAGCAAATGGAGCTGCACGAATGTCAGCCGAAAAGTCAAAGGCCCTTCCTTGTCACACCCAGCAAGCACCACCTCACACCTGAAGCCGCACTTCGAGGACGTTCAGTCGCACTACGACCTGTCCGACGACTTCTTCCGGCTCTTCCTTGATCCGACGCAGACCTACAGCTGCGCCTACTTCGAGCGCGACGATCTGACGCTGCAGGAGGCGCAGCTCGCCAAGATCGATCTGTCGCTCGGCAAGTTGGGGCTGGAGCCCGGAATGACCCTGCTGGACGTCGGCTGCGGCTGGGGCGCCACGATGCGCCGTGCGATCGAGAAGTATGACGTCAACGTCGTCGGGCTGACCCTGAGCCGCAATCAGCAGGCTCACGCCGAACGTGCGTTCGCCGAGATGGACACGCCGCGCAGCCGCCGCGTCCTGCTCTGCGGCTGGGAGCAGTTCGACGAACCGGTGGATCGGATCGTGTCGATCGGGGCCTTCGAGCACTTCGGGGCGGACCGTTACAACGCGTTCTTCGACTTCGCCTACGACGTCCTGCCCGACGACGGCGTGATGATGCTGCACTCCATCATGCAGATCCCGCGGGCCGAGATGGAGGCACGCGGGCTGCCCATCACGATGAGCCTGCTGCGATTTTTCAAGTTCATCTCGGTAGAGATCTTCCCCGGCGGCCACCTGCCGACCCGCGAGATCGTCCAGGACCTGGCCGGCAAGGCCGGCTTCACAACCGAACGTGTCCAATCGCTGGAACAGCACTATGCAAAGACCCTCGATTTGTGGGCGGCCGCACTCGAGGCACGCCGGGATGACGCGATCGCGATCCAGTCCGAAGAGGTCTACGAGCGCTACATGAAGTACCTGACCGGTTGCGCGGACCTGTTCCGCAACCACTACACCGACGTCTGCCAGTTCACCCTGAGTAAGTAGCGCGGCGGCTCAGCTCACCACTGACTCGCACGCCACTTGTCGAGAGCTCGGCGGTCCCGCTTCGTCGGCCGGCCGGCTCCGCGATCACGCGCCGCCACCGGCACGGCGGGAACACTTGGCGGCTTGGGCGTGCGGTCCAGGTAGCAGGTGACGGCGTCGGCGGCCCCGACCCGCTTGGCGATAACCCTGACGACCTCGACGATCCTCGTCGTGTCGCCGACGCGTGCGCGCACCTCGTCACCGGGGGAGATGGTCGTCGAGGGCTTGGCCAACCGGTCGTTGACCCGGACGTGACCGCCTCGGCACGCCGCGGCGGCATCCGGGCGGGTCTTCGCCAGCCTGACCGCCCACAGCCACCGATCCACCCGAGTCGATTCCATGAGGCGGTGTCAGCTCAGCTCAGTATCCGGTCGCCGGCGCGCAGCAGTGCGCTGGGCAGATCGTGGCCGACCACCGACCTCGCGACGGCTGCCGCGCTGATCGCCGCAGGCAGGTCGATGTCGACACTGATTCCGCTGTCGCGCAACAGGTAGACGAGATCCTCGGTGGCGATGTTGCCGCTCGCCCCCGGCGCGAACGGGCAGCCGCCCAACCCGCCCACCGACGAGTCGAGCCGCGTCACACCGGCGGCGACCGCGGCGTACGCGCTGGCCAACCCGGCGCCGCGGGTGTTGTGGAAGTGAGCACCCAGCGGCAGATCGCCGATGCGGGGCTTCACCTGGTTCATCAGCGCGGTGACCCGCCCCGGCGTGGTGGTGCCGATGGTGTCGGCGATGGCCAGCCGGTCCGCACCGAATTCGCAAGCGGCGTCGACGATGTCGAGGACACGCTGCGGCGGGGTCGGCCCGTCGAAGGGGCAGTCCCAGGCGGTGGCGATGATGACCTCGACGCTGACTCCCGAGTCGTGGGCGATCGCGACGATGTCGGCGATCTGCGCGGTGGCGTCCGCACTGCTGCGGCCGACGTTGGCGTGACTGTGGGCGTCGGCCGCCGACACCACGTACTCAACGGAACGCAGCCCGGCGGCGATGGCCCGCTTGGCGCCGTTCGGACTGGCCACCAGGGCGGAGAATTCGATGTCGGGGTAGTCGCCGAGATGGGCGGCCAGCTCCGGCGCGTCGGCCAGGGCGGGCACCTTCGACGGCGATACGAAGGCCGTCGCCTCCACTTCTCGTACCCCGGTGGCGGCGATCGCCGCGAGCAATTCGAGCTTGGCGGACAACGGAATCGGATCTTCGATCTGCAGACCGTCGCGCAGGGCGACTTCGCGGATCGTGACGTGGCCGGGCAGCTGGCTCATAGCACTCCCTGGGACTCCAACTCAGCGATCTCCTCCGACCGCAGGCCCAGAAGTTCACCGTACACCTCACCGTTGTGCTGTCCCGGTCGCGACGAGCCCGCGGATCGGATGGTGCCGGGGGACTCCGACAACACCGGAACCACGCCGGGGCCCTTCACATTGCGCCCGATGCGCTCGTCCCAGTGGTCAGCGATCATGCCGCGCGACAGCAGCTGCGGGTCGGTGACGACCTCGGCGACGGTGTTGATCGGTCCGCTGATGACGCCCGCTTCACTCAGCGTCTCGATGATGTCGGCGGGCTCGCGGGCCGCCGCCCAGTCACCGATGATGGCGTCGAGCTCGTCCTGATTACGGCCGCGCGCAACATGATTGACGAAGCGGTCATCCTGGGCCAGCTCGGGCCGGCCCATGGCTGCGCACAGTCGCCGGAAGACGGTGTCCTGGTTGGCGGCGATCACCACCCAGCTGCCGTCGGCGCTGCGGTAGATGTTCGACGGGGCGATGCCCTCCAGTCGGGTGCCCGACGGTCCGCGGACCACGCCGCCGACGTCGTAGTCGGGGATCGTCGACTCCTGCACGGCCAGACAGGATTCGGTCAGCGCCGCGTCGACGATCTGTCCCTCACCGGTGACGGTCCGCCGGTACAGTGCGGCCAGCGCGCCCTGCGCGGCGAACATTCCGGCCAGGCTGTCGCCGAGCGACAGCGCCAGCCGCGGCGGCGGCCCGCCGGGGAAGCCGTTCATGTGCCGCAACCCACTGGCCGCCTCGGCGACCGAGGCGTAGCCGGCCTTCGTCGACTCCGGACCGGTCTGCCCGTAGCCGGACACCCGGACCAGGATGATGCCCCGATTGTGTTGGCGCAGAACGTCGTAACCGAGGCCCCACTTCTCCAGCGTGCCGGGCCGGAAGTTCTCGACGATGATGTCGGAGCGCTCGACCAGGTCGAGGAACAGCTCGCGGCCCCGGGCTTCCCGCAGGTTGAGGGTGACGGCCTTCTTGTTGCGGGCGTGCACCGTCCAGAAGAAGTGGTGGCCGTCGAGTTCGGCCTGCCCCCAGGTGCGCAACGGGTCGGGAGCGCCAGGAGGTTCGATCTTGATCACCTCGGCACCCATGTCGCCGAGCAGCCGGCCCGCGAACGGCCCTGAGATCAGCGTGCCGACCTCGATGACGCGAATGCCGTCCAGCGGACCTGTGACCCTTCCCGGGTCGCTGCGCTCCTGCCCTCCGGTAGGGGCCATCAATCAGCCTTTGCGAAGTCGTGCCGAACCAGCCAGTCCGTGACGATCCCGACGGCCTGGCGCAGCGTCTCCTTCTGGTCGGGCCCGGAGTAGTAGTGGTTGGCGCCCGGGATTTCGTGCATCTCCTTGTCGGGATGCCCGATGGCCTCGAAGAGCCGCCGGGTATGGCTGGGTGTGCAGGCGTCGTCGGCGAGATTGCCGATGACCAGTGCCGGCACCGCGATGTCCGGGCCGGCCTTCACGGCGTCACCGTTGGCGTCGTCATAGCTCCACTGTGACAGCCAGCTGCGCAGGGTGCAGAACCGTGCCAGCCCGACGGGGCTCATGTTGACCACCTGCGGGTCGCCCAGATAGCAGGTGCCGGGGGCGCGCTCGTTGGGGTCGACGGTCGGGTCGAGCCAGCGTGGGTCGGCCATCGTGCCGTGCACGACGAAGCAAAATTCGTCATCCGGCCGTCCGTCGGCCTTGAGGGCCGCCAGTTTTTCCTTGACCCACTTGGTGATTCGTCGGTTCCGGGCGATCTGCGCCTGGTGGTAGCGCTCCAGGAACTCCGGGGTGTACGGCGGCTGATTGGGGTTGTCCGGGTTGTACAGGTCGAGTTCGGGATCCCGCTTGGTCGGGTCGTTCTCGTCGAGGATGGAGGCGTCCATCCATTCGGTCATCGTGCCGTGCCTGCTGATGTGCGCGGCCAAAAGCATGATCCCGTCGGCGGGCAGCAGGCCCAGTGTGGTCAGATCCGGACCGTCACCGGACGGGCTGGCGGTGATCGTCGGGTGCTGCGCCTGCTGCTGATAGAACACCGACAGCGACCCACCGCCACTCCACCCCGCCAGGACCACTTTGGAGTAGCCCAGCCGATTCTTGGCGTCCTTGATGCATTCGCCGAGATCCTCGACCACCTTCTCCATCAGCAGCCCTGAGTCGGTGCCCCGGAAACGGCTGTTGCAGTAGATGACGTGATGCCCGGCGCGGGCCAGTGCGTTGATCATCGGCAGGTAGGCGCCGCCGCCGATCGGGTGCATGAAGACCAGCACGGTGTCCGACGGTGTGGTCGGCTTGAGCAGATAGCTTTCCAGCACCACCAGCTCCGCGACCCCGCCGTAGACGTCCCGGACAGCGGACGTGTTCTGGTAGGCGATCAGATACGGGATGCGCTCGTAGGCGCGCTTGACCGGCGTGACCATCAGTGTTGCCCCAAATCGTTGGCCAGAACTTCGGGTGACGGCACCAGACGCCTCCGGGTGTCGATCGCGATGACCTTCCAATCCACGCGGGTGAATTCGTCGAACTTTCGCCGCGCTCGTTCGCGGGCCTTCTCCGGCGCCCCGTGGTGCACGCCCTGCGGGGCGTGGCTGATCAGTCCGGGTGGCATCGGGATGCCGTAGAGCGAGCCGCCGTGGAAGAAAGCGATCTCGTCGAAGTCGACATTGCGGTGGTACCAGGGTGTGCGTTCGGTGCCGGGCACCGATTCGGCCGGCTTCGGCAGGAAGTTGCACACGTAGACACCCGTCGCCTCCATGAACAGGTGGACCATCGGCGGCAGGTGCACGCTGTCGGAGGTGATGACGTTGTAGTCGTCGATGTTGAAGGTGAAGGCGTAGTTGTCGCCGCGCCAGCCTTCGACATCGATCGGGTTGTGTGGATAGCGCAGGGTGGTGGTCTCCACGCCGTCGATCGGGCGGTGATATAGCCGCACCTCGTACTCACCGTCGGTGTGGGGACCGTCGCCGTCGTCGATGGGCTCAGGGTCCGGTACGACGGCCTGGGACGGGTCGAAGGGCCAGTGCCGGCCCAGTGGGCCGGCGGGTGGGACCCGGAACTCGTCGGTGGCCTCGATCATCAGCCAAGTGCTCTCAGCTGGTTCTGTCCCGGAGTCGGGCACCTGCCGCCACGTGCACGCCTTCGGGATGTAGATCCAATCGCCGGTGCGGTAGTCCAACGGGCCGAATTCGGTTTCCAGGCGACCGCTGCCCTGATGGACGAAGGACAGCAGGTCGCCGTCGACGTAGCGCGTATAGAACGGCATGGCTGCCGAGCGCCGGCTCAGTGAGACGCGGCAGTCGTCATTGGAGAAAAGCAGCAGGGGAGCGCCCGTGGGGTCGGTCGCATCGCTCGGTTTGAGCTCACTGGACAACACATCGAGCGGACGCAGGGGGCCGTTGGCCCGAAATGTCGTGGGATCGTTCCGGCGGTAGATGTTGGCGGTGCGGCCGGTGAATCCGCCCCGGCCCAATTCGTCGTCTTTGAGGCCGTCGAGATCGGCGTGGATTCGCCTCGGGGTTGTGCCTTTGCGCAGGTGAGTGAACGATTCCATGGAATCTCCCGAGATCGGCGTCGAGGTACGGGCAAGCGGAAAACTAAAAGTGACATTAGTTTTTGTTTGACCCCGTGGCAACCCCCAACCAACGAGTTGGGTAACGTGGCGGACTTTCACAGGTTCGAGACGACGTGTTTTACTCAACTCTGAATCCGATAACCGGGGTCATAGAAAGCTGGGGTGGATTGGTGAAGTCCTTGTTTGACAAGGTGCGCGGGTGGCCGCGTCGATTGGCAGTCGCCGCAGTCGCGGCGGCGGTTCTTCCGGGCTTGATCGGCCTGGTCGGAGAATCGGCAACGGCGAGCGCGTTCTCCCGTCCGGGGCTCCCTGTGGAGTACCTGATGGTTCCGTCGCCCTCGATGGGTCACGACATCAAGGTCCAGTTCCAAAGCGGCGGCGCGAACGCTCCGGCGGTCTACCTGCTCGACGGCCTGCGTGCGCAGGACGACTTCAACGGCTGGGACATCAACACCCCCGCGTTCGAGTGGTACTACCAGTCCGGACTGTCGATCGTGATGCCGGTCGGTGGGCAGTCCAGCTTCTACGCGGACTGGTACTCGCCGGCCTGTAGCAAGACCGGTTGCCAGACCTACAAGTGGGAGACCTTCCTGACGCAGGAGCTGCCGCAGTGGCTTGCCGCGAATCGGGACGTCAAGCCCACCGGTAGCGCCGTCATCGGCCTGTCGATGGCCGGCTCGGCCTCGCTGATCCTGTCGGTGTACCACCCGGATCAGTTCATCTACGCGGGCTCGATGTCGGGCTTCCTGAACCCGTCTGAGGGTTCGTGGCCGTTCCTGATCAACATCTCGATGGGTGACGCGGGCGGTTTCAAAGCCAACGACATGTGGGGTCCGACGCAGGATCCGAACAGCGGCTGGAAGCGTAACGACCCGATGGTGCAGATCCCCAAGATCGTCGCCAACGGCACCCGCATCTGGATCTACTGCGGTAACGGCACTCCCAACGAGCTGGGTCACGGCGACCTGCCGGCCACGTTCCTCGAGAGCCTGACGATCCGTACCAACATCACCTTCCGCGACAACTACCTCGCCGCGGGCGGTAAGAACGGCGTGTTCAACTTCCCCGACAACGGCACCCATGACTGGGCCTACTGGGGTCGTGAGCTTCAGGCGATGAAGCCCGACCTGCAGAAGTACCTGGGCGCCGCGTAACGCGGACGTACGTCAACGAAGCGGGCCACCGGTGAAAACCGGTGGCCCGCTTTGTTGTTCGGTTCAGAAGCCGTCGGCGACCCGCACCACCGCGCGGCCCGAGTACTTGCCGGCCCGCACCTGGTCGATCACGTCGATGACGTCCTTGACATCGACCTCGTGGGTGACGTCGTCGAGGTGGCGAGGCTTGCGCGCACCGCCCAGACGCTCCCACAACGCGCGGCGCGGACCGATGGGCAGCAGCACCGAGTCGATGCCCAGCAGTGACACCCCGCGCAGGATGAACGGCAGCACCGTCGTATTGAGCGCCGGGCCACCGGTCAGCCCGCTGGCCGCCACGGCGCCGCCATATTCCAGAGTGCTGATCACATCGGCCAGGGTGGCCCCGCCGACGCAGTCGACGGCACCCGCCCAGCGCGCCTTGCCCAGCGGGCGCGGCTTGGCGTCGGGGTCCTCGGGCAGCCGTGCGATGACGTCCGCTGCGCCGAGGGCCTTGAGATGGTCGGCCGCCTCGGCCTTGCCGGTGGAGGCCACCACCTGAAATCCGGCGGCGGCGAGGAGGTCCACACTGACCGACCCGACACCCCCGGTGGCGCCGGTGACGACGATCGGACCGTCCTGGGGGGTGATGCCGTGGGCGATCAGCGCCTCCACGCTCAGCGCGGCGGTGAAGCCCGCGGTTCCGATCGCCGCGCCTTCCCTCGGCGTCAGCGTCCCCAACGCGACAACCTGGTCGGCGGGCAGCCGGACATATTCGGCGTAGCCGCCGTGGTGGCCGGTGCCGATCGCGTAGCCGTGCGCCAGGACCTGATCGCCGACGGCGAAGTCGGGGGAGCCGGACTCCACGACCTCGCCGGTGAGGTCGATGCCGGGCACGATCGGATAGTCCCGGACGACTCCGCCGCGGGGGGTCAGCGCGAGCGCGTCCTTGTAGTTGACGCTGGAATAGGCGACCCGGATCGTCACGTCGCCGGGCGGAAGTTCGGAGGCGTCGAGTGTCTCGATCGATGCGGTGATCTGATCGCCGTCCTGACGGGCCAGCAGTGCCTGATAAGAATCCATGCCAAGACGGTAGCGCCCACCGATGGGCCACAGACGGGCTACCGACGGCTCGCCTCGTAGCCGGCGGTGAACCACCGGACCGTACGTTCGATGGTGGGCAGGATGTCGGTGATGGCGATCTCGCCGGCGGCAAAGCGTCCGGACAGGCCGAAAATCACAGTGGCCAAGACGGTGTCGAGATCGGCGACGAAGTCCTCGTCGACGCCGTCGAGCACTTCCATGGCCGCGGGGACGACGTTGTCGAGCCCGCGATGTAGCAACAGTTCGCGCCCGGTGGCCGATCGGGAGCGGTAGTAGGCCTTGAGCATCTCTGGATGTCGTTCCCACGGTTCGAAGATGGTCCCCAGGACGCGCATCATCCCGTCGTAGAGCGACTCGTCGGGATCGTGGTGCTGAACAGTGAGGCCCGCGTACCGGTGCTCGTCCATCCACGACTCGAGCGCGGCGAGGATCAGGTGATCGCGGGTCGGGTAGCGCTTGTAGATCGTCGTGAGCGAGGTACGCGAGCGCCTGGCGACCTCGCGCAGCTGGACGGCGTCGTATCCCTGCGTCTCGAGGATGTCGACGACGATGTCGATGATGCGGTCACGTGTGTCGACCGCGGTGTCGATCGTCTTCTCAGTCCTGTACACGAATGCCCTTGCCGTAGCGGAGTAACGCGGTTACTCTACCCCAGTAACACGGTTACTGGGTGGAGGCGGAACAAGTGGGATCTCTCGACGGCAAGGTCGCGTTCATCACCGGTGTTGCTCGTGGCCAGGGCCGCAGCCATGCGATTCGCCTCGCCGAGCAGGGCGCCGGCATCATCGGTGTGGACATCTGTGCCGACATCCCTTCCAACGGTTACCCGATGGCCAGTCGCGCCGAGCTCGACGAGACGGTCGAGTTGGTGGAAGCCAAGGGGGGCAGGATGATTGCCTCGGTCGCCGACGTCCGCGACTTCCACGCGGTGAAAGCTGCGCTGGATGCCGGCGTCGATCAGTTCGGCCGCCTCGACATCGTGTGCGCCAACGCCGGCATCGCCACCATGGCCTTCCGCGAGTTGACGATCGACGAAGAGCTCGAACAGTGGACCGATGTGCTGAACGTGAATCTGGTCGGTGCATTCCACACCGCCAAGGCCGCGATCCCGCACTTGATCGCCGGGCAACGGGGCGGGTCGATCGTGTTCACCAGCTCGACTGCCGGACTGCGGGGATTCGGCGGACTGCAAGGCGGCGGGCTGGGATACGCGGCCTCCAAACACGGGCTCGTCGGACTGATGCGGACGTTGTCCAATGCGCTTGCGCCGCACAGTATTCGGGTCAATACCGTGCATCCCACCGCGGTACGCACCATGATGGCCGTCAATCCCGCGATGACCGCCTTTCTGGAGAACTACCCCGAAGGCGGACCGCACCTGCAGAACCCCATGCCGGTGGACCTCCTCGAACCGGAGGACATCAGCGCGGCGATCGCCTACCTGGTCAGCGATGAGGCCAAGTACGTTACCGGCGTGACCTTCCCCGTCGACGCCGGATTCACCAACAAACTCTAGGAACACACGTGACAGATACTGGACGGGTCACCGGCAAACGGGTCCTGGTCACCGGGGCTGGCCGCGGCATGGGCCGCAGCCATGCTGTGCGGCTGGCCGAAGAGGGTGCCGACCTGCTCCTGGTGGACATCTGTGAGTCGTTGCCGGAGTTGGAGTATCCGCTGTCGACCCCGGAAGAGCTGGATGAGACTGTCCAGCTGGTCGAGAAATTCGGCCGACGCGCGGAGAGGTACGTCGTCGACATCCGGGATGCGGCGGCGCTGGCCGAGGCGGTCAACTGCGGTGTCGAGCAGCTCGGCGGGCTGGACGCCGCCGTGTCCAACGCGGGTGTGCTCACGGCGGGGACCTGGGACACCACCACGCCGGAACAATGGCGAACGGTCGTGGACGTCAACCTCATCGGAACATGGAATACCTGCGCCGCGGCGCTGCCGCACCTGGTCGATCACGGTGGGAGCCTGGTCAATATCAGCTCGGCGGCCGGGATTAAGGGGTCGCCGCTGCATCTTCCCTACACCGCAGCCAAACATGGTGTCGTCGGGCTGAGCCGAGCGCTGGCCAACGAGCTTGCCGCGGTTAGTGTTCGAGTCAATACGGTGCACCCGACCGGTGTGGAGACCGGCATGCAACCCGCGTCTCTGCATGGTCTGCTTCGAGAGGGCCGGCCCGACCTTGCTCCGATCTTCCAGAATGCCCTGCCCATCGTCATGGCCGAAGCGATCGACATCAGCAATGCGGTGCTCTATCTGGTCTCGGACGAATCCCGCTACGTGACCGGCACTGAGCTCAAGGTCGACGCGGGGGTCACGATCCGATGATCGACGCCGACCGGCGTGAGCGTGGCCGACGAGCATTCGCCGACGTGATGACCTTCGCTGCGCCGCAGGACGACTCACCTGCCGCGACCGGGCTGATCGACTTCGTCTACGGCGAGGTGTGGTCACGGCCGGCGCTGAGCCGGCGTGACCGGCGGTTCGTCACGCTGGCGTGTGTGGCGGCTGCCGATGCCGAGGCGCCGTTGCGTGACCACGTGTACGCGGCGCTCAACAGTGGCGATATATCGATCACCGAAATGCGAGAAGCAGTGCTGCATTTCGCGGTGTACGCCGGCTGGCCGAAAGCGTCGTGGTTCAACCAGGTGGTCGACGAGCAATGGGAGCGGATCCATCGAGCCCGTGGCCATGCTCCACCGCCGCCCGACCCGCTGCTGCCGTTGATCACGCCGAGCGATCCCGAGATCCGGCTGGTGGTCGGAGAGCAGTCCTTCAAGGAGATCAACTGCATTCCGTTCGCCCCCATCCGCGACAACCCATACTCCGGTGCGGGAATCCTGAACTTCGTCTTCGGTGAGATGTGGCTGCGCCCCGGACTCGGCATGAAGGAACGCCGACTGATCACGGTGGCGTGCGTGGCGTTCCAGGACGCGGTGATTCCGATCCTCAGCCACGTGTACGCCGCGCTGAAGAGTCGTGATCTGTCGTTCGCCGAGATGGACGAACTGGCTCTGCACTTCGCGGCGTACTACGGCTGGCCCAAGGCTTCCCACCTCAACCAGGCCATCGGTGAACAACAGCAACGTGTGCTCGACGAGTGGCGCAGCGAAGCCAGTTCGTCGTGAGCGGCGCGATCGCACCGGCCGGGTTGTTGATCGGCGGCGAACGCGTCGCCGACACCTCGGCGGGTACCCATCAACATATCTATCCGGCTACCGGGCGGCCCAATGTCGTTGTCTCACTGGCTGGCCCGCCAGAGATCGACCGAGCCGTGGCGGCGGCCAAGCGCGCACAGCGGGCGTGGGTATCGCTGACGGTGGACCGGCGCCGCGATCTGCTGATCGACCTGGCCGACCTGGTGCACGAACATCTGGACGAACTGGCCGAACTCAATGTTCGCGACTACGCGGTGCCGATCTCGTACGCCGGAACGGCGATGCTGCTCGAACGGTTCTTGCGCCACTATGCCGGCTACGTCGACAAGCCGCTCGGTGCGAGCACTCCGGTCAACGGCTCGTTCGACATTAACCTGATCGAGCGGGAGCCCTACGGCGTTGTGGGTGTCATCGCACCGTGGAACGGCGCGCTGGCTGTCGCGGCCTCGTGCGTCGCCCCGGCGATCGCCGCCGGAAATGGGGTCGTATTCAAGCCATCTGAACTGGCGCCCCTTGCGGCACTACGCTTCGGCGAACTCTGTCTGCTGGCCGGCTTGCCGCCCGGCCTGGTCAATGTGGTTCCCGCCGGAGCCGACGGAGGTGACGCTCTGGCGCGCCACCCCGATGTGCGCAAGGTGCATTTCACCGGCGGTGGGCAGACGGCCCGCAAGGTGATCGCCGCGGCCGCTACGAATCTGACACCGGTGGTCGCCGAGTTGGGCGGTAAATCCGCCAACCTCGTGTTCTCCGACGCCGACCTCCCGGCCGCCGCCGCACTGGCCGCCCACCAGGGCCCGCTGATGCAGTCCGGGCAGAGCTGTGCGTGCGCCAGCCGGATTCTGGTGCAGGACAGCGCCTATGACGAGTTCGTGGGCGCCTTCCTCACCCGCATTGCGGAAGCTAAGATCGGCGACCCCCTCGATCGCTCCGTCACCGTCGGCCCGGTGATCGGGGAAGGGGCCCTGCTGCGCATCCTCGCGACGATCGATGATGCGGTCGGGCAGGGGAGCGGTCAGCTGCTGGTCGGCGGCAACCGCATCGGCGGTGACCTGGCGGCGGGCTATTACATCGAGCCGACGGTTTTCGGCGATGTCGACAATGCGTCGGAGCTGGCGCAGATCGAGACGTTCGGGCCGGTGGTCTCCGTGATCCGATTCCGTGACGACGACGAGGCCGTCGCAATCGCCAACGACAGTGCCTACGGCCTCAATGCCTTTGTGCACACCCGGGATCTCGTGCGCGCACACAGTGTGGCCCGGCGAATGGAGTCGGGATCGGTATGGGTCAACCAGTTCAGTGACATGTCCCCGCAAGGACCCTACGGCGGCTACAAGCAGAGCGGGTTCGGCCGTACCGGCGGGCTGGAGGGCTTGCACGAATTCCTCCAGGTGAAGAACATCCGGATCGGAATGCGCTGACCGTGACACGGACACGTCCCGCTGCCTCAGTATTGATCGCGCGATCAAATTTGCGATCGAGATATCACCGGCAACGCGGCCCGTAGCAGCGCCGCGGAAACCGGCGTGATAACCCTCGATATGAATGCCGAAGATGCTGGTGCTCGGGTTCGATGAGATACGTGGTTCCCCGATTCGGATTCGCTCACAGAGTTGACGCTCCGGCCCGCGGTAGAGATGTCTGGTCAAGCGACCATAAATGTTATGGTGCCCCTGTGACCACCGCGGCGCGAAAGGGTCCGTCAGGCAAGGCGGGTCCTCGGCGTGCCACGGAAAGGCCGAAGGTCGATGACGGTGGGACCCGGCAGCGGCTCGTACAGGCAACGGCAGAAATCATGCACGACGAAGGCTATGCCGCAGCAACGTCGCGACGGGTTGCGACGAAGGCCGGCGTGAAGCAGGCGCTGGTTTATTACTACTTCCCGACAATGGACGATCTCTTCGTGGCGGTGTTGCGATCGGGAGCAGAGGCCGCGTTGGAGCAACTGCGCAAGGTACTCACCGAGGAAGATCCCCTTCGTGCACTGTGGCGGATCAACAGTGACCCACGCCAGACCGTGATGAGTACTGAATTGATGGCACTTGCCAACCATCGCAAGGTGATCGGCGCCGAGCTGCGGCATTTCGCCGAACGGGTCCGCGACATCGAGACAGCGGCGGTGACAATGTCGTTGCGGTCCTACGGCGTAGACCTTGAAGCGTATCCGCCGGTGGTGATATCGATGTTGGTTGCGCAGATCGCACGCAGCGTGGGCAATGAGACCGCCGTCGGCCTGACGCGCGGACACGACGAGCTGGAACACTTCATCGAGGCGCAGTTCGCGTTGTTGGCCAAAGGCAACCACTGACCTTTGCGCGGTAGGGCGATCCGGCTACCAAGTCATCGACGCGGTGAGGCCCGCCGCAGTCCTCGTTGGGCCGGTAAAAGTCTGTACTGCAACGTGTTCTGACCTCTGCTGTGTGATGCGCAAGTAGCTGAACTCTTCGGCACCCAATATCTGTCGATGTTCTTGACACGGCTTCACCCGCACTGTTATGAAGTTCATCACACCACATATTTGGTCGATCGATCAGCACATCACACCCTCGGAGGCAAGCCATGTCCGACGCAGCTGGCCGCGTCAACCCGTTGTTCGTTTCGGTCCCGTCGGGCGAGCCGCGCGAATCTGCACCGCACCGCAGTACCGCGCGCGCGGCTGTAAAGTTCGGCGGCTACGGCGGGATGGCGTTGGCGGTTTGGTTCTTTGGTGCACTGGCCGCGGGCTACGGGGTCGCATCGGCGGACACCGGGTCCGGCTCATCGGGCGGAACGTCGCCATCCGCATCGTCTTCCGATTCGTCGGGTGGCTCTGATTCGTCGTCGGCTCACTCCGCGCGCCGGTCGAACACCGGCGCGAAGCCCCGCAGCGGAACGGCGAAGTCGTCTATTGGTCAAGTGACCAGTACTGGCGGATCGAAGTCGAGCGCACCGGCGACGGCTCAGAAATCGCCGTCAGCCACCGTCGTGACGACGGCGGTGACCGTCGCAGCGACGTCGCAGTCGGCAACACGTGCAGTCGCAACCGAGCCGAAGCCCGTCACCGAGTCCGCCGCGGCCTCCCTCGACGCATCTTCGGTCATCGTGGTGCCAGCGCGGGTTGGCGCGGCGCACGCCCCTCTGGTCAACCATCCGAGCGCCGCGGGCGCGACATCGAACACCGCGGGCCTGACGCCGAACCCGGCGGCGCCCGCGGGGCCTATCGGGTTCCTCAACCACGTCATCACCTCATTGCTCAACCCGTTCCTGAACTCGCCGCCGGCTACTCCGGGACCGGTGGTACCGCTGGTCTGGGCAGTGCTGGGTGCGGTGCGGCGCGATCTGTTCAATCAGGCACCGATGATCGGGGACCCGACCACGACCGTGCAGACCGGGCAGACCGTGACTGGCAACATCGGCGCCACCGACATCGAAGGTGACGCGCTGAGGTACACCGTCACCCAGGGCCCGAAGTACGGCACCCTGACAATCGACCAGGCCACCGGCAACTATACCTACGTCCCGAATGACATCAATTACGATGCTGCACAGACTGATTCGTTCACGGTGGCGGTGTCCGACGGTAAGTTCAACATCCTAACCCCGCTCAGCTCCCATAGCGCTCAGGCCGCGGAGACTGTGACGGTCCTCAACCCCACTGTGCAGCGGGCCATTCTGGCCATGCCCGCCGGCGTGACCAAACCGGTCAACCCGCGTTACTCCGAGGATGGGCAGTCCATCTACTTCGCGGCCATCCCGGCAGGCGCGACCCGTCAGGAGATCTACCAGATCAACATCGACGGCACGAACGCCACATGTCTCACCTGTGGGGTCGCCCCCAGCGTGACCGCGAATCTGGGCAAGCCGGTGCCGTTCACCGACGGCTCAGGGCGGGTCGTGGTGCTCGTCGACAGCGGCGCCCAGTCTGGGCCGACGTATTCCGTTCTGCAACAGGGGGACAGCGGAGCCGAGCTGATCCCGATCGTCACCCCAGCCAGTGCTCCGGGCGTCATTGCCGTAAACGCCCAACGTGAGATGCGGATCTCGCCGGACGGTCAGCATGTGCTCTTCAGCCGGATCATGCTCAACGGCGCCACGGGCGTGCTGCAAATCGTTCCGGTGGTGGGCGGCTTAGAGTACAACTCCACCACGAACGAGTATGACGTGACCGACCCGAGGGTGGTGTTCCCCACCGGCGAGGGCAAGCAGTGGACGCCGGATGGCAAGGGTGTGGTCATCCTCGGCGGGTCTTACGACCAAGGCAACGCCGATGACATCGTGGTCGACCTGGCCACGGGCAACATCACCCGGGTGACCGCCAACCTCGACTACGACGAGGACATGGACTACTCGCCAAACCAGCAGTGGATCGCCATCGGCAGTACGCGCGGTCTGAACGCGCTGACGCCGATGACCAGAATCGTGCGGCAGAGCCTGCTTCCGGTGTACGTAGCGGCGCCGGTCTACGGCTACTACGCGACTCCGGTCAACGTCTCCAATCAGGAGTGGGCTGTCCAGGTCGGCGATGAACTCAACCGGGAGAACGGAATCCCGCTGTTCGACACCGGTGACGGATGGGCCGCCCGCAGCATGCCCAGCTGGAACACCGACGGAACTGCGGTCACGTTCTGGGAGTCCAGCGTCTCCGACCCGACTCAGTCACGATTGGTGATCGCAAACCTGAAGTACACCACCAGCGTTGGGTCGGTGGCGGCCGATCGCACCACCCCGGATTCGTCGTCGTGGGCACCGGCACTGAGCACGTACCATCCGAGCACCACACCGCTGGATCCGGTCGGAACCTACACCGGCAAGAACGGCGGGACCGCCGTGGTCGTCGAAGCCCCGGATCCGAACGATGCGACCAAGACGGTCCGCACGGTCACGTACACGGACTATGTGAACGAGGACGGGATGATCCTGAACGGCACCGAGTCGGCCGACTACCTGCCGAACCAGTCGTCCGTGCACTACCTGGCCAACATCACGGTGACCGGTGCGCACACCGGCTACCTGCACGCCGACGCGACGATCAACGCCTTCCAGCAGACGCTGACCGGCTACATCGTGTCAAACGTCGACGGTGACATCGAGGGCCTGCCGGATCCGGCCAAGGCCACCGACGCGCAGCAGAGCGCCTAGGAGTTGGGATCGTTAGACGGGTTGGGCGTCGCTGTGCTCAACACGGTCAGCCTCGCTACTTCCCTGAGTAGCAAGAACATCCAGATCTACATCCGTCGACCTTGACACCGCCAGCGCCGCTACGACACTATTGATCGATCGATCAAAGTGTGATCGCATGCCGTCCGGCGCGGTGCGCGCCAACGTTCTACGAGACGAGGGTTTCATGGCTGGAAGAGTTGAGGGCAAGGTCGCTTTCATTACGGGAGCTGCGCGGGGTCAGGGCCGCAGTCACGCGGTTCGGTTGGCCGAGGAGGGCGCCGACATCATCGCGATCGATGTTTGCAAGCGCATCAGCAGTAACGAGGACATTCCCGCGCCCACACCGGATGACCTCGCCGAGACCGCGGATCTGGTGAAGAACCTCAACCGCCGCGTCGTGACCGCTGAGGTCGATGTGCGTGACTACGCTGCCGTGAAGGCCGCGGTGGACAGCGGTGTCGAGCAGCTGGGCCGGCTGGACATCATCGTCGCCAACGCGGGCATCGGCAACGGTGGACAGACGCTGGACCTCACGAGTGAGGCTGACTGGAATGACATGATCGACGTCAACCTCTCTGGCGTGTGGAAGAGCGTGAAAGCTGCTGTACCGCATCTGATCGCCGGGGGTGGCGGCGGCTCCATCATCCTGACCAGCTCGGTTGGTGGACTGAAGGCATACCCGCACACGGGTCACTACATCGCCGCTAAGCATGGCGTGGTCGGTCTGATGCGCACTTTCGCCGTCGAGCTAGGGCACCACTCGATACGAGTGAACTCGGTGCATCCGACCAACGTGAACACCCCGCTGTTCATGAACGAGGGCACCATGAAACTGTTCCGGCCCGACCTGGAAAACCCGGGCCCCGACGACATGGCCGTCGTCGCTCAAATGATGCACGTGCTGCCGATAGGTTGGGTCGAACCGGTCGACATCAGTAATGCGGTGCTGTTCCTGGCCTCTGACGAATCCCGATTCGTGACGGGGCTGCCGATGACGGTCGACGGCGGGAGCATGCTCAAGTAGCTTGCGCCTGTTCGGTGGAGGAAAACCGAGCCAGCAAGCGCTCAACCAGTTCGCGCAATTCTGCGTGACCCTCCGTCATCCCGATTGCGCTCTCGTTGCACAGGCTGCGTGCGGTCTGTGCAACGAGCATCGAGATCGCCACGGGGGGAAACATGGTGAGGTCGACGCCGTGACCGCGCAGAGCGACTGTCGCGGCGGCGGTTTCGATGTCTCGGACCCGTTCGGCGTAGGACTTGAGCTCAGCGCTGATCACCTTCCGATGGTTGGCCAGCGCGACGAACTCGCTATACAAACTGGTCCATCGCGGGTCGGTGTTGATAGACCACAACGCCCGCAGTGGCTCGTCGGCGGTGATCGCCTGACGGATCTTCGCCAGCGATGCTTCAGATCCCGCTTGCAGTACGGCGACGAACAGATCGTCCATTGTCGGGAAGTAGTAGTACACCAACGCGGATCGGACCCCGGCTCGAGCCGCCACCCGCCGAGACGTCGCGGCGGCGTAGCCCTCCTCGCGCATGATGTGAGCAGTCGCCGCCATCAAGCGTTCGCGCGCGCCGGCGTCTTTGTCCTTGCTTTTTGGTGTCGACGCCATAGCGGCCATCTTGTCAGGAGTGTTGCGCGCTTGGCTAGACGGCCATGTGCACGACTCTTGACCCGTCAATTCCAGGCATGGTAAGCATGTCTTGCAAATTTGATCGATCGATCAAAAGAACAAATATGGAGGGATCGATGACGGCGGCTCATTGGCGCGTCCAGGTCGACCGTGACCTGTGCGAGGGCCATGCCCTTTGTGTCGAGTTGGCCGCCGAAGTCTTCGACGTCGGGTCCGACGATCTGGCGACCTGCCTCGCCGCACCCGCTGACGAGCTGCGCGAGCAGGTCGAGGCCGCGGTGGCGGCGTGCCCTCGCCAGGCCATCAGCATCGTGAAAGGCCCCCAAGAATGACCGATTTGGCAGCTGCCGACTATTTCTCCGACCAGGCCATCGCGCAGAACCCTTACGACTACCTGGACTACATCCGTTCGCAGAATCCCGTCTTCCGCGAGCCCAACTACGGAGTCGTGGCCGTCACCGGATACGACGAGGCCGTAGCGGCATTCAAAGATTACGAGAGCTTTTCGGCTGTCAACGCCATCGGCGGTCCTTTCCCGCCGTTACCGTTCGAGCCAGAGGGCGACGACATCTCAGCCCAGATCGATGCGCACCGACACCTGTTCCCCATCAACGAGATGATGGTGGTGATGGACCCGCCGGAGCACACCCGGGCCCGCTCGCTGCTCAGTCGGCTGCTGACCCCGGCCCGGCTGAAGGAGAACGAAGACTTCATGTGGGAGCTGGCCGACCGCCAGCTCGACGAGTTCATCGGCAACGGAAAGTGCGAGCTGCTGGCCCAATACGGCAAGCCCTTCGCCACGCTCGTGATCGCAGACCTGCTGGGTGTACCCGACGATGACCGCGCGGAGTTCCGGGCGAGCCTGGGGGCGGGCAAGGAACCCGGAAGTGCCGTTGGCGCGCTCGATCACACCCCGGTCGCGGTCAATCCACTGGAGTGGCTCGACGCAAAGTTCACCGGCTACATCAACGACCGCCGCCAGCACCCGCGGGAGGACGTGCTGAATTCGCTTGCCGCAGCGACCTACCCGGACGGTACGACACCAGACGTCGTCGACGTCGTGCGCGCCGCGACGTTCCTGTTCGCCGC
This sequence comes from Mycobacterium sp. SA01, assembly GCF_041287105.1. Lineage (NCBI taxonomy): Bacteria > Bacillati > Actinomycetota > Actinomycetes > Mycobacteriales > Mycobacteriaceae > Mycobacterium > Mycobacterium sp. SA01. The sequence goes on along the minus strand of NZ_JBGGNO010000019.1, from coordinate 86,334 downwards.
GGGACAGGAGACCGTCGTCAAGCTGCTCAGCGCGTCGACCCGGGTGTTGGCCGAGCGCCCCGACCTGCAGGACAAGCTGCGCGCCGACCGCAGTCTGATCGGCAACTTCATCGAGGAATCGCTGCGTATCGAGAGCCCCACCAAGGTCGACTTCCGGCTGGCGCGCAAGACCACCAACCTCGGCGGCGTGGACATCAAGGCCGGGACCGTGCTGATGCTTTGCCTCGGTGCGGCCAATCGCGACCCACGGAAGTTCGAGAACCCCGACGAGTTCCATCTCGACCGCAAGAACGTCCGCGAGCACATCACGTTCGGTCGCGGCATCCACACCTGCGCCGGCGCACCGCTGGCCCGCGTCGAGGCGAAGGTGACGCTGAATCGGCTGCTGGATCGCATGAGCGACATCGGCATCGACGAGACACGGCATGGACCCGCCGGTGACCGGCGCTATCGCTACGAGCCGACGTTCCTGCTGCGCGGCCTGAGCGAACTGCATCTCACCTTCACGCCCGTCGCCTGAACCAAGGAAGTTTCCATGACCTTGCAGTCCGTTCTGGACGAGATCGCGCAGCGCCCCGGCGCCGGAGAGCGCATCCAGATCATCAACCCGGTCACCGAGGAGGCGATCGCTGACTTCGCCGACGGCGGCGCCGAGGCTGTCAACGAGGCGGTCGATCGAGCCAGGGACAGCTTCGACTCCGGGGTGTGGTCTCACTTGCCCGGCAACGAGCGCGCGAAAGTGCTGTGGCGCGTTGCCGACCTGATAGATCAGCACGCCGCTGACTTGGCCGAGATCGACTCGTTCAACACCGGCATGCCGTACATGCAGGCGAACATGATCACCTCGACCTGCGCGGAAATGTTCCGCTATTACGCCGGTTGGTGCACCAAGCTCGAAGGCATTGCCCACGATGTGCAGCAGACCGGCGGCATCACCGGTGCGTTCTCGAACATGCACGCCTACACCCTCAAGGAGCCCTACGGTGTGGTCGGCCTGATCTTCCCGTGGAACGGTCCGATCTTCAATTTCTGCGCCAAGCTCGCGCCGTCGCTGGCTGCAGGCTGCAGTAGTGTTGTCAAACCCGCTGAGGAGACACCGCTTTCGGCACTACTGCTGATCCGGATCCTGCAGCAGGCCGGTATCCCCGAGGGGGTGGTCAACCTGGTCACCGGGTATGGCTACACGGCGGGTGCGGCATTGGCCGAGCATCCCGGTGTCGACAAGATAGCGTTCACCGGATCGACCGAAATCGGCAAGCGAATCGTGCAGGCGTCGGCAGGCAATCTGAAGCGCGTGACCCTCGAGCTCGGCGGGAAATCGCCGGTGCTGATCTACGACGACGCCGACCTCGGCATGGCCACCACGATGGCGTCGATGGGCATCTTCATCCACTCCGGGCAGGGATGTATCTGCGGCTCAAGGATTTTCGCTCATCGCAAGGTGTACGACCAGGTCGTTGAGTCGGTGGCCGCCATGGCCAACTCGGTGCAGCTCGGCGGCCCGAAAGATGAAAATGCTCTGATCGGACCGCTGATCAGCGAGAAGCAACTGGGTCGCGTGGTGGGCTATATCGACGAAGGCAAACGCGACGGCGTCGAGGTGGTGACCGGGGGGCATCGCCTCGACCGAAGAGGATACTTCGTACACCCCACGGTGCTGACCGACGTGGACCCCGGGATGCGGCTGTATCAGCAGGAGATCTTCGGACCCGTCGTCGCGGTCCTACCGTTCGACGACGATGACGAGGTCGTCGCCCAGGCCAACAACTCCGACTACGGCCTGGCCGCTACCGTGTGGACCAAGGACATCTCCCGGGCGCACCGGCTGGCCAAGCGAATCCAATCGGGCACCGTCACGCTGAACTGCCAGATGGTCTTCGACCACTCGATGCCGTTCGGCGGCTACAAGCAGTCGGGCTGGGGTTACGAGTGGGGCCGCGCGGGTATCGAGAGCTACCTGCAGACCAAAACGGTCTACGCGCAGCTCTAAGGATTAGTGCACTATTAGTGCGATATAGTGCACTGCATGGATGGCAGTGCGGCAGCTCTCGCCACGGTGATCGGTACCCGCGTGAGGCGCGAGCGCCTGTCGCGCGCGTGGACTCTCGACCAGTTGGCTGAAACAGCGGGCGTGAGCCGGCGAATGGTGATCAGCGTCGAACAGGGCGAGGTCAACCCGAGCGTGGGCACGCTGCTTCGACTCAGTGATGCGCTGGGCATCGGCCTGCCAGCGCTGGTGGAGCCGCCCCATGTGGCGACGGTGAAGGTCACCCGGCGCGGGGAGGGCGCGACGCTGTGGAGCGGCGAACACGGCGGCCAAGGCGTGCTGGTGGCCGGTACGGCGCCTCCCGATGTCGTCGAATTGTGGGACTGGACCCTGGGGCCTAGTGACGCGCACATCAGCGATGCCCACATGCCGGGCACCAAGGAACTGATTCAGGTCCATCAGGGTTCGGTCACGGTCACTATCGGCGATCAGTCGGCGACCCTTCGCGTCGGCGACGCGATGACGTTCGGTGGCGACGTGTCGCATTCCTACGTCAATGCGGGCGGCCGGCCGGCGCGCTTCAGCCTGGCTGTCTTCGAGCCGGGCGTCGGCTCGGGCGCCGCGCAAACCAGCGGCGCGTGATGGCTGCGAACGCGACGCTCAGACAGACCCTGGCCGGTGCCCACGTCGAGGATGCGGTGTTCACCCTGCGACCCGATTACCGAGCCCTGCTCCTGGCCGTCGACGGGCTGTCACCGGGGCCGACGGATGATGCGAGCGACGCGCTATTGGCGTGCGCTGAAGCTGCTGTCCGTCAACGCCGTTGCGGAAGGCCGGTGGAGGAACTGGCGCATGTCGCTGCATGGCGGGAGGCATACCGAAGTTTCGGCGCAAAGCCACAACGTACCCGCAACAGTGTCGAGGCGTTGATTCGCCGAGCTGAGTCTGGCTTGCCGAGGGTCAACCGGCTCACCGATTTGTACAACGCGGTGTCGGTCATGCATCAGCTTCCTGTGGGCGGCGAGGACCTGACGCGGTACATCGGCGCGCCACGTTTGGTGCGGGCGCTGGGGACTGAACCGTTCGACACCGTGGCCGATGGCGGTCCTGTGATCGACCATCCGGAACCTGGCGAGGTGGTTTGGTGCGACGATGCCGGCGTGACATGCCGCCGGTGGAATTGGCGCCAGGCGCGGCGTACCCAACTGAGTGCGGACACCACCGCCGCGCTCTTCATCCTCGATGCTCTCGGGCCGATGTCGGACGTCGAATTGGTCGCTGCCGCAGACGATTTAAATGCACACCTCAACGAGTTGGGGCCTAATGTCCGCGTCGAGCGCCGACTCATCTCCGGCTCGGATAACAATCGAGGAGAATGACATGCTGATCCATCCCTGGGATGCCGCGCTGGACAACGCCGAATGGCGGGATTGGTTGGCCTCGACCGACCGGTTCGGCGTCCTCGCGGTCAACAACGTCGACCCCATGCAGGCCCCTGTGCTGGTGCCCACCCATTTCACGGTGGCAGGCGAGGAGTTGCTGATCCACCTCGCGCGGCCCAATCCGGTCTGGCCGCACCTGGAAGCGGCCGCACAGGTGCGGGTCGCGGTGATCGGTGACTATGCCTACATCCCGACCTACTGGCGTGCGAAGGCCGGCGGCCCTGACGAGGACGGAGTGCCGACCAGCTACTACGCCTCTGTCCAATTCGTCTGTCGCCCAACGATCATCGACGATCCGCAGGGCAAGGTGGGGATACTGCGGTCTCAGCTTGCCGACTTCCAGCCTGAAGGCCGCCATGCCGAGGTGGCCGAAGGGCAGCACCCCTACGGCCGGATGCTGCCGGGCATCCGCGGCGTGCGACTCACCGTCGAGCGGGTCGAAGCGAAGTTCAAGTACGACGACGGCAACCCCGTCGAGCATCGAGAGCGGGTGATCGACCGACTTGAGGAGCGCGATCGCGGTCTGGACGCCGGCGCCGCCGCCCAGCAGCGGCGGCGGCTGTCGGCGATCGGCGACTGGCGGGCTCGCCGGTCCGACTCCTGACCGTTGTGCCTGGCCCGTGCCCGCCCCTAACATGGACAGGTGTCCAGACAGAAGTCGGATGAGATCGACGGCGCCGTCCGCCGCGTGACGTGCCCGCTCTGCGAAGCCATGTGCGGGCTACGGGTCACCGTCGACGGCGACCGGGTCACCGACATCCGCGGCAACCCCGACGACGTGTGGTCGGCAGGGCACATCTGCCCCAAGGGCACGGTGCTCGGGCAGCTGCATGACGACCCGGACCGGTTGCGGTCGCCGCTGGTGAGGCAGCCGGACGGGACCCACGTCGCCGTCTCCTGGGACGAGGCGTTCGCCGAAGCGGAGCGGGTACTCCGACCGGTGCTGGACAGCGACGGTGCGCGGGCGGTCACGGTGTACGTCGGCAACCCGGTGGCGCACAACCTGGGCCTGAGTTCCTACATCGGCGCCCTCGTCGGGATGGGCGCCGCGGCCGGGATGGGCGCGTACTACTCGCCGGGCACGGTCGACCAGTGGCCGCTGAACGTCGTCGGCACCCTGCTCTTCGGCGGAATGTGGAACGCGCCGATCCCGGACCTGGCCCGCACCGATCACCTCGTCGTCATCGGCGCGAACCCCGCGGCCTCGCAGGGATCGATGCTCTCGGCTCCCGACGTCGTCGGCCACCTGACCGGCATCCGCAAGCGCGGCGGTCGGGTGGTGGTCATCGATCCCCGCCGCACCGAGACCGCGCAGCGCGCCACCGACTGGGTGCCGATCCGCCCGGGCACCGACGCCCTGGTGCTCTTCGCGGTGCTGCGGACGCTGGCCGCCGACGGATTGCTGCGCGCCCATCCACATCTCGACGGTCGGGTCCAAGGACTCGACGGGGTGATCGCCCTGGCCGAACCATTCACCCCGGAAGCCGTGGCAGCACCCAGCGGCATCCCCGCCGAGACCATTCGCGCACTTGCGCACGACCTGGCATCCGCGTCGAATCCCGTGCTGTACAGCCGGATCGGGGCCTGTACGCAGGAATTCGGCACCTTGGCCACCTGGCTGGTGTTCGTGCTGAACGCCGCGCTCGGTGCGGTCGACCGGCGCGGGGGAGCGGTGTTCCCCACCCCGGCGGTGTACTCGCCGATGTTCATGAAGCCGCCCGATCAGCCCGGCCCGCGCTGGGAGTTCGGCCGCTTCACCTCGCGTGTACGTGGCGTCGGGGAAGTGCTCGGCCAGTTCCCGGTGAGCTGCCTGGCCGAGGAGATCCTCACGCCGGGCGACGGACGTATCCGCGCGATGATCTCGGTCGCGGGCAACCCGGCGATCTCGGCGCCTGCGGCGGGCAGCCTCGACGAGGCGCTGGCCTCCCTGGAGGCCTTTGTCTGCGTGGACAATTGGCTCAACGAGACCACCAGGCATGCGCACGTCATCTTCCCCGGGCTCTCACCGCTGGAACGTCCGCACGCCGACGACCTGTACTGGATCTACGCTGTCGCCTCCTGCCTGAAGTGGTCGGAGCCGCTGTTTGCGCCGGATCCTTCTCGGCCGACGGAATGGGAAGTGCTGCTGCGTCTTTCGGGCGCCCTGCTGGGTACCCCCATTCCGGACGTCGACGTCCGGGCGATGGACGACCTCTACACCGGGGGCCTGGTCGCCACCATGTGCGCCCAGCCGGGGACCCCGCTGAGCGGACGCGACCCGGCTGAGGTGATGGGAGTGCTGAAAGGCCAAGGACCCGAACGCTTATACGACCTCTACATCCGGCTCGGCCCCTGGGGCGACGGCCTGGGCGCCACCCCCGGCGGCCTGACCCTCGACGAGGTGCGTGCGCACCCCGACGGCCTGCGACTCGGCGAATTGGAGGGCGGCCGGCTCGACTCGGCCGTCACCACGCCGTCGGGAGCCATCGAGCTGCTGCATGACCTGTTCGTCGACGACGTGCCTCGATTGCGGGCGCGGATGAACCGAGTCGAGGAGTCGCTGCTGCTGACCAGTCGGCGACATCTGCGGTCGAACAACTCGTGGCTGCACAATGTGCCCGCACTGATGCGAGGCCGCGACCGATGCACGCTGCTGATGCACCCGGACGATGCCCGCCGCGTCGGGGTCGGCGACGGCGAGCTGGCCGAGGTCAGCACGTCGGAAGGGAAAGTGGCTGTGCCCGTTGAGGTCAGCGACGACATGATGCCCGGGGTGGTGTCACTGCCGCACGGCTGGGGACACGGTGTGCCGGGCAGCCGGCTCGGCATCGCCAACGATCATCCCGGCGTGAACTCCAACCTGCTCAACCCGCCCGACCTGCTCGACGTCCCCAGCAACACTCAGGTCGTCAACGGGGTGCCGTGTCAGATTCGGGCAGCGGGTTGAGACTCAGCCGTCGATCGAGTCGGCAAGGCGCTGCAGCAGTACGGTAAGTGCCAGCTGCTCCTCGCCGGAGAGAATTCCGAACAGTTCCTCTGCCGCGGCGGTGTACGCGCCGGCCCAGGCTTGCGCCTGCTGGCTGCCGGTCGGGGTGGTCTGCAGCAGGGTCACCCGGCGGTCGGAGTCGTCGGCGCAGCGTTGGATCAAGCCTTCTCGGACGAGCGCGTCGGTCAGGGTGGAGGCGGTGCCCTGGGTGATGCCGACGGTGCGCGCCAGGTCGGTGAGCCGGACCGGTCCGCAGCGATCCACCTCGAACAGGACCTTGGATCGGGGGGTGGAGACACCGTGGTCACCGAGCCGCTCGTCGAGGGCGCGGACCAACGTCTTGCCCGCTCGACCGAAGGCGTCGGCGAGGTCGGTGGCGCGCTGACGGGATTCGGCGTCGTGTGCTGAGCGTGGAATGTGGCTTCACCTCCCTGGGTTGACAGGAAGCGTAGCGCGCCAGCAAGATAGTTTGAGATCAAACAATTTGATGTCAATCTATTCTCGGTGAGTGGAGGATTTCCCATGACACGTTTTGCGTTGGCCGGCTATCAGGTCCACCGCGTCGGATTCGGCGCCATGCAGCTGCCCGGTCCCGGCGTATTCGGGCCGCCCAAGGATCGCGAGCAGGCGCTGGCGGTGTTGCGCCGCGCCGTGGACGCCGGTGTCGATCACATCGACACCTCGCAGTTCTACGGGCCCGATGTGGCCAACGAGCTGATCCGCGAGGCGCTGCACCCGTATCCCGACAATCTCGCGCTGGTGAGCAAGGTGGGCGCACGGCGCGACGATCAGGGGGCGTGGCTTCCCGACGCCGAGCCGCACCGGTTGCGCGCCGCCATCGAGGAGAATCTGCGCACCCTCGGTGTCGAGCGGCTGGCCGCGGTCAACCTGCGGGTGATGGAGTCAGAACCCGATGCGCTGTTCACCGATCAGCTCGGTGCGATGATCACCGCCCGCGACGACGGCCTGATCGCCGGTGTCGGACTGAGCAACGTCACTCACGAGCAACTGCTGCACGCGCTGGAGCTCACCGACGTCGTGTGCGTCCAGAATCCGTTCAACCTGGTGGACCGGTCCTCGCAGCCCGTACTCGACGAATGCGTGGCCCGCGGTATCGCGTTCGTCCCGTTCTTTCCACTCGGCTCGGCGTTCCATGAGGTGAATCCCGTGCTGTCGCATCCCCTCGTCACCGGCGCGGCCGAACGGCTCGGTCACACGCCCGCGCAGATCGCACTGGCGTGGACACTGGGCATCGCCGACAACGTGCTGCTCATTCCCGGCACGTCCTCGCTGGACCACCTGGAGGAGAACCTCGCCGTCGCCGGTATCGAACTCGACGAGCAGGCCCAGCGAGAGCTGACCGCTGTCGCGTGACTACTTGAGTTCGGTCGAGGACAGCCCGAGCAGTCGGCGGGCGACCACCAGCTGTTGGATCTGCTGCGTGCCCTCGAAGATGTCCAGGATCTTCGAGTCGCGAGCCCACTTCTCCAGCAGCGTCTGCTCGGAATAGCCTGCTGTACCGGCTAATTCGACAGCTTTGAGAGTGACGTCGCTGGCGACGCGGGCGGCCTTGGCCTTGCCCATGGACGCTTCCTTGGAGTTCGGGATCGCATTGTCGGCTTGCCACGCTGAGCGCACGGTCAACAGGTAACCGGCCTCCCAGTCGGCTTCCATGCGAAGGAATTCCGCAGCAGCGGCACTCTGGGCGTGGGCGGGCTTGTCGTAAGAGATCTCCACACCGGCCTCGGTCAGGATCGTGCGCAGTTCCTCGAGGGCGGCGCGGGCCACCCCGACCGCCATCGCGGCCACGATCGGCCGGGTGTTGTCGAAGGTCTCCATGACCCCGGCAAAACCCTTCTCCACCTCGATCTCCGGGCTCCCCAGCAGGTTCTCCTTGGGGATGCGGGCGTTCTCGAACCGGATGGCCGCGGTGTCGGAGGCCTTGATGCCGAGCTTGTGCTCGAGACGCTCGACGGTGACCCCAGGGTGCTCGCGCGGCACGATGAACGACTTGATCGCCGCCCGGCCCTTGGACTTGTCCAGCGTCGCCCACACCACGATGTGGGTGGCGCGCGAGCCGGCAGTGACGTAGATCTTCTCGCCGTTGATCACGTATTCGTCGCCGTCGAGCACCGCCGTCGTCGACACCGCCGCCGAGTCTGAACCGAACGACGGCTCGGTGATCGCCATGGCGGCCCAGACGTTCTTGCCCAGCCGCTCCAACTGCTCGTCGGTGGCCACTCCGGAGATCGCAGCGTTGCCGAGGCCCTGGCGGGGCACCGACAGCAGCAGAGCGATGTCACCCCAGGAGATCTCGAGGGCATTGAGCAACGCGGACATGTTGCCGCCGTTGATGTTTCCCTTCGGGCCGTCGTCGCTGTCGCGGAATGCCTCCGTGCCCGCGAACGAGATCGTGTTGGCTTCGGAGATTCCCTCGAACAACGTCGCCAGGGTGTCCAATTCGACGGGGTAGGCGTGTTCGGCGACGTCGTACTTGCGTGAGATCGGCCGCAACATCTCCGCGGCGCCCTGGTGCGCCTTCTCGATCACGGCTTCCAGCTTGCGCGGCAGTTCGAGATTGATTGCCATGTCAGTCTTTTCCGTTCGTTGGCCGGCGGGCGGTTAGAGGACGACGACACCCTCGGCGACGCCGATGGCCCGCAGATCGCGGTACCAGCGTTCCACCGGGTGCTCCTTGGTGAAGCCGTGGCCACCGAGTAGCTGCACCCCGTCCAGGCCGATCTGCATGCCCTTATCGGTGCCCAGCTTCTTGGCCAGTGCGGCCTCGCGGATGAACGGCAGGCCACGCTCGGCCCGGGCGGCGCCGCGCCAGGTGATCAACCGCAGGCCATCGAGCTCGATGGCGATGTTGGCGCACATGAACGCGACGGCCTGGCGGCGGGCGATCGGCTCGCCGAATGCCTCGCGCTCTTTGACGTAGGGGATGACATAGTCGAGCACCGCGTGTGAGGTGCCGACCGCCAGCGCTGCCCAGCCCAAGCGGGACAACGCGATTGCTTCGGAATAGTCCGCGTCGGACGCCCCGTCCTCGCCGAGGCGGGCCGACAGAGGCACCGACACCTTGTCCAATGCCACCCGGCCCAACGCCGCGGCCCGGATCCCCATGCTGGGGTCGGCGGTGACGGTCAGGCCGGCAGCCGAGGCCTCGACGATGAACAACGCCGGCTTGCCGTCGAGTTGTGCTGCCACGATGAACAATTCGGCATCGGCGGCGGCGGGAACCAGCGATTTCACGCCGTCGAGGCGGTAGCCGCTCGGAGTCCGTACCGCGGTGGTCTTCAGCGCGGTCGGATCGAAGAGGGCGTGCGGTTCGGCGATCGCCACGCAGGCCTGCGGCACGTTCTCGCCGGCGAATTCGCGGAGGTACGTGGCCTGCTGGTCGGCGCTGCCCCAGTGGGTCAGTGCCGAGGCCACGCCACCGGGCGCCAGGATCGGCAGCGCAAGGCCCATGTCGCCGTAGGCGAGCGCCTCGGCCACCAACGCGTTGGTGACGGTGGTGCGCTGCTCGGCGATGCCGTCGAAGTCTTCGGGGATGTTGATGGCCGTGATGCCGAGCTCGGCCGCTTTGGCGATCAGATCGGCGGGATAGGTCGCGGCGTCGTCGGCGTCGTGAGCGGCCGGACGCAGAATTTCCTCGGCGAACTCGTCGACGGTCGCGACGATCATCTTCTGGTCGTCGTCGGGGGTGAGGTCGAAATAGTCTGCGCCGCTGGGTCGCAGCCGGGCCGGCGCCTTGCCGATGCCCTGGACCTTCTTGAACTGCCGGGTGGCCGCGCCCGCGGTGGAGAACGCCTGCTTGACCCCGTACTTCAGGCCGCGGTTCAGCGGGTCGCGCAGGTGATAACGGTCCAGGAAGTCCTGCCCCATCAGTGGGGTGACCAGCGCCAGGCCGATGTCGGTCAGGGAGCGCTTGTGTTTGTACTGCCCGACCGCGCTGTCGCGGGCGCGTGTGCTGGCGGATTTGGGGGGAAGGGTGTTGGTCATGGTGGCAGCCTCGTCGATGGTGGGCGTGCTGGTCAGATCTCGCTGGAGCCTATCTTACTCCAAAGTAAGGTAGATATCGGAGCCCCGGCGAGCCGCGGCTTGTGTTGGGTCGGTCACACCGGCTCGAGATCGGGTAGCGCTCTACTCGCACAGTGGACGCGCCGCGGATGCCGAGTGTGTTCGATGCCGGGTTGCCGTCGATCGACTACGACACCAATTCCGCTGCCGCCAACCGGGATTCGAGTGTCTGCGAGGATCCGGATCGCCTGGAGATCACCCGTGCCACGGTGCTGCCGATGCAGGTTGGGTGGGCTCAGCGGACCCGCGACGCTGCCCGTCGAATTCGACGCCGGCTGCTAACGCCTGGCCAGACTCGCCAGGGTCGCGTCGTGCAGCAGGCCGTTGGTGGCCACGGCATGGCCGCCGTGCGGGCCGGGCTGTCCGTCGAGGTTGGTGAAGCGGCCGCCGGCCTCGCGGACCAGGATGTCCAGCGGCGCCAGATCCCACAGCTTCACCTCGGGTTCGGCGGCGATATCGACAGCGCCCTCGGCGACCAGGCAGTAGGAGAAGAAGTCGCCGTAGCCGCGCACCCGCCACACGGCGTCGGTCAAGCCGATGAACTGGTCCCGCAGCCCGATGTCGGCCCAACCGGACAGGCTGGAGAACGACAGGCTGGCCGATCCCAGTTCGGCAACCCCGGAAACCGACAACGGCCGGGCCGGCCCGTCCCCGGTGCGCGCGAAGGCGCCCAGTCCCCGACCGGCCCACCACCGCCGGTTCAGGGCTGGGGCGCTGACCACACCGACGACCGGCACGCCGTCGGAGAGAAGCGCGATCAGGGTCGCCCAGATCGGTACGCCGCGAACGAAGTTCTTGGTCCCGTCGATCGGGTCGATCACCCATTGCCTGCCCTGGAATTCGGCGGTGCCGCCGTACTCCTCGCCGAGCACCGCGTCGTCCGGGCGCTCGCGGGACAGCGCCGCCCGCACATCGGCCTCAACCGCCTCGTCGGCGTCGGTGACGGGCGTGAGGTCCGGTTTGGTGTCGACGCGCAGATCCAGCGCCCCGAATCGGTCGAGGGTGATCGCATCGGCACGCTCGGCCAGCTGCAACGCCACCGTCAGGTCTGCCTGTACATCCCGGCCGCTCATGCATGCAGTCCTACCATGGCCGCATGTGGGAATTTGCGGTGATATTGCTCATCGTCGGTGCGCTGGTCCTGGTTTTGGCTCCGCGCCTGATGCGCCGCGGCCCGCGCGGCGAGGTCTTACAGGGCACGCTGCTGGTGACCGGGGTCAGTCCGCGCCCGGACGCCACCGGCGATCAGTTCGTCACGATCAGCGGGGTGATCAACGGCCCCACGGTCAACGAGCACGTGGTGTACCAGCGGATGGCGGTCGACGTGAACAAATGGCCGACCATGGGCCAACTCATCCCCGTGGTGTACTCGCAGAAGAATCCGGACAACTGGTCCTTCGCACCGCCCGACCAGCCGCCGCCCCTGCAGCCCCCGAGTTAGGAATTCGATGTCCCAACCGCTTCCCGACGGGTTGCTCGCGCTGTTACAGCGCCCCAGTCCCTGCTTCGTGGCAACGCTGATGCCCGACGGCTCACCCCAGCTGACCGAGACGTGGGTGACCACCGACGGCGAGCACATCGTCATCAACATCGTCGATGGCATGCAGAAGGCGCGAAATCTGTCCCGCGACCCTCGCATCGCCGTCAACGTCGTCGACCCCGACAACGTCACTCGGTACTACGCAGTTCGAGGTCGTGTGTTGTCGACGACGACAGTCGGTGGTCGCGCAAGCATCGATGAGATCTCACAGAAGTACCTCGGCATCCCTTATCCGAACTTCTCCGGTAATCCCGACGAGACTCGCGTGATCGTCACCATCGCCGCCGAATCGATCACCCCACCGGCCCGCGACTGACTAGTTCTGCGCCGGCGCCTTGGTCTCCGGGACCGCGGCAACGTAGAGAACCAGCCCGGCGACCGCGATGGCGGACAGCGTGATGAAGGTCGTGTGATAGCCGGCGGCGACGATCAACGCCCCGGCCAGTCCGGCGCTGATCGCGGCGCCCGCGCCCTGAACGGTGGCGAGAGCGCCCTGGGTCGCGTTGAAGTGACCCGTGCCCGCGGTCAGGTCGGCGATTACGACCGGGAACAAGGCCCCGAAAATGCCGGCGCCCACGCCGTCGAGGGTCTGCACCGCGACCAGCCACACCGGGTTGTCCGAAACCGTGTAGAGCACGCCGCGCACGGCCAGCACGGCGAAACCCGCGACGAAGATCGGCTTTCGGCCCCACGAGTCGGCGGTGCGCCCGACGGCGAGCGCGACCGGAACCATGACGAGCTGCGCGGCGAGGACGCACAGCGCGGTCAGCGACGTCGCGCTGTTCTTCCCCGCGACCCGAACGAGGAGCTGGCTGACCGAGGTCAGCATCGCCGCGTTCGACAGGTGGAACACGAACACGACGGCGGCGAAGGCCCCCAGGCTTCGGCTCTTGAACAACACCGACCAGCCGCTGGCGTGGCTGTCGATCGTGTGGTCGGCCGACAGGCCTCGCGCCAGGCTTTCGTCGATCTCCGAATCCTTGATGCGTGCGGCCGAGGCCACGCTGAGCAGAGCGAGCACCGCCATCAGCCAGAACACCACGACCGGACCGAACTGGATGGCCAGCAGGGCGGCGACGCCCGCAGATGCGGCATTGCCCGCATGGTTGAACGCCTCGTTGCGCGCGATCCTCGGTGTCAGCAGCTTGGCGCCGACGAGTCCGAGGCTGATGGCCGCGATGCCGGGGCCGAAGACGGTCGCGGCGGCGGCCGCGGCTGACTGGGTCACGGTCACCGCAACGTAGCCGTGCACCACCGGCAGGCACAGGCAACTGGCCGTCACCACGACGGCCGCGACGATGAGAACCATTCGGCGGTGCGGGATTCGGTCGATCAGCGCGCCCGCGGGCGTCTGGACGACGAGGCCGACCAGACCGGCGATGGTGATCACGCTGCCGACCGTGGCCTCGTCCCAGCCGTGTGCGGGGCCGCGGGTGGCGAGCAGGTAGATGGCCAGATACGGGCCGAGGCCGTCGCGCACATCGGCGAGGAAGAAGTTCAGCCCATCGAGCGCGCGCAGCGACCGTGTCGATGGTCGCCGATCGGTGCTCGCCATTGAGTCACATTCTGCCGACCGTGCCTGTGCGGCTCCCGGTACTCAGGCTCGCGGCGCGTCCGAACTCGAGTCGATGAGCCGATCGATGACCGCCAGCAGTCCCTCGTCGAGTTCCGTGCGCGGTGGTCCGCCGAGCACGCTGAACAGCGCGTGGTGGTACAGGCCGTCGCCGATGAGCTTGACGGTGCGCGCGACGTCACGGTCGCCGAGCGCCTCGGTCAGCACGCTCAGCCACTGATCGGAGATCATCTCGATGGCCGCCCGCGCGCGCGGGTCACCGGCTTGCTGCAGCCGGGCCACCGCGACCAGGGTGCGGTCCAGCGGGGTGTTGGCGTAATGCGACGTGCGGATGTAGTGGCGAGCCGGCCCGTCCGCGGCGTTGCGCATCTTCTCGACGTCGTCAGCGGCCAGCGCGATCAGCCGCTCACACAGTGCTTCGGCGAGTTGGTCCTTGGACGGGAAGTGATACAGCAGTCCGCCCTTGGAGACTCCGGCCTTGGCGGCCACCGCGTCGAGCGTGGCGAGACGCTCGCCGTCGACGGCCAGCGCGTCGGCGTAGGCATCGAGGATGCGCTCGCGCGAGGTCGTCATCGGCCGAGTTTATCGACTTTCGAACTGTACCGTCCGGACGGTACAGTTGAGGAGCTCAAACCACTAGACCTCATTCGATGGAGAGATAACCGTGCGCGCCTACGTAGAGCTCATTCGAGTTCCAGGCGTGGTCAATGTGACCGCCTCACAGCTTTTCGCGCGGCTGCCGCTGGGCATGCTGTCGCTGGCGATCCTGCTGCACGTACAGGCCCGGACCGGGTCGTACGCGGTGGCAGGCGCCGTCGTGGCGTGCACGAGCATCGGTGAAGCGGTGGCCATGCCCATGACGGCGCGCCTCCTCGGCCGGATCGGGATGATGCCGACGCTGGTGTCGGCTGCCCTGATCAACGGCGTCAGCATGTTGGCGCTGGCCTTCGTCCACGTCCCCGCGACCTTCCTCATGGTGCTGGGGTTCCTCATCGGCGCCTCGGTACCGCCGCTGCTGCCTGCGGTGCGTGCGCTGTACCCGCAGATGGTCCCCGGCCAAGGCCTGCGGGCGCTGTTCGCGCTCGACACCACCGCCCAGGAGCTCATCTGGGTGATCGGCCCGGTCGCCGCGACGTTCCTGGCGTCCGCGATCTCGACGGCGATTCCGCTGTTGTTCTCCGCCGCGGTCACGATCGTCGGGACCGTGTGGTTCCTGCTCAGCGCCCGCCAGTTCCGGCCGACGATCGTCAGCAGCACGGTCGCGTTCGGCAAGGTACTGGCCAACCATGCGGTCATCCTGGCCATGGTCGCCAGCCTCGCGCTGGTGGCGTCGTTCACGGCACTGGAAGTGGGCGTCCTCGCCCTGTACGGCAACCACAACCTGTCGGCGGGCATCGCGCTCGCGGCAACCGGCGTCGGGTCGCTGCTCGGCGGCGTGCTGTTCGGCCACCGCCACCTCGGTGTCCGCGGCCTGTCCCTGTCGATGGCGACTGTCGCCGCCGGCACCGTGCTGTTCGGTCTGGCCGACGGCTACGGCCTGCAGCTCGCCGCGTTGTTCGCCTCGGGGCTCGGCTTCGCGCCTGCGCTGGCGGCGCTCTACGTCATGGTCTCCAACCAGATCGCCGCGCATTCGACCGCCGAAGCATTCGGCTGGCTCAACAGCGGTGCCCTCGTCGGCGGAGCCATCGGCACCGCGATCGGCGGCGTCGTGGTGGACGGCTACAGCCCCTTCGCGGTGATCATGGTGTCGGCCGCACTGGCGATGTCCGCCGCCATCACACCGCTGATCGCGCGCACCGCAGGCCCGGTCGGCGGGCTGTCCCGGGAGCGTGAGCCGGAGACCTGCGCCCTCTAGCCGTGCCCGATGCGCAGCAGTTCGGCAACACTGGTGAGCTTCACGCGCGGGCGGCCGTGGGGTTCGCCCGCGCCGCGCTCGTGCGCGTCGATCAGCTTCCAGTGGTCGTCGGTGACCAATATCGGCTGACGCGACAGCAGCCACTCGACGAGCGTGTCGCCGTGGTCGTCGGCGAACGCGCCGAGCTCGCGGCCGTCGAGGTCGGCTACCAACGTCGCAACCGTGTCCGCCGAGTCTTTCTTGTTGCTCCCGATGACGCCCGACGGGCCACGCTTGATCCAGCCGACGACGTACTCGTTGTCGCTGCCTTCGACACGGCCGTCGGTGTGCGGGATGGTGCCTGAGCGCTCATCGAACGGCAGGCCCGGAGTCGGGATGCCGCGATAGCCGACAGCGCGGACCACCAGCTGGGCGGGCAGCTCCTCGCGCACGCCCGTGTCCTTGGCGACGATGCGGCCGCCCTCGTCGACCAGCTCGTTGCGGCCCAGCACCACCGACTCGACACGGCCGTCACCCTTGATCTCGATCGGCGAGGTGCGGAACCGGAACACGATGCGCCGCTTGGCTCCTCGCGGTTCGGTCTCCGCGTAGCCGCGCAGCACCTTGACGTTCAGCTTCACGGTCTTTCCCGCCGCCTCGAGCTGTTCGTCGGTGATGGAGTCGAAGTCCGCGGGGTCGACGATGACGTCTACGTCGGCCATGGCTTCCAGATCGCCCAGCTCGCGCAGCTCCATCGTCGTGAAGGTGGCCTGCAGGGGGCCGCGGCGGCCGATGACCACGACCTCGTCGACACCCCGTGCGTGTAGCAGTTCCAGCGCGTGGTCGGCGATGTCGGACTTGGCGAGCTCGCCGGGATCGCTGACGAGGATCCGCGCGACGTCGAGGGCCACATTGCCGTTGCCGACCACGATGGCGCGCCCGGTCGAAAGGTCCGGCGTCATCTCCTCGAAGTGCGGGTGCGCGTTGTACCAACCGACGAAGTCGACGGCGGCGACGCTGCCCTCGAGTTCCTCGCCGGGAATCCCCAGCGGACGGTCCGACTGCGCGCCGGTGGCGTAGACGACGGCGTCGTAGCGCTGCTTGAGCTCGTCGGCTTGTACGTGCTGACCGACTCGGATGTTGCCGAAGAAACGGAACCGCTCGTCGAGCGAAGTCTTCTCGAACTGGGCGCTGATGGTTTTGATCTTCGGATGATCGGGTGCCACTCCGGAGCGCACCAAACCCCAGGGAGTGGGCAACATTTCGAGCATGTCGACGTGGACATCCGGACCGCCGGCGGCGACGGAACTGTCGGCGAACTTCAGCAGCGACGCCGCCGCGAAGTATCCGGAGGGGCCTGCACCAACGATCGCGACATAGTAAGGACGCATCCTCGCGCTTTCTGTCCGGACCCGGCTGCGCGCAAGGGGCTGTCGCGTCGCAGTCGAGCAGCGTCGCTCTGGGCTGTGCGACGCCACATCCTGGTTACGAAAGTGATGTTAGACGCGCAACGGCGGGGCAGCCCCAGAAGTCTCAGGAGTCGCCGTGGATCACAACGTGTCGCGACGCCGGTACCCTGAGGACCCGTGGACCTCGATCGTCAGTCAGATATCGCCGCACTCGACACCACCCTCACCACGGTGGAGCGAGTGCTCGACGTCGACGGTCTGCGCGCCAAGATCGAGAAACTCGAACACGAAGCCGCCGACCCGAATCTGTGGAACGACCAGAGCCACGCTCAGCGCGTCACCAGCGAGCTGTCCCACGCCCAGGGCGAGCTGCGCCGCGTCGAAGGCTTGCGCAGCCGTCTCGAGGATCTGCCGGTGCTCTACGAGCTCGCCGCCGAAGAAGGTGGCGAGGACGAGGTGGCCGAAGCCGACGCCGAACTGAAGGCGCTGCAAGCCGAAGTCGAACAGCTTGAGGTCCGGACCCTGCTGTCCGGCGAGTACGACGAACGCGAGGCGCTGGTGACCATCCGGTCCGGCGCCGGTGGTGTGGATGCCGCCGACTGGGCCGAGATGCTGATGCGGATGTACATCCGCTGGGCCGAACAGCACGACTACGGCGTCGAGGTCTTCGACACCTCCTACGCAGAAGAAGCCGGCATCAAGAGCGCGACCTTCGCGGTGCACGCCCCCTACGCCTACGGCACCCTCTCGGTGGAGCAGGGCACCCACCGGCTGGTGCGGATCAGCCCGTTCGACAACCAGAACCGGCGCCAGACGTCGTTCGCCGACGTCGAGGTACTCCCCGTCGTGGAAACCACCGACCACATCGACATCCCCGAGCAGGACGTGCGCGTCGACGTCTACCGCTCCAGCGGGCCCGGCGGTCAGTCGGTCAACACCACCGACTCGGCGGTCCGGCTGACCCACATCCCGACCGGCATCGTCGTCACCTGCCAGAACGAGAAGTCGCAGCTGCAGAACAAGGTGTCGGCGATGCGCGTGCTGCAGGCCAAGCTTATGGAGCGCAAACGCCAGGAAGAACGCGCCGAGATGGACGCCCTCAAGGGCGACGGCGGTAGTTCCTGGGGCAACCAGATGCGCTCGTACGTTCTGCACCCCTACCAAATGGTCAAGGATCTGCGCACCGAGTACGAGGTCGGCAATCCCGCGGCGGTACTGGATGGGGACATCGACGGATTCCTGGAAGCGGGGATCCGGTGGCGCAACCGGCGAGATGACGACGACTAACACCTACCTGGCACTGGGCGTGGCCGAGCACTGGAGCAGCTTCTGGCACGGCCAGTACGGCGTGTGGATCGTGACCAGAGGCGTCCGCATCGCGCTGCTGCTGATCGGCGGGCTGTTGGCCGCACGTTTCATCAACTGGCTCGCACGCCGGATCACCCGGCGCATCGACGCCCAATACCAGCAGACCGACCAGATCGTCCGCACCGAGAGCGCCAAGCATCAGCAAGCCGTGGCCTCGGTGGTGTCCTGGGTATCGATCGCTCTGCTGTTCGTGATGGTCGTCGTCGAGATCGGTGACGTCTTGTCGATACCGGTCAGCTCGCTCGCCGCCCCGGCCGCGGTGCTGGGCGCGGCCCTGGGCTTCGGTGCGCAGAACCTGGTCAAGGACATGCTGGCCGGCTTCTTCATCATCACCGAGCGCCAGTACGGCTTCGGTGACCTGGTGCAGCTGAGTATGGTCGGCGCCCCGAAAGACTCGCTCGGCACCGTGGAGGAGGTCACCCTGCGGGTGACCAAGCTCCGAACGCCGGAAGGCGAGATGTACACCGTGCCCAACGGGAACATCGTCAGATCCCTCAACCTGTCGAAGGACTGGGCGCGAGCGGTCGTCGATGTCCCGGTGCCCACCTCCGCTGACCTCAACCGCGTCAACGACGTGCTGCACACCGTGTGCAACGACGCGATGCTCGACGAGGATCTGCGAAAGCTGCTGCTGGACAAGCCGGCCCTGATGGGCGTCGAGAGCCTCGAGGTCGACTCGGTCAATCTGCGGATGGTGGCCCGAACCCTGCCCGGCAAACAGTTCGACGTCGGCCGCCGACTGCGGGTCATGGTGATCGCCGCCCTGGCGCAGGCGGGTATCACCACCCCGGCGGAGAAAACCCCGACACTGGGCGCGATGACTCCGTCGGGCACCAGCGACGATGTAGCGCGCAGTCAGGACAAAGCGCAGTGACGAATCAATCGAGCAAGTCCAAGCGTGACGACCGCGGTTGGCCGAAATATCTTCCGGGCGGGCGCCTTCGCACGTCCACCGCGGTGCTGCTGGTGGCATTCATCGCGCTGTTCTGGGTGTATCAGAACTTCCAGCCGCCGGCCCAGCAGCCGGTTCCCGCGAACCAGGTGGTGCCGCCGGGCTACGTTCCCGATCCGTCGTACACCTGGGTCCCGCGCACCGATGTGCGGCGCACCACGACGACACCGCCGACCACCACGACCACCACGACCACCACCACCGAGACCACGTCGCCGACGGAAACCACGACGCCGACGGAGACGACGAGCCCGACCAGCCCGACGACGTCGACCACCCCGCCTGGCCCGCTGCCGTTCCAGATCCCCGGGCTGCCCACTCCGACCCCGTCACCTGCCCCGGTTCCCACGCCGGCACCGGGTCAGGGGCCGATGGTCACACCCGCGGCTCCGACGCAGTAACCGGGTCCCGCCCGCCGGACGGCTACACTGGCGTGCCGTGATGATCACCCTCGACCATGTCAGTAAGCAGTACAAGTCGTCGGCACGGCCAGCCCTCGACAATGTCAGCGTCAAGATCGACAAGGGTGAGTTCGTCTTCCTCATCGGCCCGTCCGGCTCCGGCAAGTCCACGTTCATGCGGTTGCTGCTGGCTGAGGACACACCCACGTCCGGTGACCTGCAGGTGTCGAAGTTCCACGTCAACAAGCTCTCGGGCCGGCAGGTCCCCAAGCTGCGCCAGGTGATCGGCTGCGTGTTCCAGGACTTCCGGCTGCTGCAGCAGAAGACGGTGTTCGAGAACGTCGCCTTCGCCCTGGAGGTGATCGGCAAGAAGCCCGACACCATCAATCGCGTGGTGCCCGAGGTCCTGGAGATGGTGGGCCTGTCCGGCAAGGCCAATCGGCTGCCTGCCGAGCTGTCCGGCGGCGAGCAGCAGCGCGTGGCGATCGCGCGCGCGTTCGTCAACCGGCCGCTGGTGCTGCTGGCCGACGAGCCCACCGGCAACCTGGACCCTGAGACCAGTAAGGACATCATGGATCTGCTCGAGCGGATCAACCGCACGGGAACCACCGTGTTGATGGCCACCCACGACCACCACATCGTCGACTCCATGCGCCAGCGTGTGGTGGAGCTGTCCCTGGGCAGGCTCGTTCGCGATGAGCAGCGTGGTGTCTACGGAATGGATCGTTAAGTGCGCTTCGGCTTTCTCATCAACGAGGTCTTCACCGGACTTCGCCGCAACGTCACCATGACGGTGGCCATGATCTTGACGACGGCCATCTCGATCGGCCTGTTCGGTGGTGGCCTGCTGGTGGTTCGGTTGGCGGACCACTCGCGCAACATCTACCTCGACCGCGTCGAGACCCAGGTGTTCTTGACCAACGACGTATCGGCGAACGACCCGACCTGCGACGCCGACCCCTGTAAGGCGTTGCGCGCCAAGATCGAAGCCCGCGACGATGTCCGGTCGGTCCGGTTCCTGAACCGCGACGACGCCTACAACGACGCGATCCGTAAGTTCCCGCAGTACAAGGACGTCGCCAGTAAGGATTCGTTCCCGGCGTCGTTCGTCGTCAAGCTGGACAACCCCGAGCAGCACAAGGACTTCGACGCGGCCATGACCGGCCAGCCCGGTGTGCTCAATGTGCTGAACCAGAAGGAGCTGATCGATCGGCTCTTCGCGGTGCTCGACGGGCTGTCCGCGGCGGCGTTCGCGATCGCGATGGTGCAGGCGATCGGTGCGATCCTGTTGATCGCCAACATGGTTCAAGTCGCCGCGTACACCAGACGCACGGAGATCGGCATCATGCGAATGGTGGGTGCCACCCGGTGGTACACCCAGCTGCCGTTCCTGTTGGAGGCGGTGCTCGCGGCGACGATCGGTGTGGTGATAGCGATCGTCGGGCTGATAGTGGTGCGGGCGGCGTTCCTGGAGAACGCGCTCAACCAGTTCTACCAAGCCAATCTGATCGCCCGGATCGACTATGCCGACATCCTCTACATATCGCCGATCATGTTCGGCGTCGGCGTGTTGATGGCCGGTCTCACCGGCTACGTCACGCTGCGCCTGTACGTCCGGCGGTAGCGGTGGCCAAGAATCCGGACAAGAAGCCCGACCACAAGGTCGTCGCCACCAATCGCAAGGCGCGGCACAACTATTCGATCCTCGACACCTACGAGTGTGGTGTCGTCCTGCAGGGCACCGAGGTCAAAAGCCTGCGGGAGGGCCACGCGTCGCTGGCCGATGCGTTCGCCACCGTCGACGACGGCGAGATCTGGTTGCGTAACCTGCACATTCCGGAGTATCACCACGGCACCTGGACCAACCACGCGCCGCGGCGCAACCGCAAGCTGCTGCTGCACCGCAGCCAGATCGACAACCTGGTGGGCAAGATCCGTGACGGCAACCTGACCCTGGTGCCGCTGTCGTTGTATTTCTCCGACGGCAAGGTCAAGGTCGAACTGGCGCTGGCCCGCGGTAAACAGGCGCACGACAAGCGGCAGGACCTGGCCAAGCGGGACGCGGAGCGAGAGGTCATCCGGGAGCTGGGCCGCCGGGCCAAGGGCAAGCTCTGATCGGGATCCTGCTCGCGCTGGCATCGGCAATCGGTTACGGCGTCAGCGATTTCGTCGGCGGTATTGCCGCGCGACGGGTCGCCGCTCTGCGGGTGGTCTTGGTGTCCTACCCGGTGGCGATGGTGCTGCTCGGCATCCTGGCAGTGGTGTTCGGCGGCACGATATCGACTCCGGCGGTGGTGTGGGGTCTGCTGTGCGGCGTGAGTCAGGCGTTCGGGGTGTGGTGGTTCTACGCCGCGCTGGGCTCCGGACCGATCTCGGTGGTCTCGCCGTTGACCGCGGTTCTGGTGGCTGCAGTGCCGGTCAGTGTGGGACTCGCGATGGGGGAGCAGCCCGGTGTGATCGCCGGGGTGGGGACGGTGCTGGCGTTGATCGCCGTGGTCCTGGTCAGCAGGCAAGCCACCGACGAAGACGTCCGGCCGCACAAGTTCACCGCGGCGGTGGCGTGGTTGACGGTCGGCTCAGGTCTGGCGTTCGGCTTGAATTTCGTTCTGCTGCACCAGGCTCCGGCCGACGCTCACCTGTGGCCACTGTTCTTCGCCCGAGTCTCGGCGACCGCGATCGTCCTGCTGGTCGCCGCGTTCAGCGGTAATTTTCATGCGCCACGGGGATTTCCGCTCAAGATGGCGGTGTTTGCCGCGCTGCTGGACACCGTCTCCAACGTCGCGACGCTACTGGCGCTGCAGGCGACGATGCTGTCCGTGGCCAGCGTGCTGATGGCGCTCTACCCGGCGGCCACAGTGCTGCTGGCGATCGTCGTGCTGCGTGAGCGGGTCACCCGCTGGCAGGTGCTGGGCATGGTGATGGCCTTGGTCGCCGTCGGGATGATCTCGGTCCGATAGTTCTCGTCCGTCCCGACCTCTGCCCGCACCTTCCAGACGTGTGGTCCCTTCCGGGCCGCCCCTGATCGCCCACTTGCAAGAAGTGCGCTTCCGATAGGGGAAATCGTGCCCGGCGCCGGCCGCGTTACACGCGACCGCTACCGCAGCGTCTCGCTCGGCACGTCGTAGCGCTCCTGGTAGGCCCGGACCCGCTCCCGTAATTCGGCCGCATCGAGTCCGGTATCGGCCCAGGTGTAGCGGTTGCCGCCGCCGTCGCCGGGGTTCGCCGCAAGATGGGCGCGCATGCGCTGTTCGGCGACCGGGGTCAGCTCGCGGCCCAGGCGCTCATAGACCGCGCCGATCGTGGCGAACGGGTCCTGCATGAAATCGGCGAACCGCACATTGACGACGCGATCCTGGCTGATCACGCCGTCGTCCACCCACTTCATCAGGCGGTCGAGTCCCAGAATGTTCTCCGCCGCGCACTGTGCGGCCGCGCGCTGGACAGTCGCGTTGTCGCTGGCCAGTTTCTGTAGGTGAGCGATCAACGCGCTGATCGAGGAGATCACCACCAGCGGGTCGCGATGGGTCTGCACCAGGATCGCGTCCGGATACTCGGCCAGCAGCGTGTCGAGGGTCCACAGGTGGGCGGGGCTCTTCAGCAGCCACTGGCCCGGCACCCCGGACTGCAGGTGCTGCAGATACTGACGGTGGTAGCGGTAGGCGGGCGCATGGTCGGCCTCGTACATCAGCCAGTGCTGGTAGTTCGGCAGGCGGTACTGGGTGGGGAAGATCATGCTGCAGAACGTGCCTGCGGTGATCCGGACGCATTCCTGGCCGCCGCGCGCGCTCATCGGATGGAACTTCATGAAACCGGGCATCAGTTGCTCGGTCATTTCCAGCTGGGCTTGGGTCTCGTCGATGCGCGGGTCGGTCAGATAGGTCTCCGGCTGGGGGACCGGGAAGGGGTGATCGACCTCCCACGTCAGCGGCGCCCGCAGGTCGGGATCCTGGCTGAGCAGGTCGTAGAGGATCGTCGTGCCGGTGCGGGGCTGGCCGAGGATGAAGATGGGTTGGGTGATCCGCTCCTCGGCGATCTCGGGATGTTCGGCCCGCCACGCGGTGATCTGCAGGCGGTTGCGCAGCGGCACAATCACATCGGCGGCCGCGATCTCCACGCCGAGCGGCGAGAGGTCCGCTTCGGTGACCAGGTCGTCGACCATCCGCGACAGGTTCTCCCGCCAGCCGTCGTCGGCGCCGAAGTCGTCGCTGCCGGCCAGTTCGCAGGCCTGCTCGATCAGTTTGGCGGGGTCAAGGCGGGCTTGCACCGCACTCGTCATTTCTGAATCTCCTTGTCCAGCAGACGAACTGTCACATCCGGGGCATTCGGGTTGTCCAGCCAGCGAACGACGATGAAACCGCGTCGACGTCCACCGGTGTCCAGCCAATGGCCCTCGCCGGAGTCGTGCGCCCCGATCGTGAGCCGGACGTATCCGTCGGGATCGGGGGAGACGCCCTTGTTGGTCACCGAGCTGGAGCGTAGCAGCGGCTCCAGGCATTCATGCCAGATACTTTCCAAAGTAACTGACCAGTAACGGGTTTCGGGTGGGAGGAAGGTCAGCTGCAGGTTCTGATGTGGTTCCAGCTCGAACATGCCGAGCATGTAGAGGTTGTCCGGTGTGGTGTTCTCGCCGCCCAGGTTCTCCGCGCCGGAGGTGATCAGGATGTTGGGGGTGTCCAGCAGGTCCGGGCGCACCGTGCGGTGCAGGGTGGTCAGCTTGACGATGGTCCAGCCCATCGCCGTGAGCTGGCCGGCCAGGGTCTCGTCGCTCAGTGGCGCCGGCGGGGGAGCCTCGCCGAGCAACGAGATATCAAGCTGCACAGGGATTTCAGTGGCCGGATCCGCGATGTAGTCCCGTACCACGATCGACGTCGCGTCCTCGGGTACCTCGATGAACTGTGCTCCGGCGAGGTCGTCGTCGGTCGGGCGGGTGGCGGCGAAGACGATCTTGAACCGGCCGTGGGCGTCGAGAACCAGATCGCGGTCGGAGAGGTAGTTGCTCATCCGGCGTGGATTCATCCCGGTGCCGGCCAGGACCTGGATGCCAAGGTAGGTCGACGTGCCCCTGGTGCCGGTGACGCGGTAGGCCCGGTCACCGCTGATCATGGCCAGCGGATAGGCGCCGTGCGGGTTGGGCCCGCCGACGAAGCGCGAGGGTGTGCACATGTCGACGAAATGCGGATGGTCCGGGTCGATGTCCACCGACAGCTCGGTGCACAGCGCGGTCACCCGGTTGAGCGCGCGCAGTCCCTCGAGCATTTCACGCTCGTCGCGGGCGTCCTCGGTGATCTGGGCGGTCAGATCGTCAAGAACTTTTCGGACGAATCCCCATGCTTCCAGCGACTTTTCGGCACTCATGCGGTCCTCAATTCTTGATCGGGCACGGGGTCATGGAGTTGACCGCGCGGGAGATTCGGTCTGATAGCGATCCGCCGTCGCGCAGCCAGTCGTCGATCGAGATCCGCACCGACGCCATCGCCAGGGCGCCGATCAGACGCGGGCGCGGGTCGTCGACGGTTAGGTCGGGCAGCCGGGGCGCGATCGCTTCGGCGATGGCCGTTTCGAAGTTGAGGTAGCACAGCAATGTCCAGGCCCGCAGGGTCAGCGAGTCGCGGGTCTGGCGTTCGATTTCGGCGATGCTGCTCTCGACGGCGCTGAAGCCGGGGGTGAGTTCGGCGAACGCGGCGCTGAGTGCGTCGTTGACGGACAGGTCGGCGGGTTGGCGGCGCAAGGCGTCGGTGATCGCCGCGATCCAGGTCGAGGTGAAGCCCTCGGCGACCGCGTACTCCTTGGACTCGAAGTACCGGAAGAACGTCGCCCGGGCCACGTCGGCGGCTTCGGCGATCTGCTCGACGGTCGTCGCGCTCAGCCCGTTGTGCATGACCAGCTGGGCGGCCGAGGTGGCGATTCGCTCCCGGGTGCGCTGCCGTTTGCGGACCCGCAGACTTTCAGACATCGTCTCACTGTAGACAAAGTCTCATTTTCTGTTCGCCCAAACCGACAAACCGCCGGCGAAGTGCGAGTAGATCGCCGCAGAACGTCGATCTGGACGCGGGATTAATGCACTTCAGTTCGGGGTTACACCTCGCGTAACATGGATTGTCCGGCCGTACCTCGGCCGGGGTGCGAGGGGCTGATCGGTTTCGACTTCGCGCATCGAATCAAGGGAAGCGTGCCGGTGCAGGCAAGAGACCACCGTAAGCGTCGTTGCAACCAATTAAGCGCCGATTCCAATCAGCGCGATTACGCTCTCGCTGCCTAAGCGAAGCTAATCCGTCAGACCGGGACTGCCCTCGACCCGGACCCTGGCGTCATCTAGAGGGACCCACCCACGGGTTCGGTCGCGGGACCTGTGGGGACATCAAACAGCGACTGGGATCGTCATCCTGACTTGTTCGCGAGATCAGGAGATCCAAGTAGAGACATAGCGGACTGCGCACGGAGAAGCCTTGAGGGAATGCCGTAGGACCCGGGTTCAATTCCCGGCAGCTCCACCGAGAAGATGGGGAAGGCCCCCAAGTTGGGGGCCTTTTCCACGTCTAGATTTTCACTCCGCGCATGGCGATAGTGCGACTCCGCGAGCGTGAGGATGCCAGCAACGACTGTCAGGTCCGGTTCCGCGCTGACGTAAGGAATCTCCGAGGCCCTCGACAATGAGGCCGACGCCGACCTCTTCACCCCTCGAACTGCGGGTCCACGACCTGCGCCAGCCGGCTCATCCAAGCCGGCATCCCGCTCCTAGTCGTGCAACAGCACCTCGGCCACGAATCGATCGAAGTGACCGTCGGCGTCTACGGTCACCTGGCCTGTCGGTCAGCGCAGGCCGCTGCCGATGTCATCGCCGCCTTGTTTGGCTACTTGTTTGGCTAGTTGATGTACACAATCAGGAGCGTGCCTTGGGCGTTGACGCCGGAGCATCGCTTAGATCCCGGCCACACATTTGTCGCGTTCACGAAGCACGTCATCAGGTAGGACTGGTGGGTCACCGGGCTGTAGGCGACAACGGTGGTACCGGGTTGGGAGTACCAGGCCGCCCGCACGCTGTCTGCGAACGCGCAACTGGTGTCGTCGGTGGCGACACCAGTTAACCCTGATGGGCAAATCCTGAAGTTCTCCACCGTGCTGGGGACCTGGACCGGGACTGGGCGTGGGGCGGGCGCCGGCGGTGGCGGTGCTGCCCGGGTGGGCGTCGGCATGTCTTGAACCGCGAACAGAAACGCGCCGGGCGCGGCCTCCCATAACGTTTTGTCGCCATCTGAAGTGACATCAATCGGCACGTCGTGACTCGTCCCGCGCGACGTCTTCACCCGCGCGATGCCCTTGAATTCGTTGCCCGCCTTGTTGACTAGGTCGACGTGAACCACCTTGAGGTGTAACGGCGAAAGGTCGGGGTCGGTGTCCAGTTTCGACTGCATGGACGACTGCACTTCCACAGCGACCCGGTCGGCCTTGGGCACGCTCGGGGTGGGCGTCGTCGTCGGCGTGATGGTCGACGCGGACGACGGAGACTCCCCGGCGGGGCGAGTCAACACGAATACCGCTGCACCGATGGCGATTACGACCGCAGCACCCAGTGCCCATAACGGCCACAGGCGACGCGATTTCTCCGCCACGGGCGGTGGCGGTAGCTCTGGGAACTCCTGCGCAGCTAGGGGACCGGTCGGGGGCCCGGGCTGAATGGCGCCATCCCACTGGGTGCCGTCCCAATAACGCGCTCCCTGACCGCCGAGCGGATCGGGATACCAACCAGGCTCAGTCGCCATCGCCGTCCGACCTCCCCCACGTCATGAGCGGATTTTAGCCCGTTTCTGGGACTTTCCTGAGCGGATCCGCTGCAGCCGGTTCGTCGGTGCCGCGGCGTACGCCAGTGTCTGACTCGGGCGCGACAGGCTTCGTGCGGCGAATTAGCTGAGCCGTGTCGTGACGCACCGGAGGCGTCAACGAGCACGCTATTCCACTATCGCCGGTGTCATGGTCCGGACGCGATAGCTGGTTCCCTGAATGTCTCGCCAGTCCCAGTGGTGATCGTCAATCCACTGAGTGTCACGGCGTACTGGGTTCCATCGGAAGGGTTGGTTGCTATGAAACCATTCACGGAAGGAACTGCAGACAAGGTGATCTCTCCACCATCAGAGAGCCGTAATCCATTGTAGAAGTAGAGATTTGGGCCATCCCCTCGGCAGACGACTGCTTCGGATTGGGTTGTCCGCACAATCATCGCGGCCACATCGAGGCGGGAGCATCGAGGCCCGTCGAAGAACCCAAACTCATCGGCGCCGGGGACTGCGCCGGCTCGCGGCGCTGCCGTTGATGTCGGGGTGAAGTTCAGCTTGTCGGAGTCGATCTCCCACATGATGTTTGACCCGTCTGCGGTGACATCGACAGCGGTTTGCAGTGTCCCGCCGGGTCCGCTGATGGTCGCGGTGCCGCGGTATTCGTTGCCGACTTTGTGGACCAAGGAGACGTCGACGATCTTCAGTCCGAATGTTCGGAGCTTGGGGTCGGTGTCGAAATGGTCCTGCATCAACGTTTTCACTCGGCGGGCTACGTCACCGGCGGGTGGAGATGTGGGGGTCAGGGGCGTCGCAGATGCAGCGGCCG
Organism: Mycobacterium sp. SA01; assembly: GCF_041287105.1. NCBI lineage: Bacteria > Bacillati > Actinomycetota > Actinomycetes > Mycobacteriales > Mycobacteriaceae > Mycobacterium > Mycobacterium sp. SA01. Next base: position 58,182 of record NZ_JBGGNO010000019.1, on the reverse strand, counting down.
AGGTCGCTTGGGTCGTCGGCGTCGCGGGCGCGGATTTCGGAATGTCCCTGGCGGGGCGCGTCAACACGAAAAGGGCAGAGCCGACCGCGATCGCCACGGTCACACCCATGCCAACCCATAGCGGCCATAGGCGCCGCGACTTCTCTGTCTTCGGCGCAAGCCCTGGGCATTCTTGCGGAGCTGTCGGTGGCCCGGACTGAATCGCGCCATCCCACCGGTTGCCGTCCCAGTAGCGGGCGCCCCGACCACCCAATGGGTCGGGATACCAGCCAGGCGCGCTCACCGTGCCCCCTTCACCTGGGGAATCGTACCCATTACCTGCGTAAACGCGGACCGAATCTCGACAACCTGTGGACCCTCCCGCGTTGCCCGTGGGCAGAATTATGCCGCTGCGTAGACGGCTATGGCGGAGTTCTGCGGGTCTCGGCACGCCTGTGTGGACCGCGTCCACAGATTGCCAAGTTTCGCCAGGTCGCAGCAGGTCGGGAGATGCATAGTTCCAGTTCGGTGCGAATTTTGCGCTACGGCACGTCGGCAGGACCCGGACCGTGTCGCGGGTGGCCAAGTGCGTTACCGAGGTGTCGCCAGGACCGGCTCCGGGCGCCCGAGGAGGTACCCCTGCAGCTGATCGATCCCGAGTTCGACCAGGCGGTTTCGGGTCTTCGCGTCTTCCACGCCCTCTGCGACAGTGAGTAACCCGAATTCCCTGGCGACGGCCACGATCGCCCGGATGACCAATTCATCCTGCACGTTGCGCAGCATGCCGGAGACAAAGCTCTTGTCGATCTTCAACTTGGACAACATCATTCCGCGCAATTCGGTGAGCGACCCGAACCCGGTTCCGAAGTCGTCGAGCGCCAGTCGACAGCCCATCGCCCCCATCTCGTCGGAGAATCGCTCGGCCAGATCCGTCGAGGCCAGGGCCGCGTGTTCGGTGATCTCGAAGGACACTCGGCGCGCGGCGTCCCCTGCTTGGCGTAGGTGCTCCAGGATCGCCGAACTTGTCGCCGTGTCGTTGATCGAGGCGCTCGAAATGTTCACCGCGACGGGACGACCCGCCTTCGCGCACTCGATACCCTGCGCCACCATGAATTGATCGATGGTCGGCATCAAGCCGAACTGTCGGGCCTGTGGCAGGAATTCATCAGGCACCATCGCGTGACCGTCGGCTGCAATCATCCGGACTAGCAGTTCCTCCTCGACCACCTGGCCCGTGCGGGCATCCACGATCGGCTGGGCGTAGGCGACCAGGCGCCCCTCGGTGATGGCACGCGACAAGAGGTTCTCGAACTCCCGGCGGTCCCGCGATGCGGTTCCGGTCAGCGCGGCGTCTGTGCCGCGTTTGGCGGCGTGCATCGCCGCGTCGGCCCGCACGATGACCGCCTCGGCCAGGTCGCCACCGCGAACGGTTGCCGATCCGCAGTTCGCGCCGACCGTGACACTCCCCGCGCTGGTGCCGACAGGCTTCTTTAACTCGGCGGCAAGGCGTTCGCACAAGGTCCGCGGTTCAGCGGGAGGCGACGAAGCCAACAACGCGGCGAACTCGACACCGCCTAGCCGTGCCGCAAGGCCCTGGGGCGGGCAGGTGCTCGAGACACGGCGACCGACTTCCCGGAGCACCTCATCGCCAGCGGCTTGCCCGAATGCGTGATTGATCTGCGTCAACCCGTCCAAACCGGCATACAGCACAACCGCCACGGTGTGGGCGCTTGCTGCAGCTGAGGCGATCCAGTCGTTCAAAGCAGCCAGGAATGCTGCGCGGTTGGCCAGCCCAGTCAGCGAGTCGCTGGCCAACTCGCGGGTCTTCTCGTCGATGAATGCCGCTCGCTGTAGCGCCCGGCCGATGAAATGCGCCAACTGCTCGAGCAAGCTCATGGTGGCGTCACCGAAGGCGTTGGGCTGGCCGGAAATAACCTTGAGCACGCCTTGGACACGGTCTTCGGCGATCAGCGGTACCACGATCATGGATCGCGCGCCCACGCGCCGGCACGCTCCGGTATCGACTCGGGTATCAGTTTCGGTGTCGCCGGAGATCAGGGCCTTGCCCAGGCGTGTCGCCTCACCCGACAAGCTGCCGTACCGGGCCAGTCGCAGGCCTTCGGTGCCGCACAGGGAACCCGAGGTGACCGTGTAGACCATGTCGTCGCCGTCGGCGAGTTCGATCACGGCGCCGGGGGCGTCGGTGGCTTGGCGTGCTTGGTCCACCACGATCTGCATCACGGCGCGGCCGCTCAGGTCGGCGTCGTTGATCGCATCCTGGACTCTGATGATGGTCAGCAGGGTGGCTGGGTCCGTATTACCCATCACGGCCGAGAATGTTACGTGAACCGACGTACCCATACGGGCATCCGACGTGTCGAACTTGAAGACGGAAAGGGTTTGGCCTGGCCAACTTTGTTGACTACATCTTGAAGCTCGGCACCAGCCGGGTCAGATTCCACAACTGGTTGCGACGTGCCGCCAGCGAGGTCAGCAGAATCGATCCCAACCACAGGCCCGCCATGAAGATCAACGACTGCCATAGCCTGCCGTCGATGCCGCCGAGGATCAACTGGCGTAGTCCGTTGACGCCGTAGGTCATCGGGTCGAGCCGGTGGAAAGCCTGGAACGGCTTGGTGGTGGTCTCGACGGGATAGAGCCCGCCGGCGCTGACCAGTTGCAGCATCAGCAGCGTCATCAGCAACACCTTGCCCAACACCGGGCCGAGCAGCGCGCTGATCGCCTGCGCCACCGCGATGAAGGAGCACGACGCGAGCATCATGAAGCCCAGCATGGCCACCGGATGTTCGGCGTGTACACGCAGCGCGAAATGCACGACGCAGTACAGGATCACCGCCTGGGGGATTCCGATCAAGACGGCCGGCAGGTAGCTGGCCAGCGTCACGCGGAGCGGACTGATCTCCGCGGCGATCGCGCGGTTCTGCAACGGGCGGAACGCCATCCACAACAGCATCGCGCCGAAGAACAGCGCGAGCGTGAGGAAGAACGGCGCCATCCCGGTGGCGAAGTTGGGCGCCGAATTCTCGTGTGAACTGGTCAGCTGAACCGGACCGCCGATCGTGTCGGCGATGGCGTCCTTCTGCTGGGGACTCCAGTCGGGAACCTTCTGCGCGCCCTCGGAGAGCTTGGTCGCCAGCTCATTGGCCCCGGAACTCAACTGCGCTGTACCGGATTTCAGCTGCCGGGCACCGTCGTCGAGTTTGACGATGCCTGCGTTGAGCTGCGCGTTGCCCGACGCCACCTGCTGGGCGCCGTCGCGCAGCTGGTTGAGCTTGTCGCTCAACTCCTTGCCCTTGGTCGAGATATCGGTGAGCGCGGAACCGACGGGACCGCCCCCGTTGGCGGCCGCACGTGCCTTGTCGAGCTTCGCCTGGATGTCCGCGGTCCGCTGGTGGGCCAGCAGTTGATCGCGGGTGTCCCGCAGTTTCGCGGTGGCAATCACCGACACCGGATCCTGGTTGGCGGACAGGTTGTCGATGATCGAGGTAAGCGACTGGGCGGCAGTGTCTTGCGCCCCGGCGATGGTGTCGAGCTCGTTGGACGCATCCGTCAGTGCTGACGAGCTGTCCTGCACCTGGCCGTTGACCTGATCGCTCTGAGTGCCGATCTGCGCCAACAGGTTGGTGATCTTCAGCAGCGGATCGGTGGCGGTGTTGATGCCGTCGGAAAGCGTGCGCGAGCCGGCCGCCAGCTCTGCGGACCCGCTACGGGCGGTATCGAGGCCGCTCGCCAACTGGCCTGCGCCGGTGTCCAGTTGGGCCGCTCCGTCAGAGAGCTGACGCGCGCCGTCGGCCGCCTGTTTGATGCCGGCCCCCGAGGTGGTGATCACTGACAGCACCTGGTTGACCGCCTGCCCGGAGATCCTGCTCGATACGGCGTTGAGCACCTGCTCCAACGCGGTGTGGCCGATGCTCGACGAGATGTAGTTGTTGGCGTCGTTGTATTCGGCGATCAGTTGCGCCTTGCGGGGATTGCCAGTGGTGGGCGAGGCGATGGCCGCACTGAAGTCCGGCGGCAGTTCCAGCATGAAGTAGTACTTGCCGTGCGCCACCCCGTCGCGTGCCTCGGCATCGTCGACCAGGTGCCAGTCCAGGCTTGCGTCGTCGGTGAGGCTGTCGGCGATCTGGGAACCGACGTTCATCGGCTCTCCGGACACCGTGGTTCCGCGGTCCGAATTGACCAGTGCCACAGGCATTTTGTTCACGTGGCCGAACGGATCGGAGTACGCCCACAGATAGAGTGCGCCGTAGGTCAGCGGCATCAGCATCAGGACGACGACGGCGATCCGTGTCATCCGATTGCGGGCGAAGCGTTTGATCTCCGACCCCAGGGCAAGTCCGCCCACCATCTCCTAGTCCTTTCCCGCGATGTTCGGGATGTGTACGTCATGCTCGGGTGCTTGCTCGCCGAGCGAATTCGTCACGCCCACAACGACCAGACGGTCGGCGGCGATGGCGCCAAGACGTTGCACCGCCTGCGCCCGTCGTCCGTTGTCGCGGACCTGTTCGAGGTCACCGACCACCAGCACCGGTCGGTCCGAGCACAGCGCCAGGGCGATCTGCAGCAGGAACGTCTCCAAGTCGCCCAGGTCCCCGATGTAGTCGGTCGGTTTCGGGCGTTCGATGTCGCCGAACGCCAAAGCCAGTACATCTCGGTCGGCATCGGCACTCGACCGCCGGAACAGGGGAGCGAGCCACCGGCGCTGCTCGGTCACGACCGTTCCCACGGTCACGGCCTCGTCCAGATCGTCGATGTCGCCGAAGGCCGCGATCGCGCAGTGCTTGCGGATCGCCCGCGGCGCGGTCTCACCGAACACGGCGACAGTGCCTGCGCTCGGTTTGAGCCGGCCGGCCAAGGTGAGCAGCAGTGCCTTCTGGCTGTGGCCGCCGGGCATGTGCACCGCGTGCAGGCCGGGGCCGAGGTCCATGTCGACATCGCTGAACAGCGGGCTGTGCTCACCGTCGACCGTCAATCCGCGCGACACGATGATCGCCTCGCCCTCGGGAAGAACCAGCTGAGGAGGGACCGCGGTGGGTCGGCTCATGGTTGCCTCCTGGATGTGTACATGATTCAATACGATATGCATCCAATACGGAATGTATCGAGTCTGAAGGACGATTTGCGGTGAAGGTCACAGAGGCGCGGACAACCCGGCGGCGCACGAACACCCGGGCCCGTTTGATCGAGGCCACCGACGAACTCATCCGGGACAGCGGCCGGACCTGGTTCAGCGTCGAGGAGGTGTGCCGGGCCGCCGGCTACACCCGTGGGGCCTTCTACTCCAGCTATGACGACATGGAGGCTCTGCTCTTCGAGGTGTACGAGCACCAGAACGACGCGCTCGTGGAGCGGCTGCGGAGTACGGCCGCGCCCCTGCTGCGAACCGAGGGCGTTCTCGAAACCGACCGTGTGGTGCGCCAATTGCTGAAGGCGGGCGTCGCCGATCAACCGCGCATCGCCCTGCATGCCGCGCTGGTGGCTCGTGCTGCCCACCAGCCAGAGATCGCCCACGCCCTGGACGCACAGGTCGAACGCTTCCGTGAAGGCCTGCAAGGGATCTTCGTCGCGCTGATCGCCAAGACCGGCCGGACCATGACCGTCACTCCGGAGGCTTTCACTCGTGCGCTGATGGCCGCCCAGGCCGGCGCGTCCGGCCAGTTCCTCAGCGACCGTGCCGCCACCGAAGAAGTCCGCTACCTGACCGCGCTGGCCGTGGTGGAAGGACTGTCGGCCTGACGAGGGCGCCCAGCTCAAGCCGCAATTTCCTCTGTATTTTCTTTGCTGTCAATATCTCATCAACGCATGACCGCGGCACCCTCGCAGCTCATCAGGCTGGCGGAGGGGTTAGATTGAAGCATGCCTATTCGCTGCACGCGTGGGCACCCGGTGGGGAGCGACCGGTCAGCCGGTCGCTGGGTCGGGCTGGTTGCTTCGCCATTGTTCGTCACGAGCGCACTGCTCGTCGGTCCTGTCGCGCCACCGCTGGCGTCCGCTGCCGACTGTCCTGACGCCGAGGTCGTCTTCGCCCGCGGCACCGACGAGCCCGCCGGGATGGGCCGGGTCGGCGACGCCCTTGTCGACGCGCTGCGCAAGCAGGCGCCCAGCCTGAACATCGACACCTACGCGGTCAACTACAAGGCCACCAAGCTGCAGCTGCACGGCGGCGACGGCGCCAACGACGTGATCTCACACATCAAATCGACGGTGTCGTCCTGCCCGGACACCAAGATCGTCCTCGGCGGATACTCGCAAGGCGCCAGCGTGATCGACATCGTGGCCGGCGTTCCGGTGGGCGGCATCCCCTGGGGGAGCTCGCTGCCGCCGGAGTACGTCAAGAACGTCGTCGCCGTCGCGACCTTCGGCAATGTGGCGACCCGCACGAATCAAGCGCTGCCCACCACGAGCGCGCTGCTCGGCGCCAAAGCCATCGATCTGTGTAATCCGGCTGACCCGATCTGCCACGCGGGCCCGGGCAACGAGTGGAGCGGCCACACCGAGGGCTACGTCCCCGGCTACACCAACCAGGCGGCCTCGTTCGTCGCGGCCAAGTTGCTCGCCGGGATCAGTCAGCACATGCCGGGTTACGGCAGCGCGCCCGGATATGGCCCGACGTCGCCCTACGGGCCGGACTCGATGTACGCGCCGCTGCCCGGATCGGGGCCCTCGGCCTCGCTGCCCGGGCCACTGCCTCGTTATCCCGCGGAGGTGCCGAGCAATCCGTCGCAGTCACCCACGATCAGCCCGCCAACGGTCGCGCCCAGCGCGCCGTCGTCCGGCACGGGATTCGTGTAACTCCTCGATTCACGACGTGCGCGAATAGCGCCGTACTCTTCCACCGTGAACGCGATTGACCCCGACAAGCTCAATACCTGCCTGCAGGTGTTGGCCGACGTCGAGTCGCTGCCGCCCGAGCACCCCGATGCCGTTGCCGTCCGTCGGGCCACCGCGGGCATCTTCAAGTCGGTCAGGAAGGCCCGCCGCAAGGCCAAGCGCGACGAGGTCGCCGCGGCCGACCGGGCTGTCATCGCCGCTACCGCGACCGGTGCGCCCGGCCGGATCGACGACGAGACGGCCGGCCTGCCGTTGGTGTCAACGGCGGCAGGGGCCTCGGCGGGCACGTTGCTCCGGTCTCGGGCCTGCTACATCTGCAAGACCCACCACACCGTCGTCGACGCCTTCTATCACCAACTCTGCCCGGAGTGCGCGGCGCTCAACCGCGCCAAGCGCGACGCCCGCACCGACCTCACCGGCCGACGCGCACTGCTCACCGGCGGGCGGGCCAAGATCGGCATGTACATCGCCTTGCGGCTACTGCGCGACGGGGCTCACACCACGATCACCACCCGGTTTCCCAACGACGCCGTGCGCCGATTCGTCGCGATGCCCGACAGCGCCGACTGGATCGACCGGCTGCGCATCGTCGGCATCGACCTGCGCGACCCGGCTCAGGTCGTGGCGCTCGCGGACAGCGTGGCCGCGCAGGGTCCGCTGGACATCCTGATCAACAACGCCGCCCAGACGGTGCGCCGAGCCCCCGGCTCGTATGCGGCACTCGTCGAGGCGGAGCGGGCCTCGGCGCCCGAACTCGTCGACGTGGTCACTTTCGACCGGGTGAGCGACGCCCACCCCGCCGCGCTCGCCGGCAGTCTCGCCGACCATCAGAGCCCGCATGCTCCATCAATTCCCGGGTCGCTTCGCTCCTGCCCTCCGGTCACCGAACTCGCGCTCACCGCGCGCAGTGCGTCGCCCGAGCGGATCGCGGCAGGCACCGCTATCGACGCCGGTGGCCTGCTGCCCGACACCGCGGCCATCAATAGTTGGACGCAGCGCGTGCACGAAGTCGACGCGATGGAACTGCTCGAGGTTCAGTTGTGCAACCAGACTGCGCCGTTCATTCTGGTGAGCCGGCTGCGTCGGGCGCTGGCGTCGTCACCGGCCCGCCGGAAATATGTCGTGAACGTGTCGGCGATGGAGGGGCAGTTCAGCCGCGCGTACAAGGGTCCCGGGCATCCGCACACCAACATGGCGAAGGCCGCTCTGAACATGCTCACCCGCACCAGCGCCGGTGAAATGCTGGAGCAGGACGGCATTCTCATGACCGCCGTCGATACGGGCTGGATCACCGACGAGCGACCGCACCCGACCAAGCTGCGGCTTGCCGACGAGGGATTCCATGCGCCGCTCGACCTCGTCGACGGCGCCGCCCGGGTGTACGACCCGATCGTCCGGGGCGAGTCGGGCGAAGATCTGCACGGCTGTTTCGTGAAGAATTACGCGCCCAGCGACTGGTGACACCTACCCGCTAACGGGCGATACCGGTACGGCTCAGCCTGCGCCGAAGGTGCAACGCCGCGATCGTGACCGGGTTCTCGAACAGCGGAAGCTGCCGCAGTCGCCGGCGCACCACCGAGCGACCCAGGAACCCGGCGAGGACGCCCAGGACGAAATACCCCCGGCTGCCCCGGTTGGCCTCGCGCCGCAGCCCGGCGACGTAACCGCAGACCGCGGCGAGCGCGGCGGTCGTCAAGACCACCACGATCATCAGCCCAACCGCGTCCACGGGAACGATCACACCATCGTTTGTGCCACATCCGCATGGGTGTGGAGAAGGTCGTGACCGAACCGAATACCTAGCGTTACCGTCAATTGGTTAGGAACTCGGATCCGAGTTCCGTCGGAGACTATGTGTGAATGGCTCGTTCGGTCAGGCCGTCTTGGCTAGGCTCCGGCTTGGCAAGCAGCGCCGACACCGTCTACGAGTCCGATTCGGAGCAGACGATATGGCCAACATTGTCCTCGTCAACCCGCGTTTCGAGGTGTCCTACTGGGGCTTGGAACACGCACTGCCGCTGCTCGGCAAGAAGTGCAATGTCCCGACCGCCTGCCTGCCGCTGTTGGCTGCCCTGACGCCGCCTGAGCATCACGTCACGCTCGTCGACGAGAACGTCGAGGAGATCGACTACGACACGCTGGCGCAGGCCGACATCGTCGGGCTCACCGGCATGATCGTGCAACGCCGGCGGATGCTGGAGATCATCAACGAGCTCAAAGCCCGCGGCGTGTTCGTCGTCGTCGGCGGCCCGTGGGTCAGCGTCCAGGAGGACTACTTCGACGGTCTGGCCGACGCGATCTTCGTCGGCGAGGCCGAGACCACGTGGCCGCAATTCCTCGAGGACTGGAAGCACGGCCGGCATCAGTACCGCTACGAGCAGGCCGAGCGCACCGACATGACGACTGTGCCGGTGCCGCGCTATGACCTGCTGAAGACCAAGAACTATGTGTTCGGCAGTGTCCAGTTCAGCCGGGGATGTCCGTTCCAATGCGAATTCTGCGACATCATCGTCACCTTCGGCCGCAAGCCGCGGCTCAAGACCAGCGCCCAGGTGATCGCCGAACTGGAAGCGATGCGCGCGGCCGGACTGTCGATCGGCTTCATCGTCGACGACAACCTGATCGGCAACAAGGCCGCCGTGAAGGTACTGCTGCAGGACGTCCACGCCTGGCAGGAGCGTGAAGGCTATCCGTTGCAGTTCTTCACCGAAGCGTCGCTGAACCTGGCCGAAGACGACGAGCTGATGGAGTTGATGGTCGCCGCCAACGTGACGGTGGTGTTCATCGGGATCGAGAGCCCCAACGAGGATTCGCTGAAAGAGGCCAAGAAGTATCAGAACGTGAAGAAGGGCGGCACGATCGTCGATCGCGTCCGCAAGGTGCAAGACGCCGGGCTGGAAGTCTGGTGCGGAATGATCGTCGGCTTCGACAACGACGACACCCGAATCTTCAAGGAGCAGGCCGACTTCATCGGCCAGACCGACATCATGCACGCCATGGTGGGCATGCTCGCCGCGATCCCCAAGACGCCGCTGCACGCGCGGCTGAAGGGTGAGGGCCGCCTCGACCTCGACGACGAGCAGACCTTCGGCACCAACGTCATACCGCTCAACATGAGCCGAGACGAGTTGCGCGACGGCTACATCGGTCTGATGCGCGAGCTCTATGATCCAGACTTCTACTTCGATCGGCTTGAAAGCCTCTATCTGACAAGGGAATTCGACTTCGGACGGGCTCGCAATGAGTACCTGCGCAAACATCCCTGGCGGCGCAGGCAGGCCCAGCTCTTCGACGCCGCACGGGCATTCGGACTGTTCCTGCTGCTGATGAAGAACGTTCCCGACGCGCAGCTACGCCACATCTACCGACGCCGGATGTGGAAGATGCTCCGCAGCCGCCCGAACCCCGGTGTCTTGTTCGTCAGCGTGGTCAAGTGCGCGACGCACTACCACCACTACACGATGTCGCGGGAGATGTCCGAGCGCCGGACGCTGGTCAATACGTTCTAGTTCTGGGGCTGCTGGCCGTTGCTGCCGGCGATCTGCTCCAGGAACTGGACGGCCAACACCCGGACGGGCACGTTCGTCTGCTGGCTCTGCTTGCGCAACACGTCGAAGGCCGCGTCGGAGTCGATGCCGTGCATGGCCATCAGTACGCCCTTGGCCTGCTCGATCGGTGCCCGGCTCTGCAGCACCCGCTGGATCGACTCCGCGGTGTCGCGGGCGGTTTTGTAGCGGGCGAAGTCGCCGATCGCCCGAGACACCGCCTTGGTCAGCAGGTCGAGGATCTCGGCGTCGAGGCCGTCGAAAGCGTGAAACGCCCTGCCGTACAGGTTGAACGAGCCCAGCGTCAGGTCGTCGGTGAACAGCGGTGCCGCCAGGAAGCTGTGGATGCCCTCCTCGCGGGCGGCGTTCGCGAAGCGCGGCCACGCGGCCATCGCCTCTTCGGAATCCAGCTGCACGGTGGTGCGGGTGCGTGAGGCATGCAGGCAGGGGCCTTCGCCGGCGTCGTACTGCTCGGTGTCGATTCGCAGGGTGCGCTCGTCGGTGTGCACCGCGGTGTAGGTCAGCCCGCCCAGGTCGATTGTGATCCCCGTGCAATCGGCACCCTGGATGGCTTCCTGCGCGATCGGGGCGACGCGCTGCAGCAGCGACAGCAGCTCGTCCTCGTCATTGACGCTGCGACCGGCGTCTACCAGCATGCGCCCCAGCTGGGCGGCCGACATGGCGTTGCGGGTGGCGGCCTCGATGACAACCTCGGCCGCCTGCTCAGCGTCGGTTCCATCCAGCGGCTCGGCCGGGATGGAGTCCTCGACGCGCGGGTCGCTGTGCTCCATGGGGTGAGTGTCCCACCTTCGGGACTTCCGGTTGCTGTAAGGGCTATCTAGGGCAGCACCGTGTGCATCAGCATCACGTTGTAGGCCGACCACAGCGAGAGGTTGTAGTACAGCTCGCGGCCCGTCGACCAGGGATGCAGGAACGGCGCATAGATGCCGCCGGGGATCTGCATCGACGACACCAGCATCTGTTCGGGCCCCCACGGCCCCTGCGGTGCCGGCGCGGTCCGCATGACCACGTCGTTGTTCCCGTTGCAGTACAGCACCAGGTACTGCTTCAAGTAATTGTTGAATTGGGCCGACATCTCGCCGACCGGTCCGGGGATCACCGGGGTGGCCGCCGCCGGGCTGCCCGCGACCCAGGTGTTGCTGTCGGCATTCCAGTACTCGTACTTCGTCAGGTCCGGGATCAACCCAGGGGACACCCGCGACACGTACGCCGATCCGCTTCGCCCGTTGGGTGTGCCGAACGAATAGATGTACGGATCGCCGGGGCCGGGTTTGAGGAACGCACCCATCTGGAATTTCTCGTTGCCGTTGGACGGCTGGCGGACAGTGCCCGGGTACACGCCCCACGTCTCGCCGTTGTCGGTCGAGGTCGCGATCGCCGAGTAGTTCGTGGTCCATGCGCCGTAGTTGTCCCAGCTCCGGATGGACATGAAGTTCAAGAACTGGTTGGGCCCGACGGCGACGCCGGAGGTCGGGATGATTCCCGTCTCCTGCGGCGCACCGTTGATGCTGTTGATGACCTGCTTGGCGATGCCGGGTCGCCACACCGGCGACCCCGAGTACTTGTTGCCGACGACACCGTCGGGAACCGCGACGGTGTTGGCCAGCGATCCGTCGGTACTGCGCATCAGCGTGTTGTAGCGCCACTGCTTGCCGGGAATCATGCAGAAACCGTTGGTGTCGCCGAACGCCAACAGGACTTGACGATGGCTGGGATCGCCGTTGTCCCACATGATTCCGAGATCGGTGCCGGTGATCGCGAATTTCTGAACAGTCTGGTTCGGGCTGTCGGGTCCGGTCACCCAGCCGACCACCGAGGTGCCCGGGGGTGCGGTCGACGGCGCCGGTTGCGCAACCGCGGGAGCCGGTTGGGGTTGGGCGGGAGCAGGTTTCGGTGTCGGTACGACTGCGGCCTGCTTCTGCACCTGTCCCGCGTTGGGCATCAACGCGTTGATGAGCATCTTGCCCAATGTCGGCAGCGGCGCCTGGTCGTTGGCGCCGACCGGTTTGTGACCGATCGGGCGATCGAACGGCGCTATCGCTGACGGCTGCGGAATCTGAAAGGCCTGGTTGGCGGCGGGCTGGGCTGCCGCGGATGCGCCCTCGCACGGATCGGCGGCCGCGGGCGGTGCGACTCCGGTGGCCGCGCAGAGGCCGACGACCAGCGTCGAGGCCAGCGACAGCGAGGGAATGCGGGGGCGCGGCGACACGACTCACCTTTCGGAGGCGGGACGTCGCTGTGACGTCTGTTGACCTTTGTGACGATAGGGACCCGTGTGTCGTTTGCGACCGGCGCTGCAGCGATAGGTACGCATCCGTGACCGTGTCGCAACCAAGGGGGTCCTCGGTGGGTTACTGTGCGCATGATTCGCCCGACACAGGAGGCACAGATGAGACGTGGATTCTCTGCGGCGGCAGCCGTTGCCGTAGCGGTAGCACTGACCGGTACCGCCTGTGGCAACTCCGACTCCGGCAGCAAGGCACCGGCTTCCGCGAGTTCGACGGCGACGACGGCGAGTACGACGGCGAATGCGACGACGACGGCGGATGCGGCGCCGGTGGCCGCCGACAAGCTGCCCTCGTTGGTGCCGACGCCGGCGAACAGCCAGACGACCAAGGGGCCGGACAACATCGCCGACGGTGGAATCCACCTGTACTTTCAGGTCACCGGGTCGCCCACCGATGTCATGACGGCCTACAAGGCAGCGCTGGAAGAGAAGGGCTGGACAGTGACCACCATGGTCACCTCAGGTGGCCAGGGCGGGGGTGGCGCCACCTATACCGGAACCAATGGGGGCGCCTACGGCGTGTTCGACGGTGGCGGCTACAGCACCAACACCTACCTCGACGTCTGCGCGTGGCCGACCAAGCCCGCGAGCCCCAATTGCAGCCGCGGCGACCGCTAGCGTCGGCGTCCGGCGGGCAGGCGAGGACGCGGGGGAAAACGAAAAAATGAAGGACTGAAAGCCACAGCCTCTGTGGTCCTTCGAAAAGTCCGCACCTGGCGGGATCCGCGTCCTCACCGAGGATTGAATCGCAATTCCGTGATGCCCGCAAGAGCCTTCGTGGCTGCCCGCCAGCTGCGATCAGCGCAGGTTGCGCAGCCTCACGAGTGACACCAAACCAAGCTCGCCACGCAACATCGCGGGAGGCACGAGGCGAAAGCCGCGGACCCCCGGCCGCCCGGTTGCGCACTGGACGATTTTGCGCGCAATCCGGAAGTCGAGGTCCTTCAACGTGTTGCGATCTGTGGTGGTATCCAACAACGACGACAAGCCCGGCACTGCAAAGGGATTCGTGACGTCGAGCATCACGTTCGTCGCCATCACCAGCTGGTGTGCCCGGTCCTGAACGGACAACGGACCCAAGGCGGCCGCCACTCCGTCGAGCCGTGCGGCGACGCGGCCGACGAAGCGGCGCAGCCGATGTGGTGCCACCGCCATGCTGCCGTCGTAGCCGACCGAGAGGCCCAACGAATCGATGCGCCCGCGGCCGAGGTAGGCGGGATCCTCCGCCGACGGTCGGCCGGTCGCGCTCAGCGCGGTCCGGAGTTCCTTGCCGAGTTTGCGTTTGACGCCCAACTCGCCCAGCAGCGCGTCGATGCGCATATCGGCCTCGTGCAGCGCGGACAGATCCGAGTGAGCGATCAAGAAATCGTCGTTGTAACGGGCGTAGAAGATGCCGTCGATGGCCAAAATCGCTTTGTCCATGGGCACCACGGCGAGGTCAGCCAGAATCGGGACAAGCGGAGTGCCCATGGCCACACCGCGCAACCGGCTGAATTGTGCGCCGTCCCCGTCCCGCACGACGGGCCGCGTCAGCCCTGTGATGAGGTTCCAGACCCGGGTTGACACCGCGCCGGTCGGGCTGCCCAGCGAGACCACCTCACGCAGAATCGGCCACAGCGCGGCGTCCGGGCCGACCGGCAGATTGTCGCCGTAATGTTCGAAATCGGATTGCAGAACATACAGCGGAGGGCCTTGGGGCCCGACCCGTGCGCGATGAGCGCGAACGAATTCGGCGAGGGCACGCATTGCGCCGACATTGGTCACACCGGGCAGGTACGAGTAGACACCGGGCAAGCCGAAGCAGCACGCGTTGTGCGAGATGAGTTGGAACAGCGCCGATCCTACGACGTGGTCGGTGAAAGCGGGCATGTGCGCGGCGCGGCGCTTGCCGTTGCTGTCCAAGATCCACAGATCAACCGGCAGTGGCTGATACTGATCGCTGGCCACGCTGTGCGCGATCGCGCGGGCAAGGGACCGGCGATTGATGGCGGTGTCGAAGTACGTCAGGTCGCTGTCGCTGAGCTGACCGAACGTCAGTCCACGCTGTCTCTTCTTCGAGAAGATCCGAAGGATGGTGTCTTCGTAGGTCTTTGGATCGACCAGCAGCCGGTCGATGTCGATCGGATCAGCCATCGGGGACACCCCTTGCGGCCTGGCCGATTTCCCACTCCCGGATGAGCGTGACCAAGCTCTTCAGTTTTTCGCGCTCTGGGTCGGGCGGACATACCAGCAGCATCCGAAGTGTTCCGTGTCGGTAGATGGGGGCGAGCCGGCGATCACACACCACCACCAGGGTGGATCCCTCATCGACACTGCGCGCCACGGCGGGCACGGCTGCCACCAGGAAGTTCTGGTCCAGACCCCGCATATCGCGTGTTCCGTCCATGGTTTGCAGATCCAGGGCGATCCCAGCCCGGAAGAGCGAATGAAACGCACGCACCAGGTCAGTCAAATCAATTGGGGCAGAGCCACGTGCGCTGGACGACCGCCACAACCGGAACGCCTCGCATCCGTCGGCAATCGGCTGTTGCGACGAGCTGCCCCGGGTCACCACGCCGCCGCTGACGGTTTGCAACACGAGGTGCGGTGAGGCGTCGACCGTATCCTCCTGCACACGTTGGTAATACATGATTTTCGTCGGGGAACCGAACGCCACATGCCCGGTGCCATCGAATGATTGGCGAATCAGCGTCAACGCGGCAGAGCGTTGCTTCGCCGTCGTCGATCTCGGAATTGTGACGTCGCCGACCCGCACCGCGGCCGGCTCCCGGGCCAGGCGGCGTAGCCAGTCGCCGACGCTCAGCACGGTCGGCAACGGCGGGTAACGACGATCGCGCAGGTGTTGCAGGTTGATCAGAAGGATCAGCTGCAGGATCATCGCGGCCGTGATCTGGATGAGGTCGGAGGCGGGATTCGGCTTGATCCAGACCAGCCACAAGAGCACGACCAGAAACAGCATGGTGATGAGGTGGATACCGAACCGGCCTTCGGCGAACAGCCGGATCTGGTAGATCCCGATGACGCTGCGCACCACGAACAGCGGTACCAGTGCAAGCAGGAACGTCAGCGGAACATCTTTCAGCACAAGCATTCCGAGGGCCGCGCCCAGCGCCCAGAAGTACAGCGAGGCAAGCGGCGCCACACACAGCAGGCGGTGAAAGAACACCCGCCGCAATTCGTGCAGAGCCGACACGCTGCGCAGCCGTACGAAGTCGAAATAGAAGATACCGGCAGACTCGTACGAGCCGCGAAACAGCGGTAGCACCAGATAGAAGAATCGGAAGGTATCCACGTGGCGCCACGACGCCACGGCGGCGGTGAGTTCGAACGAGCGGGTGTTGGTGCCATAGATGCCGACGATCGCGAGAACCAACACGGCATCCAGCCGCAGGCCGAGACCCGACACCGTGGTCTGGATACCAAGCCAGGGTGGAATTTTCGGCAGCAGCCGGCTGAGTGGACGGCGGGGCGACGGTAGCCGCGGCCGCAGGCCGATCAGCCGGTAGGTCTCCACGGAGTAATGAATCGTGATCGCGATGGCGATGGCGTTCGACGCGACGATCGCAATGATGATGGCAATTGTGGGATAGAAGTAAAACCCCCCGGTGATCACCGCAAGTTGCACTGCGGGGGAAAGGAATATCGACCAACGCGGTCGGTAGACGCGCCGGGTCGCGTACACACCGGAATGCAGAACCCGAACCGGAAAATTGGCTGCGAGTTCGACGACGACCAGAAAGGCGTACAGGTGCGCGACGGGATCGTTGCCCGACGGGCGCAGCACCAGCAGCGCGACGCCGCCACCGATCGTCATCGCGATCGTGAGGGCCACCGCGAGCACGAGCCAACGGCCGATCTCGTACCCGGCGGCGTCACGCTCACCTGACCGAGAGAAGTCGCGAAGGCGCTCGCGCATGATCTCCAGAAGGCCCCACCACGCGCCGCCGACGATCAGGCTGCCCGCGCGAAGCATCATGACCGTGAACGCCGCCATGCCGCCGAGGCTGGCGAGGATCAAGAAGAACTCCGCGACGTGGACCGCGAATTGCACCGTGGCGAGCACGAGCGGGTAACGCAGCCGGTACGCCAGGTACCTGAAGACCCTGCCCGTGAGGAGACTCGCATAGAGCGAAGGCACCCGGTTGTGCCCACGGGCGGTGCGCTCGAACCAGCGATGGATGTCGTTCACGGTCGGGCGAATCTCGGCATCGTCATCTGGCGTGACCTTCCGCAATCCGTCAACGCTGACGCGTGGTCGTGACAAGCTGTACCGCATGCGGCGAGGTGACGTGGCCGTATTGTCCATATCGGCCGCACTGGGGGCAGTGGTCGTCGCGGCCGTGGTCGTCAGCGTCCTCGTCGTCGATCGTCCACGCGAGCCGTCCAGGGACGCGGAGACCAACAGCAACTCGAGTCTGCTTGTGGTGACGTGGGGCCCTGCGCTCTGCAAGGTCGACCCACCCAACCCGGGTTGCCGAAGCGGTCATGTCGGCTCATTGGGACCGGCGTTCATCCTGCACGGCCTCTGGCCGCAACCGCCGACCCAGCAGTTCTGTGGAGTGCCGAAAGGGGGCCGGAACCCCAGCTTGGCGGAGCTGAAGCTGCCCCAGGACGTGCAGACTGATCTTCAATCGATGATGTCTGATGCCGGCGTCATGGCACCCCACGAATGGTCCGCGCACGGCACCTGCTCGGGGCTCCCACCGGCCGACTACTTCACCATTGCCACGAAGCTCACCGAACAGGTGACGGCTGTCCTCAACCCGATTTTCCGGAATGCGGAGGGCGGCAACGTGTCACTGAGCACGGTGCGAGGCCGGTTCGACGCCGCATTCGGTGCCCACACCGGCGACCGGGTCGGCATGAACTGCCGCGAGGCGGCCGGGAGCGGGATGATCGTCTACGAGTTGCATCTGTCGCTCCCGCCGGTTGCGGACCTGCGGAGCTCGTCGAACGCGTCGTTGGGTGAGCTGCTGGACAAGGGGCCGACGATCTTGGCGGGTTGCCGACACGGGCTCGTATCCTGACGTCGCCCGAGACCTGCGCCAGTGCACAATCAACCCGTGAGCCGCCGTCCGACAGCACTCGTTGTCGCCCTCCTGCTTCTGTTCACGTTGCCCGCCAAGCACGCCTACGCCACCGGCGATCCGCCCGGCGCGCTGACCTTCGGTGGCGTACAGCGGACGTACGTGTTGCACGTGCCCACCGGACTGACGCATCCCAAGGGCCTGATCCTCAACTTGCACGGCGGAAGCCAGACCGGCCGCAAGCAGGCCGCCGCGACCAATTACGACGCGATCGCCGACCAACACGGTTGGATTGTCGCCTATCCCAACGGCATCGACTTCAGTTGGGCTGATGGGCGCGGCGCGGCAGCCCCGGACCGCCAGGGGGTCGATGACGTCGGGTTCCTGGCGACGCTGATCGGCCGGCTCACCCGTGACTTCAACATTCCGCGCGATCGGGTTTTCGTCACCGGGATGTCGGCGGGCGGGTTCATGGCCAACCGGCTGGCCTGCGAGCGAGCGGATCTGGTGGCCGCGATAGCCCCGGTGTCAAGCACGCTCGGCGTGAACGTCCACTGCAATCCGTCCAAGCCCGTGTCGGTGCTGGCGATTCACGGCACCGCAGACAAGGTGGTGCCCTACAAAGGTGGCCGCATGATCGGACGCGGCGGAGCCAGCGCCGTCGTGTCTGCGCCAACGATGGTGGACCGGTGGTTGGCATTCGACCGCTGTCCACCGGCGACATCCACATCGATCGATGGCGGAAAACGCTTGGTCGCCTTCGGTTGCGCCGATGGCACCGAAGTCACGTTCGTCACCATCGACGGGTGGGGTCACACCTGGCCGTTGCCACCGAAGACCGCGTTCGATGCCTCACAGGCCAGTGCGCAGTTCTTCGTCGCGCACGGCGGGTGAGCCCGGATTGATCACGGCTGCCCGGGCAGCAGCATCGACTGCCATGTGCTGTTCTGCTTGGCGGGCTTGGCCAGTTCGGATTGGGTGTATTCCCGGCCGTTGGGTCCGACGTACAGCCCTGTCGCAGGGTCGTACTCGCTGACGGCCACCAGCGCGGGCGGGGGGACGTCGGCCGGAGGACTCTCGGGCGGGACGTCGGGCACGGGTTGGCCGGACAGCGTCGCGTTCGGGTCGCCTTTCCAGTTGTAGCCGTCGTTGAGGGGGACATAATTCTGGTCGCTCTCACAGAGCTTGACCGTGGGCGCGCGCTTACCCGGCACCGTCTCGCACGGAATGTTGCGCGCGCCACGGACATTGAACGGCGAATCCTGCGCGGTGCGGCAGTACAGGTCGCCGGGCGGCCGCTCGGGGTAGTCGACCAGATTCGGGATGCGCTGCTGCTGGGCGGGCAGGAAGCCGGTGGTGCAGGCCGGCGGAAGGTTGATGTTGAGGTTGAACGACAGGTATTCGCCGCGGTAGGCCTGGTTGGTGTTCGCATTGGCCATGAAAGTCGCTTGACCTTCCGACACCGCATGCGGCAGCAGGACGAGCAGTTGTTCGATGTCGTTCTGATAGGTCACGGCGACCTGACCGATGCTGGCGAGGTTGGCGACGATGACCGGCAATGTGGGCTTGAGCCGCTCGATCAGGTTGCGCGCCTGTTCGTTTGTCGCGACGAGGCCGCCCTGGTCGATCACGCCGGCCACGGCATCGTTGTCGGATTTCAGTTCCCCGGTAACCGTCGCGATGTGCGAGGCCCAGGCTTGAATCGCCGCCGACGTCTGCGCCTGCGAGTCGAGCACCGGCTTGGCGTTGTCGATGAGGTCGATCAGCGGATCGAGGTTTGCGCGTGCGTCGATCGCCAAAGTGGTTGAACCCTTGACGATGTCGGATAGTTGCGGTCCCAGGCCGCCGACAGCCGTATAGGCCTCGTCGATCGCGGTTCTGAGGTTCTCCCGTGGGATCGCCTGCAATCCGGAGTTGGCGGCGTCGAGGAGCGCGTTGATGTCGGGTGGTACGGAGGTGTGGTCGCGGGGGATGACATCGCCGTCCCGCAGCGCCCGTGCGGTGCCGTCGCGGGGGATCAGATCGACGTACTGTTCACCGATGGCGGACTGGCTGTGCACCTCGGCGCGCAGGTCTGATGGAATGTCGATGCCCGACTTCAACGACAAGACGGCGTCAACTCCGCTGTCACTCAATCGAACTGATTGAACCCGGCCGACCTCGACGCCCCGGTAGGTGACGTTGCCGGTGCTGTACAGGCCGCCGGTTTCCGGCAACTGCATGGTCACGCTGTAGCGGCCCACACCGAACCACTTGGCCGGCAGCTTGAGAAAGTGCAGACCCATCACCGCGATCGCGGTCAGTGCGATGACCGCGAAGACGGCCAGCTGGATCAGCATCCTGCGGGGCAGATGCATATCAGGGGCCTTGGTCGAAGTTGTACGGCGCGACCAGCGGGTTGCTCTTGGTGTAGGGGCTGGGGAACTGCCCGATCGTGCGCCCCCACTGCATCTCGAGCTCGGTCAGGTTGCCCTCCCATCGGGTTCCGGTGAACAGGCCCTGGTCGATACGGCTCAGCGTGAGATCGACGACAGCGGTCATGTTCGCGTAATCGCCGCGTTGCCAGTTCTCGATGGTCTCGTTCGGGAACGGGAAGGTGGGGATGAGGCTCAGCGCGCGCGTCATGCTGGGCCCGGCGTTGGCCAGCGACTCCAGCACCGGCCCGATGTCTTTGAGCTCCTTGATCAGATCCGCTTTACTCTGTCCGACCGAACTGACAACCAGGTTGCTGAACCTGCCGAGTTGGGCGGCGGCCTCAACGAGATTGTCGCGTTCGTTGTTGAGCACCGCGAGCGCCTCGGGCACCGTCTTGAGTGCTTGGTCCAGCACCGGCCGGTTCGCGGCGAGCACCCCGGTCAGCCGGTTGAGACTGTCGGTGGCGGCAATGATGTCGTCGGTCTGGTCGTTGACGTTTCCGGCGAAGGTGTCCAGTTGACCGATGAGGCTGCGCAGGTCCTGTTCTCGGCCGCGGAATGCCGTACTGAATGCCTCGGTGATGTCCTGAACCTGTGCCAGCCCGCCGCCGTTGAGGACGGTGGAGACCGCCGCCAGGGTCTGTTCGACGGTCGGGTAGGACCCCGTGTGGGACAGCGGGATGCGTGAGCCGGCGTGCAGTCGGCCCTGCGGCGGAGCGTCTTCGGGCGCGCTCAATTCGATGTGCTGTGAACCCAGGATGCTGGTGAGACCGATCGTGGCAACGGCGTTGGCGGGCAGCTCGACATCACCGTCGAGCCGCATGGTGACCACCGCATGCCAGCCCTCCAACTCGATCTTCGTGATGTGTCCCACCGTGGCGTCGCCGACCCTGACCCTGGAGTTGGGCTGAATGTTGTTGACGTCGGGCATCTCTGCCTGGATCACGAACGATCCGGGCCCGCCGCCCTGCGTGCCGGGCAGCGGTAATGAGTTGAGTCCCTGCCAGTTGTCGACGTCGCAGCCGGACGAGGCGGCCACGACGACCAGCAGCATCGCGACACCGGCCGCGCGACGGGCGTTCATGACCCGCCTCCGGTCGGGGTCATCATCCCGGTCAGTCCAGCGGTCGGGTCGGTGGTCACCACCGGTTCCTCGGCGGGCAGCGGGGAGGGCTCCGCCGCGGGTGCGGCGGGCGGTACGTAGTCGGGACGCATCCAGTCCTCGCTGTAGGTCACCTCGTTGGGCCGGGCTTGCGGACCGACCAGGAAGTTCTCGCCGATCGGCAAGAAGTTGTACTGGCGGTTCTTGATGATCGGCGCCAGATACTGCACACACAGCTTCGCGGACTGTTCGGCGCCCAGTCGTGACGCCGCTTGAATTGCCCCGCACAGGAACGAGATCGGATTGGCGAAGTTGTTGACCGCGAGCGCACCGGTGAAGGCACCATTGGACGCCTCGTAGATGTTGGTGAAGTTGGCGACGGTGGTCGGCGCGATGTGCAGGGTTTGTTTGATGTCGTCGAGGCTCTCGTTGAGCGCGGTGCTGATCGACGCCAGCTTCTCGGTGGTGGTGCCGATGGTGTCGCCGGTGTCCTCGATGAAGTCTCTGACATCGCCGATCACCGAGTTCATATCGGCGAACGCGGTACCGACTTTCGTCGGGTCATCGGCCAGCAGCCCGGTCACCGCGGCGAGATTCTGATTGAGCTGTCCCAATACGTCGCTGCTGCCGCGCAACGCGCTGATCAGGATGGACAAGTTCTTGAACGTCGCGAAGATGTCGCCGCTGTGGTCGCCCAGGATCGACATCGCCTGGGACAGTTTGACGATCGTCTCGCGGATGGTGCCGCCCTGCCCGCGCAGGTTGTCCGCGGCGGTGTTGATGAAAGAGCCCAGTGTGCTGACACCGCCCGGGGCCGTCGGTTTGAGCAGTTCGGTGAGCCGCTGCAACTGCACCCGCACCTCATCCCACTCCACCGGAACCGCGGTACGGCTGCGGGGGATGACGGCGCCGTCGCGCAGCGTCGGCCCGCCGGTGTAGACCGGTGTCAGCGCAATGGCGCGGCCGGTGACCAGCATCGGCGAGAGAATCGCGGCCATCGCGTCGGCGGGCACTTTGTACTTTCGGTCGAACCAGAACGCGATCTTCACTCCGTCGGGATGCGGCTCGACGGCGGTCACCCGGCCCACCGGCACGCCGAGGATGCGGATGTCGTCACCGGGGAATAGTGCCGTGCTGTTGTCGAAGTAGCCGACGACCTCGACGCGGTTACCGTGTCCGACGGTGCGTAGCAGCACGCCGCCGGCCAGGATCAGCACCAGGACGATCGCGAGAGCGGTACGGGCTTTGCGTGGCTTGCTCATTGGGCGGCTCCTGGCTCGCCGGGGGCAGGTACGTACACCGGTGCCGGCGTCTGGTCCGGGGTGGAGGCGATGCCAGGCGGCGCCGCGGCGGGCGGGCCGGGTGGCGGCCCACCGGGTGGCGGTGCGGGCAGCGGCTCGCGGTACGGGTAGCGCGGGTCGCCCGGCTTACCGGTGATGGCGTCGGGAAGATTCAGGTGCGGTTCGCCGCCCTGGCCGGTCCGCGGGTAGGGCACCGGCAGCGCCGGTGTGCCCGGTTGGCCGACTTGTGGGTCGGTCCGCAGCGACGGCAGCAGGGTCGCCGGGTCCACGCCGAGATCGGAGAAGGCGGCGTCGATGAACGGCTGCACGAACTGTCCGGGAAACAGGTTGGCCAGGTACGCCTTGAAGAACGGTCCGGACGACACCGACTCGCCCAATGACATCGCATAGCTGTTGAGCCGCTTGATCGCTTCCTGCACGCGGCCTTTGCGGTCGTCGACGATCGTCAGGACACCGTTGAGCTTCTCTAGCGCCGGTTTCAGCTGGGTGCGGTTCTCGGCGATGAATCCTTTGAGTTGCCTGGAGACGTCGGATAGCTTCAGCCAGAGCTGATCGAGGCCCGCGCTTTGGGCGTTGAGCGCGATCAGCAGGGAGTTGGTCTGACGCACGAGTTCGACGATCTGGTCGGTGCGTTCGGCGAGGACCTGAGTGGTCTTGGCCGCATTGGCCAACAGGTTGCGCAACTGGGCGTCCTGCTTGTCGAGGGTGTCGGCGAACCGGGACACCCCGGCCACCGCCCGATGCAGGTCGGATGGCGTGTGGGCGAACGTCTCGGCCATCGTTGACAGGGACTGTGAAAGCTGTTGGGTATCAAGCCCGCTGATGGTGGTGGTCAGGTCGCCGAGAGCGTCGGGGAGCTGATAGGGCGAGGTGGTTCGGTCCCGCGGGATGGGTCCGGACAGCGGACCGTCACCGCGCGGAGTGACGTCGAGCATCTTGGTGCCCAGCAGTCCCTTCGTCTTGATGGCGGCCAGCGTGCGCTCACCGAGGTGGACGTCGCCGTTGATCCGGAAGGTCACCAAGACCTGCGGGCCGTCGAGTTCGATGCTGGACACCTTGCCGACAGGCAAGCCCGACACCTCGACGGTAGCCCCGGTGAACAGGCCGCCCGCTTCGGCGAAGTACGCGGAGTAGTTGCGGCCGGGATTGAGGAACGGCAGTCTCTGCCAATTCAGGGCGCCCATCACGATGCCGGCGATGACGACGGCGCCGACGGCCCCGAGGATGACCGGGTTGCGTTCGGAGAAAGACTTCACTTCGGCGTGCACCGCCCGGTGTCCTGTCCGGCCACCTTGACGAAAACCGGTTGTCCGCCTTTGCCGTTCAACTTCAGGATCAGGTCGCAGAGGTAGAAGCTGAAGAAATCGCCGTACATGCCCTGCCGCTGCAGGGCGCGGTATTTGTCCGGCAATGTGTCGATCAGCTTCTCTAGGTATTCGTGATCCGCCACCGCGATCGACGAGACCCGGTCGGTTTCGTGGACCACCTTCTGAAACGGTGCGCGGGCGCCTGCGAGCAGATCGGCGACGCTTCCGGCTGCCGCGCTGGTGGATGTGAATGCGGCGGCGACGTCGCTACGGCGGGCATCGAGGGCCTGAACCAAACCGGTCAGATTGGTGACGGCTTTGTCGAGTTGGGCGCTCTGACTGCCCAGGGCGCCCAGCACCGCGTCGAGGTTGGTGATGACCTCACTGATCAACTGGTCGCGGTCGGCCAGGGTATTGGTCAGTACCGCAGCCTGATTGAGGAACGAGCCGATCGTCGCGCCTTGTCCCTGCAGAGCCTGGTTGAGCTGTGAACTCAGTGCGTTCACCTGATCCGGACTCAGGGCACGGAACAGTGGCTTGAAGCCGCCGATCACCGAGTCGAGGTCCAATGCCGGGGCGGTCCGGTCGACCGGAATGGTCTGGCCCGCCGACAGTCGTTTGATCCCGCCCGTACCTTCGTCGAGCGCTAGAAACCGGCCGCCGATGACGTTGTCGTAGCGAATGATCGCCCGAGTTCCCTCGGTGAGCACCAGCGTGTCGGTAGCCGAGAATTCGACTCGCACGGTCGCGTCGCGGTTGATTCGGATGTCTTCGACCTTGCCCACCTCGACGCCGGCGACCCGGACGAAGTCCCCTTTCTTCAGGCCGGTGACGTTGGTGAATACCGCGTTGTAGACCGTGCCGGTGGTGAAGCGGAACTGGGCGAAGATGGCCAGCAGAGCGAATGCGCCGAGGAAGCACACCGTCAGGAAGATGCCGAGACGCCACACAGCGCCCGCAAGGTTGTCCTTCACGGCTGACCCTCCGTCGGTGGACTCGGTTGCGGTTGCGCTGCAGCAGGTTCCGGTGCGGGCGGCACACCCGGCCACAGCGGCACGCCTCCTGGGCCGTACCAGGCCGCGCCGTAGGGCGGCATACCTGGACCCGGGTCCGGACCCGGAGCCGGCCCGGGCAGGCACTGCCGGATGCTGGGCGGCCGCGGATTACCGCGGGTCACCGGGAACCAATCCGCCCAACACGGATGTCCCAGACCGGGATTGGGCCTGATATCCAGGCCGGTTCCCCAGCCGGTGTTGGTGACGAGCTGGCGCACCGGGAAGTTCTTGGTGACGTCCGGCAGCGACCCGCAGCCGGGCTTTCCACCGGGACCGCCTTTGGCGCCGACGACGGGCAGATTGTCCGGATATTGGTAGGGGTCATTGCCCAGTAGCAGGGCGACGTCGAACACCGCGGACTTGCCGTCCTTGCCACCCCAGGCCTCGTAGCCGCCGTTGTTCAGTGTCCAGGTCGCGCCCTGCAGCCAGCAGGTGTAGACCGGGTTGTACTTGAGCAGCAATGCCGTCGTGGGTTCCAGGATGTTCGCCGCGCGTACCAGGTTTGCGCCACTGCTGTCCAGCAGGTCGTGGCCAGACTGGGCGAACCCGATTGTGTTGAGCAGCAATGTGTCCAATGCCTGTGATCGGTCGGCGACGGTGGCGCTGACGGTGCTGGCGGAGTTGAGGATGGCCACGATGTCGGGGGCGGCCGCGGCGTAGGTGTCGTTGAAATTCTTGAAGGAACGCCAATCAGCGCGGATGGTGTCGCTGCGCTCATTGAGCGCTGTAAGAACCTGGTTGAGGTCGGTGGTGGCCTGGCCCATCCGGGGGCCCTGCCCGCGAACTCCGTCGGCGACCGCCGTCAGCACGGCATTCAGTTTGGCGGGGTCGACCATACCGAGCAGGTTGACCACGTTCTGGAAGACAGTGTTCACCTCGGTGGTGACGTTGGCCGAGCGCAGTACCGCGCCGGCGGCCAAGCGCTGCGGGCTCGGATCCTCGGGGTAGACGAGGTCGACGAACTTGGCGCCGAAGACGGTGGTCGACCTGATCTGCGCACCGACATTCGCCGGGATGTAACGGATCTGGCCGGGATCGATCTCGAGTCGCAGACTCGCCGGACCGTGCCCGCCGCCGATGTCGGCGACGCGTCCGACCTGCACTCCACGCATCTTCACCTTGGCGCCCGCTTCCATGACGAGTCCGGATCGGTCCGAGGTCATTGTGACCGGCACGTAGGAGCGAAATGTCCCGGCGAAAGCTGTTCCGGTCACGAAGAAGAAGACGCCGATCGCCGCCAGGAGGATGACGGTCCACCAGCCGTCGGGAAGACGGTTCTCGCCGGGTCGGGTATCCATGTCACCCGGCCAGGTTGAAGTTGCCCGACTGGCCGTAGACAGCCAGGGAGATCATCACGATCTCGACCGCCGCCACCACCATCGACGTGCGCACCGCGCGCCCGACCGCCTCACCCACACCGGCCGGGCCGCCCTTGGCGGTAAAGCCGTAGTAGGTGTGCACCAGCATGATCACGATGGTCATCGCCACGGACTGCATGAATGACCAGATCACGTCGGTGGGATTGAGGAAGGTGTTGAAATAGTGGTCGTAGACGCCCGAACCCTGCCCGTAGATGGCCACCGTTCCGGTGCGCGCCGCCAGAAACGCCATCATCACGGCGATGCAGTACAGCGGCACAACGACGATCACGCCCGCCAGCACGCGAGTCGACGCCAGGTAGGTGACCGAGCGGATGCCGATCACCTCGAGCGCGTCGATCTCCTCATTGATCCTCATCGCACCCAGCTGTGCGGTCGCCCCGGCGCCGATCGTGGCGGACAACGCCACAGACACGGTCCCCGGCACGATCAGGCGGACGTTGAAGAAGGCCGACGCAAAACCGGTCAACGCCTCGAAACCGACTGAGGACAATTGGTTATAGCCTTGTACGGCGACCAGAGCGCCGGTGGTCATGGTCAGGAATCCGACGATCGCGACGGTGCCGCCCACGACCGCGAGGGCACCGGCCCCGAGACCCATCTGGGCGATGAGTCTCAGCAGCTCCTTGTGATAACGGGTGACCGCCTCCGGAGTTGCCGCCAAAGTCGTTACGTAGAACCGGGTTTGGGCGCCGATTCGCTTCCAGCCCGTGGCGGCGCTCTGCACGCCGCTGAGCAGCTTCGGGTGCAATCCGCTGGGCGTGCTGACACTCACCGGGACACCCTCATCCCACCGTGAACTGGATGCCCACGGCGGTCACGATCACGTTGATCGCGAACAGCACCATGAAGGTGAACACAACGGTCTCGTTGACCGCGTTGCCGACACCGGCCGGGCCGCCTCCCACCGAGATGCCTTTGTAGCACGCGATCAGGCCGGCGGAGAGGCCGAATAGGGTTGCCTTGGTCAGCGAGACGATCACGTCACCCATGCCGGTCAACAGGGTCATGCCGGCGGCAAATGCGCCGGGGGAGACGTGCTGGATGTAGACGCAAAAGATGTAGGCACCGGTCAGCCCCGCCAGGATCACGGTCGCCGACAACGCGAGCGCAACGGTGGTGGCCGCGAGCACACGTGGAACCACCAGTGCCTGAATCGGATTGATGCCCATCACCCGCAGCGCGTCGAGCTCCTCCCGGATGGTGCGAGCTCCCAGGTCGGCGCACATGGCAGTGGCGCCCGCACCCGAGACGACCAAAACGGTGACGATGGGCCCGATTTGGTTGACCGTGCCGATCGCGGCGCCTGTCCCGGAGAAATCGGTGGCACCGAATTCGCCGAGCAGGATGTTGAAGGTGAACACCAGCAGCACCGAGTAGGGCAAGGTGAGCATGAGCGCCGGAAGCACGGAAACGCGGGCGACGAACCAGGTCTGAAGCAGGTATTCACGCCAGGCGAACGGGGGCCGGAACATGGCGACCAAGGTGTCCAGCGACATGGCGATGAACCCGCCGAATGCCCGTACCGGCTTGGTCAGTGGATACGTCGCGGTCACGGGTTCCCGCCCGGTACCGACGGGTTCGTCGGCCCGGGTTCGACCATGACGACCGGCGGCATGGCGGAACGCTATCGTGAGCGTTGCTGCAGCGGCTGCTCCTCAATGGGGGCGAATTCCTACCCCCAAAGAGTTAGCCGCAGTTGCGGCGCCGTCTCGGGGGCGAATCACGCTGAGCACCTCAGTCCACCGCACACGGTCTGCGGACCCCGCTCAGATTTGCTGCGAACCGGGTGTCACCGGGCTTGGGAGCCCCCCGGCAGGCGAACCACCTGCACGAAGAATTCGTCGATCTGGCGAACCGCGCTCATGAACTGATCGAGGTCGACCGGTTTGGTGACATAGGCGTTGGCGTGCAGCTTGTAGCTGCGCAGGATGTCCTCTTCGGCCGACGAGGTGGTGAGCACGACCACCGGGATGGTGCTGAGGTCGTCGTCGGACTTGATCTTCTCCAGCAGCTGACGCCCGTCATATTTGGGTAGGTTCAGGTCGAGCAGGATGAGGTCCGGCCGGGGGGCATCGGCGAACGGGCCGCGCCGGTACAGATAATCCAGGCCTTCCTCCCCGTCGTGCACCACATGCAGGGTGTTCTTGAGCTTGTTGTGCTCGAACGCCTCCCGGGTGATCAGTTCGTCTCCGGGGTCGTCCTCGATGAGCAGGACGTCGATGGCGCGAGTGCTGTCGCTCATGAAGCGGTTCCTTCCAGTTGCAACGCTTGTGTTGCTTGTGCGATAGGGGCGGGCAGGGTGAAGCGGAACCGGGTCCCGCCGTCGTAGGCGGTGTCGATCGCGATGGTGCCGCCGTGGTGTTCGACGATCTTCTTGACCAAGGCCAGGCCTATTCCGGTGCCCGCGTAGGCATCCCGGCCATGCAGGCGTTGGAAGATCACGAATACTTTGTCGACGAATTCGTCGGCGATTCCGATTCCATTGTCGGAGAAGGTGAATACCCACTGTCCATCGTCTTCCCCGGTACCGGTCTCGGAGGTGATGGTGATGCGCGGGGCAACGCCGTCGCGGCGGAACTTCACCGCATTGCTGACCAGGTTCTGCCACAACATGGTCAGCAGGGTCGGATCGCCCGTCACGGTGGGCAACGGGCCGGAACGAGTGACCTCGGCACCGGTTTCCTCGATCGCCGTCGCCACATTGGCGATCGCCGCGTCCAGCACCGTATCGAGGTTCACGTCGACCTGAGTGGAGTGCAGCCGGCCGACCCGCGAGAACGTCAACAGGTCGTTGATCAGAACCTGCATCCGCTTGGCGCCGTCGACGGCGAAATCGATGTACTGGTGGCCACGTTCGTCGAGCTGGTCGCCGTAGCGCTTCTCCAGCAGCTGGCAGAACGACGCGACCTTGCGCAGCGGTTCCTGTAGATCGTGCGACGCGACGTAGGCGAACTGCTCAAGCTCGGCGTTGGAGCGTCGCAGCTCGGCGGCCTGCTCGTCCAGTTGTGCGCGCGCGTCGCTGGACGCCTGGAGTTCTTCGACGATGCGGCGTCGCATGTCCTCGACGTCGGCGGCGATCGAACGAATATCCTTGGGGCCCTCCGGAACGATCCGCTCGTCGAAGCTTCCGTTGGTGATCCGCCGGCAGGCTGACGCCAACGCCTCCATGGGCCGGGTGACCGCATTGCGAACCAGGATCGTGATCGCCACACCGGTGATCAGGAATGCGGCGATCACGACGGCGGAGGCGCGGTCGCGCCACGCTCGTGCGATATCGCGCTCGTGTACCGCATCGGTGCGAACGGCGGCGAGATGGCTGTTCTGAGCGTCGAAAAGCGCTCGCAGGGAGTCGAATTTCGACTTACCGGCCTCCGCATTCGTTCTCGTCAACACGCTCGGTGAGCCCGGTGTGACGCTGGCGATCACAGGATCCGCGTACTCGTTGCGCCAGGTCGCGGCCGCGTTCTCGATGGCGTCTAGATCCGCAAGTAACTTCGGCCGCCCAGCCAGGTCACTCCGAATAGACTGCGCCGCAGCCTGTTCGGTTCGCTGACCGTCGTAGTAGGGCGCCAGGAATTGCGTGTCGGCGGCGATGACGTAGCCGCGGACCGCGGTCTCCTGATCGCGTAACGCGGCCTGCAGCTGATATGCGGCGACCCGCGCGGGTTGGATCTCTTCGATCAGCTGCCGGCTCGTCTCATCGGTTCGGTTGAGTAGCAGCGCGGCGACCAGTGCCCCGCCGAACACCACGACGCCGAGCGCCACCAGTACGACGCTGAGCCAGCCCCGCACCGTCATACCGGACAGCCGGGTGCCCGCGACCTCTTTCATCGGCGGGTCCGCTCAACGCGCAGCACGGCGATGTCGTCGGTCATGCCGCCGTGCGATGCGGCGCGTGCTTCGGCGCCTTCGATGAGCCCCGCCACGAATTCGGGGCCGGGAAGGTCCGCGATCGAGCGGGCAAGTTCGAGCAGACCCTCTTCACCGAGTCGCTTCTCGCCGATACCCGAATGCCCCTCGAACAGGCCATCGGTGAGCAGTACCAGCCCGTGGCCGTCGGGCAGTTCCAACTCGTTCAGCGGCCACTGCTGTGCGCCCAGACCCAAAGCTGGTCCGGCCGGCGGTTCGATCCATTCGACGGTGCCCGGCCCGTGCAGCAGCATTCCCGGGTGACCGGCGCGGACGGCGGTGAAGCCTCGCGAGTCGGGCCACATCGCGATGCTGAGCACAGTCGCGAAGATCCCGGTGCCGGCGCGCTCGGCGCGCAGGACCTGCTCGAGGCGACGCATCCGGTCATTGCCGCGGAGGCCCGCGAACGTCAATGCCCGCCAGGCGATGCGCAGAGCCGCACCCAGCGCAGCTTCGTCGGGGCCGTGGCCTGCCACGTCGCCGACCATGACGTGCACAGTCCCGTCCGGGGTCTGCACCATGTCGTAGAAGTCGCCACCCAGCAGCGCGTTCTCCCGGCTGGGCCGGTACTGCATGACGATCTCGACGCCCGGGTCGTCGTCGAGCAGTGGCAGCGGCAGTAATGCGCGCTCCAGACGGGCGTTCTCCTGGGCGCGCATCTGGCTGGTGTGCAGTTCGACGGCGGTCAGCTCGGTGCGCTTGCGTTCGATGGCGTACAGCACCGACCGGTGCAGAGTCTCAGGTTCGACGTGGCCCTTGACGAGGTAGTCCTGGGCGCCGGACGCCATCGCCGACATGCCGAAGTGCTGGTCGTTGAGGCCGGTGAGCACGACGATCGGCAGCGCCGCATCCAGCTTGGCCACCCGGTCCACGGCGGCCACGCCATTGGCGTCGGGCAGGTTGAGATCCAGCAGGACGCAATCGGGGCGATGGACGGCCAGCTTCTCCTGGGCGATCGCCATCGATGCGGCCCACTCCACGCTGATATCGGCGCCTGCTTCGGAGATCAGTTCCTCGACCAGGATGGCGTCGCCCTCGTCGTCCTCGATCAGCAGCAACGAAATCGGTCGCTTTGTGGCACCGGCAAAACCGGCAGGATTCAGCACCTGTGGGTCATAGGGTGCGCGCATGAAAGATCAGATCCTTAAGTTCAGATCGGCCGCGCTTTGACCTAGGTAATCGTTAGACAACAGATCGACCCTACCGGCTGACTCCCGTCGTACCCAAGCCTGGTAGGACGCGACGCAGGTCAACGGCGTGCCGAGCCGGTCAGCGATTGGCCGTGAGCGCCCTGCAGCAGGCAAATTACCGTGCTGGGATAAGGATTGTCCGACGTCCGGTCCTGCTCGGAGTCGATCAGGTAGCTGGTGGTGTACGGCCCTGCCGCGGCAGCGGCGCCGGTGTAGCGCTGAAAGCCGGTCGCGCATTCGCGGGTGGCGACATCGTCGAGGGCGGCGTTCACCGGGATCGGCACACGCAGGTATGTCTCGGCGAGATGGGGTTGGCCACAGTCCACGACGGTGACCTGGACGATGGCGGGATCGGCGGGCGGGGGGTCGGCCAGACAGTCACCGGCCTTGAGGTCCACCCACTTCACTGCCCGGGCTTGCGCCGTCGGTTCGGCCGGCTGGGCGGCATGCGTCGAGGTCGGCAGGGTCGTCGTGGTGGGGACTGCGGGGATGTTGGCCCGTCCAGCGCAGCCGGCGGCCGCGGTGACCGCAACGCCGATCACCATGCCCCATGCCCTGCTGCGCATCACCCACTGTTTACCGCAGCGCGCCCGGCGGGTATCGGGTTTGCATCATGACAATCACCAAGTTGACCGCCAAGGCGGCGCTGGCGAGCGTCGCGTTCGCCGTGACGTTGATGGCGGGAGCGGGCTTTGCCGCGGCCGACCCACCAGGGCCTCCGGGTCCACCCGCGCCACCGGGCCCGCCCGTACCGGCGCCCTGGGGTCCACCCGGCCCCGGTGTGAACGCCGGTCCGCCGGGCAACCCGTTGCCACCGGGCCAGGGTTACCTGCCCCCGCCGGGACACCGCGGCGATTACGACAATGTCGTGCCCGTCTGGGCCCCGCCTGCGCCGCCACCCCCGCCGTGGGCGCCGTGGCTGCCGGTGGTCTGGAACGCGGATCTCCCGGCCTGGGGCGTGTGGTGGAACGGCGGCTTCATCGCGCTGTAGCGGATCTAGAAACTGCTCTCACGACCCCGCACGAATTCGGCCAGCGCGGGGTCGTCGGAGGTGAATCGGTCGACCTCTTCGCCGCCGTCGCACCGGTACAGCGCCACCGTCACCGAATGAGCGTGACGGTCGATCACTGCCCAGTGTGCACCGGCGTCCTCCCACCGCTGTAGGACCGCCACCGGGTCGTCGCAGTCACTCATAGCCACCATCATGGCTCGTGGGAGGATGCACGGATGCGACTCGGGTTGCACGCCCTGGGTATCGGCGCAGGCGCCGAGCCCGAGGTGATCCGAGCGGTGGCCGCAGCGGCCGAGCGCCATGGATTCGCGACTCTGTGGGCCGGCGAGCATGTCGTGATGGTCGACAAGTCGGACTCTGAGTATCCGTACTCCGACGACGGCAAGATCGCTGTGCCCGCCGACGCGGACTGGATCGACCCGATGATCGGATTGGCCTTCGCCGCGTCGGCCACGACGACGATCGGGCTCTGCACCGGCGTCCTGTTGTTGCCCGAGCACAATCCGGTGATCGTGGCCAAACAGGCGGCCAGCCTGGACAAGATCAGCGGCGGCCGATTCTCGCTCGGCATCGGAATCGGTTGGTCGCGTGAGGAATTCGATGCTCTCGGAGTTCCCTTCGAACGCCGCGCCGCCCGCACCGCCGACTATGTGGCTGCCATGCGCACCATCTGGCGCGACGATATTGCTTCGTACGCAGGAGAATTCGTCGACTTCGACGCGATCAGGGTGAACCCGAGACCGCGACAGCGGCGCATCCCGGTTCTGTGCGGCGGCAACAGTGATGCTGCGCTGCGCAGGGTCGCACGGTGGGCGGACGGCTGGTACGGCTTCAATCTTCACCCCGACGACGTCGCGGCCCGGGTGTCGATGCTGCGTGAGATGTGTGGTCACGCCGGGCGTGACCCTGGTGAGCTGCGACTGGCGGTGGCGCTGCGCGATTCGAGGCCGTCAGACGTCGGGCGTCTGGCAGAGTTGGGTGTCGACGAGCTGGTTCTGGTCGCCTCGCCGCCGCAGGATCCGGCTGCCGTCGCCGACTGGGTAGCTGACCTAGCCGCGGATTGGCAGTGAGGGAGCACGGTGAACCACTGGACTGCAGTCGCGGGTGCGGCGGTGTTCGTCTGGTTGGGGATGGTGCTCGCCATTTCATTCCTCGAGGCGCCGCTGAAATTCCGGGCCCCCGGCGTCACGATTCCGCTCGGTCTGGGTATCGGCCGGCTTGTGTTTCGGGCTCTCAACATCTGCGAAGCGGTGCTGGCGGTGGTCGTCGCCGTCGCGTTGGTGGTCGGTAGCCCCGGTCGGGGTGTCGTCGTGGGGGTGCTGGTGGCCGCCTCAGCGTTGGTCATTCAAGTGGTCGGCGTGCGTCCGGCGCTGACGCGGCGCTCGGATGCCGTCCTGGCCGACGCCAGCCAGGCCGAGAGCGGACGGTCGCGCGCGCACTACGTCTATGTCGTGTTGGAAGTAGTCAAGGTGGTGGCGCTGCTGTCCAGTGGCGTTCTGCTGCTTGGCTTTTGATAAAGGAAGCTGATGGAGGAATCATGGAATCGATCTCGCTGAACCAGCTCGCCGACGAACAGCTCACCGCGGCCCGCTCGTCGAACAGCGGCCGGGCCGCGCACACCGTGCACGGCGGCCACGATCACCAGCTGCGGCAGACGCTGATCGCCCTGGCCAGTGGCCATGAACTCAGTGAGCACCACACGCCGGGGGAGACGACGCTGCAGGTGCTTCGCGGCCATGTCCGGCTGGCCACCCCCGACGACGCGTGGGAAGGCCAGGCAGGTGACCTGCTGGTGGTCCCGCGGGATCGGCACGGCTTGCAGGCCATCGACGACTCGGTGATCCTGCTGACGGTGCTGGCCGACAGCTGAGCGGTCAGTACCGGTAGTCGGCCAGATCGGTGGCGCCCTGGCGGATGTCGCCGTCGAGCAGCAACAGGGCCGGCACCATCTCGGAGGTGACCAATCCGTGGCGGCCGGTCACGTCGTCGATGAGGTCGAAGCATTGGGCGATGACCTCCGGGGTGTCGACGACGATGGTGGTCACCGGAACCTGGCGGCCGTACTGAATCAGCTTGTCGCCGTGGGGTTTATGGTCTCCGTGGAAGCCCCAGATGCCGCGTAGGACGGTGGCGCCGGCCGCGGTGTTGGATTCCCACAGCCGTCGCACCAGTTCCCGGTGGACGGGGACGCCGTCGTGATGGGTGGATGCGTCGGTGTGGATCGTCAGCTTCTGGCGTAGTTCGCGGCCGTGCGCGTCCACGGCAGGCAGGGCCGGCGGACGGGCCAGCAGCTGGCCGTCGCGTTTGAGGATCTGTACGCGTTCCACCGTCACCAGCGGCTGATCCATCAGTCCTTCGAGTTCGGGCAGAGCGCGCCGCGCCTGTTCAGCGGTGCCGATCGCGACGATCATGATCGGCACGTCGGTGTTGCCGCTGAAAAAGCGGGCGCGGCGCCGCCGGCCGTCCGCGGTGCCGTCCACGCCCAGGAACACCGTCGCGCCGGCGAAACGGTGGCGTTGCAGCAGATCGCACACCGCGTAGAAGGCGGCCGCGCCGTTGATCCGGCGCCGTCGCCCGACGTAGATCGTGAGCTTGACCCCGTCGTCTCCGTCGGGCAGCTCACCGCTATAGAGCCGGGCCCGCTCCAGGGTGATCAAGCCGCGCTTGGTGATGGCGATGACGTCGTCGATCAGCCCGCCGATGGTCTCCGCGGTGTCAACGGCGGCCACCGCGATCGGCGGATCCTCGGACAGCGTCAGGGATTGGTCGCTGCGGATCACGTGCCGCGGGCCGAAGCTGGCGATGCCGCGCAGCATCACGCTTTCGGCGACCTGGCGGTGCGCATACAGGTCGAGCATCGCCTCGGCCAGGAAGCGGGAACCAGCACGCTGGCGCTCGCCGAAGAACGCAGTCAGCTTGAGATAGGTGTCGTTCACAGCAGCCCCGCAATCCACTGGCCGAGCATCGCCGCGGCGACACCCAGGATGACGCTGACGACGAGATTGGCTATCGCGGGCCAGAGCTGGCGTTCCTCGGTGAGCCGTTGCGTCTCCAGCATCCAGGTCGAGAACGTGGTGTACGCCCCGACGAAGGCGGTGCCGGCCAGCAGCGCGACGTGTTGGCTGAGGGTGAGCCCGCTGACGAAGCCGAGAAGCACCGCGCCGGTGATGTTGACCGCCAGGGTGCCGAAGGGGAACGAGCGTGCCGCCCGGCGCGCGACGGCGCGATCGACCATGAACCGGGCCACCGAGCCGAGTCCGCCGATCAGCATCACGCCGGCCCAGATCGCGACGGTCACGCGCGGATCCTGACCCGGCGAACCAGCGCTGTCGCAACGTAGACGGCCAGCAGTCCCGCGACGATGCTGACCGCGCTGTAGGCGGCCGCGAGGCCGTAGTGGTGGTGCTCGATCATCTTCAGGGTCTCGACCTGCATGGTCGAGAAGGTTGTCAGCCCGCCGCAGAGGCCGGTGCCCAGTAGTGGTCGGCGGTAACTGGACAACGGGAGTCGTTCGAGCAGGCGGGTGGTGAAGTACCCCAGCAGAAAGGCCCCCACGATGTTGACGATGAACGTCCCCCATGGCCAGTGGGCGGGGTCATCGGCGAACACCGTGGCCAGGCCCGCGCGAGCCAGGGTTCCCAGCGCCCCGCCGACGAAAACGGCCGCCAGTTCCCGGTTGTCATGACCGAACACGGGCAATCCCCTTAACCGTCGATGAATCCGCGAGCAAGTATCACCCTAGGGAAGGCAGAATTGGCGCCATGGCGGCTAACCCCCGCGCCGGTAAGCCGGCGCTCCCCGAAGACCTCGTCGATCTGCCCCATCTGGTCACCTCGTATTACGCGGTGAACCCCGACCCCGACGACATCGACCAGCAGGTGGTGTTCGGCACGTCGGGGCACCGCGGCTCCAGCCTGGACGGGGCGTTCAACGAGGCGCACATCCTGGCCACCACCCAGGCGATCGTCGAGTACCGCGCCGCGCAGGGCACCACCGGGCCGCTGTTCATCGGACGCGACACCCACGGGCTGTCCGAACCGGCCTGGGTGTCGGCGTTGGAGGTGCTCGCCGCCAATGACGTTGTGGCGATGATCGATTCGGCCGACCGCTATACCCCGACCCCGGCGGTCAGCCATGCCATCCTGACCTTCAATCGCGGACTGAGCTCGGGTCTGGCCGACGGTATCGTCGTCACACCGTCGCACAATCCGCCGCGTGACGGTGGGTTCAAGTACAACCCGCCCAACGGCGGTCCGGCCGACACGGATGCCACCGGGGCGATCGCCAAGCGTGCCAACGAGATTCTGCGAGGTGGCCTGGCGGACGTTAAGCGGGTCCCGTTGGCGCGGGCGTTGCAGAGCGCCCAGCGCCACGACTACCTCGACGCCTACGTCGCCGATCTGCCCAACGTCGTCGATATCCATGCGATCCGCGCCGAGAAGATCCGCATTGGCGCCGATCCGCTGGGCGGAGCCAGTGTCGACTACTGGGGCGCCATCGCCGAACGCCACGGGCTGGACCTCACCGTGGTCAATCCGTTGGTGGACGCGACGTGGCGGTTCATGACGCTCGACACCGACGGCAAGATCCGGATGGACTGCAGCTCGCCCAATGCGATGGCGTCGCTGATCGCCAACCGGGACGCTTATCAGATCGCCACCGGCAACGACGCCGACTCCGACCGGCACGGCATTGTCACGCCGGACGCCGGTCTGATGAATCCCAACCATTATCTCGCGGTGGCCATCGACTATCTGTACTCGCATCGGCCGGACTGGCCGGCGAGTGTGGCCGTCGGTAAGACCGCCGTCAGCTCGTCGATCATCGACCGGGTGGTGGCCGGGCTGGGCCGCAAGCTGCTCGAGGTGCCGGTGGGCTTCAAATGGTTTGTCGACGGATTGATCAGCGGCACAATCGGTTTCGGCGGCGAAGAGTCGGCTGGAGCGTCGTTCTTGCGCCGCGACGGCTCGGTGTGGACCACCGATAAGGACGGCATCATCCTGGCCCTGCTGGCTTCGGAGATCCAGGCGGTCACCGGGTCGTCGCCGTCGCAGCGTTACGCCGAGCTGGCCGCCAAGTACGGTGCGCCGGTCTATGCCCGCGTCGACGCCCCCGCCAACCGGGAGCAGAAGGCGCGGCTGGCCAAGCTGTCCCCGGAACAGGTCAGTGCCACCGAACTGGCCGGCGAGCCGATCGCCGCCAAACTGACCACGGCCCCCGGCAACGGGGCCCCGCTGGGCGGGTTGAAGGTAACCACCGCCGACGGCTGGTTCGCCGCGCGGCCGTCGGGCACCGAGGACGTCTACAAGATCTACGCCGAGTCATTCAAGGGACCCGAACACCTGGCGGAGGTGCAGGAAGCGGCCCGTGAAGTGGTGAACTCAGTTATTGCGTGAGGTACGTCTCCAACGTCGTATGCAGTTGTTCCACGTCCTGGATGGTGGCGATTTCGTCCGTCACGTCTATGACATGAACTGACTGGCCGTCACCCGGCACAAGGCCGTGGGCCGAGCTCTCGTCCGTCTGAAACGCGGTACCGGCAATCTTGCCGTCTGCGTCGGTGAGTACAACGAGCTTCACTTTCCGAAGCGTGTCGGCCGAGAACACTGGCCGTTCCGACAGTAAGTTCCACCCACTCCCACCCCGTGCGGCGTCTGTGAACGTCAGCATGTGCAGGTCGAATCGGACTCCACTGGAGTTGTCGTTTCGGAGCCGGCAGTAGTACGAGGTATAGGCGGGAAAAAGGATGCCCTGAGACGAGCAGGTGTTGCCCCATTCCGTCACGAAGACCGGGCGCGGAGCCGCCACGGTCGGCACCGCTTGAAACAGGACGGGCCCTTGGTCGGACTCCGTTGGCAGGAATCCTCCTGAGAAGTACAACAAGCCAATCTCAATCGTTGCCTTACCGCCGATTGTCTGACCCTCGAAAACGTAGTGCTGCGGCATCTCCAACCCCCCGAACAGTGCGCGCTTCCTTATCAGCTCGCGTGACAGATGCACGCTAAGCCGGTGTAGGTCAGATGACTTGAGTAGTCCGATACTTCAAGTGCTGGTGACCCGTCGCCATTGTTGAACCTCTTCGGCTTGGGGAATGTCGGACTGGTCGCGGAGTCGCCGCCGGCGTCATGGGGCTTGCAGCCCGGCGAGGGCGTGATACCAACTCAAGTTCAGCGTTTGGTCGTGCCCGAATACAGTCATCTCGTGAGTTCTGTCGCGGAGGGTGACTGCTCCTCGGAAGCCGAGGCCAAGCTCCCTCGGGAGGTCTGGGTTCTGATTGCCGCCAACGCGGTGATCGCCCTGGGGTATGGCGTGGTGGCGCCGGTGCTGCCGCAGTTCGCCCGCAACTTCGGCGTGAGCATCAGCGCCGCGACGTTCGTTATCACCGCGTTCGCGTTGATGCGGCTGTGCTTCGCCCCCGCGTCGGGCATGTTGGTGCAGCGGCTGGGGGAGCGGCGGATCTACGTCAGCGGCCTGCTGATCGTGGCCTTGTCGACCGGGGCCTGCGCGTTCGCCCACACCTACTGGCAGCTGTTGGTGTTCCGGGCGCTGGGTGGAATCGGCTCGACGATGTTCTTCGTCTCCGCGCTGGGACTGATGATTCGGATCAGCCCGCACAACGCCCGCGGCCGGGTGGCGGGCATGTTCTCATCGGCGTTCCTGGTCGGCTCGGTGGCCGGCCCGCTGCTCGGCAGCCTGACCGCGGGTCTCGGCCTGGCGGCGCCGTTCCTTATCTATGGAGCCGCACTCTTGATCGCGGCGGCGGTGGTGTTCATCAACCTGCGGCACTCGCATCTGGCCGCCCCCGCACCCGCCGACGAACTGACGGTGACTCTCCGGGTGGCGCTGCGGCACCGGGCCTACCGGGCGGCGCTGCTGTCGAACTTCGCGACCGGGTGGTCGGCCTTCGGGCTGCGGGTGGCGCTGGTGCCCCTGTTCATCACCGAGGCGCTGCACCGCGGGCCGGGTGTCGCAGGCGCGGCACTGGCCACCTTCGCCGCCGGCAATGTCGCGGCGGTGATTCCGTCGGGGCGATTGTCGGACCGGACCGGTCGGCGACCGCTGCTGATCATCGGACTGGCGGCGTCCGGGTTGACGACGGCGGTGGTCGGGGCTGCGACGTCGCTGCCGGTGTTTCTGATCGGTGCGTTCATCGCCGGTGCGGGGACCGGGGTGTTCACCGCGCCGCAGCAGGCCGCAGTGGCGGACATCATCGGTAAGGCACGCGGCGGGACGGCGGTGGCGACATTCCAGATGATGTCGGACCTGGGGTCGATCGTCGGCTCACTGGGTGTGGGGGAGATCGCCCAGCACCTGTCGTTCGAGTGGGCATTCGCGGTCAGCGGCGCCATCCTGGTGTTGGCGTCGATCGGGTGGCTGCTGGCGCCGGAGACGCGGGACCGGCCGCCGTTGGAGCACACCCCACCCCGGCCGCTGGGGCCGGAGGCCGCCGGTGAGCTGCCGTAGCGCGGTGGCTTCCGTGGGATTGCACTGGCGCAGGGAAGTGCGAGTAGGCGTCTGCGTGAGTTCAATCTCGACGCGGTCTCGCCGCATAGTGCCGGCCGCTGCCTGCTCTGAACAGCGATTTTGAGGCGCGGGCGCCCGTGGTGTAACTTCGGTGGGCACACCTGGGGCTATGGCGCAGTTGGTAGCGCACCACACTGGCAGTGTGGGGGTCAGGGGTTCGAATCCCCTTAGCTCCACCAGGCAAGGCAGCATCCTTTCGGGTGCTCAGCAGGTCGTTTGACGACAGTTCTGACGACAGTTCGACTCGGCCGGGTCTGTCTTAGAGCCGAGCCGTAAACGAAAGTCTTCGCGCCTGCATAACATCGCGCCATGACCGATGCGAAGACTCCGTCTTGGTTCGAGATCGCCGAACGTCTACTGCTGGCTGCGAATGCCGAGCTAGGTTATTCGCTTCTCACCGGTATGCCGCCAAATCCGGTTTCATTGGTAACCACTTTCGGCGACGCTATGGCCGAGCGGCGACGAGGGCGCGGTCAGGAGTTTCTACAGCCGATCGTCGAGGTGGTCGGCGCAGACCGTCTGCTTGCGAAGATCGAGGGAGACCCCGCACTAGAATCTCTCCTTTGGAATGGTCTTCAAGGTGCGATGGCGACCGCACTCGAAGAGAAGCGCATCTGCCTGGCACGGGTTGTTGCGACAGCCCTAACGGACGACGACAAGGTCGACGAAGCTCAGTTGTTGGTCTCGGCGTTACAAGAGTTGGAGGGTCCGCACATCGCTGCGCTCACTCGCCTGCGCAAAGCTGATGATGAGAATCAACATAATCCTGGCGTCAACGACGAGATTTTGAACTCGGCCCTGAGAAGCGAGTTGGCCCCCGTGCTTGCTCACTTGCTGCGTGCTGGCGTTGTATTCTTTGGCTCGGTGCAGGGGCGTGACGGCCTGTACCGCATCCCGGATCCGAGGACATACGGAATTACAGGCGTAAATGAATTCGGCCGCAGGATATTGAAAGACCTCGAATCAATAGCAGTCGAGTAGTCTTCGACTCTATGTGCATTCCCGCTCACTGCTGAGTCGTCGCGCGAGGAGGGTGCGGGAAACATCCACGGTCCATAGGGTCCGCTGATCCGGTAGACGGCAGACCATTGCGCATTAGCATGGCTGGCACCGCCGAACCCGATAGGGTTAGCTTGTCGTCTGCCAGTGACTCTGGGCCAGACGAACCGTCGAGACAGTCTGGACTAGATGGGAGGACGCAACTTTGCGCGCCCAGTC
Organism: Mycobacterium sp. SA01; assembly: GCF_041287105.1. Lineage (NCBI taxonomy): Bacteria > Bacillati > Actinomycetota > Actinomycetes > Mycobacteriales > Mycobacteriaceae > Mycobacterium > Mycobacterium sp. SA01. The sequence goes on along the minus strand of NZ_JBGGNO010000019.1, from coordinate 17,057 downwards.
GGCCGTTGATCAAATCGCACAGCGAGCTTCCTAACTTGGCACCCAAACCAGCCACCGAACAGCCGGGAAACTCTTTCAAGTATCTCTACTGGCGTTTATCAGAGGGACAGTTTCAGCAATTATGTGGATCTCTTCTGCGCCAGAAGTATCCGTCGGTTCAGTGTCTTCCAATTGGCATGGCCGACGGGGGCATCGACCAGATGGTTGATGGCAGCATCGTCTTCCAGGACAAATGGACCTCAAAGTGTCTCCAAAACCCCGAGACATGGCTCGACAAAACTATCGATGGTGAGCGCGAGAACATCAAGCGCCTCGTCCGCGAAAAGCGCATCTCAAGGTACGTCCTCATGACCTCTGTTGCTGGGACCACGACTGCGAAAGGGACGGGCAGCATTCAAAAGCTGCAGCCGAAGCTGGACGGTTACACGAAGGAATTCAAGATCCCAGTCGAATGCTGGTGGCAGTCGGACATCGATGCAGAGGTCGATGCTGCGCCAGATGCAATCAAGTGGTCCTACCACGAGATGCTCGCCGGCACAGAGGCGATGCGCTACCTCATGCACGGATCGCAAGTCGAAGGCCAGGCGGCGCGCATGCGCGACACGCTGATACTGGTCATGGCGAGTCAGTGGCGTGAGGACTCAAAAATAAAGTTCTCGCAGTTTGACGTACCCCATGCCAATATCGCTGATCTGTACGTCGACGTCCAAGTCTCGCTACAGTCAGCTCCTCGAAATGCAGTTGACGCATTCTTCAGCAAGAGCAACCACTCGATGTATGAGTCGCTGGGTGCGGTGTCGTACATGCTTCGCACCACTGCGCCGCTTACCTACCTCCTTGGAGTTCCGGGGCAGGGTAAATCGACACTGGGACAGTATCTCTCGCAAATGCACCGCGCAGCGATTCTCCCTGGTGACACGGTTATCGGCGGCATGCCCGCCGAAGCTGAGGTGGCCGACCCGAAGCTACCCCTACGCCTTGACTTGAAGGACTATGCGGCGTGGCTGTCTGGCGATGACCCATTCGGTGAAGACGAGACGTCGCTACGTTCGAAGCCTCGTCCGAAGTCGCAGCGCAGTCTTGACCTTTTCATAGCGAAGTTCTGTGAATTCCACAGCGGCGGAAGAGAAGTCACAGTGGAGGATGTTCAGAGCTTACTAGAACGTTACCCGACCTTCCTGGTGCTCGATGGCCTAGACGAGGTCGCAGACCCAGAGTTGCGAGCTGTCATCGTTGATCAAATCAACTTGACCTGCACTCGAATGGGCCTGGTGTCGAAAGCGCGTCAGTTCCAGGTCCTCGTCACAGCTCGGCCAAACGCATCCGGCCTATCGGAGCCGGATAAGGATATGTTTCAAACGCTGCGCTTAAAACCACTCGACACCAAACTGCAGCGACAATTCCTGGGCAAGTGGTGCGACGTCAACGAAGTTTATGGCTCAAAGCGCCGCGAACTACGCCGTATTTTTGAGCATCGGACTGCCCACGAGCACGTCGCCCAGCTTGCCGATAATCCCATGCAACTAACTATTTTGTTGTTTCTCATAAACAAGAACGGCGAGTCGGTACCTGTCGCTCGCACGCCACTTTATCGTGATTACCTCGAGGCGCTTCTGAGTCGAGAGGTCACACGTAAACAGATTGCCCGAGAACAAGTTCCGTATGTAAAGGAAGTAACGGCATTCCTTGGCTGGCACATGCACTCGGGAGTGGAAACCAGCCCTGCGGCGGGGCGGATGACGCAAGCTGACATTGAAACCTCGCTTCTGATTTACTTCCAACGGACAGAAGGGCCTTCTCAACAGGTCGCGACCTTGTTCAAGGCGGCAACAGACCGGTTTTGGGCGCTTTCAAGCAAAGTGGAACATACCTTCGAATTCGCAGTTCAGCCCTTGCGCGAGTACTTTGCTGCCAGCTTCTTGGCGGACTGGGCCGGCCGCGACCGTCTTGAAGTACTTTCCAAACAAGAAGTGCTTAGGCACCTCGTCGCCCGACCGTATTGGCTCAATACCGCCAGGTTCTACGCCGGGTTTGCGTCACCCAACGAACTTGCATCTCTTCGATACGGTCTGGAAGAGCTGATGGAAGAGCAGCGACATCCATTCCAGGAACGGACGGCCCTCTGGACGCTCCTCAGCGACGGGATATTCGCCAACAGCACTACAGTCCAGCGGGATGTCGTCTCGCTCGTGACTGACGACCTTTCCGTGATTCTTGTTGCGAATCACCCTGACGCCATCGCGAACTTCCCGAGCTTGGCTCACGGTAGCGGGGCCGGTCAGATGACATCGAAACTACTGCAAATGATCTCGGAGAATCCGCATAGTGGGCTAAACAGGAGCCGAACTGCGATCCTTCGTGACAAGACAGGGGTCGGTGCGGACGAGTTTCTGTCTTGGTGGAGACCACGCTTTCAGTCTGCTGCGTCGACGCAGGCAGAGCAGACTGCATGGCTGAATATCGCTGGCTCGTTTAAGATTCCACGCTTGCTGGATGGTGACCTAGCCACGCTTACCGTCGATGGAGCTTCGAGCTGTCGAGCGGCGTTGTACGCCAATGCCTCTCCCAGAGCTCGCTCACCACTCGACCGAACGCTTCTCGCTGGGGTCCTCAGCGGTTGGTGTTCCGATGTATCGACGTCCTCGACCAGCGAGGCTGGTGCGCTTCTTCGCACCATGAGGCCCCAGTGGTTTCAGCATAATCCCGCGTTCAATGGTGAGCCTTCGTTGGGAGTTGCAGACCACCTGCTCCCAACGGAAGCGGACCGCACTGCCCGAACTGCAGCGTGGCGCACTCTCGTTGAGATTGACGATCGCTACCGAAACCTTCAGAAGGCCTGTCGCCCCGGCATGGGTCAGCAGGGAACAACTGAACCATGGCAGAAGCCAGCGATAATACTCAAACAGCTACATGGACCTAACTGGCTTGCTGCCGAAATCGCCATCACCGGCGCCGCGAACCGATCTGTCAAACACTCGGGAACGTTCACCAGGGGCGGCCAGCCTTTCGGAAACGATGTGGATTACGGAACCCTCGTCTTGCGAATCCATCAACAGCCCGACGAAGCCTGGTGGGCGTCTATGTACCAGCGTCACGCCGATGGCCTCTCACGTCGAATGTGGGTACTAGCGCTTATCGCCGCCGCCGAACCTCAGATCGTGTTCAGGCAACTGGACAAAGTCGATGAGGTGTTATCCGGTCTTCCGCAGGACGAATTCGACAGTCTCGCAGACTCTTCGAGCCGTATCGGTCGAGGTCAAGCCTGCAGACGACTGGGTGACGGCATCTGGTCTCGATTGGGTGATGTCAGTGACCGCACACTATTGCTCGTTACACACTTCACTGCCAGCCTGGCAGCGAATGACCCGCTCAGCGCCCTCAGTGACGAGCGGCTGGCGCGGGCCGCCCTGTCGACAGCGTCCTCTTGGCCCATCGCCCGAGCGATGGCGGCTCGAATGCTCGGAGGTGGAAGTGCGGCGCTGTTGCGCGGGCTGACCCGGCTTGTCGGCACGCGCCCTCCTTCGACGGACCTCGATGTCGAGTCCTGGGAAGACGCGGTTCTCGCCGACCCGGCGTCCTTCCCGGTCTCCTGGGTTCTTGAAGCGGAGCAGCGCCGGTCCTCAGCTGTGCACGAGTCACCGCTCGAACAAGTCGCCCTCCGAGAGGAATGGCTGCCAAAAGTGCCACGGCTTTAGCCGAGCTGCACTTGGGTGGTGCGGCTCGAACGTGACGCTTACCCACATGCGAGAAAGAGCGACAGACTTAGCCCGTCTCACCAGTGGAAGCGAACAGCGACCCCATCGAATCCAAGGCGTCCCGTTGAACCGCCTCAATGACCTCAACATAGGTGCCCGTCGTCACTGTTATTGAGCTGTGGCGCAGGATCTTCTGGACCGTGGCGGGCTGAACGCCCATGGTGAAGAGCAGCGTCGCACAGGAGTGCCGTAGGTCGTGGACTCGGAGCTGTGGCACGTCCGCCTTTTCGCATAATCCGTGGAACATGCGGTTGACGTTGCGTGGCTCCAGAGCGCCGCCCTGAGTGGTTGTGAACACCAAGCCGGTGGCGCGCCACGCTGAGCCGGCCGCCAGGCGCTCCTCAAGCTGATTCCGGCGATGGTTAGTCAAGATGGGCACAAGCGTCCGGGGTACCGGCAAAACCGCAACGGAACCTTCAGTTTTGACGTTCTCTAGCTTCAGTTGTCCGTCAACGCGGTGCAGCGCTCGCCTGATTGTGATCCGCTCCGCGTCGAGGTCGACGTCGGACCATTGCAGCCCGAGCGCTTCACCGCGACGGAGTCCCATCGCCAATGCGACCGCCCACAACGCATAGAGGCGCGTCGCCTCAGCGGTCTTGAGGAAGCGCATCGCCTCCGCTCGCGTGAAAGATCGGACCCTCCGGTCATCGGTCACGCGCAACTGAACGAGTCGGGCAACGTTGCGACTCAGCATCTCTTCATCGACCGCATCCTGCAGAGCAGCCCGGAGCACGCGCAGAATGTGACGAATGGAGCTGGCGGACAACGTGTCATTGCAGCACTTGGCAGGTACGAGAGCGCAACACCGTTCCTGCGACTTGCGCGCTCGCGCTGCATCCTTCCCTTGGGCGCAGCATTGGCATCGGGTCTGCAGTCCGGTCAGCCACGCGCGAATATGCGAGGCCTGCAGTGACTTCAGCTTCCGATTGCCAATGCCTGGAATGATGTGCAGGCGCACGTCGCCCTCATAGGTCGCATACGTCGTGCGCCGAACACTAGGCTCCGCAATGTGCTCTAGCCAGTAGGTCATATACTCGGCGACCGTCAACGTCGTTGTTGCAGTGGGTATGCCGCGTCGCTGTTGATCGAGAACCTTGCCAAGTTCGTCCAGGGCGGCCCTCTCGTTGTCGCCGTAAACACTGATGCGCTTCCGCCGCCCGTCTGGCGTGTCGACGAAGACCTTGGCTTCCCAGCGCCCATCAGCTCGCCGATACACACCACCCTGGCCGTTCGCGTTGCGTCGCGCCTTACCACCAGCAGCCATCACGCGGCTCCTTCAATCAAGCCGGAAAGGTAATCATCGAAAGATTGCCGCACGATCCGCCGGCACCTACCGATCTGTACTGACTTGACACGTCCGTCCCAGATCAGCCGGTACACCATCCATCGACTGACTGCGAGACGATCCGCCGCCGCCTGCAAGGTAATCAGCTCAGCACTGAATTCAGTATGCATCGGACCTCCTCTCGGTGTGAAGCAATCGGGAATGCGGGAATCGTTCATTTCGCTCTGGTTTCGTCGGAAGTGAGTTGTGCTGTGTACGAGGAATTTCCATGTGGTCGCGCAGTGCCGAACCGGTCATCTGATCGGTTCTCTCGCATGCTCATGTCGACCAATCCGGTGGTGACGATTGGTCCTGTGTCCAGCGATTCGCACGGACGATGTGGCGATGCTCGATCATTCGGTGCGCCGCAGACACGACCAAAGTGCGTTCACCGAGATTGCCCAGCCCGGCTCGATCGAATGTCCATTCCATGTCTTCGGCACCATGTAGCACACGATGACGATCGTCGGTCGCCACGTCTAAGCGGTGATGGCGTTGCTCCCGAGTCCACTCTGCTCGATGCTCCCGCAGCGCGCCCATCGTGGTGGAGAACAGCCGGGACTTAGTGGTGATATGCCCACGAAAGCCTAGAGTGTGCAGCCACCGGTCTATCCCCGAGTAGGCGCCATGGTCGGCTAGATCGAGGATTGTGGTCAGAATCGCGCGGACGTGTGTGGTGACGTCCAAATCGGGAACCGCGAGCGGTGACATCCGTCGGATTCCAACGCCGAAGTCGGCGACGGATTTGGTTACGTACTTGGCCAGGTAGGCCGCCACCGATCGACGCGACCGGCGAGGCGTTCCCGTGTCGCAGTCACCACTGTCGGACTGCAACGGCCGTGCATCCGTCTGGGTGCCGAACTGTATTTCACGGCTACTGATTTCAGCGCCGCGTGCTGGGGCGGCGACACTGAGTGCGACGCCGCTCGCGGCCTGATGGATCAGGAGGGCCAGGTCGGTTGCTGTGATTGAGGAGTTGGGTGGTGTTGGGGGTTGGCCCGGCTGGGGCGGCTCGTCGAGGCGGATTACGGCGTGGAAGTGCGGGATCGCGCGACGTTGCATCTCGGTCACCTTCACGAAGTTAATTCGGGCAGCGGTGGGGGATTCGCCGAGCGCGCGTAAGCGTCTACGCAACAGTCGGCGCAGTGCGATGGTGAAGCGCCGCCACAGTTCAGGGGCATGCCAGGCGAACAGGACGTGCCCCATGTAGTCGTAACAGTCCTCGCAGAGTGGCTGACCGACGTGAGCATCGCCGTCGTGGTGGATGGAGCTGCACCACAGGGGTCTCCCGTGCTGGCAAATTCGGTGGGCATCAAGGCCCCGGTCGTGACACCGCCGAGCCTGGCCTCGCTGGCCGTCATCGCGTGTGGTGTGCACGGCCCCGAAACTGGGCGCGGTCAGCGTGACGAACACCTGAGGGTGTTCGGCGACGGTGGGCGGCAGATCGTGATGGCCACCGTGCAGGCCGGCGTGTACGAGTTGCCAGGTATCGCGGGCGTAGAGATCGGAGCAGGACGGGCAGGCGACTGCGCGTCGGTTGTTGCATCGGGTCCACACCCGAAGCTCGCGACCGAAGCTGTCGGTTCCTGTCAGACGGATCGGATTCGCACAGAACCCAGCATTCTCCGCTTTAGTCCACCAGGTCTCGAAGTCGCGGGAGGCGACGCGACGGACCATCTGCGCCACGACGCCAGTGGTGTCGGTACCGGCCGGAAGGCCTGGCAGTGTCGAAACCGCAATGCCCAGCGCAGCAGAGGTCATGACTGGCGGCCTTCAGTCTCGGTGGTCCGAGGATGCGCTCTTGTGGGGGCAGAGCGAGCGACGAGATCATCAATGGCGGAATCGGTGACGTGGAAGGCCCGAACCCGCAACGGTTCAGCGCTGCCGTCAGTGCAGACGTAGCCGACACCGGGAGTACCGGTGGAGATTCGATCACACAAGGCGCCGGCTTCTCGGGCGGCGGCTCCGAGCACCATCGCGGTCTGGGTGGCTTCACTCATGCGCAGTCCGACCCGGATGGAGAAGAGCTGCCGGATGGGTAAAACATCTTTAGACGGGTCCTGTACAGCGGCGACGACCGAGATACCGACTGCGCGCCCCTGGGACAGCAGGAGCCCCAGGAGCTGCTCAACCTCGGCCCGTGTTCTGCGGTCCCCGAGATAGGCAGTCAGTGAGGCGATTTCGTCGATAATCAATACAATCAGCGGTGCGGAGACACTCGGAGTGTGAAGCCGGGTCTTCCCCCGCAGCCGTTGCGCACGTTTCTGCATCACCGCGACAACCGCCCGCAGCGCAGCGATTGTCTGTTCACCGCTGTCATGGGCAAGCGAGGTGAACAACGCTTGCCCGCGCCCGAACTCCATCCCTCCCTTGGGATCTACGACGATTAGGCGTACGGAGCCCGCCCGCACGGCGGGGCCGACGGCGGCAATGATTGACCAGAGCACCGAGCCCTTGCCAGAGCCGGTCGCGCCTGCGACCAAGATGTGCTGTCCCAGTAGCGGCAGGCGCCAACGCTCACCGGCCTCGGTCAGCCCCACCCACAGGCGGGACAAGTCCGGTGTGGTGTCCCCGGCCGGACGAGCAAGTTGGATGGGCGTCGTCAGCGGATCGCCGTGATGGGCGGTGATGCGGATCGAGCCCGGTCGGGTCGAGCGAATGGTCACACGCTGGGCGCTCAGCGCTTCGGCTAACGCGTCACCTCGGGATTGCCAGTCGGCCAACGACTGGCCCGTGAGGATGCGGACCTCGAGAACGTCGCTCGTGGCACCGATCGTGACCGAACGCAGACTCGGCACCATGACGTGACCGTCGAGACCGGCGGTTAGGCCACACAGCGTGCAGACCGTGGCCCATCGGCCTCGATAGATACCCCATGTGCGCCACTGGACCCGCAGACGTACCGTCACCCACTGACGGAACGTTTTGGGGGATAACAGAAACCAGCTGAACAACGCGAGAGCCGACCAGATCGCCGCCAAGAGGCCGACCAAGGGGCCGCAAGTGATGGCCATCCAGACGCTTGTGATGGCCGGAATGCTGATCATCGGAAACAACACCGATGCCCATACCAGCGCGGCTGTCACTTGGGCGAGCGCCGTGGCTGCACGGAGGGCGGTGTCATCGAAGTCCGAGTGGTTGGGATGAGAGCGGTTAGAGCGGTGAGCTCGTGGGTGGCCAGGCATGGCAGACCTTCCGGCAGGGTTGCGGGATCAGGGCGAGGAGAGGCTTCGGCCGAACGGGCGCAGCACCACACCCGCTTGGTGTGCGGTGCTGCGCCCACTCGACGAAAGGGTCAGGCGGCGGGCTTGCTTGTGCCGCCGGTTACGCCGCTCGGTGACGCATTCCTAGGTGCGGCAACGACTCCTGCCAGTGGCGCACCTGATGCGCGGATCGCCTCGGCACGGAACGCGACTCCGCTGCGACTGTCCTGGCTCCACGGCAAGGCAACCAGGCCCTCGATGTGGACTGGCTGCCCGACCGTCACATTCGGGTCGCCGGCGACAGTCACCGTGATTACGTCCCCACCCGTAAAGTCCAACGCCATCACCTGGACCTGCCAGAGCGGCAGACCAGTCTCGCGATCCAGCTTCGGCTGGCCGGTGTCGAAAGCGATGCGCTGTTCGGGTGCCCGCGTGCACACGAACGACACACCGCCGGTGTCAATACGTAGCTTCATTCCAAATGTCCTTCCGGCTGTTTTCTCGCGACCGCTCGGCCGCGACCACCAGTTCAGGCGGACAACTCGGACATTCCCAGGGCATCAGTTAGACAAATCGGACAGGCGCCTGGACAGCGCGGACACTCGCACGACAATCGCGCGCCAACTTTCGTGCTTTGGGCGTCGCTAATGCTGGCACCGCGCTCCTAGCATGAGCAGATCGAGAAGCTACCTGTTCCTAACCACGCGCTGACGGCGCGAATGAGCGAAAAGGGTTTCAGCGAAACCAGACTCGCAACAGCCGCCGGTGTCGACGTCAAGACGGTGGGCCGCTGGGTCAGGGGTGAATCACTGCCCCAAGCGGTCAACGCGCGCGCCACCGCCGACGCACTGGGCTGTGATCCGCAGACGCTTTGGCCAGACATCTTTCCCACCCTGCGCCCACCTGGTACCGGCACTGTCGCGGTCAGTGTGTACCGAAGCCGCGCGGACGTTCCCGTCGCCGTGTGGACCCAACTGTTCGGCGGCGCCGCCGAGCAGATCGACATCCTGGTCTACGGGGGCACCTTCCTCTTCGACGGCATTCCCAGGTTCTGCTCAATGCTCGCAGTCGCTGCCGAACGCGGAGTCGCCATTCGCTTCATCGTGGGTGATCCCGATTGCGCTGCGGTCGGCCAACGCGGGGACGAGGAGACGATTGGCTCAGTCCTGGCCGCTCGCTGCCAGATCACGCTGGCGCGATTGGCTTCACTCGCCGATGCCCCGGGCTTGGAGGTGCGCACACACGCCACACCGCTGTACACGTCGATGTTCCGCGCGGACAACACCCTAATTGCCAACCCGCACCTCTACGGTGCTCCCGCCAGCGACAATCCCGTTCTCTTCATTCGACGCGACGACGCACCCGGGCTGTGGCGCGATCACCAACTGTCTTTTGAACGGGTCTGGAACACCGCCCAGCCGCTACCCACCCCCGCATGACCCCGCCGATTGGAGAACCGCATGGCCCGGACCGACTACTACAACGATCCCCACGCGCCAGCCGCAAACAGCGTGGTGCCATCCACCACCGCCGTCGTCACCGACCCATACGACCGAATCGTGCTTCTCCGAAGACGCGACAACAACCTCTGGGCCTTGCCAGGCGGCGCAATGGAATTGCGCGAATCCATCGTCGACGCTGCGGTTCGTGAAGTGAAAGAAGAAACCGGTCTCGACGTCGATATCACCGGACTCATCGGGGTCTACACCAACCCCCACCACGTGATGGCCTACGCCGACGGTGAAGTCCGTCAACAGTTCTCGCTGTGCTTCACCACCCGGCTGCTGGGTGGACAGTTGCGAGTCGATTCGGAAAGCACCGATATCGCCTGGACGTCGCCAGATGAACTTGCATCGTTGGACATCCACCCCTCGATGCGGCTACGCATTCAGCACTACCTTCAACGCCGCGACAGCCCGTACCTCGGGTAGCCCCGCAGTGGGTAGTCGCTAGCGGGCGGAGGCACTCACTCGCGCTGCCGCCGCCAGCAGGCTCGGAGCCGCGCGCTCGATCGCACGATGTACAGGATCGCCATCCGGGTAACGCGTCAGGATCTCCGTGACCCGATCTTCGGCCCGCACGGGCGTGCCCTGCGGGCTAGTGGTCAAGTCAGCGCACGTCAGCACGTCCAGTAACAACGGCGAGGGTGCCGTGAACTCGGCGAGCACGTCCGCGCGTCCGCGTTCCCGCGCCTCGAACACCGCGCCCGTGTGATAGGCCACCAGCGAGACCACCACCGCAGAGAAGCCCTCGTCGCGAACGAACAGTGCGCCATCTATGGGGTGGAAACCCGTCGATCGAATTGATGGTGCATAACCAACATCGTGAAGCCACGCGGCGGTCACCACCGCGTCGGCATCGACGGCGTCCAAGCCGACGACCAACCGCTCCGCCGTCGCCGCGACACCGCGGACATGGGCCCACCGATGCGGCAGATCGGCCAGTCGCTCCTCAGCGATCGCCCGTGCCCGCACCGTCTCAGTCACCACGATGCAAGTCTACGAATATGCCCGACATGGCACCGACATCATTTGTGTGAAAGATCCACGCCGCGGCGGCTCCCGTCCGCTGGCGCTCCCGTCCGCCACCACGGACCGAATGATTCCTACCGGATCGAGGCTGTGAGAACTTTCTCTACTGTTATCGAGGCTACCGTGAGGCGTATGGAGCCGCAGCAGACAGCCGCGATGGAACTCATGAAGGCCCTGAACGCTCGCCAGGTTCAGTCCGCAATGGCCATGAGGGCAGACGGCTACTCCGTCATCCTCTCTGATGTCCATCCACCGACCACCGTCCACTTCGGGTTCGGACAATTCCGGGAAATCGCCGTGCAACTCATATTCGACGGCAGACAGTCCCCAGTGCGGACCACAGACCCCGACGAGATAGCTGACCTCGTGATCGCCAAGCTCGCAGGCGGCTGAGACCCTCATGGAGGACTCGCGCTGCCGGCGGCGGGACCGCGACCGTCTCTAGGCCATGGGTCATGTCGAATTCCAAATTTTGTGCCGGCTCGGACCGTGCGGAGTCGTCAACCATTCGGGCTGATGTTTTCGGTGAAGTCGCGAAACGCGACATACGGATCATCCTCGGATCGAGGATCATCGTCGGTGTCGCCCTTATGGAACGACTCGCCGGAGATCCCGGCGGCGCCCATAATCACTATCTGGAATGGGCCGGAGTCCGGCGCTGACCAACTCATCGTTCGGCTTTTTGCCTCGTACCAGAGACGGTCGGAGGGATATTTCTCACCTGTCTGAACGACGAGGTCGCCGATAGCGGTGTCTGATATTTGAATCCCGCCCCGTACGAAGCGCAGGTCCGCACGCCCCGTAGGTCCGGCCGATTCGACTGCGGCGGCCGCGGACAGCTTGTAGATGATCCACTGGTTGAGCGAGACGCCTTGCTCGGCCGCTTCGATGGCCAGTCGGCGGTGCTGTTCGGCGCTTGTGCGCAACGCGATGTTGCCGGAGTACCGGCGCTCAGAAAACGGGACCGGGGGAGTTTCGCCGGTGGTTTCCATGTCGTCGAGGATGTCGTCAACGAGGCGAGAGAGTCCGGCGATTGCTTCGCTCGGGGTATCGGCCAGCCAGGAAAGTCTGGGGAATTCGGCGACCAGGCCGACATACTCGTCGTCTTCGGCGGACCACTCAGCCCGGTAGGTGTAGTGACGGGACATCAGCAGTTCTCCTTTCCGGTCGAGTTGAGCTTGTCGATAGCTTCGAGGACTTGTTTTACCTGGTAGGGCTTGGCTTGGCCGTTCTTGTTTTGAATGTTGACCCGAGGTTCGCCATGCCACGGTGTGCGGAACACCGCGTGGCTGGTGCTGCCGTGGCGGGATTCTCCGAAATAGTGCGCGCACACACTGAGCAGGTCCGAGTACCGGACGTTGGTGCGGGACTCCCGGAACGCTGCTACCAGCTTCTCGACCCGACTCATGCGACTATGCTAGCACCGGCGCTAGCACAAGTGTGCAATCTGCAACTACGAGCGCTATCAATTTCTTCCCGCGGAGGTTAGTTTGTCTGCTATGAGCACCCACACTGGGGCGCCTCACGCAAATGGAGGGACGCGCATGAACGAAGTCCTCATCGTCTGCACCGCGGACGGGAAGGGTAAGCCCCACGGCCGGGCTCAGCTAGCGGCAGCTAGATGGGATGACCAGGGGGAGGCCGACATGCAGCTCGTGAAGTTTGGGGAGCCCCTGAGCGCCGGTACGGAGATTAGGCGCGTGGAATACGTCAGCCATTCCGGATATCCCATCGAATGCCACGAGTGCGGCCGCGAAGCACTCGTGGACTTTGACGAAGACGGCGAGGACGCGTGGAGGGAGCGCTTAGTGAAAGCGCTGAAGGATGGCGAGATCGACGTTTCCGGAGAATTGCACGAACCTTCTTGATCAACCCGCCCCAGGAGAGGTGAGGGCGGGCCGCGATGCCAGTCTTACTGGCGGGATCGAGCGCCGCAATTCACTCTGACGGCTGCTTGCGCCGAGCTTTCGCGTTCGCCCGACTCAACGCATCGCACTCCTGTGGTTCCCCCGGCTCAGACGTGGTGATCCCGAACGCATTCCGACTGTTGTCGATCCCGACGACGGTTTAGCGATCACTGCTCGGGATCGTCAGACCACGGCTCTGGCAGACTGAATAGCTGTTGGGGCGTTGTCGCGGCCGGTGTGGAAACCACGTTGCCGTTGTCTTTCGCGGTATGGACAGCGAACGGGAGACTGTTGTCCGAGACCGGTATTGGCGCCCACGGATTGAGCCACAGATTGGGCAAGGTCTTGCCAACCCACCAAGGTTTCAGTGTGCTATCTGCAAAGAGCACACCCGCTATGCGGGTACCGCGCGTGCTTGGTGGTGGGCGCCAGTAGCCGTCTCGTTCGCGAATCAGTTGCGCCGAAGATGCGTCACCCTGGACATAACTGACAGCAACCGAACCAAACAAGGCGTTCACCATCTCGCGTTCGTTGGTCCAACTTGACCAGCTCAGCAACGCAACGACAAGCGGCTCATTCAGCGAGCCGTAACGACGTCCTTTGTTCCGGAGTACAGTCCGGATTTTCGATTCCTCATCGATCACGCGAACGCCATGGAATCCGAGTCCGATGAGCCGTCCGTCGTAGCCGCGACTTTGTTCGTTCACGGGAAGTGCGACGAGCCGCACTTCCCAATCTCGAAAGGCGAAGGTCTCTTCGGCGACGTCCATGGTCGAATCCATGAGCTCCGACAGAAGGTCGTAATCAAGTCCAGAGAGCCAATTCTCGATCGGCTTCACGATCTCGCCAACTGTCGGATGATCGGTCCTATCTCGGTGAATTCCACCTGGACCATGAAGTCGGGATTTTTTGCCTTGTTAATGCTCTCGCGGATCCACGCTTGCCCGGCGGCATTTTCGACCACGTCATCGCCGGCCATCGCGGCACATTCAACGTACATGCCCGATGAGTCACGACTGACGCGAAAATCGGGTCGCTTATCTGTTTCGGGGACTGTTGGGTGCACCTCCACCTCGTAGCCCAAGGCGCGGAATGCGCTGTAGACGTACAGCTCCCACCATGCCGCAAGATGTTGGCCCACATCGTCACTCTGAAAACGGGCGCGGAGATCACCATCGGCGTCTGGGTACTCGAGATACCAGGCTTCAGTCAGTTCACGTGTGCGCTGCCATATTGGATCGCAAGCTCTGTTTAGAAAGTGGTATGCGCTCTCGGTTTCAGACGCAGGACCGCCGTAATGATCGATATACGGGTCGAACAGCTTCAGGTCAGTCACATCAATAATTGTGCCGCGAGGCCGAGACATTAACGACCCCGGCTGCAACCGGACAGAGGCAGCCGCTAGTCAGCAGCAGCCACGCGGACAGAGCTCCGGAGTAGTCGACACGACCCGCGCGATCGCGGCGTCAGTACGGTGTGACATCAGTCGGGAAAGTCGGGCTCGTCCCCCCAGATAGCCGCCCCGGCGGCGTACGCAGTGGCGACTCCGGCGCGGGCGGCCTCGACCGATGGACTGCTCATCTGACCCTTGTCGGTGCCGCGGTACACCACGCGATCGCCAACGATAGTGCCGGCGTAGCGGCCGTTTTGCCGAACACGTTGTCGCCGCGGATATGTCCGATGTACTTGCCGTGTTTGGAGTACAGGTCTGTACCTGAGACCTGTAGTGGGCGGCCTCTCTTGGTGTAGAGCTGGCTCATGTTTCTGCGGTCAGCGACTTCCGCGCTTCCGGTTGGTGTTGTTTCCGCCGCCGCCCTTCAGGGTGTCGTGGTGCTGTTTGTTGCCCTGAATTCTTTTGTTGTTGCGCTGGGAGTTGTTGGACTTCGGCGCCGCCGCCCCCGAAATCAAATTGACGATGTACCCGTCCTTTTTGGCCTTGCCACCTTTGGTCATGACTGCCTTCCTCGATCGTCTCGGTGTTTGGCAGGCAGAACATAACTCTGTGGCCGTCGGACTGTCAGCGATTTTGCAAGCTAGATACGTGGCGCCGGACGGCTTGATCAACCTCAGCGACACCACCCAGGCCCGCCACGAAGGCGAGATTGAAGACAGTGCCCGCAGCTTCATCGCCAGCGCTCGGCATTGAGATTGATGCCGTGGACGTCCGCCGCGCCTGGCCTGATTTTGTACTAAAATAGCGCTAGAATTACGTACATAAGTACGTACAATATAGGTGTGGCCAGCGGGTACAGCATCGAGATCGAGACTAGCGCCGCCAAAGCGCTCACCCGGATCGAACGACCCTTCCGCATCAAAATCATCAACGCCATCGCCGACCTCGGCATGGACCCCCGGCCCCACGGCTGCACCAAACTGTCTGGCCGCACCGACGCGTACCGCATCCGCATCGCGGACTACCGCGTCATCTACACCATCAACGACGGCATCCGCGTCGTCCGAGTCCAGAAGATCGCTCACCGCAGGGAGGTTTACCGATGAGCCGCGAAGACCGCAGCGCCGTCACTACCGGCAAGGAGAACTCCAAAGGTGGCGTGATCAAGGGCTCCAAGAGTGGGCAGTACGCCGTCGTTTCCGGCAAGCCCAGCAGGGGCAAAAGCGCCATTCGCGGTTCTTCGTTGCCGAGTGATCGGATGGTGCCGGTCAGTGAGGCCCGCGCGAACCTGTCCGCGCTGATCAAGCGGGCCGCCGACGGGGACCTGTTCCTGATGAACCACGGCCGGCCCGCCGCGGTGCTGATGTCTCCGGAGCACTACCAGTCGTTGCTCGAAGAGCTGGACGATCTGCAGGACCGCCTCGCCGTGTGGGAGAACGCCGACGCCCCCGCGGTGCCATTCGAGCACGTGCTGGCCGAGCTCCCCGAGGACGACGCGATCGCGAACTTGGGGGTCGGCGTGTTTGGATCGTCGCCGTTACGGGACATCCCCGACGTCGGCTGACCTTGCTCGGCGTTTGCGTCAATCGAATGGGTTGAGTCGGTCAATGGCTTCCACGCGCTTCTCGTCGCGGACCTGGACGTAGATCGCCGTGGTGTTGAGATTGGCGTGCCTCAGCAGTGTTTGGGCGGTGCGCATGTCGGTGGCGTCGCCGACGGGCGTCGAGCCGTACCAGTGGCGCAGCCGGTGAGCGGTGCCGCCGGGGATATCGGCGGCGCCCATGGCCTGCTTGATGATCTGCGACACCGACCGCCAGGTGATCGGCTTCACCGGGCCGGCGGGAATTCCCGGGGGATTACAAGCCCTTGCGTGGCATGTAAGCCGCTGCTTCGATCAGCAGCGGATGGAGCGGCAATTCCGCGGTCTTGTTCCCTTTGCCGGTGACCCGTAGCGCGCGTCTTATCGGATCGATGTCCCGCCGCGAACCTCGGCAATCTCGTGGACCCGAAGGCCGGCTAGTGCACCGATCAGAATCATCACGCGGGTTCGGTGGAGCAGGACGGCGAGCGGCCCGACTCCGGCCCGGGCTACCGGGCCGATGTTCAAGGGCAGGGGAAGCGGATACGTGGCGGTGCTGCTCCCGAACGGGGGTGACGACAGTTTTGACGACAACGCCGACGACAGTTGCTGCCACAACCACGTCCCCTACACGAGAATTTGCCGCCCATCGTGACTGGTCACGGCTTCTGCCCGGTCCTGGCAGTGTGGGGGTCAGGGGTTCGAATCCCCTTAGCTCCACTTTTGGAAAACCCGAGGCCATCTGGTCTCGGGCTTTTTGCTTGATTCGCAGAGAACGCGGGATCCCCTCGTTGCGACCCGCCACCGTGGGGTCGCGTAGGTTCCTAGGGAACCAAACCCACGACCTAACGCCGCCTCCAACGAAAGCCATCATGTCCGAGGATCAGAACCCAGACGTTCCGCCGAATCACCTCTCCATTGATCCGCGCAGCCCCTTCTACAACGAAGAGGTGCTTCTGCGCGACGTGGGCATTCGCTTCAATGGCGCCGAAAAGACCAACGTTCACGAATACAACGTCGACGAGGGTTGGGTGCGCGTGGAAGTCCCGACCGCCAAGGACCGCCGCGGCAATCCGATGGTCGTCAAGGTCAGCGGCACGGTTGAGCCGTATTTCCGATCAGCGGAATAAGGCCACCGGCCTACTCACGCGGCCATCGACCAGTCAGCGCTGCGTCAGTTCCTGGCTTGCGGGCTCGTGTGCGCGTCCGACGTGCGATTCCGCGCGCATCCGCTCGATCATGTGCGGGTAGTGCAGTTCGAATGCCGGGCGCTCCGAACGGATTCGGGGCAGCTCGGTGAAGTTGTGCCGCGGCGGCGGGCACGAGGTGGCCCACTCCAGCGAGTTGCCGTAACCCCACGGATCG